>DATGFN010000022.1:0-381502 GCA_035308965.1 Terriglobia bacterium | reverse complement strand
GGGGGGGGGGGGGGGGGGGGGGGGGGGTGATGATTCCGTTAAATTGGCGGAAGCATGGCACAGAAGCGGCAATTAAAGATTTTGAAAAGATATAACCCGTATTGGAATTACCTTGCTAGCCTTTATGTGGAATAAAGGAGAAACGCAAATGCCTAAATCGAAAAAACCAAAGACACACTTCGAGCAGGTTCCGCTCGAAATCATCAAAGACATTCCTGCCGAATTGATTCCTGACGAAGAGACTGACCAGGAGGATCCGGCAGTCGAACCACCCAAGAGAATCAAGCGCCATTCCCGGGCCCGCTCCAGCCGTATTCAACGCCCATCGGCAAATCGGGGCAGACGCTAATGGAGCACGGAAAGGTGACGATTATGGTGAGAGAGACGCAACCCGGCGGCGAGGCTCAAACCGCCAGCCGGCCGAAGAGCCCATGAAGCCCGGGGATGGAAACCAGAAACGATAGAAATAGAAATGAGAGGTTCTGATGAAGAAATATATGAAAGCACCTGAAGCTGCTGTGGATGAAAAGAAAAGACAGGCCATTGACTGGGAGAAGCTCATCGGGTCATTTACCGGTGGGACAAGATATGTTGAGTACGGCGCCAACCGGCGTGTCTTTGCCCAGGGGGGTCCCGCGGACTCATTGTTCTATGTCCGTAAAGGTAAAGTGAAAGTTTCGGTAACGTCCGCCCAGGGGAAAGAAGCAATTGTGGCCCTGCTGGCCGAGGGCGATTTTTTCGGCGAGGGTTGCCTCGCGGGCCAGCTCTTGCGCATCTCCTCGGCCTCGACCGTCACGGATTGCTCTTTGGCGAGGATTGACAACGTGCAGATGGCGAAAATGCTCCATGAACGCCACGGCGTCTCGGAGCTGTTCGTCACTCACCTGCTTTCGCGCAACATCCGGTTTGAAGGGGATCTGGTGGACCAGCTTTTTAACTCGAGCGAAAAGCGTCTGGCGCGGATTCTCCTGTTGCTGGCTCATTTTGGCAAGGAAAGTAAATCCGAGTCCGTCCACCCCAGAATCAATCAGGAAGACCTGGCCCAAATGGTAGGCACGACGCGGTCGAGGGTCAGCCATTTCATGAACAAGTTTAGGAAGCTGGGTTTTGTCGATTATTCCGAAAACGGCGGGATGTCGGTGAACAGCGGCCTGCTGAGCGTGGTCCTGAAGGATTAGGGTTGGAGTTGAAACCTTTGTTACCATTGCCACCTTGGGTTGCGCAGGGCCATGACCCGGCCCGCAATCAGTCCCCAACGCCGCAGGCACTTGGGGGGACGAAAGTTCTCGAAGGAAAGCCCGCCCTGGATCTCCCCTTATTCCGTTGAATTGAGCAATAGTGCTCATACGGGTGAGCAATTTCGCACAGACACTCGAAAGATCCTGCCTTAATGTACGACATGGAGGACTACTTCCATGGGCATGTCAGTTGAGAACAACCTGCCCGGCTATTCCGGCTATTCCGTCCTGCTCGTGGATGACGAGCCTGGCATTCGGGATATTCTGGCGCTTGAGTTGGAAGAAGCGGGGTTAAAGGCACAAGAGGCCCAGGACGGTATCGACGCCCTGATAAAACTTCGAGCTTCGCTTCCCCATGCCATCATATCTGACCTGGATATGCCCCGCATGTCGGGCATCGAGTTCATCAGCGTGGTACGCCGGAGACTCCCTCAAATACCTGTGATTGTCTTTTCGGGATCTATTCCGAACGAGTTTCCGGAGAGAGCCAGGCCCGATGTTTGGTTCGAAAAAGGCGCCCGCCAAATCCCCGATCTGTTGAAGGCGGTCCTTAATCTGGTTTTAAAAACACCCGTGCACCCGTCTGAAACAAGCATTCAAAGCGCCCCGGGCCGGACTGAGCAGGACGATGAGGGCTATTTCGTTCTGGGCTGCACGGAGTGCCTGCGTAAATTCCGCATTCCGAGCACCCCGGAGGATCAAACGATTCAGCGCACCGCCACCTGTCCCCACTGCGAAGCATGCGTACCTTATTTAATTGAGAGTTCAGACCCCGAGTACGAGGCTGACCCTCGGCACGCGACAGATTCCCATCAGAAGCGTGCTCCGATTGCTGGATGAGACCGTTAGGAGTCAGTCATGAAAGGCAAACAAACCCGGTATCTCAGTTCTCTGAATTTTCTTGAGACGATAGGCACTCAAAGGACGATCCGGGATTATCGAAATAAACAGGATGTCTTTTTGCAGGGTGATGCCGCCGATGCCATGTTCATCATCCAAAGCGGCAACGTGAAGCTGACGGTCAAATCCAAGGGCGGCAAGAACGCTGTGATCGCCATCCTGGGGCGGGGGGACGCGTTTGGAGAGAGCTGTCTGGCCAGCCGGGCGCGGCGCAAGTCCACGGCCACCACGGTTCAACCCTCCACCATCGTCCGGGTGAAAAAACAGACGCTGGCTCGCATCATTCGCCAAAACCGCGCCTTTGCCGAACACTTGATTTCCCATCTGCTTTCCCGCGTGGACCGGATCCAGGAAGATTTCGTGGCCCTCTTCTTCAATTTAAGCGAGATGCGCCTGGCCCGCGTGCTTTTATCGCTGGATCACTTTGGCAACGGGGGCAAGCTCAAGCGCGTCATCCCGCATATCGATCAGGAGACCCTGGCGGAGATGATTGGCACCACGCGATCGAGAGTGAGTTATTTCATGAACAGATTCAGGAAGCTCGGATTTATCGACTATAACGGCAGCGGCTTAACGATCTACAGCGGCCTGCTCAAGGTGGCCCTCAACGCCTGACGCCTGCCCCCATTTCCAGGCCCATTCACCGGGGGATGAGCAAAATAAATCATCCCGGTGAGCAATAACGCACATACATACCCATCCCTCCGGCAGATAATCGAATGAAAGGTGATCTCCCAATTCCTTGCTGAGCCCTGCTGGCAACACGGGAAATTGGGCATTACTGACTGTACGATGGGCCCGGGATGCGAGGAGGGTTATGACAAAGAGAAATGGAAATGGAAAGGTTGCAATCTTAAAAAAGAAAAAACCGTCGGTCGATTGGGAAGGACTCATCGCCACATTTGCCGGCGGGGCCAAACATGCTGAGTACGGCGCGAACCGCACCATCTTCTCGCAGGGGAATCCTGCCGACGCACTATTCTTTCTCCGCAAGGGGAAAGTGAAAATTTCGGTGACTTCCGCCCAGGGAAAAGAGGCGATTGTATCCATCCTGAACGCCGGCGAATTCTTCGGGGAGGGATGCCTGGCCGGCCAGCTTTTACGCATCTCATCAGCCTCGACGGTAACAGATTGTTCTTTGACGAAGATTGACAAGTCATTGATGGCGCGAATGCTCCACGAACGGCACGGAGTTTCGGAACTGTTCGTCACCCACCTGCTATCCCGCAACATCCGGTTCGAGGGGGATCTGGTGGACCAGCTTTTCAATTCCAGCGAAAAGCGTCTGGCTCGAACCCTCTTATTGCTCGCTCATTTTGGCAAGGAAAGTAAATCCGAGCCGGTACACCCAAGGATCAATCAGGAAGATCTGGCTCAAATGGTGGGCACCACGCGGTCGCGAATCAGCAAATTCATGAATAAGTTTAGGACGCTGGGGTTTGTCGATTACGCGGACAACGGCGGATTGTTCGTGAATAGCGGCCTGCTGAGCGTGGTCCTGAATGACTAGCGCCATTCCAATTCCTGCCCCTTTGTCCCGTGCCCGCATAGTGCGGGCAGAATCTCGTTTGTCCTGACAAGACCATGCACCAGATCCAGGTCCCGGTAAAGACCTTTGACGGGCAGATAAGCGCCAATCGGCGTCATAAGACGCTGGGCCGCACTTGGGTCTGGCGCCTCGCCACGTTTGTAATGCTGGCCATGGTCTTCTGCCGGACTATGGTCCGCGCGCAAACAGGACCGCAGCCACCCTGCGGTATGGAACCCGTTCCGCCCTATCCCGGTCTGAATGATTCGGCCATCGTGAAGTCATGGAGCAAGCCTGATTTCGGCTTCGACTGGAGGCCGCCCGCATGCACCGGGTGGGCTACGGTCGGCTTTTCAACATTGGTGACGACAAGCGCTCGATTTCGAAATGCCTCGGAAACTGAGGGCCTGCTTCGCCACATCGGTGCAGTTTCAGGACTCGCGGGCATGCGCTACTGGTCGACCACTCACAAGCAATGGCAAACACTCATTGTGGACGCCTACGCTTTGACCGGCTCACAGTCGGGCCAGCGCCGCGCAGACTTTACGCCCGATGAAATGAAGGAAGGCGCGGTACTTTACTACGAACAGGTTGATAACCGTACCGGCCAGGAGGTCTACCGAATGCAGATTGATGAGGCTTCGACGGACCGCCTCATTATCGATGTCCGGAATGTCAGCACGATTCGCTATCTTTTCGTGCCCCTCTTTCCACCCGGCGAGGTGCAGTCGATCTACTTCCTGGATCGAGAGTCGGAAGACGTTTGGCGATTCTACAGCATCGTTCGCACCGGAAAGAATGCCAGCCGGTTAGTCACGGGAAATGAGTCCTCCGCAATCAACCGTGCCGTTGCGTTCTATCGCTACATGGTCGGCATTCCCACCGGACAGGAGCCGCCGGCAGCGCGATGAAGGCAAGAGTTGCAACTGTCACAGCTTTGCTCGCAGAGTCGTCCTGGCTGAGCAGTATTGACCAAACAGGTGAGCCGGACTGAACAGACGAAGCACTCGTCCCGGGATATAAAAGTGATGCCACTTGAATCAGGCAGCGCTGAACGCCTCGAAAAGGCTGCGGTGATTCCGACAGTGGAAATCCGGACCACAGAGGACTGCAAAATGCACCAAGCACATCGTTACGTCGCATCATTGCTCCTGGCGGCTGCCCTTACGGCGCCGATCACCATGATGGCAGTACCCACGCCCGAAGAGCACAGCGTTCAGATCCGAGTCTACGACCGGCACCACAAGGACTACCATAACTGGGATGACCATGAAAACCATGCCTGGGGAGTGTATCTGACTTCTAACCACAGGAGACATTACGAATACGCCAGAGCGCACCGCAGGGAGCAGGACCGATACTGGAATTGGCGCCACAGCCACCCCGACAGGGACTAACTAATTTATTAAACATTGGAAACGGAAACTTCAGAAGGCCGAATGCGTCCTCTCCCTCCACGGGGACGCTTCCGGCTGGTTCAGGACTGCTCCTCGGAGTCAACTTAACATGAGAGTTTGGATGCTGATGATGCTGGGCACGGCGCTGGCGTTTGGGCAGACTAAACCTGCCGAGTCCCTCCAAAAGTGCCAGAAAATCCTGGACGCCGCGATCCAAGACAAAAATCCTGATGGTCGAAAGGGCGCGGCGGAGGCCCTGAGTCTGGTGGGAGTGAAAGATAACGCTCTCCAGTATCTTGCCCCGATGCTCGATGATCACGATGTGTCGGTCCGGATTGCCGTGGTGGTAACACTGGGGGACTTCAAGGACAACCGGACCCTTACTCTTTTGAAGAAAGCCCTCCGGGATCCTGTTCCCGAAGTCGACTTGGCCGCAGCCAAGGTGCTTTACCAACTCCACGATCCCGATGGAGTGCGGTTTCTCCTCGACGTTGTGAGCGGAGATGAGAAAGCGTCCTCAAGCTATCTCAGCAAAGAAAAGCGCAGCGCCTTGCGCATGTTGCACACCCCAACCAAGCTTTTCATTTACATCGGCCTCCAGGCAGCGGGCTTTGCCCCCGTGCCGGGTCTTGGGTACGGAATATCGTCGGCGCAAGGGATCCTTTCGGACCCCGATTCTTCGGCACGGGCTGCCACTCTGCTGCTCATCGGAAGCTCGAAAGATCCAACCCTGGCTGATGAGGTGGAATCAGCCTTGTCGGACAAGGAATGGTCCGTGCGCGCTGCGGCCGCCCACCTGGTTGCGATGCATCCCTTCCCACAATTCCGCGAGAAGTTGGTTCCCTTGCTGGATGACAAGAAAGATGCAGTACGCGTCCGCGCCGCCGCAGCCTACATTAGACTCCAGCACGTTACGAAGATTCTGCCCGTGAAATGAGCAGCCTGCATTCCTGAACCACACGCTGCGGTTGGCGTTCAAGCAATTCCTCGTTGCCCCCACGGTAGGCAAGTAGATCCGCCTTTAGCAGTTCAATCTGGTTCTTACTGTCAGCTTCGAAAGCAGCCAGTCTCGTCGATCTTGAAGACGCTGGAAGGCAGCAGGCTTCGCGGTTGATCATTTGAATCGAGTCACTTTAGACAAAAACCAAACCTGGAACGATTTGCAAAATAACACCTGCGCCACTCGTCCCCGGGGCGCACGCTGCATTCTGCCGTATGGCCTGGGGTGAGCAGTTCTGACCACACACGTGAGCCTCAGTGGGCAGACGCCAATTCTCAAGGGAGGTATAAGAGGTGTGCCCCTGACTTCCAGCCAGGATCTGAACTAAAGCGGAGGTTAGGGAGGAGGATCGATATGCTTTGGACCATTTTCGTTGTACTGGTCATCCTGTGGCTGCTTGGTTTTTCGCTTCATGTTGGCGGAGGGCTCATCCACACCTTGCTCGTGATTGCGGTGGTTGTGTTGATTTGGAACGTGCTGACCGGCCGAAGATCAGCAGTGTGACACGGGGAAAAGCCAACCTCCAGAGGGTGGGGGGACTTCATCCCATCTGCGGTCCTCGGTCTGGCCGTAGTGAGCAATTCTGACCACACGGCAGAGCAGTTGTGGACTGACACGCGGCTGATGCCGGCGGTATAAGCAGTGTGCGTCGCGTTTCCCGGAGGAATCAAGATGGGAGGCGGATGCCGGGCTTGGGAGCGGGATGTTTGGACGAGCGGCTTACATCAAAGTAGATCCCGGTTGTGAGACGGATCTGAGCAGAACCTTTGAGCAGGAGGTCATTCCTCTCTATCAAAAGGATAAGGGGTTTCGCGGCCTCTTCGCTTTCATCCTGCCCGGTGGGAACAAAGCGCTCACCTTAAGTCTTTGGGATCAAAATGCTGAAAACGAGGGCAAGCTGCCAACAACTTCCGGGGCCCTGCCGGCTTGGCGAGAATGGTCCTGGAAATTTTGTCGGTCCAACTCAGAGTAGTCGCGAATTCCACATGTCAGATGTGAACTAAACCGAGCGTGAATCCAGAGGTGGGCCTTGATTCAGCGGCCTACTTCTTCGCAAGGCGAAATGTCCATTGCAATTCGGCAGACACCTGCCACAAGGAGATACAATGAAGATAGGAATCTTGTTAACACTCGCAATTGGGTTGAGCCTGACCGCATCGGCCCAATCCAGCCTTCAAACCACACCCAACGAGCTCGAGGCGCGGAAGCACAGTTTCCGCGTCAACGTCATCAGCCGCGACGTGCAGGCAGTGAACTACAGGCACCGCGGCGGATCTACCAAGGTCGGTTTTGCAGGCACGGACCTGATGCCGACAGCCAACGGCGAAGCCAAGGTGGAAAGCAGACGCGGCGCCATTGAGATTCAGGCGGAATTTGACAACCTGACGAAGCCCATCTCTTACGGCAATGAATACCTCACCTACATCCTCTGGGCCATTTCGCCAGAGGGCCGGGCGGTGAACTTAGGAGAGGTTTTGGTGGGCGATCACGGCCGCAGTAAGCTGGACGTGACCACGGATTTCCAGGCTTTCGCGATGGTTGTGACCGCCGAACCCTATTATGCCGTTCGGCAGCCCAGCAATCTCGTGGTGCTCGAAAATGTTGTTCGCGAGGATACCAAAGGAACCGCGGAGGCCGTTAAAGTCAAGTATGAACTGATGGAGCGCGGCGGCTACATTCCCACCGGCTACAAGTTTGACCCGGTGGTCTTGAACGCCAGGTTGCCGCTCGAATTCTTCGAGGCTCGCAACGCGTTGCGCATCGCGGAGTCCGAGGGCGCCCGGCAGTATGCCAGCGAAAGCTATCAGCACGCCGACCAATTGATGAACACGGCGGATGGATACGCCACGCAAAGGGACGTTCCAAGAAAGCAGTTGATCGCCGTTGCCCGCGAGGCCGTCCAAACTGCCGAAGATGCGCGCGAGATCGCGGTCAAGAAGATGGGCGAGGAGCATATCGCCAACGAACGCCAGGCTTCCGCAGACGCACAAGCGCTGTCGCGCGATCAAGCCAACGAGGCCAGAAGGCAGAAGGACAAGGCCCAGTCCGAAGCAGCCGAGGACGCCGCCAGGGCGAAATCCGAATTGGCGGAGAGTCAGGCTGCATCGGCAGCTGCGATCGCCGCATCTCAGGCCGACGCAGAGAAAGCCCGCTTGGCTGCAAAGGCGGAGAACGAGCAGGCACGCCAGGACGCCTCTGACCAATCCGAGCAGGAGAAACAGGATCTGCGCAACAAACTTTCGGCCCAGTTGAATTTGATCCTGGAAACCCGCGACAGCGCGCGGGGCTTGATCATTAACATCTCCGATGTCCTGTTCGACACGGGCAAGTACACTCTTAAACCCGGGGCTCGGGAGAAGCTGGCCAAAGTCTCAGGCATCATCCTGGCTTATCCCAGCTTGAACCTTCAGGTGGAGGGCAATACGGACAGCGTCGGAACGGAAGAGTCCAACATGAAATTATCCGAAAACCGCGCCAACGCGGTGCGCGACTACCTGGTTGGACAGGGGCTCAATTCCTCTTCGGTGGAAGCCCGTGGTCTCGGCCAAAGCCAGCCCGTTGCAACCAATGATACGGCGGCGGGACGGCAGCAGAATCGTCGAGTGGAGTTAGTCGTCTCGGGCGATGCAATTGGAACGCGCATGCACCCCGTGGCGAGTGGAGCGAAGCTTCAGCAATAGCCTCAGAATGGCGGCCCTGGACCACATATGTCCTCGCGAGAGGTGGTCCAGGACTCCTAACCTGCATTGAAGATCGTCGTTTCCGGCACTCAAGCCGTCTTGCTCGTCCGGTTCGGGCAGGACAAGCTGGAGGTTCTCATCCTCGCAGTGCTGGCGGTCATCGCCGTTGTCGGCGGACTCGGCTCCTCCAGGGAGAATCTCACAACTAAATCGTCCAATGGGTCATGCACGGCCTGCGGAGCATGCTCTTTCACCAACTGACGCCTGTCGTTGGCCGAACCCGACGAGAAAAGGACCTGCGACCTCATGGGCAGGATAACAACTCATGGCAAGAAGAGATTTTCAAATTGCTAGACAAGGTGAACGGACCAATGCTGCCGGAAAGCCGGTCAGCAACAAGCTCCTTCTGTCGATTCCCGACAGCGAATACCGCGCCATCCGCCCTTACCTGGAGTTTCTCAACCTGGCGCACCATCGCAGCCTTTACGAACCGAACTGCCGCCTGGAGTTTGTACATTTCCCCAATTCGGGCATGGTATCGCTGGTCATTGAGACCGAAGATGGAAGGACAGTTGAAGTAGGGGAGGTGGGAAAGGAAGGGATTGCAGGAATACCGGCGGCGATTGGCATGAAAAAGAGTCAAGTGCGCGAGATCGTACAAATTGGAGGGAATGGGTTCAGAATGAGAGCGGGCGACTTGCAAGGGCTCTCAACTTCCACTCCACAGTTTCAATTGATGCTAATACGATATGCAGTGCTTCAGGGACTTCAGATCGCACAAACTGCCGCGTGTAATCGGCTTCACAATATTGGACAGAGGCTGGCGCGCTGGCTGCTGATCACACAGGACAGGGTGGATTCCGCAGAGTTTGCCATTACTCAGGATTTCCTTGCGACGATGCTGGGCACAGACCGGCCCACGGTCAGCGTGACTGCCGGCGTTTTGCAGAAGAAGCGGATAATTGTGCTCACTCGCGGTGCAGTCCAGATTCTGAACCGCGCAAAACTCCAAAGCTGCGCGTGCGAGTGCTACCAGGCTATCCAACTGGACAGATTTGGCGAAGGACCCTTGCGTCAAGGAAAGACTTTCAAGATTCGAACCAGCCACATGGGCTGACGAATTTAAGCTGAAATCCAATACGCAGTGAAATCCTCGGGCCGAAAGCCAACAGAGGTAACAGCCCGACCCGCCCCCACATGGAGTTTCCCAGCCTGCCATCCATCTTCACTCTTCACAAACCTTAGTGACCGGCTAAGTTTGTTGATGACCCCGGGTGCCGTTCAGATTTTACGGTCAACCTGGGAGGGGTAAGACCCGCTGAAGCAGTCCTCTGAAAAGATTGCATTTAGTGTTCGATATCCGACAGACAAGATCCAATCCCGAAACATAAGCTGTTGCCTGGTAACGGGTCTGGGTGAGGATCTGAAGGTCCAAGGGATTGCCTTGAGGGTCCTGTCCCGCCTCTCGGCGCGCATCGAAATTGTGTCGCAGAGCTTTTTCAGCCCCGACCACAGACCCTGCCCTAAAATTGATCATATCGATGCTAGGGACTCACCTTCAGTAAGGCGAATCAGGTCGACGTGTCGAAGAAGAAAAAACAACCTGAAGTGGTCAGCGCTGCCAGGAAAAAGCACCCCATCGATTGGGAAGAGCTCATCGCTGCGTTCAACGGCGGGACCAAATATACTGAGTACGGCGCGAACCGCGTCATTTTCTCACAGGGAGATCCAGCGGATTCCTTGTTCTATATTCAAAAAGGCAAAGTAAAAATCTCAGTGACGTCCGCTCAGGGCAAAGAAGCGATTGTTACCCTTTTGAGCGATGGAGATTTTTTCGGCGAGGGATGCCTGGCCGGCCAGCTTCTGCGCATTTCATCGGCCTTTGCTCTTACCGATTGTTCTTTGGCCAGGATTGACAAGGCCCTGATGGCTCGCATGCTCCACGAACGCCACGGCGTTTCGGAGCTGTTTGTCACTCATCTGCTTTCGCGCAATATCCGGTTCGAAGGAGATCTGGTGGACCAACTATTCAACTCCAGCGAGAAGCGTCTGGCTCGGATTCTCTTGTTGCTCGCCCATTTTGGCAAGGAAAGTAAATCGGAGGCGGTACACCCCCGGATCAATCAGGAAGACCTCGCCCAGATGGTGGGCACCACCCGGTCGCGGATCAGCCACTTCATGAATAAGTTCAGGGAGCTTGGTTTCATAGATTACGCGGACAGCGGCGGATTAACCGTGAACAGCGGCCTCCTGGGCGTCGTCCTGAAAGACTAGCGCCGTTACTCCATTTCCCGGCTAATTCTGCGCTTCGTCCGCAGGTTTTATACATAGGCGAATCAAATTGGAACGGCATTAACGCCACCTTGGAACCCTCCGGAATTTCGCCCTCCACTTCATTCCCCCGCACCGTGGACCAGGCTGAGCACTATTGACCTAACCGGCGAGCCGCAGTGAACAGACATAGAATTCACGCCCGCGTATAAAGGATGTGCCTCGGGTTCCCAGCCGGAATCAGGTTGGGACCGTGTGCCAGGGGAAAAAAGCAGGACGATTGATGAACCCTCCTATCCTAAAGACCACGCCTGGCCGCAAGTGGAGGGCCAGGGCCCCTGAAAGTTATCCCCCGGCTTAACGGGGTAAATGAAGCACATGGGGCCGAGGTTTCTTACTCCTGTTGAACCGATTGAACACATCGTAACGCGGATTTTTGTTTTGACGGGGCAGAATCGATCGCCCCAAAGCAGGACTGAGGTAACACCAATGAACAGAATGAATCGAGTGAAAATGCTGGGCATGATTTTTGCCTTATCACTCATCGCCCTGGCGGTTCCATCCGGAGCCAAGGCTGACGAGTGGAACAGGAAAACAAAAATGACCTTCAGCGGACCAGTCGAAGTTCCGGGCGTAGGAGCGCAGACTTTGCCCGCTGGCACGTATGTATTCAAGATCCTGGATTCATCATCCGACCGTCACATTGTCCAGATCTTCAACGAAGAGGAGAACCATGTTTTTACCACCATCCTTGCCATTCCCAATTATCGTTTGAAGCCTACCGACAAAACGGTGATGACGTTTAAAGAAAGAGGCGAGGGAAAACCGGAAGCGATCAGGGCATGGTTTTATCCCGGACATCAATGGGGCGAGGAATTTGTCTACCCCAAGTCGAGGGCAATCGTGTTAGCCAAGGAAGTCGAGACACCTGTACTTGCAATGCCCTTGGAAGCAGAACCGACCGTGGAAGCATTGAAAACCGTGGAGGTTGAAGCGGTTAAACCGACGGGAGAAGAAGTCCCCATAGCCGAAGTGGTTCAAGCTCCACCGGTACAAGAAGCTGCACCGGTAGCCGCAGTCGAGCCGGATTCCAAAGCTTTGCCGGCCACAGCGAGCCAATTGCCCCTCCTGGGCTTGATTGGAGTCATTTCGCTGGGCGCAGCCTTGGGTCTTTCGCTGATCCCGAAGCGAGCTGCTTAAGCCAGGAGAGTGCGTCCATTTCCGTGGACCGCTAACCACGATCCCGTACGGCTGTACCGGGCATGAACCCGTTCACGCCGATGCGGCTTACGCTCGATTCCACAATGTGAAGGGGGATGATACGTGAGTGTCACCCCCACCCACATTTAGTTGAATCAACATGTTTTCAATCTGAAAACGATCATCCATTTCTGCGGGGAGTGAAGATGTTTATAGTCTACGAATACGCCGGTTGCGTGGTCTTGGCCATGATCGTTGCGGCGCTGGCCGTATTGGCTTGCGTGATCTTGCCGCTGCTGAACACGGGGCGCGGTATCATGGGACGTACGATGCGCCGACTGGCCCAGGTCGCCTCATGGCTCCCGGGCGCAGAGTTCGAGGCCAGGGTACGCAAAGAATAGCGACGGGTGATATTTCTTGCGGCGATTTCAGGTGTGTCCGGTGGAATTCTTAACTGCGAGAATAGGCGTTGACGGCTGTGATTCCAAGCGCCGTTTCCTGGTCCTTTTCCTAATCCTGATTTTCCTGCCCACGAACGCCCGGCCGCAGCAACTCTCCGCGCCGTCAAAGCTCAAACCTGATCCCTACACCATCAAGATTGACGTGAGCATGGTTGTGTTGCATGCAACGGTGGAGAACCACCGGGGCGTTCCTGTTTCAGGCCTCAGCCAAACCGATTTTCAAGTTTACGAAGACGGAGTTCCTCAGGAAATCAAATATTTCAGCCATGAGGATATTCCGGTCACCGCCGGACTGGTGATTGACAACAGCGGAAGCATGGGCCCGAAGTCTCGGGAAGTTATTGAGGCTGCCCTGGCGTTTGCGCACTCCAGCAACCCGCAGGATCAAATGTTTGAAGTCAGTTTCAACGAACACGTTCGGTTCGGCCTTCCGGCAAACACGCAGTTTACTGATCAGCGGTCTGAATTGGAGGCTGCCCTTTCGCGATACAATCCAGACGGCGAGACAGCCCTCTACGACGCTTTGGCTGCTGCACTCGAGCATCTGAAAAAGGGCAATCGCGACAAAAAAGTCCTGATCCTGGTTAGCGATGGAGCCGACAATGCCAGCAAACATCGGTTGACCGAGATCGAGGTCGCCGCGGGACAATCCAATACAATTATTTACGCCATAGGGCTATACGATCGGGATGACCCGGATCGGAATCCCGGCGTATTGAAGAAGCTTGCCAGGGCCACGGGGGGCGAGTGTTTTTTGCCGGAGTCAATAACGGAAATAGTTCCCATCTGTGAGCGCATTGCTCACGATATTCGGAACCAGTACACCCTCGCCTATATCCCCACCAATGGCAGGCAAGACGGCACCCATCGCGTGGTACAAGTGAAAGCCGAGTCGCCGGGCCGTGCAGGCTTGGTGGTTCGAACCCGTTCCGGTTACGATGCGCCCAAGAACGCCCAGGCCACTGCGAGCAGCAGACCATGAGGCTCAAGAAATGGGTTCTGTTCCGCTCAGAACGGGCGCGTTCCGCGTTTCGCTGGTGCCGATACCCCTTTTTGATCGTTGGTCTTTGGGCGCTCGGCTATTGCGGCTACGTGTTGCTGGATGCGAAGGCTTTTCAGGCCTATGAAACCTGGCGATTCGAACGGGCAGTGAAAAACTTCAAGGCGTCTCAGGCCCAGGGGAAAGATCTTTACCCTTCTCCGAACCCTCCACTATCTGCGGAAACCAACTCAATCAAAGCCGGGAGCGCGGCCAGCGCTGCGTCCGCAGGCTTCCCCCTGGGACAATTGGAGATCAGCAGCATCGGACTTTCGGTAATGATCATTGAGGGCATTGACAGAAAGACTTTGCGCCGCGCGGTTGGGCACATTCCGGGAACATCGCTGCCCGGTGAGCAAGGCAACGTTGGGATTGCGGGCCATCGAGATACCTTTTTCCGGCCGCTCCGGAACATCCATAGGGATGATGTGATCACCCTCACGACGTTGAAAGGCGTATACCGCTATCGCGTCGACACCACGGAACTGGTGGAACCGGAAGACATGTCCGTGCTCAACAAATCTGATGAAGCCATCCTGACCCTGGTGACCTGCTTTCCCTTCTATTATGTGGGTCCGGCACCCAAAAGGTTCATTGTGCGGGCGGTCGGAATTCCTGAAGGACAAGACTCAAAATTAGTGTCCGAGCCTCCTCCCAAGTTGGTCTCCACTCCCGATCCGCGATAATTTCTCCCCTGTCAAAATTCCTTCATTCCCCGGTGTCAATTGGACTGTTCAATTTTGACCATTGAGCTGTTCCCTTCTGAACAGACGCGCCCATGAGATTCAGCTAAAAAGGATGTGACTTAACGACTCAATCCACCCACATCGAGGCGGAGCTGGAAATTTTATAGGAGCTTGACAGATATCTTCCGGCTCCGCTGCCCGCCTCAAATTCCTGGCGCGTGAAAAGCTGCCGAGTGGACGACACGGTTGCACCCTGGCGCACAAACCCGGGGGCCCTTGCGGGAGGCATCGCCGTGACCCAATGGGTCAATTTTGACCATACAGGTGAGCAGGAATGAACTGACGCGCGCGCCCACCTCGAATATAAATGTTATCGAACCGGAATCGAGGGCCGCGATCGATCATCTCCCTTGCGAAGGGGGAGACGAGCAGCGGGTTGGGCCTCGAACGGGAAAGGCGGGAATGAATGGGACCGATGGCATCGTCCAAACGGGGTTCGAGCAAGACCTACGAAAGCGGAGCGCTCGCGTCCTGGCATCACGCTCAAGTGGACGAGGTTGTAGTCACAGACGAGAGTTTAATCCAGCGAATCAATTCCAGGGACGAAACGGCTCTGGCAATTTTGTACCATCGGCACGCCGAAATGGTGTACTCGGTAGTCCGCCCTATCCTGTCAGAGCAGAGCGCAACCGAGGAAATTGTTCCCCAAATCTTCTACCGGATTTGGTTGAAGGCCTCGGATTTCAAGCCCGCGGTTGGTACCGTGCCGGAATTTCTGAGAGTTACAGCGCGCAAATGTGCATTCGACCAATTCCTTTGCCGCGGATTTGAGAACGGCGGGCTTCTCTCGGCTTATCGCAACATTCCAGCCTTCAACGTCGAGCTGATGACGAGAGTAAGAACCATAATGGCCGGCCTGCCTCGATTGGAGAAGGCAGCCGCCGCGACCGGCAATTTCGAAGGGGCGAACTGGGATCAGTCGGACCAGCACGTGGAACAACTAATTGACGCGCTCAAAGCCAAAATACGGGCTGCCCTAAAAGCCTTAAGGGAGTTGCCGGTGTGGGCTCCTGACGTAGTTGACTCGCGGAAACAGGAAAAATCATAAAACCAGCATGACAAGATATGAGGCAAGAATGAATCCAGACTTACGGGAGATTTCAACATGGCGGAAAAAAGCACAACCATCTTGGGAATCTATCCTTATTACTCAAGCGTCGAGCATGCCGTCCAGGCTTTGAAGGAAGCCGGATTTCGGAACACGAACATCTCTGTCGTATTCCCGAGAAATGCTGGGTCGATGAATTTCGCACGGGAATTGACCGAGAAGCCTCCCGAGGATGTTTTGGATGGCGGAATAACGGGCGCGGTGGTGGGCGGCACCCTGGGTTGGCTGGCGGGAGTGAGAGCTTTGGCAATTCCCGGCCTGGGGCCGGTGATTGCCGCCGGCCCCATCATGGCCTCCCTGGCCAGTGTGGATTTGGTTGGTACTTCAGGCGGGATAACGGGCGCGCTGATGGGCATGGAGATTCCCGAAAACGTTGCCCAACGCTATCAGGACCGGGTGAGAGACGGGGGAATTCTTGCCTCGGTACTTTGCGACGATTCAATTTGGACTCAGCGCGCCCAAGAGATCATGGAACGGTCGGGCGCGCAAGATATCACCTCCACCGGAGGAGCCATACCGGATTACGCCCGGAGCGGTGGGCCTCATGCGCAAAGCGCACCTGGCAGCGTAGGAGTTTAATTGAGGCAGGCGGCCGGGACCCGGCGGGTCCGACTGCAAGATTTTTGATAGCTGGTCGGCCATGGCTCATCAAGTTGCCCGGGGGAAACAACCCACCCCCATTTCCCCTCCAAACTTTAAAAAGCGGCGTTGGCCTGGGGCTCGATTTGATTGAGCACTATTGACCTAACAGGTGAGCCGCACTGAACTGACACCCTTTCGCGCAAAGGGTATAAGTTGAAGTGCCTCTTGTTTCAGGTGAGAGGCGAGTTTGGATTCATTGCATTGGAGGCAACATTATGAAGTTCGTTAGACTTATCAGCACAGCAGGGCTGGCTCTGCTTCTCGGAACCACCTCTTCTGTTTACGCGCAAAAAGATCAGAAGGAAAAGGGTGGGGAGGAACAGAAACCTCAGCAGGCCCAGCACGCCCAACAGCCACAACACAGCCAGCAGGCTCAGCGCACGCAACAGCCCCAGCGCGCCCAGCAGACTCAGCAGCCACAACGCACCCAGCAGGCGCAGCAAACACAACAGGCACCGCGCACGCAGCAGACCCAGCGCACGCAACAGCCACAACGCACCCAACAGGCCCGGCAGACCCAACAGCCGCAGCGCTCGCAGCAGGTCCAGCGCACACAACAACCACAACGGACGCAGCAGGCTCAGCGTCAACAGCCACAACGCACCCAACAGGCTCAGCAAGGTCAACACAGGGCACAAGGACAGCTAACTGCTGGCCGCATCCCTGACGTCCGATTCCGTTCCAATTTCGGTCGCGGACACCAGTTTCATATGAACAGGCCGGTTTACTACGGCGGGTATTCTCAGTTCCAGTACAGCGGCTATTGGTTCGATTTCAATGACCCGTGGCCGTCGGACTGGCAGTATAGCGACGACGTGTATGTGGACTACTACGGTAACGTATATTACCTCTGTAATCCGCGCTATCCGACGGTTCGACTTAGGATCAGCATCGCGATCTAATAGTTGACTGAAAAAGATTCGGAAGCATGTGATGGTGAGCGGAGCAAACGATGCAGGCTTCTAATCTCCAGTTAGAGAGAAGTTGCTTCGCTCGCACTCATGCCCGGAGTAATTTGTTTCCTTGCCTTCCCCACCAGGAGCTTTAGCCGGGTGGACTTTGGAATAGCCAAACCTTGCAATTCAGTTCCATCCAACATACCCCCTCACAAACTCAAGTGAGCACTATTGACCTTACAGGTGAGCCGGAGTGGACTTACAGGCGCTTGGCGTTCGGATATAAATGTTGTGCAGGCGAAATCCTCCGGGGCATACGCCAACAGCCAAACAGGATTTTAAGAAGTAAATCGATGGATCGATGGGAGAACTTCAATGAAGAACAAATGGTTTATCACCGCAAGCGCAGCGGCGCTGCTGACCTTTACCGGCCTGGCGGCAATGGCACAAGACCGCGATGACCAGAATCGCGGCCAAAGCCAAAGGGATGAGAATCGCGGTCAGACCAAGAAGCGCTACCGCCAGTTCAACGAGAATCAGCGCCAACAGGCTCGCACTTACTACAATCAGAATCAAAACAATGAGGTCTTCAGACGGGATGACCGATGGAATGACGACTACGAGCGCAGAATTCAGCCGGGCTATGTGCTCGACGATGACATGCGGCGGATGAGCCGCCCGGCGCCCTATGAGTTGACGCGTGGTATGGGGCGTCCCCCTCGCGGCTATCGGTACGTCGTCATCGGGGGCCACGTGGTTCTTATCGACAGTGGGTATCGCGTTCACGACGCAATCCACTTCGAGCTCAACATCGGACATTAACTTGTAAGAGACAGTGAATAATCTCGATTCTCACTTTTCCGGGGCTTGGTGATTTCTTCAAGCCCCGGAATGCTAGTTTTCGTTTCATCAATCCGATTGTGGAGAATAAACCATGACAACTCAGTGGCTATCTAGGATTCGTAACAGCGCCGGGGCAGTTTGCATTGCCGTTTTTTTCAGCGCCAACCTTGTGGCTTTTGATCGCATGACGGTTCCGGCGGGAACTGTCGTCGAGCTGCAAACGACTTCAGCACTCGACTCAGGGACTGCCCAGCAAGGCGACACTTTTTCGGCGACGGTCCGACGCTCAATTTCTATTAACGGCGTCGGGATCATACCCCTATCCAGTTCGGTGGATGGTCGCGTAACAGAAGTCAGACGGGCCGTTCGAGGTTCGCGGTCTGGAGTGCTCGGCGTAGAGTTCTTTCGCTTGGTGCTTGCCGATGGGACATCATTTGACATTTCCGGTGAGCTGACAACGCGAAGGGTGGATGATAACGGTCAGGCGAATAATCAGAATGGCCAGCTCGGGCAAAGGGATAATGCTAACGTGCTGATCGGCGGAAGTGACGGGACGGTGATCGGAAGTGTGCCCAGGGACTCACGCCAAACTATTGGTGGCGCGCTTGGGGACCTGTTGTCGGGCGGAAGGGAAGCGCAATTGCCCTCACGGTCCATCATTTCGATGGAACTCGTGAACGACATTACAATTAATTTCAACGACCAGGGAGATACCGGCCTCGAGCTTTCATCTCCGAACATGATCCAGGGAGCTCAAGAAGCACTACACAACCAGAATGCTTATGACGGGCCGATAAACGGTCGGCTGGACAACCAGACTCGCCAGGCCATTTCACGTTACCAAAGACGAAACGGACTGCCGGTGACCGGGCAATTGGATCAACAGACTGCCGAGAGTCTCGGCTTGATGGGTGACATTCGGGATGACGGACGCCGGAGATCGAAATTGTTCGACCGCCGGCTTGCCGCTTCGATTTACCGCAAGGCGCAATCCCTTCTCAGCATTTACCAATCCAGCCTGGGAATCAGCGTCAACGATATCAGCGCGGGGCTAAGCTCCAACCGGGATTTGACCGAAGGGGATTTAGACCTCCTGCTCCAAACCAGTAGTTTCTCTAATGCCGCGGCATGGTATCAACAGGCCATGGCCAGTGGTCGTAACGATGCGAGTGCCGATGTTGCCGCGCGCATCATGGTGAGCAGCGCCCAACGGGTGGATGCGAGTTTGCAAAACGCACAGAACAATTCGCAATTCGCACAAGCGTGGGCAAGTATTCAGTCGGACCTGGGCCAGATGGGGGGAAACAAGCCATCTGAGAACAATATACGGTCGAATTCGGACAACAATTCAGTCCCGAGCGGCGGTGACGATTCAGGGCAGGTTTCAGGCCCGGGCCATTTTCAATGGCAGGGTCTGGTGGATGGCAGTGATAACATCAAATTGCACGGCTCCCAAGTGACGATGGCGCACTTGACGGCCTCGAATATACAGGAGGCCACCTATCAACTCTCAACAGCGCTTCCTTTCGGTGAGGTGCAGGTCAGCTTGCAAAAGGTCCGCGGACGAGGAAGCATTCGTTTGTTGGAGCAGCCTTCCTCATCCAATAATTACACCGCGGTTGTTCAAGTGAATGATCAGGGGAACTCGGGACGTGGATGGTACGAATTTACGCTAGATTGGTAGACCCACAAGTAATGTCGGACTGCCGAAGGCGTCGTTTGCCTTGGCGGTCCGTTCCAATGGTCTCGTTTGAGTGATCACGGTGAGAGGTTTGAATGAACAAGTTCAATGTGGGAGTTATACTCTTGATTTTAGGTGTTGCTCTGCTGTTGCTTGGCGGGTTTGCATATACCAACTAGGACAAAACCAGCATTGGACCCATCACCATCGATAATCCCGTGGAACATCACCTTCCCTATTCGCCGATTGCAGGTGCCCTTTTGGGCGTGACGGGCGCGCTGCTAATGTTCACCCAACGCGCATACCACCGGCGCCAGCCTTAATGGGTTATGAAATAATGTCTCGCCTGCGGGCATGCCTGCATGACGGCGAATGTCGCAGAAATTTGGCCGCTCCTCTATCACATATTTGTTGTGCAGATTGGATACGTCCTGCTCTACCTTCGCCCAAGCCATCTCAATTGACCGGCCCGACGATTGAATGAGCCCTTTTGACCATAGAGGCGGTCTATACACGACAGACAATGAAATCAACGCGAGGTATAAACGATGTGCCCCAAGTTGAAAGCAAAGACCTGGTAGGAAGCTAACAACGCTTTCCTGGCTTTGAGGGCACAAAGGAGTTTTAAAATGAAAAGGCTTGGTTTGATTCTTCTGTTACTCACGTTGTGTGTCCCCGCATTCGCGGGTGAAAGCCAATTGCAAAAGGCAAACAACATCGTGAACGAGATTATGGGAACTCCCGACAAGGGCATTCCGGAAGAGTTGATGGAGAAAGCGGTGTGCGTCGGCGTCGTTCCATCTCAGATGAAGTTTGCCCTTGGAATCGGCGGAACCTACGGACGCGGCGTGCTCGTCTGCCGCAGAGGTGGCATCGGCGAATGGGGCGCGCCATCCATGTTTACCCTGGGCGCGGCCAGCGTTGGATTTCAGATTGGCGGCAAGGCGACCGACGTTGTATTCCTGGTGATGAATCCCGAGGGCGCGCGCAAGCTGGTGCAGGATAGCGTGAAGCTGGGCGCGGAAGCTTCGGTGGCCGCGGGACCGGTGGGACGATCGGCGGAAGGCGCAACCGACGCTCAACTGCATGCCGAGATCCTCAGCTACTCCAGAACGCGCGGCTTGTTTGCCGGCGTGTCACTGGATGGAGCCGTGATGAAGCAGGATAAGGACGATAACAGGAAGCTCTACGGACGCGAAGTAAGCGCCAAAGAGATTCTGATTGAAGGCACAGTGAGCTCTCCTAAATCGGCGCGGGCGCTCGACAACACTCTGCGGAAATACTCGCCCCAGGGCGGGCGTTCCTTTGGTCGGGTGTAGTCCATCCACGCATCCAGCCAAGAGCTGTCATATCGCAACATCAACTGCGCCAGGCCCAACCAAAGCCTGGCGCATGAATTCCTGGACCACCTTAAGTTTAAGGAAGAATTGAGCATGAGAAAAACCCTCGCGATTGTCTTTCTGCTCTTGATTTCTCTGATGTGCGCCGACAGTTCATTCGCATACTCAGTCCTGACCCACGAGGAAATTGTAGACTTGCTCTGGAAAGATGAGATTCGGCCGCTGCTGCTCAAGCGATTTCCAACCCTGACAGAAGAACAGATCACCGAGGCGCACGCCTATGCCTACGGCGGCGCCGTCATTCAAGACCTTGGTTATTATCCCTTCGGCAGCAAGCAATTCAGCGATCTGGTGCATTACGTTCGCAGCGGAGACTTTGTTCGCGAGTTGCTGGCGGAAAGTCAGGATGCCAACGAGTACGCATTTGCCATGGGCGCGCTGGCGCACTATGCCTCGGATATTGCCGGCCATCCGGCCGTCAACCAGTCTGTGGCCATTGAATACCCAAAATTGCGGGCGCAGTTCGGCAAGTCCGTCAACTATGCCCAGGATAAAACAGCGCATATCAGAACGGAATTCGGGTTCGATATGGTGCAGGTGGCAAAGAGCCGCTATGCTTCACAGCAGTATCACGATTTCATCGGGTTTCAAGTGTCCAAGGCCCTGCTGGAACGCGTCTTCCCGGTTGTTTACGGAGTGGAATTGAAGGACGTGCTTCCTCGCGAGGATCTCGCCATCGGTTCGTACCGTTACTCGATCAGCAAGATGATCCCGGAGATGACACGGGTTGCGCTGCGTACTCATAAGAAGGATATGATGCGCGAAGATCCCACCTTCTCAAAACGGAAGTTCCTTTACCGGCTTTCGCGCTCCGACTACGAAAAGAACTGGGGGAAGGAATACACCAAGCCGGGATTCGGTGTGCGCGTTTTGTCCGTGTTTCTGGAATACATGCCGAAGGTGGGGCCGTTCAAAGCGATGGCATTCAACAGCCCTACCCCGCAGACCGAGGATATGTATTTTAAGAGCATCAACACGACCGTGGATCAGTACCGGGCTTACCTCGAAGCCGTGCGGACAGACTCTCTCCAGCTCGCCAATGTTGATTTTGACACAGGGAAACAAACCAAGGCGGCGGAATACACTCTCACCGACACCGCCTACGCCAAGTTGCTGCACAAACTTTCAGAAAACAAATTCGATCGTACCACTCCGGAACTGCGCTCGAATGTTCTGGATTTCTATGGGGACCTTTCGGCGGCGTTCGAGACCAAAAAGGATCCCAACGATTGGAAGGCCGTGTTGGCGTCGCTCGATCAGTTGAAGTTGATGACGCCGGTTCCCGCTGTCGCGGGCGCCCCTTCAGTAACCGAGCCCTCAGGCCTGGCAACGACTACCGGACCCAAGGTGCAACGTCAGGTTCAGCCATTAATCCGGCCTTAGCCGGCGAGCCGTTCGTACAGAGAAGAAAGTAAAACTACAGAGGAGGTACGGAAATGCTCGCGACCGTTTTAATCGTGGTCATGGTTCTGATGCTTTTTGGTTCTCTGCCGAGATGGAATCACAGCCGGAGCTGGGGATATGCCCCCAGCGGCGGAGTGGGTCTGGTGCTGACCATACTGGTCATCCTGCTGCTCTTGGGCCGGCTGTAAGTTTTCAAGCGCAACTTGGGAGGCATTTATTTTCAAAAATGAGGAGGTAATTTAAATCATGGATTTAATTCATGTAGTAGGTGTTCTGATCGTGATTGGTGTTTTGCTTTGGCTAATCAATGCTTTCATCCCGATGGCACGCTCCATCAAATCGATCCTGAATGTCGTCGTGGTGATTAGTGTTGTCTTGTGGCTCTTGAATGGCTTTGGCTTTCTGCACTCGCTCTCCCGGTACCACATGCGGACGTGATGACTGTTCTTGGGGGCCGGTTGGGCTAAAGCATATTCCCATAGCGGCGTATGGGCGGAATTATGGCCAAGTGGCTCGGTTCCAGGAAGTATGCAGGGGGCATTCCGGGCCGACAGCACAAGATTTCCTGAGTTATCCCTCCCTGATCCGCACTCTGTGTTCGTCAACAATCCACAGCCGCCCTTTTATAGGTTCGCTCTTCAAAAGACTCACCACCCTGGGGAAAACTGCCATAACGCTTAGGCGGCTTTGATGGACAAGACGGAGAATAACCAGTCCGGGAAACTGTTGCGGTGGATAGGCACGGATGTCGGCAAACCCCAGATCGAGAATTATCAACGCGCGTTGTTCCGTCTGGCAGACGACCGCGAGGTCAGAGTCGGGGCGTCCTCGCATACCTTGGTCCCAAACAGTTAATGCGTCGTGCCCATTTTCGCGAAGATATTCGGCGAGTTCAGGATGGATATTTTCGTCGGTCTTGAAGCGCATCAATCCGCACCGACACCAAGCGGGACAAAGCGCTCCTTCGCCAACTCGGCAGCGTAGAGCAGAGTAGCCTGGATATCCTCGGGAGCCAGTCTATAGGCTGTGGCAATGTGCTCGGGTGATTCACCCGCGCCTAGATTATCAAGCACGACGGACACCATAACGCGCGTCCCCTTGATGCATGCTTTGCCATGGCACACAGCCGGATCGACTGTGATTTTATCGCGCCAATTCACCTTACGCCTCGCAATGACCGCCGGTTAAATTATGCTCGAATCAGTCCCAAAAATCAAAAGGTTCGGCGGAGAAAAGCCCAGGGTTAGGGATTGCCGTTTTGCACGCACGCCGGAACCATTGCGATATGGCGGCGATTCTGAGAGACCGGGAAGGCTGGTAGTTGAGTAGTGGTCGCAACGACCGGTACACCAGCAGCAGGTGCCTTGGCATGTGCTCCACATGCATCTATCTATCTTGGACCCATGCCGGTTATGATTCAAATTCGCCACCTACCCGGACCTCTGAACGCAAGTTGAAGGCGCGAGCGGAGCGGGAAGGCAAGTCTCTCAGACTACCTGCTCGGAGAAATTGAGCGCATTGATTAGCGGCCGACGATGGATGAGATAAGGGCGCGGCTGGCGCGCCACTCTCGAGTCCATCTGAGCGTGAGTCCCGCCCGGATGATCCGCGCCGAAAGAGACAGCCGGTGACTGTGGTGGAGGCTTCAGCGCTGCTGGAAGTATAGCTCCGCACATCGCGTGGTTACGCGCTTCTTGATTATCCACGCTCAGGTGTTTGAAGAAACCAAAACACACCGATACAGCTAACTCCGAATATCCCTGATAAGAAATCTTGACTCCCCGTGCTGGTGAAGTTCCTGACCGCTGAACCTATGAGAATATAGCCTGCTACTAGAAAAGGGACCAGGAAGAAAGTAGTCAACGAACTCTTGAGAAGAGTCATGAAAGGTGGCGCGGGTTCAAGGTTGTGCTCAGTGGGCCTATACAGGATTCTTGAAAGAAAGGCCGTTAAAAGCGCCGCCAGAATTGCCCAAGCGTAAAAGCCTATGAATGGATGGCTTTGGAACAACCACAGAATCAAGCAGGAAACTACGACCAATACGATGAATAAAATGCGAAATTCAAGTCTGCTTCTCACTAATTTACCTCCGTTTTGGAGCTAATCTGTTCCCCAGGGTGTCTCGACCATCCAGAAAACAGCGCAAAATAATAGGAGCGACAAAGAAAAAAGCGGGCGGAAGGAGCACCGCCCGCTATGAGATAATCATAACTTCCGAGCAAATCTTTCTTGATGGCTACTTGCCTTTCACTTCCATCTGAATGGGACGCGCCACCGATTGAACGTCGGGAGCATAGTATTCATATACGCGTGACGCAAACGTCTTGGCATGGATGGGATACTTGGCGCGCAGGCGATACTTAAACGTAACCGTGTCACCGGGTGCGAAGGAATCGAAGTAAAGGATGGCCTGGGTGGCCGTCAGGCTGAACTTTTCCATTCGCCCGCTTTTGAGTTTCGCGCTCTGCTCGCGGTAATCGTCCAAGTCTTCGCTGAGAAGATCGAAGCCGGGAGGAATGCCCACATCCACCATCACCATGTTGGCTGCCTTGCGCAGGTTGTTCTTCACCGTGACTGTCGCCGTGGCCAAATCATCCTGCGCCAGGCGCGTGCGGTCGTAGGCTACATCAATCGACATGGGCTCGCCCTGCGGCTTCTGGTCCCAAGGGAGGAAGTACTGCCCCACCAGTTGGTACGCCAGCCCGCCTTTGCCTTCGAACTTCAGCTCCACCGTGTTCGAGCCCTTCTGGTCGAAATCCTTGAAAACGAATTGATGCAGCAGATCATTGTTCTCTTCATTCAGGGCCAAATGTCCGGCCGGCTTTCCATTGATGGCGATATCCACCGTGCCGCGGACATCCGCTCCGCCTTTCTCGGTGGCCAGCAACAAGGCGCGCAGAGCCATGATGGTGGCTTGCGTGGTGCCCCAATTACCCGAGGCGTCTTTCTTTGAGGTGATAAAGTGCAGCGCCTTGCGCGCCACGTTTGAGGCCTCGCCCCACTTGAGCAATGCTTGTACTGCGAGTCCCGTAGTTTCCACGCTGGCGCTGGCTCCGGTGGAATAGACGGCGGTTTCTTCCGCGTTCCAACTTACATCGTCCCCCGCTTCGACGCGCGTCTCGAGCAGGCGGCCCATCATGGCGCGGGTGAACTCGCGATCCTTGCCGTAGTCGATGGCGAAGTTCGCCAGCACTGCCAGCGTGTAGCTGTCCTGCTTGGCTTGCAAATGGTCCTCAATAAACTTCTTGGCGCGCTCGACCGCCGGACCCTGGTAGCCCGTATTCTCCAGCGACCAGGCCAGATAGGCGGTGATGCGAAGCACGTCGGAGTTATAGCGATTGGTCGCGCCTTCATTGATGAATTGCGTGTCCGGCTTCCAGCTTCCGTCGGCTTGTTGCTGGCCGGCGAGCCACGCCTGAGTGCGCGCGATCAGGTTCGGATCAACCTCATAGACTTTGGACATGTCGTAGAATTCCATCAAGCCGTAGGCCGTCAGGATTTTGTTGGCGGGCGGATTGCCAAACCACGAAAACCCGCCGCCCGGAACTTCAAAGGTGAGCAGCCGCTGGTAACCGTTGGCGATGAAGCCTTCCGCCTTGGCGTGAACTTCCGGCGTCAACTTTTTCGTGCGTTTCATGTAGTCGAGGGCCAGAACATTTGGATACGTGCTGGATGATGTCTGCTCAAAACAACCGCCGGGCATGCGCAGGATGCTGTCCATGCCTTCAATCACCTGGCTCAGCGGGCCGGGATAGAGTTTGATGAAAATCTTGCTGGCGTCGGGAATGGCGTTGGGCGGGAATGTTACTTCCTGCCGAAGCACGTTCTCCAAACGGTCGTTGTACACCAGGTTTTGTTCGCGGCCGTTGGGGACCACTTCGATCTCGCGCACCACGATGTCGGCGCGATTTGCGTCGCCATTCATGCGGGCCGAAAGGGTTAGTTTGAATTTCCCGATTCGTCGAGCCACGATGGAAAATTGAGATCCACCCACGCGGCCGGCATCCACCTTTACATTCTTGTCCGCACTATCGTCCGTAAGGTCATACCAGCCTTCGGGCTTTAGCTCCAGGCTGACATCGCCCGCGGCGCCGGAGTAGTTGTAAACCGCCACCGGGATCGAAACGCTGTCCCCCTGAGTGAGGGTAACGGGAAGGTCGAGATCGACAAAGAAATCCTGGAAAACTTTCAAACTGGAATTGGAACTGCCCAGCGCGCCGTCAGGAGTGGAGGCCATCATGGCCATGCGCCAGGTGGTGATGGAATCCGCCAGCGGAATCACAATGCTGGCGCGGCCGTCACCGTCCGTAATAATCTCCGGGTTGATGAAGAGAGCTTCGGGAAAGTACGACCGCACGCGTGGCGCCGCGGAATCCTCCTCTTTAGAAAGGGAGGCTGTACTCATGGGCGCCCCCTGGTCCTTTTTTTCATCGTCGCGGACCATTTGTTTGAAATTGGCTGGGGCAGGAGGCGCCATCATGCGGTTTTCGGCTATGCCGCCTACCATTCCCATTGCGCGGCGGCCTCCGACGGCCATGTTTTGCGCTCTGTCCATAACCTCCTCGGCTACCGCGCTCTGGAAAACTCCATATGACTCATTCACCGCGACGACTGTCTCGGCAGCATCTCCGCGCAGAGTGACCGCAAGGTTGAATTGGTCGCGCGCACGCAGATTTACGCTTGGCGCCGAAACGCTTTCAAAACCCGGCATGTAAATTTCGATTGAATAAGCGCCTTCCGGCAAACCGCGCAGAGAGAAGTATCCACGAGCGTTCGAGCGCGCGATTCGCGTTACTCCATTACCCGTCGCCCGGACATTAACGGTGGCGCCTTCCACTGCGGCGCCTGTCCTGTCGATGATGGTTCCGTCCATCTCGCCCCGCGAAGTAAACGGGCCAAAGCCTTGCTCGACGTCGATATGGATCGTGCTTCTGTCGATCGCCCGCGGCGGCCCAACCACGCGACGCCGGCGCGACTCGAAGTAAACCCCCAGATCGTCTCCCGTGCCTGCCTGTTTGTCCGGACCGTTGCTGACGAGCATGGTGTAAGTCTTCTGTCCATCGTTCCAACCGGTGGGTTGGAAATGCATTTCAGATCCCCACGCGTCGCGCAGATTCACCCGGCCGTCCCTGGCCATTAGCGTCGCGACTTTGGTCAGATCCCCGCTGTCCGGATGCTCGACGTAATAGGTGTTGAGTGTCCGGGCAAGGTCATGCGCCTGTTTCATAAACTCGGTGCGATAGCGGTTGGCATATTCGTTGTATTTCGTGGACGGAATCGTCCGCCCAAATTCGGTTTGCATTTTGTTGTTGTTCACCACTTCCGTGGCGGCGAATAGAGCGCGTGCGGCCCGATCTTTTTGTTCTACCTCCGATTTCTCCACCGGTTCCACAATCTCCGGCATTCCAATGGAATGGATTTCATACCGCGGCTTCAGGACTTCCTGCTCGAGATAAAAAAACACTTTGGCAAAGCCCGGTTGTTTTTCCGCCAGTGCGAATACCGCTTCGTCCACCACCTGGAGTCCTAGCGCGGCGCGCACACCCTGGCCGCGCGCGTTGGTCACGCGGAAACGGATTCGCGCGTCCTGTCCGGGCCGGTACGCACCGGCGTCGGCCACAGTTTCAATTTTCAATTCTTCGGCGGGCTGCACGAAAATCAGGCGATGGTCTCCCACCGGCACCGCGTTCCGGCTGAATTGGTAGGCGTTCACATCCACCGTGCCCGCCAAGTCAGGGCTGGCGGTCAGGTTCAGGTCCGCCACTCCATTTTCAATGTCCAGATCGCGGGTTAGCACGGTTTGCCCTTCCTTCACCACGTCCACGTAGACCGTTCCGCGGCGATGGGTTGAAAAGATTTTCAATCGAATGGGATCGCCGGCATGGTAGACCACGCGCTCCACGCGCAACAGCACCTGGTCTTGGCCATCGCGCAATTCGAGTTGGACTGTGCGTTTCGCGGAATTGCCTTCGCTGTCGCGCGCTTGGATGTCGAGCTGCGCCGAGCTGTCTCCCGGCGTCATCCTGACCACCGCCACGCCGCCCGCGTCGGATGAAGCGTGCTGTTCAGCGAGGCCGGTTCCGTGCACGGTCAAATCGGTTTTGGCAGGCGAGCCGTCGGGATAAGAAGTGAGAATGAAGACTTCGTTTTCAATATTGCGAACCAGCGTTCCGCCCTCGGGTACCGCGGTGATGATGATCGGAGATTCAGTCACGGTGAGGGGTTCGCCGCGCGTTTCAGTGTGGCCGGCGGAGTCTTTCACGCTCGCCTCCACCAGAACCTTGGCCGCGCCCTGGTCAAGCGGCCGTCCGGCAAAGTACTCAGGTAGACGAAAATCGAAATGGTAGGTGCCGTCGCCGTCCGTCTTCCCCTGCACCGAACCGGCTTCGAAAAGAGCCACGTCAAGGGCCGTCGCTTTGATGGTCACCTCAGCACCATCCACGGGCTTGCCAAAAAAATAGTTGGCGCGCACTGTGCCCGTCACTCGATCGCCGGGGCGGTAGCCATGGGTGGTTTTGCCGTGGTCGCCGGAAAATTCCACCGCCACTTTGAATTTGGGCAGGACGTAGCGCTGAACGTTCAGTGCAATCTCAGCGCTGTTGGCGCCCGCCCCCTGCTCATCCCCAAGAAGCGCGCGCAGGTGATAGGTGCCGAGGTTGACTTCGTCCGCCAAGGCGAATTCCGCAGAAGCGATTCCAAACTCATCCGTCGCCGTGAGTTTCTTGAAAACTTTATTGCCGCGGGAATCTTCCACTTCAAAAGTGAGCTTGCGTGCGTTCGTCGCGTGATGGTCTGAGCGATCCAGCACCAACGCTCGCACGTGGATGGTCTGGCCCGGTTGATAGATTGGCTTTTCCGTGGTGAGCAGAATCGATTGCTTGTCTTCGAGGCGAAGTGATTGGGTGAATTCCGTCGCGCCAATGGATGTGTCCACGCTGTATCGCAATTGGAATGTTCCCACCAATCCCGCGGGCAGACGGAATTGCGCCTCCGTGGTGCCGCGCCGGTCGAGCGGTCCCTTAAATAGCAGGCGCGAGAGTTTTTCCGACTCGAGCAATTCAATCTTGAGACTTCCGCCGCTCAGCAATTCGTTCCTGGAGTCCGTGGTGATCACTCGAACCGCCGCCTCACTTCCAGCCAGGTATGCTTGCTGGCCGAGAATATGGACCACGGGGGTGCGCAGAATTTGCGAAATCGATTCAGTCCCCTCGATGGGCGCGCCCGTGTCATTCGACCGGTCATCGTATTCAAAGCGATAGCGCAAGCGGTGCCAGACAAGATCTTCGACGGGCATCACACTTGCCAATTGGAGTTCGGAGTGCCACCTGCCGCTCCCCTCATTCACTTGCACGTCGCGAGTGGTCTGGGCCACCACATGATCTTCCGGGTCCAGGATTTCGAGCCTTAACCGGCCCGATCCCGCCTTTCCTGCGTGGAAAGGAATAGCGACGTTGACGCGGCCATGGGTGTAGGTGACCACCGGGCCTTCGTTGCCTTCCGCCGGCGACGATTGCAGAACGACTCCCAGCGCGACCAGGGCCAATGCCCCAATCAAGGCGATGATCCACAGCGAGGTTTTCCGCGGACTCATCGGGGTGTGGGCAATCCGTTGATTTCTTGAGGACTTCATGGTGGCTCTCCCTTTTGATCCTGTGGCGCAGTCTGACAATGAGCGCTGCGCAAACATTTCGGCACGATTTACTTCTTATCGCGCTCAGGGAAAGAACGGGCGAATAGGAATATCTTGCGAAATAATTTGTGGCGGGAGAATTGGCACAATCCACGAGGGCGCGTCTGCCTGGACTCGCGAGCCCGCAGGATGAAGCCCTGCGTGATTAAGGACGCAGGCGGCTGCAGTCATATTTAGACAGACAACCTAATCTCAACCTGCTAAACTGCGGGCAGAAATCTTCCGATAATGGATATTACGGAGGCGTCGTCATGCCCGATGATGCTCGCGATGTTGTGGAAGTTCTCAAGGCTGAACTCGATTTCATTGAAAAAGGTGGTTACGGGCGCTCGGTCCGAACACCTTGGCTGCCCACATCAACTTTTCAAGATTCCCTGAGTTGTCTCAATTTCGGCGATCCCGAACGCACTCGTCCCTGCGATGAGTGCATCTTGATGCAATTTGTCCCGGCCGAACAGCGTAAGTCGAACATTCCCTGCCATCACATTCCCGTCGGTCCATCGGGAGAAACTGTGCACCAACTCGAGAGAATGGAAACCCAGGAAGAAATGGAAAACGCCATCAAGCAATGGCTGCGCGACACCATCAAGCACTTGGAGCAAAGGCGGGCCCAACCCCCTTCGAAGTGAAGCCGGCGCGAGCATCCTCCTTTCATAGCTCACGGCATCATGATTTCACCTTTAACCTCCGCGCCCTATGCAATCACAGCGCAATGTCCAAACGGCTGCGCTAGTCCCAAAATTAAAATCCTTGTAACAATTGTGCAACCGGCAACTGAGGTAAAATGTTGTTTCGCGTGATCATAAAGTTTTCATCGAGTGCGCGTGAACTCATGGGAAGGATGGTGATCTATGCCCAAGACTAGACCTGCGAAACCTCACAAAAGCAATTCAAAGAGTCAAAAGTCCGCCGTCAAACCAGTTTCCAGCCAACCGCTCTCGCATGAAGAGTTGAAAAAAATGAACGCCTACTGGCGTGCCGCCAATTATTTGTCCGTGGGACAAATCTACCTGCTTGACAATCCGCTGCTGAGCGAGCCTCTCAAGTTGGAGCATGTTAAGCCGCGCCTGCTCGGCCATTGGGGCACAACGCCCGGCCTGAATTTCATCTACGTTCATTTCAACCGGCTGATCAAGAAGCACGATCTGAATGTGATTTACGTTACCGGGCCGGGCCACGGAGGGCCGGGCCTGGTGGCTAACACCTATCTGGAAGGAACTTACAGCGAATTCTATCCCAACATTCCCCGCAACGCGCTCGGCATCAAGCGGCTTTTCAAGCAATTTTCGTTTCCCGGCGGAATTCCCAGCCACGTGGCGCCGGAAACGCCGGGTTCAATCCACGAGGGTGGCGAGTTGGGTTATGCGCTGGTGCACGCCTATGGCGCGGCTTTTGATAATCCCGACCTGCTGGTCTGCTGTGTGGTGGGCGACGGCGAAGCGGAAACCGGCCCGATGGCCACCAGTTGGCACTCGAACAAATTCCTGAACCCGGCGCGCGACGGAGCGGTGCTGCCCATCCTGCATTTGAACGGCTACAAGATTGCCAACCCCACCGTGCTGGGGCGATTGAGTGACGGGGAGCTGACCTCTCTCTTCAACGGCTACGGCTACAAACCCTACTTCGTCGAGGGTCACGAGCCCGAAGCCATGCACCAGCTTATGGCCCACACCTTGGACTCTTCGTTGGCCGATATTCGAGCGATTCAGAACGAAGCGCGCAGTCACGGATTCTCCAGCCGCCCCACCTGGCCCATGATTATTATGCGAACTCCCAAAGGCTGGACCGGGCCAAAAGTTGTGGACGGTAAACCGATGGAAGGAACCTGGCGCGCGCACCAGGTTCCACTCACCGACTTGGCCACCAAGCCGAAGCATCTGAAACTGCTCGAAGAATGGATGAAGAGTTACAAGGCCGAAGAATTGTTTGACGGCGATGGCAAACTAATTCCTGAACTATCGGAACTTGCGCCCCGGGGCGAGCGGCGCATGGGCGCCAATCCGCACGCCAACGGAGGCCTGCTGTTGAAGGACCTGGCCATGCCCGATTTCAGCCGGTACGCAGTCCCAGTGCCCAAGCCCGGCGCCGTGACTGCTGAGGCTACGCGCGAGTTGGGCAAGTTTCTGCGCGACGTGATGAAGCTGAACGCCGGTTCGAATAACTTCCGCGTGATGGGTCCCGACGAAACGGCATCCAATCGGCTCGACGCGCTTTATGAAGTGACCGGGAAAGAATTTACGGAAACCATACTGCCCACGGACGAGAACCTCTCGCCCGACGGCCGGGTGATGGAAGTGCTGAGCGAGCACATGTGCCAGGGATGGCTGGAGGGCTATCTGCTCACCGGCCGCCACGGTTTCTTTTCCTGTTACGAAGCGTTCATCCACATCGTGGACTCGATGTTCAACCAGCACGCCAAGTGGTTGAACGTTACGCGGCACATTCCCTGGCGGCGCCCCATCGCCTCGCTCAACTATCTGCTGAGTTCGCACGTTTGGCGGCAGGATCACAACGGGTTCAGCCATCAGGATCCCGGCTTCATCGATCACGTGGTGAATAAAAAGGCGGACGTGGTGCGAGTCTACCTGCCGCCCGACGCCAACACGCTTCTCTCGGTGGCCGACCATTGCCTGCGCAGCCGCCATTACGTGAATGTGATTGTGGCAGGCAAGCAGCCCGCCCTTCAGTGGCTGAATATGGAAGAGGCCATCGAGCACTGCACGTCGGGCCTCGGCATTTGGAGTTGGGCGTCAACCGATGAGGGGACGGAGCCCGACGCCGTCATGGCATGCGCCGGAGATGTGCCCACTCTTGAGACGCTCGCTGCCGTGGACTTGCTCCGCCAACATTTTCCGGATATCAAGCTTCGCGTGGTGAATATCGTGGACCTGATGACCTTGCAACCTTCCACCGAGCACCCGCACGGGCTCACAGACTACGAATTCGATTCCATGTTCACCACTGACAAACCGGTGGTGTTTGCCTACCACGGCTATCCATGGTTGATCCATCGCTTGACCTATCGCAGGACAAACCACCCCAACATGCACGTACGCGGCTACAAGGAGGAAGGGACCACCACCACGCCTTTCGATATGACGGTGTTGAATGACTTGGACCGTTTCCATCTGGCGGGCGACGTGGTAGACCGCGTGCCTCGCCTGGCGCGAGTTGGCGCCCATTTCAAACAGTTCCTGCGCGATAAACTTGTGGAACACAAGCGCTACATTTGCCAGCACGGCGATGATATGCCGGAAATTCGCGATTGGAGTTGGAAGTACTGAGAGAAGTTTCTCAGTTTGTCAGTATTTCAGTATTTCGATCTTCTTAAGGCTTGCCAATTATTGTGACGACTTCTGCTGTAGCGCCGGTGTCCTCACCGGCGTTTTTCGGCATTGAGGACAGCGCCGCTAAGGAGAGCGACAAACTGAACGACTGAAATACTGACAGACTCAAATGCTGACCGCCTGAAATACTTCTCGAAATGAAAATCCTCGTCCTCAACGCCGGTTCGAGCAGCCAGAAGAGTTGCCTTTTTGAATTGGGTGATGGGTTGCCTCAATCTCCGCCCAAACCGCTTTGGGAGGCGCAAATTGACTGGAGCGCCGGAGCGGGGAGCGCGGAACTCCAGGTGAAGAGTTCCGCCGGCCCGGTCCTTCACGATGTGTTGAAGGTTGATTCGAGGGCGACGGCGATTAAGACAATGCTGGAAACGCTGTGGAGCGGGCCGACACAATGCATTCGCCAGCGGTCGGGTATTGATGTGGTTGGCCATCGAGTTGTGCACGGTGGGCATGATTTCGAAAAGGCAACCATGGTCACGCCCGAAGTGAGGGCTGCCATCGCCGCCCTGGCCGTCTACGCTCCGCTGCACAATCGCGCTGACCTTGAGGGCATGGAGGCCATTGACAAAATTCTGGGGCCGGTGTGTCAGGTCGCCGTGTTTGACACGAGTTTCCACAGCCAAATGCCGCCGGCCGCGGCAACCTACCCAGGGCCGTATGAATGGATTGAAAAGGGAATCCGCCGCTATGGTTTCCACGGAATCAGCCACCAATACTGTGCGCAGCGAGCGGCTGAAATTCTGGGACGGGACCTGACTCAGTTAAGGTTGGTCACCTGCCATCTGGGTAACGGATGTTCGCTGGCGGCCATCAAGGGCGGCACGAGTGTGGACACCACCATGGGATTTACACCGCTCGAAGGGCTGATGATGGGAACCCGGTCAGGTTCCGTGGACCCGGGAATTCTGATCCACCTCTTGCGCGAGGAGAAATATTCGGCCGATCAACTGGAGGAGACGCTCAATCAAAAATCGGGCTTACTGGGCATATCGGGCCTCTCGAGTGACATGCGCCAAATCCTGGCCACGATGAATACCAACGAGCGCGCTCAGTTGGCGTTTGACATTTTCACGCATCGTCTGCGGTCATCCATCGGCGCCATGTTGGCATCGCTAGGTGGACTCGATGCCCTCGTGTTTGCAGGCGGGATTGGAGAGAATTCCCCCCAAGTGCGCGCCGCCGCATGTGACGCGTTCGGGTTTCTCGGCCTCAAAATCGACGCGCATATAAATGCCGCTTCCCCCGTCGATATGGATATCTCTGCGGAAAGTTCAACCGTTCGTGTGCTGGTAATTCGAACCCAGGAAGATTGGGCCATCGCGCGGGAGTGTTGGAAACTTGCTCGCATTTAATTCGGTATAAATTCCCACAGTCACGAAACCTCGCCGCGGCGAGACTGGGCTACCCGCTTAATAATGGGGTGTCAAAAGGCCTTTTTGTAAGTCAACCGTCCCTCCTCCTTGAACCCCACAACTCTGAACGCGAGTCTGGACTTGCTCTATAATGGGCATTAAACTTGATTGGGTTACCCGCGAAGATCAGTTCACCCTCGAAGGCGGTCCACTTGACCAGAGAGCGTGGCCTCGACAAGTCGACACCTCCCCCGCCCACGGAAGCAGTGGCTAGCGGCAATAAAGAGCTATTTCCAAGTGCGCTCCAGGACCTTGACGTCGGTGTCGCAGTGGTTGGACCTGGCACCGAGGCGTTGCTTTTCAATCACGCTGCCTTGGAATTGCTGGACCTCACCCCCGATCAACTGAAGGGCCTCAGCGCTTTTGACAAACATTGGGATGTTATTCACGAGGATGAATCGAAGTTCACGCCTGACGATCATCCTTCGGCGCGTGCCATCCGCACCAAGCAGCCCGTGCGAAATGTGGTGGCGGGTGTGTACCGGCCCTCCAAGGGCGACCGCATCTGGCTGTTGTGCAGTGCCGTGCCTCATCTTGCGGATGATGGGAGCGTGACCAGCGTTGTCTGCAGCTTCAGTGACATTACTGCGCTGAGAGCACAGGAGATGGAACTCCAGAAAACCGAGGAACGATTTCGCCTGCTGGTGGAGGGTGTACGGGATTATGCAATCTTCATGCTCGATCCCAAGGGATACATTCTGAGCTGGAATCCCGGGGCAGAGCGGATCAAGGGGTATCGGGCCGACGAAATTATTGGAAAGCATTTCTCAGTCTTCTATTCCGTCGAGGATATCGAGGCAGGCAAACCGGCTCGCGAATTGGAAGGCGCGGCGGCCGCGGGACGCACCGAGGATTTCGGTTGGCGTTTGCGCAAGGACGGTTCGCGGTTCTGGGCCAACGTTGTGGTCACAGCGCTTCGCGACCCGGCCGGTCGCATACGGGGGTTTGCCAAGGTCACTCGAGATCTCACCGAGACTCAGAAGGCGGAGGAGGTGATTCGAGCATCGCAGGAATCCCTGCGCGAACTCTCCGCCCAGCTCTTTCGCATTCAAGACGAAGAGCGGCGCCGCATGAGCCGGGAACTTCACGATAGCCTGGGTCAAAAACTGGTGATGCTGAAAATGCATCTTGAAATGATGGAATCTGGCGCAGGGCTGGCTGAAGGATTGCGGCAGAAACTTTTGAATTGCGTTCGTCTCTCGGATGAGGCTATCAAGGAAGTCCGGACAACCTCCTACACTTTATACCCTCCGATGCTGGAGGAAATGGGGTTGAATTCAGCCATCCCGTGGTTCCTCGATGGGTTCATGGAGCGCAGCGGGATTGTGATCAGACTCGAAATCTCTCCCCAGTTCACCCGCTTGCACCGCGATGTGGAATTGGCCATCTTTCGGGTGCTTCAAGAAAGTTTAACCAATGTCCTCCGCCATTCCGGAAGCAAGGTGGCGAGCGTCAAAATGGAGATGAAGGACGGCGCCATCAGGTTGGAAGTTCACGATCAGGGTAAGGGGATTCCTCCCGAGATATTGGATGCGCTTCAGCACGGGTCGCTGGGCAAGCTGGGGATTGGACTGCGGGGCATGAAAGAACGCCTCCGGCAACTCGGCGGCAAACTTGAAGTATCTTCAACCGCCGGCGGATCGATAATCACCGCTACCGTTCCTTGTGGAAAAGGTTCATAATCGGCAGCAACGCTGGGCGCCACGGGCAGATATCCCGGATTGTGGGAACACAATTTGAAATGGAACGCATGGAGGATCTCAAATGGGGACCACGATTCTAATTGTTGACGATCACGAGATAGTACGCCAGGGAGTCCGCAACCTGATCAACGTGTCGCGGCCCGAGTGGGAAATCTCTGGTGAAGCCACCAACGGCGTGGAGGCCATTGAGGCCGTCAAGGCCTTGAAGCCTGACGTGGTTATCCTCGATATCACCATGCCTTCCATGAGCGGGCTTGAGGCCGCTTCCCACATTGGCAAACTTGGTCTGGGTAGCCGCGTGCTCCTGTTCTCGATGCACGAATCCGAGAGGCTGACTGCTGAGGCGCGCCAGGCCGGAGCGCAAGGCTTTGTGATGAAATCGCAGGCGGCCCGCGACCTTATCTTGGCGATCGACCGGGTGCTGGCCGGCGGTACATTCTTTGGGCCTTCAGCGCCCGAGGTCAAGCCCATTCCTGGGGAGGACACGCCGCCCATCGCCGGTGCGGTATTTTGTTTGGACTTGGGATTCTGCGGGGCCTGATCCGGGCTGATGCGCTGTGACTGTGGCGCGAAACCGCAGTTTGATCGAGGGATGGCCATGCCGCTGCGAATTTTGCTTGCAGAAGATAACGATGCACTCCGGAGTGAACTGCGCGCGCTTCTCGAGTCCCGGTCGGGATGGGAGGTAGTTGCGGAAGCTGAGAACGGGCGAGACGCCGTCCAAAAGGCCGGGCAAGTAAGGCCCGACGTTTTAGTTATCGACTACAGCATGCCCAATCTTGACGGAATCAGCGCGATTCCGGAACTCCGCCGGGTTGCGCCGGAAGCTGAAGTTGTTCTTCTAACCGTCCACGATGCCCGGTTCACGATGGCCCGGGCGATGGACGCTGGCGCTCGCGGTTATGTCGTGAAATCGCAGATCATGAAAGATCTGATGCCGGCCATCGAGGCTGCGAGCAAGCATCAAACCTACCTCAGTTTCGACGTTGCGGGAAAAGATCGCACCGCCGGTCAAATGTCTCCAATCAAAAAATCCGACGGGTAGAATACGAACACCTCTGGTGCCGTGTCCTACTCAATTGTTTACATGCGTCCGGGGCGGCAGGCGCGGACTTCGATCTGTGATGTCTGCTGCGCGCCCGCATCCGGTCCATAGGCAGCAGGGTGGAATCATTCAGGAGAAAAAAACTCCACCTTGACCAGGCCGGCTGGTAGGGGCCTCAGAATGCCAGCGCCAGCCGGCCAGTTTTTGCCCCTTGTTCGCAGACATCACACCGATGTCTGCGCCAGCCACGGAGTCTGAAAGACCGCAGACAATGCGCTACCGGGTTGTTCGCTGCTCGTGGACGCTGGAACTTCAGTCAATTGGGCCGGAGGAGGTCCTTTCCTCACAGCAGGTAGCCGCGGGACAGCAATAGTATTCCCCATCGCAGCAGATCCATGGACAACCACCGGCTTGTCTTTCCACAGATCGATTTGAAACATCTTGTAGCTTTAAACCAACAACCTGGAAAGCCATTCGATGCCCTTTGCCTTTGAGGCCCGAATTGATGAATTTGTTTACTGCAGCGGTTATATCAGGCTGCATGTCATTGAGTATCTCAAGGGCGTCACGCTGAAGTTTAGTCATCTCCGACGGAGAGAGGGCACGGTGCTTTCGAGTCTTTTCGTGGCAATTGCAGTCACGGTGCTTCAGGCTTGATTCCAGCAATTCGACTCGCGAACGAAGTTCACCCAGTTCTTTGCCAATCTGAAATCCAATTTCCATAAGAATTCTCCTTAGATAGGATTTTGCGGTGAGAGCCAGTAGCGCGGACCGCCGCCCCGGCGGTCCGCGTTCATTCACCGTCGTCCCGCCAAACTTTCCGAGCCCAATTCCATTCTATTGGCGGGTGGTGTTTAGATACAGCATTATATAATGTATTTTACATCTAATACTGATAAACTACCTGGGGTGCCCTGGCAGTAGGTAGCCATCCCGTCATGAATTTTCTGCCGTGGGCCTTTTCTTCGCCGCGACGGTACGAACCCACGGCATAAAGGACTTGCCGAGGCCACCTGCTAGGTTCTTCGGAAGGAGGCTCTGAATGAAAATCCGCATGGCGCCACTAATTCTCATCACGCTGGCTGGGATGCTTCCCCAACCGGCCGCAGCTCGCAAGCCTTTCGGACAGGTTCAGGATGCTCAGGGGTTAGCGCAAATACACAGCTTCTGCATCGACTTGAACGGCCATTCGGTCTCGGAGGTCAGCGAAACCCGGAAATTCCTGGAAAGAGAAAACAGCCCCGGCAAGGTGCTCGCCAAGCTCGGATGGCAATACGTTAGTGATTGTTCGAAGGCGGACGCCACCATCAAGCTGACCTTCATTCAAAAGGAAGAAACGGAACAGACGAGCGCCGTCGGCACAATAGCAGGCACGCCGATGACGAGTGTTCCTATAACAGTGAATAAGGTGGACTTGACAGTCGTTGCAAAGGATTCAGTCAAGCCGCTATATAGCGTGGAGGGTGAGTCGTCGAAGCGCGACCTCAGCTACTCCATCAACAGCCCCTACTCGAAACTGGAGCGAGATCTCAAAGTATTGGGCTCCTCGAAGCACTGACTCGCACTGCCTCCAGTAACGCCAGGTGGCGCCCCGAGCTATGGGGGCGGTTCGCCTTTGCCGCATCCGGTCGATAGGTAGCAGGGTGGAATCATTCAGGAGAAAAAACCTCCACCTTGACCAAGCCGGCTGGTAGGGCCTCAGAATGCAATCGCCAGCCGGCCAGTTTTGTCCCTTGTTCGCAGACATCACACCGATGTCTGCGCCAGCCGGGGATTCTCCATCTGCGTTACCCCCCATTGTAGCGCGGGTGTCCTCACCCGCGATTAATTCACAAAAACGCGGGTGATGACACCCGCGCTACGTGCTCCATGGCTCGACCTGGAACAATATGCAAAGGCCATTAATCAGGAGGCGCTCACGCGCTTGGGTTGCCATCCAACACAGCACGCACCTTGCGTAAGACGTTAACCGGCGTAAAAGGCTTTTGAAGAAAATTTGTGCCCGGTTCCAAAATGCCGCGGTGAGTGACGGCGTTGTCCGTGTAGCCTGACATGTACAAGACTTTCATTTCCGGGCGATGCGGCGACAGTCGGTCGGCCAATTGCCTCCCGCTCATTTCGGGCATAATCACATCGGTCATCAGCATTTGGATGGGGTCTTTATGTTCATCACAAATCACCAAAGCTTCCGCCCCATGTCGCGCCTCAAGCACATGGTATCCGCTCGATTCCAGAACCCTGCGCACAAGGATTCGAACCGCTTCTTCGTCCTCAACCAGGAGGACCGTTTCCGACCCCGGGCGCAAATCAGGTTGGGCCAAAACCGGCTCCACTTGCACCAGGGCTTCATCTACGCGGGGCAAATAAATTTTGAATGTTGTACCCGCCCCCAATTCGCTATATACCCAAATGTGGCCCTTGCTCTGTTTGACAATGCCGAAGACAGTCGAGAGACCCAATCCAGTTCCCTGGGCAGGTCCTTTCGTCGTAAAAAAGGGCTCGAAGATGCGCGATTGTGTCTGGGCGGTCATTCCCTCGCCTGTATCGCTAACCGCAATCATGACGTGGGGACCGGGTTTGGCAAGAGCATGTGCGCGTGAGTAGCTCTCATCCAAATCAACGTTGGCGGTCTCGATGGTAAGTTTCCCGCCTTTGGGCATCGCATCGCGGGCGTTTACGGCCAGGTTCATGATGACTTGTTCGATCTGGCCCGGGTCGGCCTTGACGTTCCACAGGCCCTCACTGGCCACAGTCACCAGGTCAACATCTTCGCCGATGAGGCGCCGCAGCATCTTGTCCATGTTCTTAACCGCGGCATTCAGATCCAGTAACACGGGGGCCAGCACTTGCTGGCGACTGAAAGCCAGGAGTTGGCGCGTAAGACTTTCAGCCCGCCTACCGGCAGCGACTATTTCCATTACGTAGCCGCGGTGTTTGTCATCAGGGGCGAGCTGCTCCAGGAGGATGTCGCCATAACCGTTGATGATTGTCAGAAGGTTGTTAAAATCGTGAGCCACTCCGCCCGCCAACTGCCCCACGGCCTCCATTTTCTCTGCCTGGCGAAGCCTCTCTTCAAGGTGGTTGCGCTCAGTCACATCGCGGGAAACCACGATCACCTTGGCGGCGTTCCCTTTTTCATCCGGAATCACGCTTCCCTGGGACTCGATATACCGGATGTTTCCGTTTCCAAGCAAGAAGCGATACTCGGTCCTTTGCCCCCGCCCCGTCCGCACCGTTTCCTTGAAGACATCCATAATCCTTTCCCGGTCTTCGGGATGAATCTCATTGAACGATAATGACCCCCGTAACGCTGCCGGGTCGCCCAGGATGTCTTTGTAGGAGGGGCTGTTGTACAAACGCTTTCCTTCCAGGTCGAGGACAGCAATGAGATCGCCAATGTTCTCCGCGATCAGCCGAAACTGTTCCTCACTTTGACGAAGTTGCTCGATCGCCACCTGACGCTCCGCAAATTCCGCCCGAAGGGCAGCCGTTCTCTCTCCCACCTCCTTTTCGAGTCCCGCCGCAAGCCGCCCGAGCTCTATCTGCCTCTCAATCAGTTCCGCATTGATTCGTGTCGCGTCCTCGTAGGTCGAAATCAGCAAATCAAGGACCTGTTGCGGCGCGGAGTTGATTTTATGGATTTTGCCGCCCATCGAAATCTGCAACGACACATCCACTTTTTCGCGCTCGCGCAACTTCCGGTTGGAGAGGGCGTAGTCGATCCGTGAAATAAAAGCCGCCTCGTCGTACGGCTTCCTGATAAATATATCGGCGCCGCACTCCAAACCCTTTACCACTTCCTCAGGGCTGGTGAGCGAAGTCATGAGGATTGCCGGAACGTACTTCAGCTCCTTCTCTGCCTTGAGTTGCTTGCAAAGCTCGTAGCCATCCATCTCCGGACTCACCATGTCGATGACAATCAGCGTAGGTTTGCGAGCCCGCGCGGCGGCCAGAGCCTGTGTCCCGTTCATGGCTACAATCACGGCATGCCCGCGGTTTTCGAGCACAAGCTTCAGCCGCTCGGCTTGAGTGATGTTATCTTGGGCTATCAGGATTTCTATGCCATGGTTCGGCGGCGTCGTGAGAGCGCTCATAGGTTTATTTCCCTCAATCTAAATGAACGATGCCTCTATGATACACCAATAATCCTTCCACGGGGCCGCGGGTGGCGCCTGCGATTCGGACTTTGAAATGTAAGCGACCTCGAATCCGGAAATAAGGCAAGCGTCAACTCCTGGTTTTGCGTTCTTTATCGGAGGCCAAACCCACGCATCGCAAGAAACATGAGGGATGGGCCACCCTGAGGAAGTCGTAATTTCCAGGCAACGATTTCGACGACTCAACTTATTGGCTGGCAAGCAATTTTCACCTAAAATAGTCTCTTGCACGCGGGCCTTACGTTCAAATGTGCAGAAGGTCTTCATGGCTAGCCAGTTCCAATCTGATCGCGACTCTTTTCGTTCTTCCCTGCTATTTTCAATGTTCACCTCTGCCCTCTTGCTGGCTGCCACCTCCGCGGGTGCGGTTGCCCGAGCGCTGCCGCCGCAGATCCGCCGCCCGGCTGGTCCGCCTGCCGACACGTCCTATCTCGCCGGAATGCCGTCGGTGGACAAGGTCAAGCAGGTCATTCAAGGAAGCAATCCAACCGACACTTTGGCGCGCCAGGTGGCCGTGTTTAATTTGATGCCCACGTTCATTCAGCGCATGGGCCTCGCCCCCGGCCGGCGCTTTGGCGACACGACGCCTGAGGAACGGGGCTACTTGAATCAGTATGCCGCGGCGGCCTACCAAATCTCGCAGGACTATGGCAAATCGCACACGCCGGCCGAAGCGCAGGCATTCCTCGGATTACACAATCACTACGAGAGTGATGAGGCGTTCTACAAGGAGTTGTTTGACAAGCTGTTCACCACGAAATTCCTGGAGCCGTACGCGAAAGTAAATCGCGACGCGGCCGCCGCCTATCAGGCTCAGCTCGAAAGGGAGCGCGCGCAGAATACGTCTTCCCAAAATCCGTTGGTACTCCCGGGGAAACCGGACGCAAGCGCCTCACCGTCCGGGCTTGGCAAAGACGAGACGCGCTGCCTTGAGCTCGGCGGCAGCAAAGGTCATTGCGTAAAAAATTCTTTAATGAAGTTTGGGGACGCAGTGGGCAAAATTTTCGGGGGTCCTGAAGGCGGCAAGCCCCCGCCTGCGCCTCACGGACTGCAAATGAATGGAGAATACGCGATCGGTACTGGTATGGTGCTGGACTTTACCGCGGGCAGAATGATCGATGGCATCCGCAACTATGGGGGAGTGAGCCTATCTGGCTGCAGCAAGCTTGTGATGCAGACCGTCGGCTACTCGATAACGCCGCGCGCCAATCAGTACGTTGTGCAGATCGGAACCCACCCGCAGCCCGTGGCGATGGCCTTGAATCCGAATGGCCAGATGATTGGTCCGGGCGCAGTGAGCATAGCCGGGCAGATCATCACCGGCTACAACCTGATCGCCCACAGCAAGCGCTATAGCGACGGCACCATGGTCCCCGGCAGCGCCTACACGGAAAAAGTTCCGGTCTACGCCCCCGCAACCGCGACTTGCTCATTCGGAGCGTTCCAGCCCGTGCCTCAGACCTATGCCAAGCAGGACCAAATGGCAATCAGTATGGTTGGCGTGAACGACAACGCCGGAAAACCGATCCCTACCGGTCCCATCATGTCCGGCGTTTACTCCGCTGCCGGCGGCCTCCGCGTTGATTTCCAAGTTGACGACGCTGTTATCGATTGCGGCGCGGCGCATGTCATGGCGCAGTATTCGGTGCGGAATACCGGCGGCCAGGTGTCAATTGCGGTCGCCAATGGTAAGTCTCTTTTTACCCTGGCGCTGAAGCCAGACGGAAGCCTCGCCGGCTCCGGGACAGTCGAGGTCGATAGTCGCTTGCTAACTGGGCAAGATGCCAGCGGCGAATACACTTTCAAACCGGTAAGCGCAAGCTGCAACGTCAGCGCCTTAGCCGTAAATTGAAATCATCGGGCGGGCGGCCGCGTAGTGAAACTAGTAGCGCGGACCGCCGGTTTTGCGGTCCGCGGATCTTCTCGCAATCGTGCGCACGACATCGGGTTCTAGTCCGTCAGCTGACGGATCCAGGTTCGCGGGTGGCGCATACGTTCCGCATTATGGAATGTATGCGGCCTTTAATAATGGTAAGCTAACCGCGTGCCCCGGCAACGACACTTTTACGGATTGAACCATCTTCACTACCTGACCCGCAGCACTTATCGACGCGCCCCTCTGTTCGACTCGGAGAGGTTTAAACGCCGGTGGGTCGGGACTCTGAACGATCTGCGAAGCGAACTCGGGTTCAAGATCGTTGGGTATGTCCTGATGCCCGAACACTTTCACCTGTTGATTTGGCCCTCGATTGAGCCCAACCCGTCTCAAATCATGCAAAAGCTCGAAGTACGCACCGCCTTGTTTGTTTTGAAAAACTTGAAAGAAAACGTGAGCATTCCCTGGTGCCGGAGGATGCTCACTCGCGTGAGCCTTCCACCTGCGGTTCATCATCATGCCCATTTCCGGGTCTGGCAGCGCGGCGGATATGACTTAAACATTTGGAGCCCTAAGAAGCGGCTGGAAAAACTGAATTACATGCATAACAATCCGGTGGCGCGAAAGCTGGTTGAAAAGCCGGGTGATTGGCCGTGGTCGAGTTGGAGGTTTTATTTCCTGGATGACGCTTCCGTACTTTCCATTGACCGGATGGTGTGACCGATAACAATTGGGGCTGCCCATGAGTGTAAGCTTGAAGAGCGCATACATTCCAGAGTGCGGAACGTATGCGCCACCCGCGATATCTCTTTATTACAGTGGGCCTGCGCAGCGATTTAAATATGGATAATGCATATATTAGGATTATATAATGTAAATCCAAACGAAAAGCCGCAGACCGCAAGCACTGCGGTCTTCGCTACCCGGCTTGCTCTAGGGGACCCGCAAGCTCCTGCTGCGCAGATATCTTTTTTCGGTGGTTTATGGCGAGCAGGCAGGGCAAGTCGTGGAGGCGCCTCGGCCCCCTGGCCTGCTTAACGGTTTTTTATCAACCATTCTCGGCGATTCCAAGCTGGTGAGACTGCGCCCAGCGGTCCAAACTGGATGTCAGGATTTTCTGTGTGCACTAGCGTTATGAGTCTTCTGCCGGTTAACAAGAAAAACCTGCACGCTCTCACCAGGACATCAAGCAAGATGTCGGCCTTGGTGAGGCCATTATGCCCCAATGCCGAGCCGGCGCCACTCGCATAAATATTGAACCTGCGGAGTACCAACACCGCACCGCCGTCTTTGCGGATTGGCAAGTCCGATAAGCAATCCTCAAAAGCGTCCATGTTATGTCCCCATGTCGGTCCCCACCATTCCGAGAATCGCATCACCCGCTCAAATTCAGAGTACATCTCATCCTCCGAATTCCATCGTCCGCAATCGAATTCGTAAATCGTGTAATTCTGGCCCGCTAGCCATTGCATATCGTCGGCTAAATACTCATTTCGCCTGTACAGGGAGATGCCGCCCTCGCGAAGCATCTGCCAGTCACGCCTCTGCCAGTCTTCCTGCCTGTTCGTGAAATGGGCCATATTACTTCCTATGGAAGCCCGCGGGCAGCGCCTACGTTCCGAACTTTGGAATGTAGGCGACATCAAAACTATGAACTAAACAGGTGTCTTCTTCTAAATTTGTAGTTTGTCCCTGAGACTTAAACCCCTACGTCGCAGAAAACGCGACGTGTGGGCCCCCGCGACCTAGCACCCCTTAATCAGCACCAAGTTTGTGGCCTTGTCACCGTCAAATACTATCATCCATGGACTCTGCCCAATGAAGAGCACCTCCCTGCCTTTCCAGGATGAGTTCTGGTAACAGCCCCTGAGGTACGGTGAAGTTTCCGCAGATGAGAGGAGTGACCCGAATCTATCTCGAAGCTGTGTTTTCGTCTTACCCACAACGAGCTTGTCCCTGCCGGGGTCTCCGACCATCACGCCAGTCGCCGCGTCGAAGTTCAGCCTGTAGAGCCCGGCCTTCCAGAGAACGTACTTGATGTTCTTCGGATCGCCGGAAGATGGATACGTCAGCACCCATCCACCGACGCAGACAACAAGCAAAGCCAAGAGGAAAATCACGATTCGCACATTCCGTCCCATCATTGGTCGCTCCTGACGTAAAGCGGCCACGGTCAGTGATCTTCTGACCGTGGCTTTTCTCACCCCCGATACGAATTGGGCATTTGGACATAATCAATCTGGATGGGGCAAGCAGCCGACACCGGCCCAGAGTATCACTGCTACCGTTGTATTGAAAGTACCCACGGTCAGCAAATCACTGACCGAGGCTACCGGCGGCAACACAAAAACCGCGGACCGCAACGTCGGCGGACCGCCTGCTCCCATTCAGGGATTAATCTGGGGAAGACGAATATTCAACTTATAGCAAATGTAGAGAACCAGGATTGCGCCCAGTGTGGAGAAAATGAGGCCGGCAGGATGAAATCGTTCGTTTCTCGGGCGCGAAAACATGTGGGTAACGGAGCCGCCGAGGATTGATCCGATGATGCCGAGCACGACCGTCCAGAAGATCGTTAGGTGCACATGCATCACAGATTTCGCAATAACCCCCGAGATGAACCCAATAAGAATATACCAGATTAAGTGAAACATACTTTTTCCTCCATCGTTTGCCTTCAGAATGTAGTCGAGCGCCGGGGAATAACTTGAGCAGGCAGGTCATGCATAAGCCCCGGCGGTTTGGTCAGTAGGTCCGTTCCGCGCCGCAACGAACAAACAGCTTGTGCATCAAGTTTTTGTTGTAAGTGTCCATGGTCTTAACAGTGAGGCCCAGAATGGGTCCCATCTCTTTAACAGTCTTTCCCTGTTCCACCAGCCGAAAGACTTCAACTTCCCGCGGTGCAAAATCTTCGATGCCCTTGACCTCTTTGTATAAAAACGCCCTAACCAGCGCCCGCAACGCATCGGGGCTAAGAAAGAAATTTCCGAAATTGACCTCCCGGATGGCCCGAAGAAGTTCGGCGGCGGCGCGGGATTTTAGAACGTATCCACGAATTCTCGCATGCAGGGCCTCAAGAATGTAAGGGTACTCGTTGTGCATGGTAAGCAGAAGAGCCTTGGTGTGAGGAACCATTTTGCCAATTTCCCTGGCCGCTTCAATCCCGTTTAATTTCGGCATCGAGAGGTCAAGAATGGCGATATCGGGTTGCCGGTCAATCGCCTGACGGATTGCATCCTGGCCGTTCATCGCCTCTCCCACTACATCGAAACCCCCATGACGCAGAATGGACAGTAAACCCTGAAGGAAAAGATAATGGTCATCCGCTACAAGAACCCTCAGCGGAGAATTTGAAGGGCTGATATTTTGAAAAGGCGGCTCGATATTCGTCCGGGTTGGGAAACGGCCTTCATGTTCGACCTCGTTGGGTCGGGTTGGTTTGGATTGGGAAGCCATAAAAGACACTACCCCATCGCCAGGATCAGACCAAATTCTAGCGTTGCGCCGAATCCACTACAATCGGGACATTACCTGAGTATGAGTCTGGGGCGAGGGGGAGGCCGTTTTACGCTGGGAATAGAGACTGTATGTTGCTGATCTCGCGCTGATTGAGTCAAGTTTCTGGTCCTGTAGGCGACAGCAAAACTAAACGCTAAATACATATCCTCTTCTGAAATTGTAGTTTGTCCCGGAGACTTAAGCCCATACATCATAGAAAGCGCGATCCCGCCTTGCGGGAGGCCACCCGCGGCAATTTCGCGCAAGCTCAGGAGAAAGAGGCCGCTACTCGCCCGACATGAGCATTGGTCGTATTAAAGATAAGCGGGAATAAAGCGGGATAAATCAAGACTGGAAGGCGGCAGGCCGACATACTACATTCGACCTGCCACCTGCCTTCTTCAATCTACTTTACGGGGGTTTCAATGACGTCAGCGCCCGTCCTACTGTTTCTTCGCGTCGTTACCTGCGCTTCCACATCCAGATCGCGGGTCAACTGATAATTCATTTGCGTGCCGGTGGGCAGAGCGAGGTCAGGACCTCGCTTGCGCATGGTGTCTAGAAATCCGGGCAACATTCTTGCCAATCATTCTCAAGCAGGAATATGAGGCTAGGACTTCAACTGCGGCAGACAGACTTAGTTAAGCGGACGGTGGACGCAGAACCGAAGCGAGTTTATGGTGGCGGCGCTTGGCGGCGAAGGAGCTTTTGCCTTAAATCTTGCCTGGGTACTGAATCGAAAGACGATTGAAGTAAGACCGGAAGAAACCGTGGTCGCGGGTGAGTAATTGATCGGCCTGGCAGAGGCCATGGGCTCCGATCAGAAAATCGGCGGCCACCCTGGCCCTTTGTCCACCGTGTTTTCGGTATGCCTTCCATGCTTTGCCCGCTTCCAAAGCGCTTTCCATGGTGAGGGGACTGAAATCGAGTTGCAAGCGCTCCATCGCTTCCCGCGCCGCGTGTGGAGAGGCAAAGAATCCCGCCACTTCTGACCAAACCACTTCACACGCCACCAAGCGTCCTCGCGCGATACAAGATCGCAGTGCTTCCTTGGACGAAGAGCCAAACGTCGGATCGGCCCCAAAGACATCAAGGATTACGCTCGTATCCACAGATGTGATCACTTGTTCTCGGGTCTCCCGCGCAGGGACGTCATCACTTGATCTGTTGGCCCGCCCAGGTCCAGGATGCCGAAGACGCTTTCCACCGAATCGGCGGGCTCAGCCTTGGTGAAGACAAGGCGGCCACTTTCTTCCTTCACCTCGAGGACTTGCCGGGCGCGAATCCCCAGACGAACACGGAGAGGTTTTGGAATGGTGATTTGTCCTTTTTCTGAAACAGTAGTTTTCATACCTAAATAGTATGAATTCCTACATGAATTGTCAAGCGCCTAGCCTCGGTCTGCGTTTCCTGGCCGGAGGCCCTTTCTTCGGCCCGCGAACCCAAAGTCTATCCCGCCTGGCGGGAAGAATGCGCTTAAACCTAAGGGGGATGACATCAGTGTGATGAGCAAGCAAGCTTGCCTTGCCATGCCTTGCGTGGAGTAATCGAAGTGAATCCGGAAGGCGGCAGGCCGACATACCACATTCGACCTGCCACCTACTTTCTTCAATCTACTTTACGGGGGTTTCAATGACCTCAGCGCCCGTCCTACTGTTTCTTCGCGTCGCTACTTGTCCTTCCACATCGAGATCGCGAGTCAACTGATAATTCATTTGCGTGCCGGTGGGCAGAGCGAGGTCCGGACCGCGCTTGCGCATGGTATCTAGAAATCCGGCCGCGCCGCCGATGGCTCCGCCGATGATGGTGCCGGTAAAGCCGCCGAAAATGGTGCCCACCAATCCGCCGCCGCCCATGCCCGCTCCAACTTCCTTCACGGTTCGCAGCCGCGAATTCGGGCCTTTCACTCCGCCCTCTTCGCCGTGCACATTGCCTTCCGTGCCATAGACAGCGGCCAGAATGGCGCTGAGCGGATAAGAGGCGCCATCGGGCATCACCACTTTTTCCGCCGTCAGGCGCATTTCCCCCACGCCCCTGATGCGGCCCGGACGCTGCAATTGCGCGATGCGCCCTTCGATTCTGGCGCCGGCGGGAATCACTTCACGCCCGTCAATCACCAGCGGGTCAGTGACGTTGGCGGTGAATGGATCGCCCTCGGCGTTTAATCGGGTGGAAAGAGTTTGGGTGAGGCGGCAATGGAGCACGGAGCCGGCAGGGATTGAATTTTTAGCCGCTCTTGCGAAGGATACGCACAACACCAAAAGGCCAACGGACAACAATACGCGCTTGACCATGACTGGGATACCTCCTCAGGTTTCCACATGGCCGGACCCTGGCGCTTTGTCCAGCTTGGTTTCAGATGGGGCCCGAAATCCGCGATGCGCGCTGACTTCGTGGCCGTCGGGAGCTTGCTTTCGTCAGATGATTTTAGCCGCCGCCCTCACGGCGCCAAGCCATCCGCCTTGAAATCTTCGGGGATCTCGCTCTTCCCCCGGCTTGATTTCATTGTAACCGAACTTGCCGGCGCTTCGCAAAAAATTTTGTTCGCCTGATCTATTCGTGACCCGCGGCGCCTAAAAACGGCAAGGAGCCTGCAAACCGCGCAGGCTCCGTATCCGTACCGTCCAGGTATGCGTCCCGATGGAATTTACTTTCCGCCCGTAGCTGCGGAAGCAGACTCCATGTTCTTGGGCGTGCTGATATAGCCCTTGATTTGGTTTTGCGACACCGAATTCACCACGAGTTCGTAGAATCTCTTGGAATCCTTGACCGCGAAAAAGATCGGCTCATTGACGGTTCGGTTCTTCTTTTGAATCGTCATGTCGTCTGCGACAAGGTTCACATCAAACCGGTGCCATTTCACATTGGCCTTTTTCAGGACCAGTCCCACGCCCGCCACCGTCTCCTGTTTGTTGCGAGGAAGGGTGAACTCAAAATAATCGCGCTCGCCCATCTTTCGCAGTTGCTCAAGGTCATCGTGGTTGCGGGCAATGAGCGTTCCGAATTCGCTGCGCGCCATGCCGAGGTCGGTTTTCGTGTCGGTCACCGCCTTCTTGGTGTTCTCCAAGTCGGATTTGGTAGCGGAGACATCTTCGGTGAGCGCGCCCACCTGTTGCTGGTCAGCCTTGGTGGAAATTTCCTGCTTCAACTCGTTGGCCTGGTCCTCCTGATCTTTCTGGAGTTTGGTCACCAGGAGCTTGGCGTGCGCGAGTTGCTTGCCGGTCGATCCCATGCGATCAGAAGTGTTGTCGAGTTCAGTCTTCATGGCTTCGAGCGCCTGGGCACTCGAGTTCTCCACTGCGGCAACCTTGGTAGAGAGTTGATCTTCCATGTCCGCGCGATCCTTGGCTTGGGCGGCGGTCACTGCGTCATGCACAGAGCCAATTTGTTTGATCGAGTAAACCTCACCCACCACCAGTCCAGCCAGTATCAGAAATATGACCATGAAAATGCTGGTGTGATTCGATGCGCCGACTGAATAATTGTTCTGCGTTCCTTCCGTCTTCACTTCGTCGATGGCCATTGTTGCTTCTCCTTTTTTTTCCGAATCTTTTCTTTGGGGGAGCTTTTCTTTCTCTGGCGCTCTCAACCCTCGCCCTCCTAAAGCAATGGAAGTGCCAGATTGGTTCATTCCTAAATCATTGAAACCAAGTGGGATGCATTAAGGCCTCTGGCCGCGGCGCCGCTCGTGGCGCGAATTTCTTACCGTGGCAATGTAAAAAGGGGAGCGAAATTGGCGGCGTATACGGCCCTTGGCGGCACTGGAAAGTTGCGCGCCTCTGCGCCTCAGTCCCGCTTTGCGGTGAGAGCGTGTTTATTTTTTTGTCTCACACTGATTTGCAGAGATCTCTTAGTCGGTTGGAATTTACAGTCAGAAACGCCGGGACAATCCCTATTGAGCGTGGCGGCAGTTCAGGCTTTGTCCGCTTCTTTGGCCGGAGTCTTGTTGAAACTTTCAAGGGCCGAAGCTTCGTCGAGATGCATATCGAGCAGGCGGTCGAAGTTGGCTACGTGAAAAAGATAGGAGACTTCTTTCGTCACTCCGGCCAGCTTGAATAGTCCGCCGACCTTTTGGATTCTGGAAAACGCGCCCACCAACTCGCCGAGGCCGGAGCTGTCGATATAGGATACTTGCGCCATGTTTACCAGCACCCGTTTGCTCCCCGCCTCCATCGCCTGCTTGATGCGCTGCCCCAAAGCCTTGGAAGATTCGCCCAGGGTGACGCGGCCCGAAACATCGATGATTGCCACCGTGCCGGCATAACGCACGTCCGAGGTGGCCGCGAGCTTGGCCTGCTTTCGCGCTTTCACCCATCCTTCTTTATTCACCTGCGGAGCGCGCCCCAGGGCCAGCGATTCGGCCGGAACGTTTTGCGTGATGGTTGAACCCGCGGCCACGTAAGCGCCCTTGCCCACATTTACCGGCGCGACCAACATGGAGCCGCTGCCGATAAAACTTCCGTCATCAATAACCGTGTGGTTTTTTTTCTCGCCATCGTAGTTGCAGGTCACCGTGCCCGCGCCGATGTTCACTTTCACTCCCAGCGTCGCATCGCCCAGATAAGTCAGGTGCCAGGCCTTGCTCCCACGTCCCACGCGCGATTTTTTTACTTCCACAAAATTGCCAATGCGGGCGTCCTGCTCGATGGCGGCGCCGTCGCGCAGGTGCGCGAATGGCCCCAGAATCACGTCCGCGCCGACTTCGCTGCCGGTGATCACGCAGTTCGGGCGCACCATCACGCGGTCGCCAACCACCGAATCGGTGATGGTTGAATGTAGTCGAATCGTACACGCGCTGCCCACCTTGGTTGCGCCCAGCAGGCTGACGCCAGGCTCAATCACCGTGTCGCGCCCCACCGTCACGTCGTCATCAATGTAAGTCGCGTCCGGATCGACCACCGTCACACCCTCGCGCGCCAGCGCTTCCGCCTTGCGCCGCCGCAGGATGCGCTCCATCTGTGCCAGCTCCACGCGGTCGTTTACGCCCAGCACTTCGCGGGAATCGGCTACCTCGAATGCCATCACGCGTTGCCCGTGCTTATTGAAGATCTCAATCATGTCGGTGAGCAGATATTCCTTCTGCGCGTTATCGTCGGAAAGCTCACTCAGATGCTTCACAAGCTGCGCGCGCGAAAAACAAATGATGCCGGAATTAATCTCCTGCACTTTGCGCTGCGCCGGCGTGGCGACTTTTTCCTCCACGATGGCGCGCACGCGATTGCCTTTGGCCGGCCCGGTGCGAATCACCCGCCCGTATCCATGCGGATTGTCCACGCGCGTGCTGAGCACAGTGGCGGCCGCGCCGGACTTGGTATGCGCCGCCACGAGTTCACGCAAAGTTTCGGCGCGCAGCAAAGGCGCATCCCCCACCAGCACCAGCAAGTGCTCGCTGGGGCAGGCTTCGATAACTTTGCGCGAGACAATCAGAGCGTGCCCGGTGCCGCGCTGCTCCGCTTGCTCGATAAAATGCAGGTTGGCGCGCATAAAAATCTTGCGCAAGGTTTCCGCCTCGTGACCAATCACCATGTAAATCCGCTGAGGGACAATCGCCGCCGCCGTCCGCAAAATATATTCGCCCAGCAGCCGCCCCGCCAGCTTGTGCAGCATCTTCGAGTGCTCGGACTTGAAGCGCGTCGCCTTCCCCGCCGCCAAAATCATGACGGAAAATCCGTGCTCAGCCTTCAGACCTTGCTTAGCCATTGTTTTGCCTGCTTTTCAAAGGTGTGGGCACCAATCTATCCTGATTAGGGGCGGATGGCAAGGGTTTGTGGTTGAGTGTAGTGGTGTCATTCGCTTGGCGCGGGCGTTCCCTCGCCGCGGCGAGCAGTCATTCCCGCGAACGCGGGAATCCAAGCTCGTAAACCATTGTAGAGGCGCTAACGAAGGACTGGATTTCCGCTTTCACGGAAATGATAGGCGCTTCGAAAGGAATTCCATTCCGAATGACATCACTAGCTGGCTGAGATTTGAGATTCTGAATCCAAGGTCGGATGGTTGAGTTTGAAATCTGGAATTTTGAATCAGAGGCTCGATTTCCCGTGTGCTTTCGTTCAGCCTGCAGTTTGGTTCCTTTTGTGATTGAAACCTGGAATCTTGAATCTGATATTTGAATCTTGAATGCTCTCCCCCTGCCTTCTGCCTACTGTCTACAGTCTACTTTTACTTAGCGCCCGATCCCCGGCACATCAATTCCCCGCCCCTCTTTTAATTGGGCGCAGATGGCGTCCAATTCATCCGAGTGCGCAGCCACGTAATCTCTGGCAGTTTTCTGAAGGTTGGCAAGATTCTCCGGCGTCACACAGTCCATCTCGTTTTCCGTCGCCTGCAAGTCTTCAACCTGAAGGCGACGGTAGGTGCATCCCGGCATGAGGTCGAGTTGATAGTCAACTGCCTCAGAAACGCTGTCCATCATCACCGGAACAATCTGCCGGGCCCAACCCAGCAATCCCCATTCTTTGGCTTGAGCATAGGAGATGCTATCCTGCCGATCGCCCGTGCCCACCGAGACAACGAGGAATTGTTCCGAGCCACGATAAAGGTGTCGCGCTTCCGCAAAAGCCGCCATGGCCGGATTGTTCACGAACACGCCGCCATCCACCAGCGCGTAGTCTTCGGCCTCTTTGGTGAGGTGGAGCGGCGGGAAAAACGTGGGCGCCGCGGAGGTCGCTCTGGCAATGGACGTTACCGGCCAATTGTAATTCGGCTGGGCGGCGATCCGGTGGCTCTTAAAGAAGAAAGGTAGCTGGGTTTGCAGATCGTAGCTGGAGATCAGCAGCGGCGTGAGCGCCGTCTTAAATTCCGTGGCTTCGAAGAATTCCGCCAGAACGCGTTCCAGACCGTCCGGTGAATACTTCGGCAAAATCAGCTCCTTCTCCGGTGTGAGGATATTCTTCTTAAAAATCGCCGGCCCATTATCAACGTAAAGCTTCAGCAATTCGTCCGGTGTGTATGGCTGCCCTTTGTTACCCGTCGTCCCAATCCCCAACGCGATAATCCCCCCCGTCGACGTCCCCGCAATAAGATCAAACACCTCCCACAAATTCCTGCCCACCCGCTTTTGCATTTCCCCCAGAATAATCGCCGGAATAATCCCGCGTATCCCCCCGCCATCGATTGAGAGAACTTTGATGCTCTTCACGTCGTCACCCGCCACGTAGATCGTGCGCGATTGTAGCGCAAGGCTCGCTATCTAGTCCGTCAACCGACGGACGGCTCTTCCAAATCTTTATCCAAAGGATATGGAGAAGCCGCAGGACCGAAGAGCGGGCCCTTCGTTACAATTTTTCTTTTGCATTTCGCCCAGAATGATCGCCGTAATGATCCCGCGTATCCCCCGTCGTCAATCGAGAGAACCTTGATGCTCGGCATTTGAGTGGCCTTCGCAGAGGGTGACTACCCGCTGAATGCCATCACGATGGATTGCACGAAATATCTACCTTTGCCGTCCAGCCGGGAGGGTGAGTAGCAGTGTTGATTCCATTTCGGGCATAGAAGGTTTCCAATCGCTGGCGCGCGAGACCCGGTTTCCTCAACCCTATCCAATCAACGGCATTGTATCCAAAGAAGCGCTCCGATACTTTTAGTCCGTCCTCAGTTGAGAACCTATTATCCAGGTCATTGTACAAAGTAACGAACTGTTCGAGATATGATTTTATGTCTCCGTAATTCAGGAGCAGATTCCAGTCGCTCCCGTACATCATATGGTTCGGAAGGACCGCGGTTCCGGATCCAGGGCCTGATGTGTAAAAGCTGATGAAGCGCTCTTTAAGCTCGTCCAAATTGTTAATCACGTCTGAATAATAGGCTGCGTCCCCGTAGGCATGCATGCCCGATTGCTGGACAGCAACACTCCCCATTAGTTTGACGAATTTTGTTGCCTCTGTAGGCTCCGCATCAACGTCGGGGAAGTCGCCAAGATGCCCGAAACTGATCCTCAATTTCGGAAACTTTGTGAGTGCCTGCTCCCAGTGCTGAGCTCCAGCCAACGCGTCAAATTGCTGTATCCCGCCATTTGACATGTGCGAATGGGCCATGATGGGAACTTCGTTTGAACAACACCAGCTATAGAGCTCGGCGAGAGCTTCATCTAAACGCTGCCCAAAATTGGCTGAAGTATTGTCGCCCTTATAATGAATCATTTTAGCTGTCCACGTTGGGAGATCGCGTAACTTCAAGTACTCGGGATGTTGGGGCCATATGTCAGAATTTCCATAGGGAGCAAATCCCATGGGGGGATATAACTTCACTCCGATGCATCCTCGATTCAGAATGGCATCTTGCACCAATGCCAGGGATGAGTATTTTGCCCGGCGCTTCTGGGCTTTAAATGCAACTTCCCGTAGCGGGTCAAAAGGAACAAACCCATGCACTTGTCCGTGGGACAGGACGCTGATCTGCTCCATTACCGCCACCTGCTCGGGAAGCGAAGTTCTAGTGCTCTTGCCTTGGGCGAGCCACCAGTCATAGTCCACCATGCTAGCGAGCATCAAATCGATTCCGCGTCCATTTGTTTGGGCAAAAGTATCCAAGTAATCATGCATCGCAACATATCGATATTGAAAACTTTCTACGAAATAATCCAGAGTGCCGGCCAGCGAGAGTTGATCGGGAGTAGTCGCTTCTGAAGGAGTAGTTACGGAGGGCTCAACCGAAGGACCTGTGCTCTTTCCTTGGCCACCAGCGAACTTGTGCCTTCGGTAAGTTCCTTCTCGGCTTTGAACATATTCACTACGAGTTCCTTGCAGCCTTCGGTGCAACTCAGCCCACATTCTATCCTCGTAATTAGCTGGAATGGCTGTTCCTGAGAACTTCGCTTGGGCAAGGTTTCCACGCTGTATATATGAACGGTATGCCGCTGTTTTCATTAATGCCTGTTTAGCTCTGCTGTAGCCGTTCTCTCGGTGACCTTCCAGATTGTTCGTCAGCGTGTAGCCGCGCGCACAGGCAGTCAGGGCCTTGAGTATCTGAAGCTCCTCTTTGCCATCCGGGGCATTGCCCCACACAATGTCCTGCATGATGGATCCAAAAAGGCTCACCACCGAATCCAATACGCCCTTCTCCCGGAGAACGATCTGCTCGATGAACTCCTTCGCCTGAAGATCTGTGCCATTGAATATGTGACAGTGTGCATCGATTGTGAGTTGAGGTTTTGGCGGGAGAGGGTCAGGCGCAGTTTTGCAAATAAATTGCGGTCGTTTGGTAAGGATCGACGTACATCCGGACATCAAGGCGCTGAGGCCGGACACCCCCGCTGCCTTTAGCGCCTCTCGACGTGATGCGGAAGACGGAACTTGCTTCATGGAGCGCTCCTCTTCGCAAAACTCCTTAAGGATTCGCTGAAGGGCCGGACATGCCGATGATTCTATAGCTGTTTCGTCAGTTAATTCTCCGCCAAATCCTCTGTTTCAGGCAATCACACTGACCGTATTCCAAATCCGGAGCTAGCGCGTCTAGTTCTTGATAATTTGGCCGGGAGGGAGAAAGGACTGCAGATTTTCTAGGGAAGGAGAGCCTGTAATTTGGTTTCGCCGGCAAAGGGACTCTCCTGAGAATCACGAAATGAAATTGCCCTGTAACGTGATTCATTATTCGACACAGTCTAAGTCTTCACTTACTCAAGTCTCCGGACTGTCCTCCCGATCTTGGAAGCTGACCTAAAGGGAGCCCCGACAAAGATTGTAAGGTCAATGCAGCTGGCCAAAACCCCTCTTCCTTCAATGCAAAGACAGCTAAGGTTCCTCCTGGAGGGGGAGCAAAGACTTGGGAATCGTGACCCCCGTTCGAATTTATCGGATACCGCCCCTCGGAGTTGATTGCCAAATAGTAGGTGTCGGGTTCAGCGTGCTCCCGAAACGGCAGGTACCCTCGGCGAATATAGCCTTTGACAAAATAGAATACTGGATACCCTAAGCCCGCAACCCCTAAACCGGTTTTCCAGGTGTTATTGGTCGCCTTAGAAGTGGCAATTATGGTGGCTGTGGCGGAGGTGGCTGCGCTAATGACCGTTGCCTCATCGGTCCCTAGATGCTCCAAGGGCCTGTACCCGAAGGCGGGCGTGGCTATTTCGTCGTACTTGCGTTCGTATGCTCTCCAACCTGGCGATTCACGGATCGGGACGCAAAATAGAAAGTCATTGTTCCCTATTCCGTTCTTAATGATTAATTCTCCCTCAACCGGCCGCTTGGGATAGTCATCCTTGTCAAAAGCGTCGTCCCGCATGTCAACCGTAGGGATTGGTAAACACTTCTGATCTGCCCCCGTCTTCACTGGACAAACACCCTTGTTATCGGTGGGAATTGTTATAGTCCCCTCCACATACCAGTCCTAAAGCGCAGCGATGCACTCCGGCTGCGCCGGCTTCTGGGCAACCGTGGGCAGACAAAGGGCAGCCAATGCGACAATAGCGAAGGTTACGGAACTCCTCATGAATGCCCCCTCTCGGGAATTCTAATTGCAAGCCTTATCACCGAGTTTTTGTCGTTTGAATCTTCTTGAAGCGTTTTCCAAACTTCCTGGGAAACAAAGCCTTTTACCCGCCGCCGCCCTTTTTGGTGGGCGCAGCCGGGGCGGCTGGCGGTGAGCCACTTGTCTTTACTGTGATAGTTTTCGCCTCGATTTCTGTAGTCGGCGTCCAGAAGCTATATTTAAGATGATATGTCTTTCCGGATGTAGCGCCAAGGCCGCTCAGTGTGAAGTTCACTTGAATCGAACTCCCGCCCGCTTTGCTTGACTGAAGAGTTCCATGGACTAGCCCCCCGCTTTCGTCCACAAGGGACGCGTCCTTAACCAAATCAAGATGACCGCCGTTTAGGGTAAGTGTTGCGGGGTCCTTCGCCATATCCAGCGTGCCGTCGCTTGCGCTCCCTTTCACATCAGTTACTAATGGCTGAGTTTTCAAAGCAATGAGTTGCCCGGAGTCCGTCTCCGTACTCGAGTTGTCCACGAGATAGATGGAATAGTTTCCGTCCCCAGAGCAGAGTTTAACCGGGTCGAATTGCAGCGTCGCAGAGTTCCCATCCGCGGCAGCTTTGATCTTTCCTGCGATCTTCTCCGATCCTTTTTCCAACGCCACGCTCGACACTTTGTCCAAACTATTTCCGGTCACGGAACAGCTAACAATCCCGTCCTTGGTCTGGGAAACGTCGACCTCACCGCTCGAGAAGGTTGGACAATTAAGATTAGCGATCTTCGATGTTCCCTGGACTTCCTGGATATGGACGCCACCGAGGACGACGAAAGTCCGGTTCTGAAGTATTTCAAGCGCGAGCGCCCTCCATTTTCCAAATGGAAGTTCGCGGGGAGCCGTTGCCATAGACGCTCCGCTTGGGGAGTCAAGATCACAGGCATCCCGGCCTGTGTGGTCCGCGCCCTTCTTTTGACCGCACCAGGCGAATGGTAGCTCTTCAATGGGTCTTTCAGCGATAAACGTAACCAGAGGAACAGAACCCTGAATCGGAACAAGCACTTTACTGGTAGAGGACGCCGAGAAAACGAGATCGTTGATGTGGTTTAGCTGTTCAACTGTGTGGTCAGGAAAGAGTTTATTAAAACCCGGAATAAATGCGCCCTGAAATACTGCCACTGCTGTCTTCAAATCCCCGCCTTTTGCCGATACGGAGCCGGTCGCTGCGACGGCGCCAATCATCTCTAATGCATTCACCGCGAGGTTCCTGCGGTCTTCCGTCTGACCGCGCTGAGCTACAGCGCGCACCAAAAGCTTGTCGCGCCCAGCTTGAAACCTTCCCAGATTCTTGTTTTGGTTGATTCTTTGGGTCTGGTCGCCATTCGCATCTTGGTCAAGAGCATTCACGGGTACGCCAGTGTCTATGGCCACTTGGATATCATGAATGAGGAACTCATTCTTGTTATTAAGATTTCTCACGTTCACCTGAACAGCAACATAAGTATTCGCTACTCTGCGGCCAAATGTATCACTGGTCTCTTTCCACGATAGAACTGACATTGAGCAGCTAACGTCGTCGGGCGCCTTGGGCGTGGGCACTGTCCCACCAACTCCGATTAGCTTGCTTGCCGCAACAGTGACCCCTTGAAGCGCGGCAGCGGCAGCAGCCTCGATCTGCTGCAATTGTGTTGGAAGCAGATAGCCTTGCGACGAAACTGGATGCACTAGAAACTCCTTGTTGCTGTGTATTCTATTCATAGCGTCACGTGCCTCGAGCTCGATGGCCTGCCTTGCAGAGTCGGGTGTGGAATTCTCGATGTTCGGGATACTAAGGTTCATAAGGAAATCATTTACGGCGGTGCGGTCATCAGATTTGGTTTTGACAGCAGTAACAGTTGCATCAATCAGTCGCCGGGCACCTGAACCGCCAATCGGGCCAGCACTCTTAGCAAATGTCACAGCAGCCATAGCTTGCTTGATGGCCGCAATCGCGTCGGTCGTATCCTTTGTATAGTCTTCCGGCTTCGGTGTGTAGATTGATGACTTCTCAACATTGGCTTCGACCTCTTTAGACGCCTCCTGCGCCTTTTGAACGATCAATGCATAAGCCTCGATCGGCATTTTATCCTTCAAATCAGTCGGCTTGACTTTTTCGGAAAACAATACCAAGAACTGCTGAGCCTGTTCCTGTGCGGTACCATCGGCCGAGGTTGCTAACTTCGCAATGGCATCAGTGGTCGACGCATAGATCTGCATGGCCATTGCATCGTCGATAGGCTTCGGTTTAGGTGGAGCTTTGGTGGGGCTGTTCAAAACGTGCATTTCCCTATTCTCTTCGGAGCTGAATAGACACGGGATGAAATCTCCCAACGGCCCGTGCGAAGGGCCGAGAGTGGCACCATCTATTGGGGCCGCTTTTGTCTGCAACCTTATGGATGGCCCAATTAAAATGCATGCCGTGCACGCCAACACCACACGAGTCTTGCGCGCGGAAATAAGTCGAGTCATAATTCGCCCCTCCTATGGCCTTAATCCTCATTTTCCCTAAGAAATACTAGTACCGGCGGACACGATCCAAGCCTATCCCCCTGACTAACAGGAGAAGGACCTAATGGGACGCGCCGCCCTTCGCATATTTGAACACCGAGGATTCTTCTGTGACTCCGCTCAAATCGGGCCAACTCGAGGTCAATTTGGGTCCAGTCTATCAGGTCTCTTTCGATTGTTTTGGTTTATTTCGCGCCGGTAGATTGGCGACCCCGAATTAATAACATTAGTTGATATGTCAACAAGATAAAATCATTAGCGGATTTTGCTGTTTGTTGGCGGGCTTTGCTGCCTGGGGCAACAAACAGTAGATCGTAGTCTGTAGACAGTAGGCCGGGTCTTCCTCTAATCCCGAATACCCAATCCCCAAATTCTAATCCCTATTCCCTACTCCCGACTCCCCGCACCCGACTTCAATCGATACCTTGCCGGTGAGAGTCCGTAGATCATTTCGAAGTCGCGGACGAAGTGGCTGACGTCGCCGATGCCCGCTTGGGCGCAGATTTCCTTGACGCTGAAGAATGTGGTTTCGAGCAATTCCCGGGCGCGCTCCATTCGGAACTGCTTCAAATAGTGGGCGGGGGCGTGGCCGGTCTGGCCTTTGAAAAGGTGCGAGAGGCGGGAGACGCTCAAGCCAGTCTCGGCGGCCAGCGCCGGAACCGTGATGCGGCGGTGCATCTGGCTGCGGATGATTGACTTGGTTCGCGCCACGCGCGGATCGGAGAGCAAGGGGGGCGGGAATAATCCGGGTTGGGACACCGCCGCCGTTCCCTTCAGAGTCGGGTAGCGAGGAGTCTCGCTGCTTGAAACTCCGCGACGGGTGACTCCGTTGTTAGGCTGGGGCATGATTTAAGTCCGTTAGGTTGTAATTCTGATCCCGCAGTTGCGGGAGAAGTCCGATCTTCGGACTCCGATTGTCCCGATGCATTGGGATCTGTGATCGGAGAATCCCTGCATTTCAGATTGAGCCGCTTCCAAGAATTTTCGTCGGCCGCCGCGGTTTGTTCTTCCGTTATTCGGCTGGGAAAGTGCTCCGGCCATGTGAATCACTCAGAAAGGTAAAAATGGCGATGTAAAATCGCCGCTACAAAAGGCGACGGAAACGCGGGATCGCCGCGACAAAGGTTGCCGCTTGCCACGACAATAAGCACTGCGGCCCCGCCAATTAGAATGGTGGGGTTGGCGTGCTATCCGCAGACACCCATTCGCGAAATCCGTCAAACTCGATTCTCTCCGTTTCTCAACCCGTTACCGCCGCAAGATCAGCCTGGAGCTCCGCCATATCGAACCAGCGGGCGCGTGCCAGTCCGAAGCAAGCAGCGCATGGGCTTTGGCGAATCATGTCACCCGGATTCCCGGTAGTGGGTCAGTTTGATTTTTTTGTAGCGGCGGTCTCTGACCGCCGTCTTTTGATTCAATAGGATCCGGCGGTCAGAGACCGCCGCTACAACAAACTGATCCATTACCAGAATCCCCAGGCCATTGTTCTTGGCGCGCCATTGGGGGACGATAAGATCATTTCAGACGGCGGAACACCCAAACTTCTTACACGGACACAAGGCACTGATTTACGCAGTTCGTTGAAAAATTGCTGACGCTTAACTTGTCATTCAATATCGAGGAGCGCCGATTTGATCGGGACCTGGCTCGGTCCGGTCGAACCCTGTCGCGATTTGATCCGGGGCCGTCCCGATTCAATCGGGAAGGCAAACTTATTGTGGTCCCGGCTCCAGCCGGGGAGCGCGTATGTGTTTGGCAATACCTCTGCCGCTTTTACGTGCCTGGGGAAAGTAACTTTATAATGACGGGAGAAGTGAACGGCGGGATACTAGTCAGACGGTAATCGATTGTCAAGCACTAAATTGGCGTATATGTCTATAACTTATCCAAAGAGAAAACAGCTTAATGGGAAGGTCATGGGGCCACGCAACGGATGGGCAAATCTGGTCCTAGCTCAGGGCCGGAACTTTGGATTGTTAGCGCTATACTACAATTATAGTTTATATGTCCGACTGCTGCCCGTCAGGCCAGCTATCTCACTACAGTCACTAGAGTCACATGAGAAACCTCTGGCTTCAACTTTCCAAGACTAAGCAACTTAGAAGGTGGGTCGTATGCCAAGAAAAGAAGCAAGGACACTTTTTGGCCCTAATTACCCCTCAAGGTTTTGAGGCCAAGTCGAGCAAGAGTTGGGCAAGGCGCGGGGAATTGTGTCGGGCGACCCGATGCTCATCAAGCAGGTCGGCGCAGAGCGGTTCCACGCCCAGGGCGCGGATCTCGTGCAGGTCGATGACTACGGGTTCCGCCTCCTGCGCCCGATACCGCTTGCGCATGGCCGGCGAAATGGGTTGGGTATTCAGCACCACGCGATCAAAGAGGACTCCACCGGCGTGGTCATTCAGAGCGCGCACGTGGTCCGCAGCCGTGTAGCGGCGCGTTTCGCCGGGCTGGGTCATCAGATTCGCGATGTATACCTTGAGCGCTTTGGAGCGCATGATCTGGTCGGGGATTCCGCGCACCAGCAAATTCGGGATCAGCGAGGTATATAGTGAGCCCGGGCCCAAAGTGATGAGGTCAGCTTCTTCCAGCGCGGCGAGCGTTTCCGGCAAGGGGCGGCAACGCCCGGGGACGATCTGCAAACGGCGAATAGGCACGCGCGTTTTCGTGATGTCAGACTCGCCTGCGATAATGCGGCCATCCTGAAGGCGAGCCTTGAGCCGCACGTCAGAAAGCGTGGAGGGAAAAATCTCTCCGCGAATGGCCAGCACTTCACTTGAGACGCGCACTGCCTTGGCAAAATCGTGGGTAAGCTCGGTGAGGGCGGCAAGAAACAGATTGCCGAAACTGTGGCCTGTGAGGCCTCTCCCATTGGTGAACCGGTAGTTAAAAAGGCGGGTGAAGAGCTTCTCATCTTCAGCCAGCGCCACCATGCAATTTCGAATGTCGCCGGGAGGAAGAATCTGGAACTCGCGGCGCAGACGGCCGGAACTGCCGCCTTCGTCCGTGACGGTCACGACCGCAGTGAGGCGGGAAATGGTGGCTCTAAAGCGACCACGGCGCGAAGGCTCGGCGACGTGAAGCTTGAGCCCTCTTAATAGGGCGGATAGGCCCGTTCCTCCCCCGATGCTGACTACTTTCATAGCCCCGTCTTGCCCACCAGAGGTTATATCGTCCACCAGCCCGCGCCGCAGGAGGATGTCAGGATTTTTGTCCGTCTCCCGGGGAAACGAGGCGCTGAAAACGAGGGTCGGCTGTCAATGATTGGAAGTCATCATCGTATCGAGCCTGGTAGCGGTTTCCGGAACGGAGAGCAATGGCGTCTTTCAGGTGCTCAAGCGCGGCTTCGATGTTGCCTTGGATCGCATGAGCTGCGGCCAGGGCGTATTGGATGTGCTCGCCGTGAGGATTGGCTTTATCCGCCTTGTTTAGGAAATCGATGGCTTGTCCCAGATCGCGTGCGTTCAACTTCGCCACTCCCAAGTCGTAATTGTCAGAAGCGGTCTTGGGCGCCGGGCCTGGCCGTCCCAATTTTTGTCCGCACAGGACCAAATGGACCCGCGCTCTCTCTGCCAGATCGCGTGCAGCGCTGGCAGCAACTTTTTCAAAAAGATCATGAGCCTTTCCGTAGTCCTGTTTTTGGAAGTATCGTGCGGCGGCGCTGAAGGATTTGAGCGCCGCCTTGAACTGCGGATCGCTTCGGTCCATCTCCGTGATGGCCGGAGCCCGTTTGCCGCTGGCCGAGGCCGCTGGCGTCACATGGCGTGGCGCGGCTTTGGACGCGGCGCGGCTCCGAGCGTGAAGGCGCCCTGCGCCATTGCCATTGTTGGCGGCAGATCGAGCGCGCCGGACCCGACCCTTGCGAGAAGAAGCTTGCATCCGTCCCTCCCAAGACTAACTCATTACATTTCAGCAACTTAGGACCAGCACCTGGACTTGTTAGCCCCCTAAGTTCGAACCCTGCAATACCTCTTATAGCAGGTCTTATGAGACTAGTCAAATCGCGCCTTGCTATCGGAATTTGGGGAAGTTATTGCATGGAAGGGATTCAAGCGCAAAGTTATTGTTAATCGACGAGCGGCATCGAACCTGAAAGCCGTATCGAAGTGGGAGAATCCATCGTTGGGACATTCGTCACCGCCTGGGTGAGCTCGTATAAAGTATCGGGTTGTGGGCGGGCTGGAGCCCTGATGCATCGGGAGTCATACAGCCCTGGATTGTACTTCGGCGCGGCCAACGGGCTCCGAGCGCTCACTCAAACCGCAACGCCACTATAGGGTTGATGGAAGCGGCTCGGCGCGCGGGGATAAACGCGGCGGCAAGCGTGCACAGGGCAAGCACGAGCGCGGCCGAGCCTATGATGAGCGGATCATAGCTCTTCACCCCGTAGAGTTGGCTGGCAAGGGCGCGGCCCGCCGCCAGGGTGGCCGGAATGCCGATGACGAGGCCGAGCGCGAGCTGCCAGATGGCGCCCTTAAGCACCAAGGAAACCACATTTCCACGCTCCGCCCCCAGCGCCATGCGGATGCCAATCTCGTTGGTGCGCCGGCTGACGGTGTAAGACGTAACTCCATAAAGCCCCACGCAGGCGAGGATAAGCGCAAGAAGGCCGAATAGCTCAGTAAGCCGCGTGATCAGGCGCTCTTGATTGAAATTGCGGCTGATCTGCTCGGTCAAGCTCACCACGTTGAGAACGGTGAGGTTGGGATCAATGTCGGCGAGTGTTCGCCGCATGGTGGATTCCAAATTCTCCGGATGTCCGGCCACGTGCAACTCGATGTCGCCAAGCTCCTCGGAATAGATCAGCCAGGATAGCTTGGGATCTTTCGCCATTTGCCCGAAGGGCAGGAAAAACGTCGCGTAAGCCGGCTCGCGCGCGCTCTGATATTTCGCATCCTCCACGACGCCCACAACCTCATAATCCCCGCTGTTCTTCGCATCTCCCATGCCAAAGCGTTTGCCGATGGGGTCTTCTTTTGGAAAGAATTTGCGGGCGAAAGTTTCATTGATTACGGCGACCTGGCGTGTGGCGGGCGTATCCTCATCGCCGATCACGCGGCCGCGCAGCAATCGCGTCCCGATTGTCTCGAAGTAGTGCGGGCTGACGCGATCCCATGAGGCGCTGATCCGCTCATCGGGTGGATGGCCTTCAATGTGAATGCCCATGGACCAATTGTCCCCGCGCATCGGACTGTATAGGGAGAAGCTGGCGCTCAGCACTCCTGGAATTTGAGGCAGGCGTTGCTCGAGTTTTTGGTAGAGTCCGTAAATTTTTTCGGGCGCGTTTGGGTCTAGGATGGGATTGACCCTCACCACTATCCGGCCTTGGGGTTCGAATCCATAATTTTGATTTTCAAGATGGCGCAGGCTTTCGGTGAGCAGGCCAGCTCCGATTAGAAGGATGGCGGAGAGGGCCACCTGCAAAACCACCAGGGCTCTGCGCGGCAGCGACGAACGGTCGCGCGTGGAACGCCCTGCTCCGCGCAGCGCTTCAATGGGATTGGCGTGCGAAGTTATCCATGCAGGCGCGACGCCAAAAACGATTCCGGTAATCAATGACAATAAGAAAGCAAAGCCAAGCACCGGCCATGACGGTGTGGCCCTGATGGGAACATAATTCGCGCCCCGGAACGCAAGCGCCAGAATGGTGCGCGTCCCGGCAAAGGCGACAAAAACTCCGGCCACGCCGCCAAGGACGGCAAGCAACACACTCTCAGTAAGTACCTGGCGGATCAAGCGCCGGCGAGGCGCGCCGAGCGCCACGCGGATGGCCATCTGCACGCGCGCGGAGGCGCCGCGAGCCAGCAACAGATTGGCAATGTTGGCGCAGGCGATCAAAAGCACCAGGCCCGAGACGGCCATGAGCAGTCGAAGGCCGATTTTGTAGTCTCCTTCGAGGTTCGCTACCCCGCCGCCGGCCGGTGAAACAATAATGTGCTGCTTGGGGATCGCGGCGCGGTCGTGAGCGTCAAGGTCCGGTTGGGCAGTGAGCCAATTCTGAAGCTGCGCGTTGACTTGAGATTGAACACGCGCGGACTGCGTGCCATCGTTCATTCGCCCGATGATATAAAGCCAGTGGGAGTCAGCGCGGTTCAGCAACCCATCCTTGCCATCGACGGTTGGCTCGGTGGCCAGAGGGAGCCAGAAGTCGGGCGGGTCGGGCCGCAAGGTGTCTCCGAAAAAACCGGGTGGCGCGATGCCGGCCACGGTGTAAGGCACGTTATCGACAATAAAAGAGCCGCCGATCACCGTCGGGTCGAGCCCAAAATGATGCTGCCAGGTCCTGTAGCTCATCACCAGCACCGGCGCGGCATTGGGCTTGTCGTCTTCAGGAGAAATGGTTCGTCCGGCAAAAGCGCCGATGCCAAACATGTTAAAGTAATTCCCGGAGACGAATTCGCCCACATAAGGTTCGGCCGCGCCCGTCGTAACCCCGCGCCGCACACTAAGATTTTGCAGACCGGCCTGGAAGGCGGCCATCTCGCTGAATTCCGGCGTGTGATCGCGGAATTGTTGATACAGGTTATAGGAATAAATGCCCCAGTTGTCCTGCATCCCGCCAATCACGCAGCAATTGTCGTCATTGCCGAGGCGAAAGAGTTGCTTGGGATTTGATACGGGCAAGGACTTGAGCATCACCGCATGGACCAAAGTGAAAATGGCGGTGTTGGCGCCAATACCAAGCGCCACCGTAAGCACCGCGACACCAGTGAAGGCAGGAGCTTTGGCAAGTGCTCGAAAGCCTTGCCTGATGTCCGTGATTAGGTGTGTCATTTTAAATCTCCGCACCTTAGAGAATTGACGATTGACGATTGAAAACAGGAACGAGTTTCGGTTTCTAAGTAATCCGCTTTGCCGTTTTCCGTGAGGCAATGACAATTGCCAACAATTCGTTTGCTTCACTGACTAGATCCTTCAATCGTTCTGGTTTGATCATGCCCGATTCCTCCAGTAGTTCCAGCCAATAAAGATTTTCATCGGCCTCCTCGACAACGATTGAGAGCTTGGCGCTAAAGTCAGCTCGGGATTGAGCACGACAAGCACCCCGGTAATTTGCTCCCACCGAAGTCGCGGAACGCAAGAGTTGTCTTGCTATAACCTGCCCTGCCATACCACGCGGCATCGCGTCCACAAGCTTCATGACGCGTAGAGCAAGCGCCTTCGTTCGGGCCTTGAGTTCTTCGGCGGTCAACTCGAAATCCCCCCAATACGTTTTTCAATCGGCAATCGTCAATCGAAAATCGTCAATTACTCGTATCTCAACGCCACCATCGGATCGATTCTTGTGGCGCGGCGGGCCGGGATGTAATTGGCCGCCAGGGCCACACAACCCAATACGAACAATACGACCACAAAGGTTGCAAAATCATTGGGCTGGACACCGTAGAGCATGCTGGTCATCAAGCGGCTGAGGGCCAAGGCCCCCATCAGCCCTGCTGCGGCGCCCGCCAGAGCGAGAATCATTCCCTTCCCCAATACAAGACGCAGCACATCGTGGGACTCGGCGCCCAGCGCCATACGAATGCCAAATTCCTGGGTTCGTTGATTGACGGAATAAGAAATCACTGCGTAGATTCCAAGGGAGGCGAGAATCAGCGCGAAGGCGGAAAATCCCGAGAGCAGGATCAGTACGAAGCGGCGAGGCGAGACCGCTTTGTCCACCAATATCTCCAGAGGCCGAAACTCGTTGGCGGGCAGGTTCGGGTCTAGCGGCTTGAGGACGTCGCGGACGGCCGAAGCCATTGCGGCTGGGGGCAAGGTGGAACGCACCACCAGGTTGACCGACCACTGGTCCCCACACTGGCGAATCGGAATATACATCTCATTACCTGAGCTTTGTTCGAGCGCGATGTGCCTGACGTCGCCAACCACGCCCACCACCTGCCGTTCGGCGCCACAATCCCCCACGATGGTCTGGCCAATTGGATTCTGCCCCGGCCAGAGCCTTCGCGCCAGCGTTTCGTTAATGATGATGACGGGCTGGCCGGTTAGACTGTCCGCCTCAGTAAAATCGCGGCCGGCTTTTAAGGAAATTCCCATGGCGCCGATGTAACCGTCGCTCACCATCCGGGGAAAGGCTTCAGGATACTGATCCTTCGGGTAAACCTGCCCTTTGGCTCCCGTACCCCAGTTTCGATTGGCGCCAAGGGGCAGGTTGTCTGTCAAGCCCGCACCTTCAATTCCGGGCGCCGCTCTGACGCGGCGCAGCACTTCGTTGAAATAAGCGTTGCGCTGCTCCTGCGTGGAGTACTGCGAACTCGGGTCGACGCGCAGCGATCCGGCTCTTTCAGGCTGGAACCCGAGGTTCACGTCCAGCACGGCAATGAAGCTTCGAATGAGAAGTCCCGCGCCCACCAGAAGCACGCAAGCAAAAGCGATTTCGGATACAACCAGAACGCTGCGAATCCACGCATGCTTCTTGCCGCCGCTCGATCCACGATTTGTGTCCTTCAAGGAATCGTTGAGGGCGACGCCGGGCGCGTGAAGGGCCGGCGCCAGGCCGAAAATAAGTCCGGTCAGCAAGGCGATCATGAGGGTGAACCCAAGTGCTTTGATATCCACCTTCACGCTGGCCAGGAGCGGAATGCTCATGGAGTTCAGGTGCGCCAACACACGAGTCCCGGCGAATGCAAGAATTACTCCGAGTAAGGCGCCGCAAAGAGAAAGCAGAAGGCTCTCCGTCAGCATCTGGCGCATAAGTCGCCATTGCCCGGCGCCGAGCGCGGCGCGGATGGCCATCTCTTTTTGCCGCGCCGCGGTGCGCGCCAACAACAAGTTGGAAAGATTGGCGCAGACGATCAGCATCACCACGCCCACGGCGCAGGCCAGCACAACCAGCGCCGCTCGAAGGCGGGCGCTCACGTAGTCTTTCAGCAGGCTTAATCGGGGCTGAAATCCGTTGCGCTCGGGATGTTGGTTCCGAATTTGTGGGCCGAGTATAGCCGCCTCCGCCTGCGCGGCTGCAAGCGTTGCACCCGCTCTCAAACGCCCGACAATCGCTAAAGTGTTTCCCCAGCGATTGGTTTCCTGAGAAAGCGGAAAGGGGAAATAGAGATCAAAGTGGCTGCCAGGAGCAAAGACGTTGGCAAAATCGAACGAGGGCGGGAGGACGCCCACTACGGTGTAAGGTGCATCATTCAACGTGAGGCTTCGGCCGACGATGCCGGGGTTGGAAGCAAAGCGTCTCTTCCAAAAACCGTAACTCAGCAGTACGGCTTTCGGCCCATTCCACTTGCACTCGTCATCGGCGAATAATCTGCCAAACTGCGGCTGGACGCCGAGTAGCTGGAAAAAATTCTGGGAAACAGGAACGCCGCTCAGTCGCTCCGGCTCGCCGTCTCCGGTAAGTTTGTTGTCACCCACTCCATAAAAGGCGAAATAGGCGGCCATATCGGAAAATGATTTGTTGTCGTTGCGATAGTCAAGGAAGTGATCCACTTGCACCGTCAGGCCGGAAAGATCACCTTCCTTCCCACCATTCGCAATCCAGACGAGTTGGCCGGGATCGCTGAAAGGGAGCGGGCGCAAAAGGAGCGCGTTCACGACGCTGAAGACGGTCACGCTGGCTCCGATGCCGAGCCCGACTATCAAGATGGCAAAAATAGTAAAGCCGGGACTCCTGGCGAGCATTCGAAAGGCATGTCTGAGGTCCGTGATCAGATTTGTCATTTCGCTTCTCCGCGCTTGGGCGAATTGCCGATTGACGATTCCTGATTGAGGATTAAAGTCTCAAAAATGATGGGCGAAACTCATGGGTTTTTCAATCGTCGATCGTCAATCGTCAATTACTCGTACCTCAGCGCCACCATCGGATCGATTTTTGTGGCACGGCGGGCCGGAAGGTAATTGGCCGCCAATGCCACTAAACATAAGACGATGGTAACCACCAGAAAGGTAGTTGGATCGTGAGGTTGAACGCCGTAAAGCAGGCTGGCCATCAGGCGGGTGAGGCCGAGCGCTCCTAGCAATCCGACCCCGGCGCCGACGAGCGCCAGGACCATGCCTTGCCCTACCACCAGCCGCAGGACATCGCCGCCCTCCGCGCCAAGCGCCATGCGAACGCCCATTTCATGCGTGCGGCGCGAAACGGAATAGCTCATCACGCCATAGATACCCACTGCGGCCAAGATCAGTGCGACAGCCGCGAATGTACCAAGCAGAAGGAGGTAGAAACGCGGTTGAGCGGTGGCATCTACAACCACTTGCTCCATTGTTTGCACCTGTGAAACCGTAACCTCCTTGTCGAGCGCCGAAACCTCGCTTTCGATGGCGGGCGCGAGGGACGCAGGATCGCCGCTGGCGCGAACAACCAAGGTCAGATAGGAGAAGTGGGATTGTGGGCTTTCAAGGTAGTCAGGGCTTTGGGGCAAAGGCAGGTATATTTCGATATCCGGGGGTTCCGCCCAATAGATCTGCCTGGCATTCTTCGTCACCCCGACGACGGTGAGCCATTGAGGGTTTGGAAGCGAGTCCAGCAGGGCAAGGCGCTTGCCGATTGGATTTTCGCCGGGCCACGTCTGATTCGCCAATGCCTCGTTGATGACAACGACTCCAGGAGAGTTCAAATGATCGCTTTCGGCAACGTCCCGGCCGCGGAGGATGGGGATATTCATGGTGTTGAAATAGCCTGGCAGGACAGCACGGTACACAGCCTCAGGAGCATCGCCGGGGCGCGGGATGGGTCTTCCCTCAATCAACAGGGGCTTGGTCCACAAGTCTCCCGCAAGAGGCAGGTGATTGATGGCGCTGGCTGACTTCACGCCGGGAAGCGACCGAACGCGCTCCAGCAACTGCCGGAAAAAGGTGGCGCGGCGTGAAGGCTCGGCTGCCTTTGAACCCGTGACCGATACCACCATCGTTAGAACGCCGTGGGGATTGAATCCTGGGTCGATCGATTGAAGAGCGTACAGGCTGCGGATCATAAGCCCGGCGCCGATCAGTAAAATCATAGCCAACGCAAATTCGGAGGCTACCAGCAGGCTGCGCAGCCGGTTGCGGCGAATGCCTTCGGTAGAGCCGCGTCCTCCTTCCTTCAGCGAGTCATTGAGGCTTACCGTGGAAGCTTGCCATGCCGGGAATAGGCCAAATGCGATTCCGGTAAGAATCGAAACACCCAGCATGAAGGCGAGTACGGTGCCGTCCAACCCGACGGTCTCCACCCGCGGAATCCCTGCGGGACTGAGCGCCACCAACACGCGGATGCCCCACAGGGCGAGCAGCAAGCCCGCGCCACCGCCCAGCGACGCCAGCAATATGCTTTCGGTGAGAAATTGATATATCACGCGCGAGCGGCCGGCGCCCAGGGCGATCCGAACTGCCACCTCTTTCTGCCGGACGGCGGCGCGCGCCAACAGCATGTGGGCCACATTGGCGCAGGCGATCAAAAGGACAAAACCGACTGCACCCAGCAGAACGAGCAAGGCGGGACGAACGTTTCCCACCACCTTCTCTTTCAAGGAGCCAACCTCGACGCCGCGGTTGGTGCCCGGATATTCTTTTTCAAGTCGAGCCGTAATAGTTGCCATTTCAGCCCTGGCTGCGACCAAAGTAATGCCGGGCTTGAGGCGGGCGAAAATCCGAAGGCTGTTCCCGCTCCGACTGGTGGCCCGGTCGCCCAGGGCGAGTGGGGTCCAAAGTTCCGCTTTGGTCGCCCAGAAAGGAGCAAATTTGAAGTCGCGCGGCATCACGCCCACTATGGTGTAGGCTTCACCGTCCAACGTCACCGAGCGTCCGATCACTTTAGCATCGCCGCCGAAACGCTGCTGCCAGGAACCGTAACTCAATACGACTTCGTGCTCCTTGCCAGGCTGGTCTTCATCCGGCAAAAATGTGCGGCCAAGAAGCGGTTGAACCCCCAGGACGGGAAAAATGTCCGAGGTTACGTGCAGAGCCCAAATATGCTCGGGCCTTTCCACAGCGGTGAGGTTGGGCGTCCAATATTCCGCCGCGCCCATGCCGTCAAAAACATGATTCTGCCTGCGCCAATCCAGGAAATTGGCGGGGGCCACCGGACCGCTGCCCCAGTGCAGAATCACGACCAGCCTCTCTGCATCCTTATAGGGCAGCGGGCGCAGCAGGACGGCGTTGACCACGCTAAAAATCGCCGTGTTGGCGCCAATGCCCAGGGCGAGCGCGATGACGGCTACGGCGGTGAAGCCGGGATTCTTGATTAGCATCCGCGCGCCGTACCGCACGTCTTGAATTAAATTTTCCAGTGAATTCCATCCCCACATATCGCGGCTCCTTTCTTTCAATAACAATGTGTTTCCGAATTGCCGTTGCGCGGCGTAATAAGCCTCGTCGGGCGCGATTCCTTTTTCAATTTGTTCCCGCTCGCGTTGTTCCAGGTGCAGGCGCATTTCTTCTTCCAGATCCCGGTTGAATCGATCGCGGCGCCATAACATCATCAGCCGCCGCGCGAGTTCGCTGAGCCATTTCATGATGCACCTTATTGAAAGGGAAAATGGAAATTGGAAATTAGAAAATGGCCATGGCAACTGACTCCCGAACTTCTATTTCCAGTTTCTGTTTTTCAGTTTCGATTTTTCGAATTTCGATTTTCCATTTCCGAATTTCCAGTTTCCAGTTTCCAATTTCCGATTTCCTTACGCCGTTTCAATCACCCGCCCGATGGCGGCCACCACGCGCTCAAACTGGGAGACTTCGACGTGCAACTGTTTTTTCCCCGCGGTAGTGAGCTGGTAATAACGCGCCCGCCGGTTCCCTTCCGTCGTTCCCCATTTCGCCGTCACCCAGCCTTTGATCAACATTCTCTGCAAGGCGGGATAGAGCGAGCCTTCCTCAACCTGTAATACGTCCTCGGAAATGCGCTGGATGAAATTGGCGATCTCGTATCCGTGCATCTCTCCCCCGCGCGCGAGTGTCTTGAGGATCAGCAAATAAAGCGTTCCGGGTGGAATCTCGTCTCGATTCAATGTGCGCCTCCCTGCTGACATAGTTAGACTAGGGCAACGATCAAACGGTTAGCCCTTTTTTCACCTTCAACAAAATATTCTTTGGACACATACTCTTCGATGCAGGGGGAGCTGTCTGCCGGGAAAATAGTTGGAAAATCGGGCGGAGTCGAAGGATATTCAGGTGAAGGATCGACTCTGCTTACGGCTGGCTGTCGTCAAGGTCTGAAGGGAGTCGGGGATAGCAGAGGGCATAGAGAATGAGCGAACCCGCAAAAAAGGGGGCGCTCTCAACCAGGCTCCCTCCCATATACCTCCCTACAAAACCGTAAAGCGCAACGGTTTCGGAAAAGACATAACACACAATGAAGTAAGTGCGAAGCTTTGCCATGCGCTCGGCGACCGGGATGGGCGCGTCCGGAACCAGCACTCCGGCGATCATCACAAAACGTACAAAGAGAACAACTAGTGCTGACGCCAGGGCAAGCACTTCCAATCCCATCCTAAATGCGTCCGGCGAATGATCAGCTCTTTGGCCAATCAATTGAAGGACTCCGGCGTCCATTCCGACGGAAAATACCATGACAAAAAAGAGCAGTTTTAGGAAGCGCGCTTGAGCTTGAATATTAAGGGGCTGAGATTTAGGCGTTTGCATTTGGACCTGTCTTTCACAATTATCGATAGGCTTCTTTGCGGTGCTTGCAGGCTATCATCAGAATTACTCGCCTCTCCTCGTCAATTTCATAAAAGAAGCGCCAAGCACCCACGCGGTAGCGCCATGTTCGCGGGTCCCAATTCTTCAGTCGTTTGATGTTGGGACCGATGTGGGGTTCGTCTAATAGAATTGGATAGACATATGTGCGAAGCTTGTTTTCGAGCTGCGCCTGTTTCGCCTGAGCTGCCCGGGCAATCTCAGAAAAAAATTGTTGTGTTTCGAAGATTCTATAGTTTGGGGACGAACCGGCCCCTTCGCCTCTTGGCATCGGCTGAGCCTGCCTTAAGTCGCCCGAGTAGATCGCGGTCCGACAAGATCTCGGCCATTTCTGCGTCGTCCACAAAATTGGATTCGTCAATGTGTCGCAGAGCGGCCGTCTCGATCAAATTGGCGAGGGATCGGCGCTCGGCCTTCGCAGCTCGCGCAAAGGTGGTATAGGTTTCATCATCCAAACGCAAAGTCAGGGTTTTGGGCATGGTGATCTCCTGCAAATGTGTTCGTTTTGAATGTAAACGAACGCAATCCCTCAGTCAAGTCATTCCCTCCAGCCGCTCCGGCTGGTGCGATACTGATTCGCGTTTTTATCATTTTTCCGAAATGGACCGGCCGAAGGCGCTTGATCGGGCCAATCGGTCGAAATATTCATAAGCGAGGCGGGCCACTTCCTTGACGGCGCGCTCGCCCTCTTCATTGGTCGCCAGATAGGACGTCATCACGGTCATCACGAACGGGTGACCGGGAATCTCGATAATGCCCGCGTCGCAGCGCACGGCGTCAAGCTCGCCGGGTTTGTCTTCAATGCGGACGGTCGAAGGCAGCGCTTTATTGAACATGCTGTCTTTGGGCAAACCGATGAGGTCGAAATATTCCTTGGAATGGGCAGGGTCGAGCACATTTCCGCCGTGCACTTTTTCCAGGAGCGCCGAAAGTTCGGCCGGAGTGGAAACGTTTTCACTGCCTCGGCGGGCCGCTTCAATGTCAATCATATGCCGCCGCAATTTTGTTTCGGACAATCCCAAGCGGGCGATTTCCGTATTCACGCTGGCCATCCCCACCCGATCGATCAGGATATTGGTGGCGCCGTTATCGCTCAAGACCACCATGAAGGTTGCCACGTCGCGCAGGGTCATGGTGACGGTGCCGTCGCCCAGCATGTGCAATATGGGATCGGTATCCCCCATCGGTAGTTCGCTGTGTTTGACCGTGTGCATTTCGCCGAGTGACAACTTGCCTTCCTGATCCTGGCGCATCAGCTCCAGCAGCACGGCCAGCTTGATGGAGCTGGCGGTGGGAAATACCAGGCTGGCGTTGCCATTAAACGATTCCCCCGTGGTCAGGTCCTTGATGGCGTAACCCATTACGCCGTGCAGGTGTTCGGCGGCACGGTTCAGGTCCGCATCGAGCTTGTTGTGCAGCTCGGATTGCAGTGAACCCGCGCTTTTAACCTGGGCGCGGGCCGGAATGGCAACGACCAGGGCGCAAGTAACCCAAAGAACTATTGAAAGACGCCGATGGCGCATGAAAAAGCTCCTTCTCCCAAATGTATTTCGAGGAGGGCGAGTTTAGCACGGAGAGAGCGAAGAATTGGGTGTTCTGGAAAATGGAAACTAGAAATTGGAAACTGGCATATTGATCCTCTATCCCATTTTCCAATTTCCATTTTCCAGTTTCGAGTTATTGCAGTTTCCTCACGCCCTCCTCCGCTTCGTAAAGGGCGGTGGTGACAATGGCGGGATTCTGGAGGGAGCCGAGCGACACCATTTTACTCATCAGGGGAACTTCAGGCCCCGGCCGGGCGGGCACGACGCTTCCACGGCCTTCGGTCACACTATTAAACACGACGCGGAAGGGAAAGATTTTCCGGTCCGAGTCGCGGACAAACACGCCCGTATATTCAACGTATGCCGCATCGGATGTGATGTCCGCGGCGCTGAAGGTGATGGTAGTCCCGGGCCCACCAGCCTGCTTGAAGCGCTTGACGTCCACCTCAACCTCCACTTGCATTTCGGTAATCGTCCCATCGCCGAGCCCGGCAAAATGGGCTTTCACGGTGGAAGTGGGAAATGCCGTGAATTTGTACATCATCCCCGGGTCTTTGACTTTCACCAGGCCATCCTTGATGGGCAGCATGAGCGCATCGAAACTAAAGCCGGCGCCCGACGTCGTTTTCATCACCTGACGGCCATTGGCCGTGGATGAAATCGAGCAGTCCAGCGTGGCCTTGCTGGTAAAAACCAGCGGAGGGTAGTTGCGGATGTCTTCCCAAGGGTTCTTGTCCGCCGCAATCACATGACTGGGACCATTCAATCGTGTCACGGCGAAGATCGAAAGGCCGAGAGCGGCACATGCCAGGAAGAAGGTTATTCTTTGCACGAGTATTCCTCCTCTTAGAGGGGACAAACATTCCCAGGCATTCTTGTAAGTAGCCCTAGGTTGGACGTAAGTGTATAACGTTCGAGGGGCAGAGGAAATTATGAATTATAAATTTTAAATTATGAAGTATCAAAAGGCTGGCGCTTTGCGAGTCGGTTTTTGGTTTTTCCTAATTCATAATTCATCATAATTTATTTTTATTCGTGCCTCAGCGCCACCATCGGGTCCACTTTCATGGCCCGGCGGGCGGGAATGTAGCTCGCGGCCAGAGCCACGGAGGTAAGCAAGAGGGAGACACCCACAAAAGTAACGGGGTCAGTGGGCTGAACGCCAAAGAGAAAGCTGGCCAGAAAACGGGTAAGGCCGAAAGCCGCGGCGAGACCTATTCCCACGCCGACGAGGGCCAGCATCATTCCCTGCCCCACGACCAACTTGAAAACATCGACCCGCTCCGCGCCCAGAGCTATGCGTACGCCAATCTCATGGGTGCGTTGAGTGACCGTATAGGACATCACGCCGTAAATTCCAACCGTGGCCAGCACAAAAGCCAGGGCTGCAAAAATCCCCAGAAGTACGGTGTTAAATCGCGGCTCGGACATGGACTGGTAGACCAGTTCCTGCATGGTGGCCACATCGAAAACGGGCAGGTCCGGATCGACGGCTCCAATGGCTTGCCTCGCCTGGTCCGCGATATTCAATGGCTCGGAGCCGGTGCGCACCACAAAAGTAATATTGTGCATCAGGAACGCAACGGGCGCCTGAGCGTAAGGCAAATAAAAGGCGGTGGAAGGTTTCTCAGCAAAGCTGGACTGTTTCACATCGCCGACTACACCCACAATCGAGCACCACTGGTCATTGGAAAATCCCGGCTTGATACGTTGGCCGATGGGATCCTGATGGGGCCAGAAAAGCCGCGCCATATTCTCATTAATGATGATGACGTGGGCCGAGGTCTGAGTGTCATGGTCATCAAAATAGCGTCCTTTAATCAGTCGTATTCCGGCGGCGCGGAAATAGTCCGCGCTCACCACGCTCTTGCTCGGATTGATATCAGCCGGCGGAGCAGGCTGTCCCTCAATGGAAATGTCTCCGCGGATAAGCATGCTCCCGAGCGGCAGGCCAAACACGCCACCGGCGTAATGGACTCCCGGCAATTTCGCCAGCCGGTCCAGCGCATTTTGCTCAAACGCGATCATTTGAGTTTCGTTGGCATATCGGGAATCGGGCAGCTCCACGTTCATGGTCAGCACATTCTGGGGATCGAATCCCGGATCCACGTTCATGAGTCTGATGAAGCTCCGCATCAACACGCCGGACCCAATCAAAAGCACCAGTGCCATGGCGATTTCGCTCACCACCAGAACGTTTCGGATTCCTCGATTGGCGATGCTTGTGGTGGAGGCGCGGTTGCCGTCTTTCAGCGCGTCGTTCAAATCGGGCTTTGCGGAGTAGAGCGCGGGAACCAACCCGAAAATAATTCCGGTGATCAGTGAAAGACCAAAAACGAAGACCAGCACCCAGGCATCAATGTTGACGGCTGCAACCTGTCCGATGAATCCGGGTGGGGCCAAATTCCTGGGGATCAGGGAAACCAAGGCGTCGCGTCCCCAAATGGCCAGCGCCAGTCCCAGCCCGCCGCCGATCAAGGCGAGCAGCACGCTTTCCGTGAGCATTTGCAGGATCACGCGCTTTCTACCTGCACCCAGGGCGCTGCGAATGGCAATCTCCCTTTGCCTGGCCGCGGCGCGCGCGAGCAATAGATTCGAGACGTTGGCGCACGCGATCAACATCACCACGCCAACAACCGCCAAAAGTATGAGCAATGACTGCCGAATGCTTCCCGCCATCTCATCCTGCAACCGGACCGGCGACAAGTGCCAAACTCCGTAATTGTTTTTGTGTGCGGCCGCATCAAGCCGTTGAGCCACGAGCGTCATCCCATCCTGGGCGCTCTTCATGGTGGCGCCGGGCTTCAATCGCGCAACGATTCGCAGGGAAGCGTTGTGGCAATTGGAAGCAAGTTCAGCCGGCCTCCAAAAATCGGCATTGTTGGGAAACGCAAAGCCGGCGGGCATGACCCCAATCACGGTGAAAAACTCATCGTCGAGTTTGACCGCTTTGCCAACCGCCGCGGATTCACCGCCCATGCGGCTTTCGGAAACCTTATGGCTGATCAGCACGACGTGATCGCGACCCGGCTTCTCCTCCTCGGGCAAGAAGAGCCGCCCGGCCGCCGGCCTCACTCCAATCAGGGGGAAAAAGCTCGAGGTCACCTCCCAACCCGAAAGGCGCGCCGGTTCGCCCGCTCCGGTCAAGTTGGCCGTGGCCCCGCGAAATCCGGCCATGTCTTCAAATGCATTGCTCTGATCGCGCCAGGCGGCGTAATCGGGATCGCACACTGAGGCTGGCCCCGAAAATCCAAATTGATCATTCGATCCCCAAAAAGTGATCAGCCGATCCGAACCCTTGTACGGCAGTGGGCGCAGGAGCACCGCGTTGACCACACTAAAAATGGCAGTGTTGGCCCCAATGCCCAGAGCCAGCGTGATCACGGCCACGGCGGTGAAACCGGGACTTTTGGCCAACATGCGAAATGCGTATCTGATGTCCGTGATTAGATTTGCCATGCCGCGCCTCCATGCTTTGGCCAATTGCCGATTGACGATTGATGATTGACAATTAAAGACTCAGAATGCAGGGCAAAACTCATGGGTTTTCCAATCGACCCGCCGCGGAGGGTCAATCAAAAATCGTCAATTACTCGTACCTCAACGCCACCATCGGGTCGACTTTCGAGGCCCTACGCGCCGGTATATAGGCCGAGAGCGCGCCCACTGAAGCCAACAAAACGGGAAACCCGATAAGAGCAAGCACGTTCATGCGGATGACCCCTTCGAGAAGACTGCTGAGCGCCAGAGTGATGGCAATGGAAATGGGCAGGCCAATCGCGAGGCCCAGCCCGGTCAGCTTCAAGGCATATCCCACGACCAGCTTCACCACATCCGGCCGCTGAGCACCAAGCGCCATCCGGACGCCGATCTCATGCGTACGCTGCGCAACGGAGTAGGCCATAACCGCAAAAATTCCGGCCGATGCCAGCGCCAGGGCCACGATCCCAAACACAAGCATCATCCGTGCAGACTGCTTTACACCGCTGAGATTATCCGAGTATAGCTGGTCCAGCGTCCTGATATCGTAGGGGGGTTCTTCCGAGTCCACGCCCCGCACCACTCCGCGCACGGCGGTAGCCAGGGCGATGGGATCCCCAGCTGTGCGTACGACAAAAGCCGAAGAAGCTTGCGGCCGTTGCGCGAAAGGCACATAGGTTGCCGGATGCCCTTCAGCATCCCACGGCGATTGTTTAATATCGCCCACCACTCCAACAACCCTGCGCCAGGGCTCATTGGCATCCGCCGGCCCTAACTTGATAAGCTTTCCCACGGGGTCGGAAGCAGACCAGATTTTGCGAGCCAGGTTTTGGCTGATCACCGCTACAGGTTCCGTGTCAGGGCCGTCCTGCGCGGAAAGAAAGCGCCCTGCGAGCAGCGGAATCCGAAGTGCGTGGAAATAATCAGGCGAGATAAACTGAGATTCCGCAATCCTCAGCTCGCCAGGCGAAATGGGAGGTTGTCCTTCTCCGGAATATTCGGTTGAGTTCCAATCCCAGCCGGAAGGAATTACGGTAACGAGGGCAGCAGATTCCACCCCAGGCAAGGCCTGCAGTTTCTGCACCACCTGTTCATAGAAACTCTTGATGCGAACTTTCTCGCGGTATTTCGATTCGGGCAGCGCGACATGGAACGCCAGGACGTGGGCGCGATCGTATCCCTGGTCACCGTTCAGCAGGTTGCCAAAGGCCTGCACCATCAGTCCGGCGCCCACCAATAACACAAGGGCCAGCACCACCTCGGATACCACCAGCAGAGCGCGCAGCCGGCGGCGGCCTACGCTTGCAGTTCCACCGCGGGCTCCCTCTTTCAGCGCTTCGTTGAGATCGGGCTGGGAAGCATGAAGCGCGGGAGTGAGGCCGCTTACGATTCCGGTCAGGAAGGCGATGGCAAGAGTGAATGCCAGGACCCTCGAATCAATCTCCAGGTGCCTTAGCCCCGCAACGTGCTGGACAATGACAGATGGAATAGCGCGGCGCATGACGTCGAGTCCCCAGGCGGATATAAGCAATCCCGCAACTCCGCCCATTCCGGACGCCAGCACGCTTTCCACCAGCCACTGGCGCGCAATCTGCCAGCGGGTCGCGCCCAGAGCGCGTCGCACCACAATTTCTTTCTGGCGTGAAGTAGCACGGGCCAATTGCAGATTGGCAACGTTGGCACACGCAAGCATCAGAACAAAAACCGCCGCCCACATCAGGATCATTATGAATTTGCCTGAAATCGCGGTGAGATCCTCCACCACACCCACAACCCGAGTCCCATGCCCGGCATTGGTCTGGGGAAACGCAAGCGCCTGACGGCTCGCGATGCCCTTAAGTTCTGCCTGCGCCTGCGATGCCGAGACTCCCGGTTTCAATCGGCCAATCACTTGCAAGTAATGACTGCTCCTGTCTGCTTGCTGCGCCACGCTGAGGTCCAGCGGCGCCCACACATCGACGCCGGTGGGGTAATCCATTTCCGATGGCATGATGCCAACCACATCAAATTTCTGGTCATTCAACAGCACACTGGTTCCGACCACTGCGGGGTTGGCAGCCAGTTGCCGCTTCCAGAATCCGTGACTTAGGACCACCACGGAAGGATGCCCGGAGCTTTTGAAGTCGGACGCGGTAATGAAGCGCCCCAACTGCGGCTGAATTCCGAGCAAGGAAAAGAAATCGGCCGTGACCTGATAACCCTCCACTCGTTCAGCAACTCCAGCCCCGGTCAAATTCGCGTCCCACCCGTGATAGGCCGCGAACGAGGCGAATCCTTTGGCCTGTTCACTCCAATCCCGGAAGTTCGCGGGAGCGGCGCTGATTTGGTCCTCGTCTTGCTTGGGCGCCGTTTCCCACACAAGCACCGTCCGGTCAGGATCCTTAAACGCGTACGGCTTGAGGATCATCGCATTGACGGTGCTAAAGACGACGGACACAGCGCCAATCCCGAGTGCCAGCGTCAGTACTGCGGTGGCCGTGAATCCGGGACTTTTGGCCAACATGCGTAAGGCGTATCGTAGATCCTGGAGAAATGTGGTCATCGGTCAATCCTTTGTAATCAGAGCGAAATTATGAAGTATGAAGTATGAAAAAGCTGGATTCTTGCCAATCGTACATTTTTTCTTCATTCATAATTCATCATTCATACTTCATGCTTCGTTCTTATTCGTACCTCAGCGCCACCATCGGGTCGACTTTCGTCGCGCGGCGGGCGGGGATGTAAGTCGCCACCAGCGCTATAACTGTCAACAGAAGCGAGACGCCGCCAAAAATGAATGGATCGGTCGGGCGCACGCCGTAGAGTAAACTCGAAAGAAAACGCGTCAGAGCCAGCGCCCCAATTAATCCAGCGCCCACGCCGAACGCGGTAAGAGCAAAACCTTTTCCCACTACGAACCACAGCACATCCCGGCGCTCGGCACCCAGCGCCATGCGGATGCCGATTTCGTGGGTCCGCTGTCCCACGGAATAGGAAATGACTCCGTAGATTCCCACTGCGGCGAGCACAATGGCCAGCCCTCCGAACAGCCCCAGCAGAATCATGGTAATCCGTTGCGTGCCCAGCGAATCGGAAACCACACTCCGCATGGTTTCCACTTCGCTTAATGGGACATCCTGATCCACGCCGCGAATCTCGCTTTTTACGGCAGCGGTCAGGTTTTCCGGATTCGCAGCAGTCCGCACCACCACCCTGAAATTGCCGGTGGGATGCTGGAGATATGAAAGGTAAACTTCCCAACGTGTGGCAGCGGCCAGCCCATATTGCTTGGTATCGCCCACAACTCCCACAATGATCAGCGAGGGATTCTTGGGCGCGGGATGCCCCAACAGGATCGTCTTGCCCAGCGCCCCGCCACTCGGCCAGAACCGCTGCGCCAGTGATTGGCTGATCAAAACCACGCCGGGAGCTTCCATGTTATCGGCTTCCGTGAAGTCGCGGCCGCGCAATAGTGGAATGCCCATCGCTTTAAAATAATCCGGGCTCACCACATGAAAGTCGGGGTGGGGGAAATTGTTGATCTCCGGAATGGGCTGGCCCTCAATTGTAATGTCACGTCGCGAGTGACTGTCGGTCAGGGGGAGCTGGGTGCCAAGCGCTGCGAATTTCAGCTCCGGCAAGGCGCGGACTCGCTGCAATGCCTGTTGGCAAAATGCTTTTATCTGTTCCGGCTTTTCGTATTTGGGGCCGCGCAAACTTAAGCGCATGGTCAGAACGCTTTCGGGATTAAAGCCTGGGTCCACGGCGAGCAGGCGCGTAAAGCTCTTGATCATCAGTCCGGCGCCAATCAAAAGCAGGAGCGCGAGCGCGACCTCGGAAACGGCCAGCAGATTCCGCAACTGAAGGCGGTGGATTCCTCCGCTCGAAGTCCTTCCACTCTCTTTAAGTGTCTCATTCAAGTCAGGCTTGGAAGCCTGGAGGGCGGGCACCAGGCAGGAAATGATTACGGTAAGCAGGGATAGGATGGCCGTGAAGGAGAGCACCCGAAGGTCCACCACGATAGGCGCTCCCATCAGGATGGAGTCAGGAATCAGAGCGATGAGACCTGTGATTCCCCATGCGCCCAGGAGCAGGCCGAGCGCACCGCTAATCACTGCCAGCGTCAGGCCCTCGGTAAGCAACTGCCGGATCACGCGAACGCGGCTGGCGCCGAGCGCCGACCGGATGGCAATCTCCCGGGTTCGCGCCGTGGCGCGCGCCAAGAGCAAATTCGCAACGTTCACGCAGGCAATGAGGAGCACCAAGCCCACCGCAGCAAATAGAATAAGAATGGGTGGCCCGCTATCGCCCACAAATTGGTCGCGCAGGGAAACCATCTCGACCCGATACCCTTTGTTGGTAGCAGGATATTGCTGATCGAGCTGCCGCGCGATGGCGTCCATATCCGCGCGTGCCTGGGATGGGGTAGTGCCGGGCTTGAGGCGCGCCACCACCGTCGTATCATCATGCGAACCGCGGTCCATCATGTTCTCGTCCATCCACACTCCGATGGGCGTGAAAACTTTGGCCTCCTCATACAGAATAAACTTTGGAGGCAGGACGCCGATAATGGTGAAGGGCTTCCCGTCGAGGGTAATCGTCTTGCCCACCGCGCCTGGTTCGCCTCCTAAGCGCGTCTGCCACAAGCTGTAACTCAGCAGGACCACCGGCTCGGCGCCTTTCTTGTCTTCATCGGGAAGAAAATCGCGGCCCAAAAGCGGCTTCACACCCAGTGTTTTGAGAATATTGGAAGAAACCGCGGCGCCCCCGATATTTTCAGGTTCGCTGCCGCCGGCGAGATTAAAATCCCTCTGCTGGAAAGATGCCATTTCTTCAAAAACGTGATTCTGCTTCCGCCAGTCAAAGTAGTTTGGGTAAGAAACGGAGACCTGAGGCTGCCGATCGTTGGCTTCGTTCAAAACCATAAGCCGGCTGGAATCGCGAAAGGGGAGCGGGCGAAGCAGCACGGCGTTGACTACGCTGAAGATTGACGTGTTGGCCCCAATGCCCAGCGCCAGTGTCAACACTGCTACCGCAGTGAAGCCGGGACCCTTCGCCAACATGCGAAATCCGTATCGTAGGTCTTGAAGAAGTGTGATCATCGGTCAATCCTCACTGTTTTGGGCCTAAGTATGAAGTATGAATTATGAAAAAGCTGAAATCTTGCGAATCGTGTTTCGTTTTTCGTAATTCATGCTTCATAATTCATACTTCATAATTCGTTCTTATTCGTACCTCAGCGCCACAATCGGGTCCACCATGGTGGCCCGGCGCGCCGGGAAAAAAACCGCGGCGAGCCCGACGGCCCCGAGCAGCAGAGCCACTCCGGCAAACGTTACCGGATCGAAGGCGCTCACACCAAACAGAAAAGATCGCAAAACTCTCGTGAGCGCAAGGGACGCTCCCAGGCCGACAGCCACCCCCACGAGCGCGAGCCTCATCCCCTGGCCGACGACGGCGCGAAATACATCCCCCGGTTGGGCGCCCAATGCGACACGGATTCCGATTTCATTGGTGCGCTGATTGACGGAGTACGACATCACGCCGTACACGCCCACCCCTGCCAGAAGCAGGGCCACCGCCGCGAAAACTCCGAGCAACCAGGTGCGAAAGCGCGGCTGGGCCACGGTAGCCGCCATGTTGTCTTCCATCGTCCGAATTTTGACGAGCGGTTGATTGGGGTCGATCTCCCGTAGCGCGCCGGCCAATGCCGAAGCCTGGGCCATCGGATTGATTGCGCTTCGCATAACAACTGAGAGTTGATAAACGGGCAGGACGGCGTCCGCCTGGCGAAAAGGCAAATACATTTCGGCTTGCGGATCAACGCCCATTCCGGGACGGACGTTCCCGACTACCCCCACCACTTCCATCCAAGGCACAGTCTTGTCCGGCAACGCGCCGAGCTGAATGTGTTTTCCCAGCGGGTTTTCATCGTGGAAAAAAGTTTGGGCCATGGTGGCATTCAACACGACAACGGGAGGAGATTTTTCAGTGTCCGAATCACGGATCATTCGGCCTTTGAGCAAGGCAACACCCAGGGTTTCCAAATAATTCGGCGTGATCGTGCGATAGCCCGCTGCGATGTATTCGTGAGCGCTCTTGGGCGGGTGGCCGTAAATGTTAAAGTGAATGATCGAGCCTCCGCCGCTGACGGGCAGGAAAGAGGCCGCTCCAACTGAGGTGACGCCGGGAAGCGCCCGGGCGCGCTCAAGCAGCCGATCGAAAAACTGGAGGCGTTGCTCGGACTTCGAGTATTCCGTCGGCGAAAGCGGGAGGTCAGCCACCAAAAGATGGGCGGGAAGGAAACCGGGATCCACGTCCTGAAGGCGGACAAAGCTCCGCATCAGGAGTCCGGCCCCCACCATCAACATCATGGCGAGCGCGATCTCTGCGACCACCAGTGCGGCGCGCAGACGGTTTTGTCCCATGCCTGATGATGATCCGCGCGATGAAAAATTCAGCCTCTCGCGCAAGTCAACCCTGGACGTGCGCCAGGCGGGGACGAGGCCGAAGAGGACTCCGGTAAGAATTGAAACTCCGGCGGTGAACGCAAGGACGGAGCGGTCCACCGTGATGGCGCCCATATCGGGAACGCTTCCGGAGGAAAGTTTGAGCAAAGGGTCTAGAGACCAACGCGCGAGCAGAAGGCCAGCCGCGCCTCCGGCCACGCCAAGCAGGATGCTCTCCGTGATTAGTTGGCGCAACACCCGAGTGCGAGTGGCGCCAATCGCTGTCCGTATGGCCATCTCTTTTTCCCGGGAAGCGGCGCGCGCCAGCAAAAGGTTTGCCACATTAACGCACGCAATCAGCAGGACAAAACCCACCGCGCTCAGCAGGAGGATCAACGCCGGGCGGACGTTTTGGACCATCACTTCCTGCAAGCCGACCACGCCAGCGCTGGTCCCTGTGTTGTACACGGGATACTGCTGCTCCAGGCGCTTGGCGATGGCTTGCATCTCCATGCTGGCCTGCTCCATGGTGATTCCAGGTTTCAATCGGGCTATGGGAAGGATTCCGGGATGCCAGTTCCGATCGTCGGGAAGTGTTTTTGCCCAGGGATGAAATGGAACAAACACGTCGGCAGGCTGTAGAATCTGAAATCCCTGGGGAAGCACCCCCACCACGGTGTACGGCCGCGTGTCGAGATCAATCGTTTTTCCCAGGGCGCTTTGCGCGCCGCCAAATCGCCGCTGCCAAAATCCGTAGCTGAACATCGCCACACCGGCGCTGCCGGCGCGATCATCGTTAAGCAGAAAGTTTCGGCCCACTGCAACTTGTACCCCCAGCAGCGGGATCAATCCGGCCGTGATCATGCGCGCATTTAAACGCTCGGGCTCCCCGCCGCCTGTCAGGGTCATGTTGGTGGCGCGCGTCGCCTCCATGGCCACAAAGGAGCGACTCTGGTCGCGCCAGTCCAGATAATTTTCATAAGAAGTGGAGATAATCGGAAAACTACTATGCTCCGCCACCAGCACCAGCCTGGCAGGATCATGGAAGGGCAGCGGGCGGAGCAGCACGGCGTTGACCACAGTGAATATCGACGTGTTGGCCCCAATGCCGAGCGCAAGCGTTAACACCGCCACGGCAGTGAAGCCCGGACTCCTGGCCAACATTCGCACGCCGTAACGAAGGTCGTGGAGGAGTGTGGTCATTGGTCAGTTCTCCGAGTTAAGGTCGAAAGGATGAAGTATGAATTATGAAGTATGAAGAAGGCGCAAACTGCGAATGATGATTTGCTTATCTTCATTTTTCCGCAAAACCGGACTGCCACATCAAGTCATTTAGGCAAGCTGGGTGCCATGCTCCGTTCGCTTGTAACTGATTGAAAATAGGGACAGATACATCTTTCCCGCGATGTTTTGCCCTTCATTCAATGTCCGCTTGTGGAATCCAACTTCCCGAAATCGGACACTCCGTAGATGGTGTAGGATTTTCTCATGACCGTTTTGGATTTGTATGTTGAAACTCAGGTGGCGTGAGGCGGGTTTAGCCAGACTGTCTCGAGTTTCGAGTTTCGATTTTCAGACCCGAGTCAATCGGCAATCAACAATCGAAAATCAGAAATTCTCATGCGCCGACGTACTTGGCATAGAGACTTCGCGCCACCGTGGGATCCTGCGTGCCGCGGATGATGGCTCGGCCGTCGGGGAAGATGGTCAATTCGTAGGGGTCGAGCACACATTTCAAAAGGAACTCATTGCCGCGCACGGGGCCGATTTTTTCCAGACGTAATTTTAGTGCGGCAAGATCAAGAGAGCGGAAATCCGACTGACGAATTTGAATCGAATCCCGGCCGCAAAGAATGGTGGGCGTCGAATTCTGGTTTCGCAAATGGACAAAATCCTTTGCCCCACACGTCCGGCAGAGGGGATCGGACTTAGGGCGAAGCTTTTGAAACCGGTTTTCCCAAATGTCATAGGAAAGCAGGGTTCCGTGCAGTTCCGACTCGCGCCCCATCATGATCTTCATGGCCTCCGTCACTTGGATGGCGGCTGCCCAAGCCACGGCAGGGGCGATCACACCCACCGTGTCGCAGGTATCGTGCGCGCCATGGGGCGTGACCGGGAACAGACAGGCCAGGCACGGCGTTCGCCCGGGGAGAATGGTCAGCGTGGTAGCATAGCTGCCCACCACCGCGCCGTAAATCCATGGCTGTCCGAGTTTCACAGCCACATCGTTGAGCAGATACCGGGTCTCAAAATTGTCCGTGCCGTCCAGGATCACGTTAAATCCGCGGACCAGATCCTCAATATTGCGGTTGTCGGCGTCCGCTATCACCGCCTCAACATTCACATCGGAGTTGATTCCTTTAAGTTTGCGCTGCGCGGCCACGGCCTTGGGCAAATTGTCGCGCGCATCGGATTCATCATAAAGAATCTGGCGCTGAAGGTTGCTCTCCTCGACAAAGTCGCGGTCTACAATTCGCAGGGCGCCGACACCCGCGCGCGCGAGCGCGCTGGCCTGCGCGGTGCCAAGAGCGCCACAGCCCACAATCACTGCCTTCGAGCCACGCAGCTTTTCCTGACCGGCAGCACCGATAGGCTGAAACAGAACCTGGCGGGAATATTTGTCATGATTCATTTGCAAAGGCCCGGAGTCATTTGAGGATGAAATTGGAAACTAGAAATTGGAAACTGGTAAGAATCGCTCTCCGTCGATTTTCCATTTTCCAGTTTCAAGTTTCCCTCGAACCGTCGTTCCCCAGTTCCAGAGGCAATCCTCATTATAAAGGAAACCTGCTGGACACTGTGACCGTCGCGAGCGATCATTTAGAAAAGCATGAATGATGCAGTCCCTTACGAATCTGAACGCCGGGCGATGATTGGGAACCAGCTTCGCCGGCGCGGCATCCGCGACGAACGTGTGCTGGAGGCAATGTTCCGGATCCCTCGTCACGAATTTGTGGCGCCGGCCCTGGTGCGCCGGGCTTATGACGATCGCCCGTTGCCCATCGGACAGTCGGAAACAATCTCTCAACCTTACATCGTCGCGGTCATGACGGAAGCAGCGCAAATTCAACCGGGCGATCAAATTTTGGAAGTGGGCGCGGGCAGTGGATACCAGGCCGCCATCTTGTCCTGGTTGGGGGCAAAAGTCCTGGCCTTGGAGCGAAATCCGGATCTTGCCGAATTTGCCCGCCGCCGGCTCGTCCGCCTGGGCTTTGAAGGAATTCAAATCATAACCGGCGATGGGACCGAAGGCTACGCCCCAGCGGCGCCCTATCAGGCGATTGTGGTGACCGCAGCATCACCGCCGCAAATCCCCCAACCGCTGCTCGATCAGCTTGCCGAAGGTGGCAGGTTGGTGATTCCCGTAGGCGCCCTCGACCATCAGGAATTGCGTCAGGTTTCCAGACACGGAAATGAATTCGTCACTCGAACACTCGACCAATGCCAGTTCGTTCCCTTGATCGGCAAATACGGTTGGCCGGAAATGAAGCCGTTGGGGAGCAGCTAGACTCCGGCGATTGACTTGGGCACGTATCAACGAGTTTCTTAATCGAACCGCAGGCCCGAAGTTGCCTGGCTTGGAAAAATATTCTGTGCAATTTCTCCAGAATTTCCTTGACTCGGTCCATAGCGAATTTTAATATCGCCTCAACGCTAGAAAGGAGGTGATCCATGACAATCGGAAGTAACCCTAGCGAGGGTGCTGAGGCTTAGGCGTTCGCTAGCGCTGTTTCTCATTGGGTGCCTTTCTTTCGGAAGAAGGGCGTGGTTTTAAGGCGCATTCCGGCGCCTGGGTCCCGACCGGCGGGACAAGCCAATCCCATCAGCACCCTTAGAGCCCCTGGTTTCACCCGGTGGTGGGACCAGGGGTTTTCATTTTGGGCCTTGCAAAATCGTCGCATGGCGAAACGATCTTTGAAGCCAAAGCTGGTGGTGATGACCATCGGCCATTCGAACCGGCCACTGGAAACATTCCTTAGTCTCCTGAAAGCACACGATGTAAAGCAAGTCATCGATGTGCGCACAATCCCTCGCTCGCGGCACAATCCCCAGTTTAATCGCGACACGCTGCCGGCCGAATTGCGTGCCGCCAAAATCCTTTACCGGCACATGCCGGGACTGGGAGGATTGCGCAAGCCGCTTCGCGACTCGCTCAACGCCGCCTGGAAGAGTTTAGCTTTTAGGGGGTTCGCCGATTACATGCAGACCAAAGAATTCACGATAAGCCTGGCAAAGTTGATGAAGCTGGCCGCGGCGAAGCAGGTGGCCTTGATGTGCGCGGAGGCTGTGCCCTGGCGCTGCCATCGCTCGCTGATCGCGGACGCGCTGGCCATACGCGGCTGTCAAGTGGAACACATTATCACCGGAACATTTCGCCGCACTCACCAACTGACGCCCTTTGCGCGCGTGGAGGGCAAGCATATTAACTACCCGCCCGAATCTCCAGCGCTGGATGAAAGACCGGAAATCTTTTAACAATCAAAAACGTCTAGTTTTTTCCCACGGCGAGAAAGGACGGTGTGCGAGCCGGCGCGGTTTTCTCTGCTTCTCAAAATATCGAAATGCCTCACTGATTACGGCAGAGGCAAGAGGGGTTAGACGATACTGCGAAAGGTCTTTCCGCGGCACCCAGCGCGCGTCCACCACATCCGAAGAGGGGGAAATCCGCCCGCGTTTCCACGCGCAAGCGTAATCGACAATCACGAAGTGGTAGCGAACGCGAGCCGGGCGGCTCGGCGCGCGCATAATCCGGTCGAACACCGCCATAACCTCCAGCGGTTCAACCTCCAGCCCGGTTTCCTCTTTTAGTTCACGGCGAACCGCCCGGTGTAGTTCTTCACCGACCTCCACCAGCCCGCCGGGGATGGACCACTCCCCTTTCAGCGGCTCGTGCTTGCGCCGAATCAGCAAAACACGCTTCCGGTGAATCACCACGCCCCCCACACCGACCAGAGGGGATTTGGGGAATTCTCGTTTCATCTTAAACACAGTGGCAAGTGGCTTGTGACATGTGGTGAGCGAATTCGAGAAACGATGAACGATGAATGATGAATAATGAACTTCCTGTTTTCAATGCCCTCTCGCTGTCGTCTTGATTCATCATTTATCATTCAGCGCGCATCATATCAAAATCCCAGCCGAGGGCCTATCTTGACAGCACGCTTGGGCTTCCGAGACAGTCCATTGAAATTTATCATTCAGAACGCTCAAAGAAATAAAAACCAATTCTAAGATGGTCTACAGGCTCCTCGGGCCATCGCAAATTCCTTGCCTTTGTAATATCAAAAGCATTACATTCGATAACTTGGTTGTAAAACGCGTTCTACCATTGGAGATTCCTTGGCCAAGGCCACTGTCCCACGCATTTTTGTGACCCTCGCGGCTCCCAGCCTCAGTGCCATGGAGGCGCTGGCAGTGCGCGTAAGCGGTTCTCCGGTCGGTTATGAATTGAGGTTGGACCACCTCAAAGACGTCACTGATTTTGAAGTGCAGTTGCACCAAATGTTAATTCGGCTTCATTCCCCGCGGACCATCGCCACCTGCCGCCGGGTCGAAGCGGGCGGTCTTTTCGCAGGGTCGGTCGAACAGCAGGCCGCCATGCTGAGTGCGGCGGTGCGTGCCGGATGCCCGTGGGTTGATATTGAGATCGAATCATTGGGACATCACGGGGCTGCCATGCTCCAACAATTTCACCCCGCCAAAGTGATTGTTTCCTTTCACGATTATCGCAAGACTCCCGCGCCGTCCGCCATTTACCGGCGACTGGCGCGGCTGCCGGCTCAAGTCATCAAAATCGCCGGGCACGCCCGGGAGTTGCGGGACAATCTCAAGATTGCCCGCCTGCTCAAATCACATCACGGGCGCCGACCGAAGCTTGTGGCATTGGCACTGGGCGCTTCAGGCATTCCCTCACGCCTGCTCGCCTTGTCGTGGGGCAGCCATTTCACCTACGCCTCGGCGGGTGACCATTTGAATGTCGCGCCCGGCCAACTCCCAACCGAAATCATGCGCTCCACCTACCGCGTGGAACACGTGGACCATCGAGCGCAAATCTATGGTGTGGTGGGCTCCCGCGCCTCCGTATCTCTTTCCCCCGCCATGCAGAACGCGGCTTTCCAGGCCAAACATGTGAACGCAGTCTATCTTCCCTGCGAGACCGAACGCCTGAGCGATTTCCTGGCCTTTGCGCGCGAATTGGGATTTCTCGGCTTCAGCGTCACCATGCCCTTCAAACGCACTATCATTCGCGACCTCGACTGGCTGGATCCGCTCGCCGCCAGAATTGGCGCCTGCAACACGGTAGCGGTCCAACGCGGAAAGTGGATGGGATGGAATACAGACGCCGCGGCGGTGGTTGAAGTCCTTACCAAACGCTTGCGGCTGGCAGGCAGTCGAATACTGGTGCTGGGCGCGGGGGGCGCGGGTCGCGCTGCCGCTTACGCGTTGCGCGCGGAAGGCGCCGAAGTCCTGCTTTCGGCGCGGCGCGAATCCGCAGCGCGAAAGCTGGCGCGCGCCATCTCCGCCCAAGTGATTTCGTGGGGCAGCGGTGAAGAACTCGATGTGGACGCGCTCGTGAACGCCACCCCCGTGGGGATGGTCCCGCATCTCGATGCCCTGCCCTTTGATCTGTCGCGTCTGCGCGTGCGCGTGGTTTTTGACATGGTGTATCATCCGCTCGAAACACGTTTGCTGGCCGATGCCCGCAGCCGCGGCCTAACCACAATCTCCGGCCTTGAAATGTTAGTGGCGCAGGGCGCTCGCCAATTCGAAATTTGGACGGGGAAATCCGCTCCGCGCGCGCTGATGGAGCAGTCAGTCCGCCAGGCCCTGGGCCATTCGGCGGGGTGAGCTATTGACGATTTTCGATTGACGATTGAAGAAGGACCGAAGAGCGTGCTCCATCCTTCGGTTCGCGAAATTAGAATGATGTCGAGATTTCGGATTTTTTATGACTGCTTGCCTGCCCAACTTCGCGGAATTCAAACGGCTCGCCCAGCACGGCAATGTTGTGCCTGTGTACCGCACCATTGTGGCCGATTTATTGAGCCCGGTATCCGCCTACTTGAAACTCGCTCCGCCGTCGGCGCGTGCCTCCGCCGCCCACCCTTACAGCTTCCTTCTCGAAAGCGTGGAAGGAGGCGAGCACGTGGGGCGTTACACTTTTTTTGGCGTCGATCCTTTCCAAGTGGTTTCCTGCCGCGGCCCTCAAATCACTCTGGAACGCGGCTCCACGTGTACTCACGAAGAAGGAAATATTTTCGATTACCTGCGCCAAGTGGGGGCGCGATACCGCTCCGCGACTGTTCCGGGCCTGCCCCCTTTTACCGCCGGCGCTGTGGGTTACCTCTCCTACGAAACGGTGCGCATGCTGGAGCGCCTTCCCGCGCGCGTTCCGCCCGATGTCGAATTGGATGACGCCGCCTTCATGTATTTTTCCAATCTCGTCGCCTTCGATCACGTTCAGCACCGCCTCTTCCTGATTTCGAACGTGCTCACTGAGGAAGGCCCGGGAAGCCTGAAATCAAAATATGATGCAGCCGTCCGCCATCTGGATCGGCTGGAGCGCCAGCTCCAACAACCTCTCCGCGTGCCCAAATTTAAGCGGCCGCGCGGGGCCTTGCGCGCCCGGCCTAACATGAGCCCGGAAGACTACCAGGCGATGGTTGACCGCGGCAAGGAATACATTCGCGCCGGCGACGTTTTTCAGGTGGTCCTTTCCATGCGGTTGAAAGTGCAGGTGCGCGTGCCGACTTTCGAAATTTATCGCGCTTTGCGCGTGGTCAATCCTTCGCCTTACATGTATTACCTGCGCATGGGCCAATCCACTGTGCTCGGCTCATCGCCGGAAATGCTGGTGAAGGTTTCGGGACGCCAGGTTGAGTACCGGCCCATTGCGGGCACGGCGCCGCGCGGCAAGAACGAAGAGGAAGACACACGGAACGAAGCGGTGCTTCGCGCCGACGAGAAGGAGCGCGCCGAGCACATTATGCTGGTGGATCTCGGGCGCAATGATATTGGCCGCGTGTGCGAATTCTCCTCCGTCCATCCCCGTGAAGTGATGTTTGTGGAACGCTACTCCCACGTGATGCACCTCGTTTCAAGCCTGGAAGGAAAACTCCGGCCCGACGCGGACAGCTACGCCGCGCTTGCCGCCTGCTTCCCTGCCGGCACCTTGAGCGGCGCGCCCAAAGTCCGGGCCATGGAAATCATCGATGAACTCGAGCCCACACGCCGCGGCCTTTACGGAGGCGCCGTGCTCTATCTTGATTTTTCCGGCTACCTCAATTCCTGCATTGTCATCCGCACCGTTTTGGTGAGAGACAAAATCGCCTACCTTCAGGCCGGCGCCGGCATCGTCGCCGACTCAGTTCCCGCTCTCGAATACAAGGAGTCCATGAACAAAGCAAGCGCCATGCTCAAAGCGTTTGAGATGGCGGAGAAGGGTCTGTGATGCGCAGGCTTATGGTGAGGTGCGACGTAACGCCATCAAAGTAATAACCCTCTCTCGCCTAGGCGAGAGAGGGCAGTATTTGGGGATTTGAATGGAAATGGCGATCAATCGCCGCGAGCAAGTTTTTCCGCGAGGCACCCTGTTACCGCCAGCCATTCCGCTTCAGTGATGCTGAAATCCACCGAGTGCCGAATATCGATTCTGGGTCGTTAGTGACTTATGATGAGAGAAAGATCGCGAGCAATTCATCAATGGAGGCTTGGATTGAAAGTGTCGAGCATAAGAGAAGAAGCCCACAGGCTGGTCGAGAAACTGCCTGAAGATTCCACCTGGGACGATTTGATGCACGAGATATATGTTCGGCAAGCCATCGAATCCGGGCTCGCCGATAGCCAGGAGGGACGCACGACCGAGGTAGAGGACGTTTGGTCTAAGTTTGGTCTCTCGAAATGAAAGTGCATTGGACTGATACTGCTGTTGAACATCTTCAAGCCATAGACGCCTACCTTGCTTGGATGAATACCATTTGTAATTATTGCCCAAGGCGTGTCTGAAGCCGGGCCTTTACCACCGGCCATTCCGAATCGATGATGCTGTAATACACGGAATGCCGGATGCGGCCCGTCGAAGTGACCATGTGATTGCGGAAAATACCTTCCTCTTTGGCGCCGATGCGCAGTATGGCGTTGCGCGAGTTTTCATTGAGAGAGTCTGTTTTAAGCTCAACGCGCAGGCAGCCGAGCGCTTCGAAGGCATGACGCAGCATCAGGAATTTCGCTTCCGTATTGGCGGCGGTGCGCTGCCACGCCGGGCCCAGCCAGGTCCAACCGATTTCCACGTGGCGGTTCGCGCGGTCGATATTGCCGTAGCGCGTGCTGCCGATCACTTTGCCCGTGGCGCGTTCGACCGTGGCAAACGGCAGCGCGCTGCCTTCTCCCTGGGAACGTAACGCGGTGGCAATGTACTCGCGCATCTCTTCTGGTGTACGAACCGGCTGCGGAATCCAGCGCCACAGTTCCTCGACCAGCCCTACTGCACTCAGCCCCGCGTGATGGTTAAAGGAAAGCGGCTCAAGGCGAACGTGCTGGCCTTCGAGCGTGACTGGCTGTATGTTCAATTGGGTTGTAATCACTTTTAGATTTCGCAGTTCAGAGTGTTAATTTCAAATTTCTGGAATGGAAAATCCGCGACAAATCTTTTTGGCGAGCAGATTGGTGATCTCGGTGTGCCGCGGAACCGCTTCAACTTGGCCGTCCTTTGGATTGCACCACAAAGAATGGGCTGCGCCTTCCCGTTTGAGATAGCAGCCGTGGCGGCGCAAGTGCCTCAGCGGAGACTCGCGCTTCATGACACCACAACGACTTCTTTGACTGCGTCAGTTGGAATTCCCTTCAGTGCATCCTCCCTGCGATCCTCCAAAATCAGGGCAATGGCGCCGGCGAGGCTTTGACGGCACTCTTCCATTGTGTGGCCCTGACCGTTCGCGCCCGGTATCTCGGGACAATAACCGATGTACCAATCACCGTCCCGTTCAAAGACAGCGGTGAATTCGTTATGCATCCCTCACCTCCATTTGTGACCAATGTACACGATTTCTCCGGAAGTGTCATGCCGCGCAAGACTCGCAAGGGGCAGAAGGCCAAACCCTCCAAGCCGTCTAAAGGTAGAAATAAAAATGGATTTGAGGTTCGAGGGGGTGAGCTTTCGGGCTGCTGCGCTAACGCGAAAATCGAGGCAGAACAATCCCCGACAAGATCAGCAAAATCGCGATTAGCATCATTACATCCATCACCGAGATTTTTGATAGGAATTTCATTTTAGTGTACCCGCGTTTAGTACAAGCAAGAGAGGTGCCAAAGCGGAGTTTCTCAAAGCCACAGAGTGCCAGCTCAACTGATTGATAGTATTAGGCTTAAAACGAAGCAACGGAACTTGCCAAATAATTAGCTTAACCCCAATGGGGCTTATGACAAAAAATGTCACCGACCGCTGACACTCTTCGGTAGGTGATTTTAAACGCTGGATGGTCGAACGAAAAAAGATCGACATAGGTTCCCTCTCAATATGATGATGCGCAACAGGCTTGAACTTTAAAAAATTGTCGCCCGCTGATGAGCGCCGAAATTCCAAGTCGGTCGTATAATGAAAGGGCGCAACAATCAGAGTACGGTAACGGGGATTGTTTAAAAAAGTCGCCTGAATTTTGTAGTGAATGCGTAAGGCTGAAAGCAACTGGGTCAAAATATGGTCCTGGTTATAGACAACTACGACTCCTTTACTTACAACCTGGTCCAATATTTGGGAGAGTTGGGGGCGGAAGTGGAAGTGCGTCGAAACGATCAGACCACGGTGGAGGAAATCGAACGTACCGCTCCGGAGCGCATCGTCATATCTCCCGGCCCCAAGACTCCGACTGAAGCAGGAATCTGTGTGGAGGTCATTCAGAAACTTTCAGGCCGAATACCCATTCTCGGCGTCTGCCTCGGCCACCAGGCGATTGGGCAGGCGTTCGGCGGTAAAGTGATCCGAGCGCCGGAAATCATGCATGGCAAAACCAGTTCGATTTCTCACGACAACAAAACTATATTCGCCGGACTGCCTAATCCATTTCCAGCCACGCGCTACCATTCTTTGATTGTGGAGCGCTCCAGCCTGCCCGGGTGCCTTAAAATTACTGCCACTTCGCCCGACGGGCTCATCATGGGACTGCGCCATCAGGACGCCAAAGTGGAAGGTGTTCAGTTCCATCCCGAATCCATCCTGACCGACGCGGGAAAACAACTGCTCGCCAACTTTCTTAAACTCTAGTTGCCATCTTCACCATCGCAATCATTTACTTCCCTTCCACAAGTTCGCGGTAGCTCTCATAGTGATGGATGGCGAAGCCGCCGAAACTCGCATACGGACTGAGCCACTCTCGCAAAGAGCGAGTTTCTTCTTCAAACACAACCAAGCCGAGCCCGTGAAAAGTGGAGCGAGCGACCATCCTGCTCACGGTGCGAAAACATTCGATGGGGCGCGTGGTCTCCGGATCGATCAACTCAAAAGTCTCAAAGCCTTCCCACTCCGGGTCGTGCGCCAGGGCGGCGCGGGCCTCTTCCATAATATCACTGGCATGAAAGTGATCGGGGTCTGAGGCGGCGCCGAACTCCCTCGCCAGCCGAACCAGCGCCTGCTCGAACGCCTCGCGCGTGGGACCCACGAGCACGGCAGGCGCAACCAGACCCACATGTATATTGACGCCGTCGGTGAACGAGACCAGCCGGTAGCCATCCACAGAGAGCTGCGCCCCCAGACCGCTGACGTCAAGGCGCTTCCGAAATTCATCCCTGGGGAGCCCGCAAATAAAATAGACTGTGCTGTCAGGTTCAGCGGAAGTTTCCAAGCCGACAAGAATTGTTTTTCCCCTGGAGGCGGCATAGCTGAGCGCCGGCAAAGCCGCTGCGATTGAGCCTCCCGCGCCATCCGCTTCATTGTGATAATCCATCAGTGTCACGGTGTCCAGCAGGTCCGTGAGGTGCTCGCCCACGGTCGCCCTCCGGCCATTAAACTCAACCACGAACTGCTGCATTCCCGGTCCGGGGGGAGGATAAAAATAGGCTGGAACGTCGCACGTGAAGCGCATGCCAGGCTGAGCGTGAATGCGCCGCGCGCAAAGGGAGACCATGCGCAAAAAATCCTGTAACAAACCAGCGGCGTGTTTCACATCCACATAGCTCGCGAGGGTATATGGCTCCACATCGAAATGAAGGCCATCAAATCGGGCCTCTTGCGGGGCAGAGTGATTAAAATCCAGAACGGCATCCACGGCAGCCATTGCGTCGGGATGATTCTCATTCGCCGCCCATTGCGGAGTGCCGGCGAGCGCTTCCACCTGCAACCCTCGTTCGTGCGCGCCCTCCAGAAATTTCCGGTACTCGTCCGGTTGCTGAATCAAGAAGCGCGGGGAGGATGGCGTGGAAGCCGTTTTCAATTCGAGCGCCAGAAAAATACGGTTTACTCCCGTCTTGGCGCAGAATTGGAAAAGGCGCTCGCTCCCGCCCCCTTCCCCCAAAAGCTGCTGCACGTTCCAAACCCACATGGCGATGACGGGTAGGCGCGTTACTTCGTTTCGAATCGGGACGGAAGACTTCGGCGGGGGAACTGCCACGGACTCATCGGCTTTGAAAGCCACATCATCAATAAAAAAACGCGAGTCCCCCGCAGCCGTGAGATTCAAAATGAGCCGTGACAATTGGCGCAGATTGGACCCGGAAAATTTATCGAGCGGGATCACCACCTCCAACCACTCGTTCTGCGCTTCGCTCGGAACAAAGACTGTGATTGGCGCGGTGGATTTCTGATCCGGGTGTTGCTGTGCGGCGGCGTCCTCCATCGTCACATCCAGGCTTCCGCCGGCCACGCGCCCTTTGATCCAAAAACTAATAAATCGGTATGGGCTTGCGTCCAAGTATCCGCGGGGAGGTCGCGAGGACGGATGGAATTCCAACCAGACACCGCAAAATCCCTCGGATTCGCGGTGGGCGGTGATTCGTAGCGAGTGGGCTGCTCCGGGCTTGTGGACGCCGGCGTCAAGGTAAGTGCGGACCGACGAAGGTTCCCGTGAATAGCCGTTGTATTCTCCGCCCCAGCGATTGGCGATGCCTTGGTCAAAATGCCAAACCAGCAGAGCAGCGGGAGAGCCTTGAGCGCTCCATCCCGGCAAAAGCGCGGCGGCGGCGATAAAACTAATAATCACCACCCGCCGGCGTGCGCATTTCTCCATGTAGTCCGCCAAAAAATCTTAAATCCAATTCGGCTAGTTTGATTCAGTAGAGAGTGAGAAAGGATGGCAGAATCTATGACTCGCGCCAACTCGGATTGCATGGATGGCGAGGGAAGTTTACATCAAGGGCGAAAAGATGTACCTTGTCCGTCGAACTTGCGCAAGAAGGCAAAACCAATCTTGAGAGCCTGTCGCCAATTCAACTTGCAGGAGGCGTTGGCCAATGCCGCCGGTTGGAAAATCCTGGAGCTGAGATGAGTTCAGAGCCGGTCTACGACGTGATCGTGGTTGGTTCCGGCGCTGCGGGAGGCATCGCAGCTTATGTACTGGCCACCAAGGGATTGAACGTGCTGTGTCTGGAAGCGGGACGCATGATTGATCCAGCCAAGGATTTTTATACCCATAAATTTCCTTTTGAATGGCCCTATCGGGGCGGGGGCAAACCCGGCGAGTATGGCAGGCTGCCGCAAGGGATGGGGTGGAAGATCAAGGAATGGACGGACCATCTTTACACCATCCCCGAGGAAGATCCGTATGCGCTCGCGCCCGGCTCGAAATTCACCTGGACTCGTTTGCGCGCCGTGGGCGGCCGGACCAATCTTTGGGGCCGCGGGTGCGACCGTTTTGGCCCGCTCGATTTCAAGCCGAAGTCCATGCAGGGCGGCTGGGGTGAAGATTGGCCCATCAGTTATGACGACGTGGCGCCATATTACGAGCGGGTGGAGCGCTTGATCGGTGTTTCGGGCGGGTCGGAAGATGTTTACAATACTCCCACCGGAAAGAATCTGTTGCCCCGCTTCAATGCCCGCTGTGGGGAAATGCTCATCAAGAAGGGAGCGGCCAAGCTGGGCATCCCCGTGTTGTCCAAGCCGCTGGCAGTTCTCAGCCAGCCTTATGACGGCCGCCCACCCTGCCACTTTTGCGGCGCTTGCAATTTCGGTTGTGACACGAAATCGCGCTACTGCTCGGCCGAGGTGCTTATCCCCAAACTCAAGGCTCTGCCTAATTTCACCTTGCGCCCCAATGCCGCTGCGCACACGGTGCTAACGGACAGGAACAGAGGGCGAGCGCGCGGCGTCACTTACATTGACACGCAAAACAAATTGGAATACGAAGCGCGGGGGAAGGCGGTGGTGCTGGCAGCCTCGCTGGTGGAATCCATTCGAATACTATTCAACTCAAAGAACCGCGATCATCCTAACGGCCTTGCCAATTCCAGCGGGACGCTGGGGAAGTATTTGAGCGAACACGTGGCGTTCAACGACATTGAAGGCTTTTTTCCTCAACTTGCCGGCCGACCCACGACCAACGATGACGGCCCGGGCGAATCAAGCCTCTACATTCCACGCTATAACTACAAAGAGAAGAGCGCGAAGAAGTATGTGGGCGGATGGCGCTTCGATTTCTACACAGGGTGTGGTATGGGTCCGGGGCCGGGGGCGGGATTGCCCGGCTTCGGCGCTGCCTACAAGAAAAAGATTAAGGAATTGTATCCCGCTGCCGTGTCCATCGGCGGTTACGGTGAAGGCCTTGCCTTTGATTGGAATTTCGTCGAGATCGATCCGAATGGACTCACCGACCGCCTGGGTATTCCCCAGGTGCGCTTCCACACCAATGCTGAGTACGACCACGCCTTTGCCATTCGCGACGAGATGTACGGTCAAATGGAAGAGATTCTTCGGGCGTCAGGCGCTGAGATATTCCCCTACGATAAGAAAAATCCCTACCCACTGGGCAGCGTCACCCACGAAACGGGCGGCTGCCGCATGGGCGCTGATCCGCGCGCGTCCGTGCTGGATGAATGGAATCGGTGTCACGACATTAAGAATCTGCGCGTGGTGGACGCAGCATGCTTCGTCACCCACCCGGAAAAGCAGATCACACACACCATCATGGCGCTCGCTTACCGCGCCAGCGAGCGTCTGGCGGAAGAATTCCGGTTGGGAGAGGTTTAGTGGGCTTGCTTCTCAAACCCATGATGCATGATTTCAAGGCAAGGCAGGATCTCAGAAAATCGTAAAGATACCATTGTGACTGAGCAACTCATTAATCGCCGCAAAACGCTTAAGTATCTTGGACTACTTACAGCCACAGCCGCCGGCCGTGAATTCCTGTCGGAATGGTTTTCCACTAAGTCCCGGACTATAGCCGCTTCGGAACCGGACGCCATGGCCGGAATGCACCACGGTGTTCCCCCCGATCCAGATGAAGGAAAACCCTACGTCCCGCAGTTTTTTAATCCGGCAGAATTTGCCACCGTGGAAATCCTGACGGAAATGATTATTCCCGCCGACGACAAGCCGGGCGCCAAAGATGCGCAGGTGGGCCGGTACATCGACTTCATCGTTTTTTCCGCCGCCGAGTTTGAGCCCGCCTTGCAGCGCCGTTGGACGGATGGGCTGGCTTGGCTCAACGGTGAATGCCATAAGAGGTGGAAAAAGGATTTTCAAGAAATTGCTCCCGCGGACCGGGAGCACCTGATGATGGACATGAGCCTGCCGGAGCGCGAATCCACTCTCAGGCAGGATCATCCTGGATTCAGCTTTTACTCGCTGATTAAGGAAATGACCGTGGAAGGTTTTTACACTTCACGGATTGGATTGGTTCAAGTTTTGGAATATCAGGGGCTGGATTATCTGACCGAGTTTGCAGGCTGCGTCCACCCGGAGCATCAAAAATAAGCGGGCTCCATACCGTCATCTTATTTTTGTGCAAGTGAACATTCGCCGGCATGGGTTTGTGCGCGGAGAGGAATTACTACCAGGAAGAATTTAATAGGAAAGTTTTATTTTGACCCGGCAAAATATAAAACTTATCTGGAACAGCTCCGGATAAAGTATCCCACGGAGACCCACGATGATGAAATTGATTATGCGTATCACAGTTCTTTCCCTGCTAGTTTTGCTGCTGGCGTCAATCTGTCCCGCCCAGAACCATTTTTATTTGAAGGACGGCGACCGCGTCGTCTTTTACGGAGACAGCATTACCGCACAAAGACTCTACACGGTCTTCACTGAGACGTACGTAGTCACGCGTTTTCCAAGCCTCAACGTTTCTTTCGTTCACTCCGGTTGGGGAGGCGACCGCGTAACCGGAGGCGGTGGCGGCGATATTGAGCTGCGCCTTAAGCGGGACGTATTTGCCTACAAGCCCACGGTGATGACGATCATGTTGGGCATGAATGACGGCGGATACAAAGCCTTCGATGCCGATCTGTTTCGCGCCTATTCCACCGGCTACCGTCACATTGTGGACGAAGCCAAAAGCGCACTGCCCGGCGTGCGCATCACGGCCATTGAGCCGTCCCCTTTTGACGATGTAACTCGCCCACCGAACTTCGAGGGCGGTTACAACGCCGTCCTCCTCCGTTATTCGCAATTCATCATGGATCTGGGTAATGAAGACACGCTCACCGTGGCCGACCTGAACGGGCCTGTAGTGGCCGCGCTCGAAAAGGCCAAATCATTGGACGCCGATCTCTCCCAACGAATCCTTCCCGATCGTGTACATCCAGGACCGTCGGGGCACTGGGTGATGGCGGAAGGGTTGCTGAAAGCGTGGCACGCTCCCGCCGTGGTGACTGAGGTTGAAATCGACGCCGCCAGCGGACGTGTATCGCACTCGGAAAACACCAATGTCTCGGATTTGAAAAAGGAAACCGTTTTGTCTTGGACCCAGCTCGACAACGCCCTGCCCTTACCGATCAGTTTCGATAACAAGGAAACGGCGCTTGTGGTCCGCTCGTCCGATTTAATCCAGGCACTCGATCGGGAAGAGCTCCGGGTCAAAGGTCTTGCACCCGGAACCTACGCCTTGAAAATCGACGGCGATGATGTCGGCAAATTTTCGAACGATGAATTTTCAGCCGGAATCAATCTTGCTATCCTGGCAACTCCTATGCTGAAGCAGGCCAGGGCGGTACACGAACTGACGCTCGACCACAATGATCTTCACGCCGCTCGCTGGCACAACTTGCAGGTTCCCTTTCAAACCGATCCCCTGCCCCACCAGGAACTGGGATTGCAGACCATGGACAATCTTGAAGCGGAAATAGTCCAACGCCAGCATGCCGCCGCTCAGTCCAAACCGCACCATTACGAACTGATCCAATCCGCCAAGGAAGATCGGTAGCGGGGGCCAGTGTGCGTAAAATCCAGATCAGGCCGTTAAAAGCATTGCAGGAATTTCACGCCTGCGAGGGCATTCAGCGCCTCGTTTGGGGCAGCGTAGGCGTTTCGGGCGAATTGCTGAGCGTGACGCAGAAATATGGCGGAGCGATTCTCGGTTCCATCGTCAATGGCCGGGTGGTCGGATTCATCTACGCGTTTCTCGCGCGGCGCCACGGAAAATTAATTCACTGGTCCCATTTGATGGCGGTCGAACCCAAATACCGGGACCTGGGTCTCGGTTTCCGCATGAAGCAAACCCATCGCAAGCTGGCGCTGGCTGCGGGCGTCACCTCGATCTGCTGGACCTACGATCCCTTGCAAAGCCGCAACGCGGCGCTGAATATCGGGCGCCTCGGGGCGCGCGCGGAAGACTACCTGCCGAACTGCTACGGCCGTTTTGCGAGTGACATCGAACGCGGACTCGAAAGCGACCGGTTCGTGGTGAACTGGCGCATTCGCACGCGCGCCGTCGATCGCCGCATGCAAGGCTACCGGCCGGCATTGGGAACAATCCTACAGGCGCCGCGAATCAATGAGACCCGCCTTAATGGGTCAGGCTTTCCGGAAAACAGTCATATCTCGCTTGATTTGCGTGAGCCCGCACTGCTGGTGGAAATTCCTGCGCGGACTGATTTAATGCGCGCCCAAGCGCTCAGCCTGGCGCGACGTTGGCGGAGGGAGACAAGGAAGATCTTCCTGAATTATTTTGAGCTGGGCTATCGCGCCCGGGATTTTATTTCTCCCAGCCCGGCCAGCGACGGGCGCAGCTTCTATGTGCTCCGGCGCCGCAAATCCGCGGCTTGAACCAATCTCCATAATGACATTACAATCAATTCGCATGAATAAGCCCGACGCGACGCAGGCGTTTTTCACCAGATCAACTTCAGTGGCCCAAGTCATCGAGCGCCTGATCAAGACAGCCAAGGTTTCCGTGGACGCCGCGCTCTACCGTTTGAGCCATCCGGATCTTGCCCGCGCCTTGCACGACGCGGCGCAGCGCGGCGTTCAGGTGCGAGTAATCCTGGACAGCGGGAAATATGAAGTGACCCCGGCGACCAGAGACCTGCTGACGGAATTCAACTTGCCCTATCGTCTGATGTCCGGCCGCGACGGGCGTTGGGCAAAAATGCATCACAAGTTTGCCGTCCTCGATGGCCGCGTGGCGCTGGCGGGCAGTTACAATTGGACGCTTGAATCCGAAGAGCAGAACTTTGAGGACATTCTGGTGCTTCGCGAGCATCATCAGGTGCATGAATTCGCCGAAGAGTTCGAAGCCCTTTGGGCCTTGGCCGTGAAATAGCGCTGGTTCGGGAAGCGTAAAATTCAGTAATCAAACTTCAAAAAATATTGTCCGGGAGATTGCTCATGTCAGCGGCAGAGGCAGCCCAAGTGGAATCAAATGTCCTGGGAAGATACGAATTCTACATCATGCGTCATGGCCTGGCATCGCCGCGAACGAGCGCCGGAATTACAGACGACGCCAAGCGCCCGTTGACGCCCGAAGGCAAGAAGAAAACGCAGGAGATTGCGCGCGGCCTCCTCAGGCTGGGCCTGGAACTGGATTGGATCGTCACCAGCCCGCTGGTCCGGGCGGTTGAAACCGCAGGAATCGTTTCGGACTCGCTCGATTCCAAAATTCCCATGGATATTTCGGACGCTCTTCGGCCGGGCGGGTCGCCCGAGGCGCTAATCGGATTTCTCACCCAGCACGCTCATCGAAAACGCGTCATGGTGGTCGGCCATGAACCCGGACTGGGTGAGCTGGCAGCGCGGCTGATCGGGGCGGGACGCAACGCCAATCTCTCATTGAAAAAGGGCGGATGCGTTCGCATTGACTTTGACGAATTTCCTCCGCGATCCCCCGGCCAACTCGTCTGGTGGTTGACCCCACGCGTGATGCGCAAACTTGATCAGAAGTAGCGCGCCGGCAAGACTGCTTCTCAAGAGCCTTCCATAGCGGCGGACCCTTTTGTTCCGCCGCGCTTGAGCGCGAGGCCCAGGGCGATCCACAAGAAAAGCGCACCGTACTCATAAATCGTAAAGTGACCGGGAACATTGGGCAAAATTTTCATCAGCACCAGCGTGCCGCCCACTGCTGAGCCGGCAAGGGCGATCGCGCGCTCACGCGGCGCGGGTCCCATGCGGTAATAGGATGCGCACGTGGCCAGCCAGCCCACGGCCGAAGCCAGCGAGCCGACTTCGGTTACGGGAATCAGGATAGCCTCCCCCAGGAAAACGGCGGCGAAAGTTAAGAGGCCAACAGAGATCACCGCGATCGAGGGTGTCCGGTTGGCCGGGTGGATGCGCCCAAATCGTTCGTCCACCAGGCCACGCCGGCCGAGGGCAAAGAGAAGCCGGGTGGCGGCAATAAAATTCCCGTTGAATATTTTCACAAGTGAGAGCAGGGCCGCCAGAAGAATCAGGTCCACGATCCACGGGCTTCGAAAGGCGCGCTCGAAGGCCACGGCGGTGGCAAAACTTTCCTGAACCAAGGATGGCCAGGGAGAAACGTAAGCCACAATCGCAATCACGGAAGTGTAAAACACGATGCCTACAACCAAAGCGAGGATGATGGCGCGAAAGAAACCTTGGGCGCGAAAATCAAGGGTCGATTCCTCAGAACATTTGGTGACCGATTCAAATCCGGTCATGAAGAAGGGGACAATCTGGATCACCAGGATAATCGAGACCAGACCGCCATAGCGGCCCGCGTGGCTGAATGCCGGAACAAAGTTTTGGACGGACCCTCGCGCCAGACCGCATAAGACGAAAATCGCAAACAGGACAAACACGCCGGCCGTCATCCAATTTTGCAGCGTGGCGCTTTCGCGTATGCCGAGGAAATTCAGGTAAGTAATGACGCCGGCGACAAACAAACCCATGACCAGGTGGGGAAGGTAAACGGGTTTTCCCGCCACGCTATAGAGCGGCGTCGAATTGAGCGCGGGAAAAACATAGGAGGCAATTTTACCCACCGCCACCGATTCCCACGGACAAACGGGCAGATAGGCCAGAATCATCGTCCAACCGGTGGCGAAACTAATCCCAGGACTAAAGGCCTTGCGCGTGTAGGCGATCTCGCTCGCCGCGTCCGGCATGGCCATCACCAGCCGGCCATAAACGTATCCGATGGGTAGGAGCACGGCGCCGCCAATGGCAAATCCCAGGATGGCGCCCAGCGGGCCGCCCCGGCTCAGCCAATCGTCCATGACGATCAGCCAGCCCGTGCCCACCATGGTTCCGAACGCCAGCGCGAAGTAGTCAAACGTCTTTAGTTTTCGAGCCAGTGAAATCATGTTGGGTCGCGTGGTGCCGTCGCGGTCTCCGGATTATGCACCAGTTTTTGCAATCGGGTTTCGTAGTGTCCTAATTTCCCTGGGAGCGCGGGCGTCTCGCCCGCAATCCAATGATAAGGGAAAAGCGGGCCGGACGCCCGCGCACCCAGCGGACACAAATCGGGACTCCACCTCGGGTTTGGGCAACTTGTACTTGGATTGGACTAGGCGTACACTAAGGTTTCAAAATCAAAGCTGCTGGTCGAATGCAACCTCTTGGCGAATTCTCCCCGGTTGCCATAGGAAGGACCTTCGGCGGCTATCAGTCACGAAACGTCAATCATGCACCAGGCAAAAGAAAAGTTAATGGCCGGCTCCGCAGTGATGGAAACCTCCGCGCCGCCGGGACGGGAGGCACCGCCGGAGAAGAAGGACCACGCCGGGGCGGTCGAAGGGGAATGGACCAAAGTTCGCAAGCTCGCCGCGCGCCAGCTCGAGCGCTTCATGTCTCTGGAGCCGAAAGTATTGCGCGGCGACGATCCCGGCGCCATCCACGACATGCGCGTAGCCAGCCGGCGTCTTCAGCAGGTCATCGACCTGCTCTACCCTCCTCCGGCGGGGGGTGAAATCCGCAAACTGAGGCGCGTGATACAGCGTTGCCGCCGCTCGCTTTCCGAAGTGAGAAACTGCGACGTGTTGCTGAAGAGCGTAAGCGCAAGACTGGCGCGCAAACGCGTGGCGCGCCGCGAAGAATGGGAGGCCGTCGAGATTTACCTGCACCAGCGCCGGACGAAGAATTTCGAAAAGGCCCTGCGAAAGATCAGCAAGATGAATATGGCGGCGTTCTACGTTCACCTTAAGGGCCACCTTACCCTGAACGGGAATAAACGCCACACCACGCCGCACCATCTTCTGGAGTCCTCAATTCAAGGGCACGCTCCGGCGCAGTTTTATGATCGGTTCGGAGGGATGTTGGCGCAGGTGGCCGAGGCATTTGAAAATCAGATCGAGCAGTCATTCGCCGACCCTCGCGCCACCGTGATTCATGGGGCGCGCATCGCCACCAAGCGGATTCGATATCTCATCGAAGTGGTCCGCGAGATGGGAGTTCCAGGCAGCGACGAATGGCTGGCGTGGCTTCGCCACCTCCAACGTCATCTGGGCGAGTGGCATGACCTGGAAGTGCTGGAACAGGTGATGATTGAGATGGTGGCGCGGCCGGAATTTCTGCGTGACCAACTGCATCTGGCGATGGGCGTGGAGAAACTCATCCTGCGCAATCGGGCCGCCAAGAAAGTACTGGAGGAAAAGTATCTGCTAATGGCGCGGGATTCATCGGAGTTGCGCCGGCTGAAGGATTGGGTGGCTTACCTGGTGGATTCGCCCTCGCCGCCGGTCGCCAAGGCATGAACAGCGGACTTGGCCTCGCTTTCCTCGTCGGCGCTCTTTTCTGCGCTGCCTCGTGATTCCCGCGCGGGTTGAATTTCCGCCGTCTCAGCGACCTTCTTCGAATCCTGCGCGGATTTCGTCCCCGCCGAAGCGAACAAAGGCTCGCGCAATTCACCCCTCAAGACGCGCGAAATTCCCGCGCGCAAGGCTTCAAAAACGGTTTGGATATCCGCGGAAGCGTCAATCACGTCAAAGTCGTACTCTTCCGCCAGATTGTCAAACTGCGCCAAAAGCGCCGTCTGGTACTTGCGAAAACTCTCGTACATATCCTCGCTGGGGTGAAGGTCCATCCCCGACTCCCAATAATCGAATCCGCGCAGGAAGACCACGCGGGGAATCAATTCCTCCACGCCAATGCGCAAATAAAAGACGGCGTCGGGCTTCAAGGCAAAGCTGTATACGTTGCGGATCCAATTGGGATCGATGGCGCGCATCAAAGCGCGGGCCATAAGGGAATAAATGTAGCGGTCCGTCAGCACCACAAATCCGGCGCGAAGGGCGGGAATAATCTGGTGTTCGAGACGGTCGGCAAAGTCGGTGGCATAGAACAAGCTGAGCGTGATCTTGCCGAGGGTGTGCCCTGCCTTGGCCTGCTTGATGCCCTTGCCGGCCAGCTCCGAGCGCGTGATGCCGGTGTCCAGCACGGCGCGCCCCTGTTGTTCCAACCAGGGTTTGATTAAATTAATCTGCGTGGACCGGCCTACACCGTCCGTCCCTTCGATGACGATCAATTTGCCGGTCAAATCCGCCAGGTTCATTCCCGGCAGGAGGACTTCATAGGTTTCTTTCAAGGCGCTACCCTCAATCGTTTGGCTTGTGCCAATTTCGCTTTCACCAGTTGGCGCATCAACGTCTGCTGCTCTTCAATGGGCAGCGTGGCATCAATGGCCGTCACTTCATGTTCGGGAACAATCTTTTCGTATTCCTCGATAATGCGGCTCTGGAATAATCGAAAGCTTTCGTCGGAGTTTTCCGACAATCCCAGATCCATTCCGGCCTCGTAAAATTTGAAGCCATTGCGGCCGTCATGAATCCGCTTGATGGCCACGTCGAGCGGCACCCGGAAATAGAATGCCACCGTCGGCTTGACGGCGAAGCTGTAAAGCTCACGCACCCACTTGGGATCCATCCCGCGCGCCACGTCGCGGGCAAAAGCGGTGTAAATGTACCGATCGCACAAAACCACCGCCCCGGCCTTGAGAAGCGGAATAATGTTGTGCTCCATTCGATCCGCGAAATCGGTGGCGTGAATCAGACTGAAGGTCGAGGGGGTGAGCATGTGTTTCTTCTTGCCGCGCTTGGTGGTGTCGCGAACCAGCGGAGAAGAATTCCACTCGCTGAAGACGGTGCCGTACCCTTCGGCCTGAAGCCATTGGTGCAGCAACATCAATTGTGTCGATTTTCCCGAGCCATCGATTCCCTCAACCACAAACAACTTCCCGGGAAAACGATGCTCACCATAACGCTTCATGGAAAAACTCCAGAAGAGTGCCGAGGCGATTAGCGGAGAAGATCCAGATTAACACAATCCAAAGGGCAATGGAAGCGAAGGCGAGGCGAGATAGCGTCCTGACTTGCATCTCTGGGAGCGCTGGCCGGGGCCCCAGGGAAAATGCGAAACTTCTCCATCCGCAGTGCCATTGCTTGCCTGCGCTTGATTACATTCATCCTTGCAAACATGCCCTGCTTGACTAAGAATGGAGGCCCTTGTGGAGGTATACGGTGCGCAGATTAATTCCTTTATTCGCTTTTCTGATGCTGATGATTCCCGCGGCAATAGTTCGCAGTCAGTCGCCGCCTCGCCTGGTCGATTGCCACGTTCACTACAACGGCGACCCTGAGTTTATTGAGAAATTGGTTTTAAAACTCAATTCGGTGGACGGCATCGCTTTTCTCCTTGTCAAGCCCAAGGATCTTGGTACCGCTGAGGCCGCGATCAAGAAATATCCGAACCGGCTCATCGGGTTTGGCGACATCAGCCCGGATGATCCCCACGCGCTCGAAATATTGGACCAGGTCCATGCGGCCGGATTTCGTGGAGTGGGCGAAATGACCTCTACCTTAAAAAACTACGACGACCGGAGTTACTGGCCTTTTTACGAGCGGGCGGAAAAGTACGGGATGATCCTGCTCTTTCACACCGGCATCGTAAACCGTATGACGCCCGACATTCCCAGTGACATCAGCGTGGACCGATTGCGGCCCACAACCCTGGACGGGATTGCCCGCCGGTTTCCTAAGCTCACCATCATTGGCGCGCACTTGGGTAATCCGGATTACGCCTGGGCGGGAGAAATTGCGCGCTGGAATCCCAACCTCTATTTCGATCTCTCGGGCTCATCGCTCCAGAAGAAAGAAAATGACTACACATTTTTCAAATCCATATTCTGGTGGAGCGGAGCGGGTGGACCGCACACACCCAAATCCGGCGGCAGCGCTTTTGAGAAACTGGTCTTCGGCTCCGACGTCTTCAACGGCGAGTTGGAAGAATTCGACCGCGAACTGGACCGTTACCACAAGATGCTGGACGCCTGCGGCGTGCCCCCCGAATCTCAGTCCAATATATTTGCCGGAACGCTTTGGCGGATTCTGAACCGTAAACCTTAAGCCGCAATATAAATAATTTCAGGCGGAGGGCGCCGGACCTTTTCGCCGGGGCCCTGTTGAGGTCCTTGAAGTGGCGGACATCCTCAGGCGATTCGTCCTGGGAATTATTTAATGGCTGCTTGAAGGGCGGTGACTATTGTCTGAGTGTCGGCGGATTTCATACTTGAAGCGATAAAATTATAGGTTTGGCCCGAATTTAAGAATATGTGAAAAGTTCCGGAACTAACACCGAAGATCACGTTTGCCTCAATCTCTTTGATGTCGATGAAAGGGATGGAAAACACCTCATTGCCCCCTTCTTCGTATTTGAGATTTTTGCCCGAGATCACCAGTGTGCCTTTGGCCTTGCCGGTGCTTTTGAGAATCGCGATGGCGCTCGAAAGGCCGTAAACGCTGAAGCTCTTGTCCGAGGCGGCATTCGTTCCCGAGGTCCCGCCCGTCGTGGTTGTTTTTGCAGTCTTGTCTTCCTTTACAACCGTGACGGTGGGAACCTTTCCCGGCGCCGCTGTGGTTACTTCAAATTGCGCTTCGGCTTCAAGGTCGCCTGGGTCCACCACGAACAGGCTTCCGGTCCCCGTTGTGGCGTCCGCCGCAATTCGAATCAGCACGGTCAGCTCCGTGGCATTGTTGGTCTGCGTTTCAAGGACCTGAATCCCCGGATTCGAGAATGCCACTTTGACTCCCGAAACAAAATTATTCCCCGTAACCTTCACCGTGGCTCCGCCGCCCCGGCCCGCACTGTGAGGGTCAACCTTGGCCACTACGGGCGCGTTGGGGTCGGTCGCCGCTTGGTCCCCAGGGGGCTGCGCAGGAATCAGGTTGCTGGCAGGCGCAACCGGCGGAGCGGGAGGGGCAGGCGCCGCGGCTATCGTAATAGACGTTTGCGCCACAGTGCTGGCAGGATTACTGACGTAAAGGATGGCCGTACCGGGCTGCGCCTTTTGGCTGATCGACAATTTGGTTTCAAGCTGCGTCGCGCTGGTCCGATGGGTTGAGATTACGTGAATCGTGGGATCGGAAAACGAAACGTACGCGCCGGAGGAAAAATTGCGGCCAGTAATCACCACCGTAATCTCGGCACCGGTAGCGGCCTGATTGGGTGCCACGTGTTGAATTTCAGGTGTAGCGTCCGCAGGGATTTCAGATTGGTTCTGAGCAGCATGACCGGCCCGGGTGGCGGGGCCAAGCGTTCCGAAGATCAGAAATAGAGCCAAAAATAAAAATGGTCGATGGGGGAAATTTTTCTTACCAGGCATGGCCATGCTCTGCCTCACTTTGCGGAGGACTGGTTCCTTTCGGGTTTAATGATTCCCTCTCCTTCGCGAATCGTGATGATTTGATTGGCCTCGATCTGGGTGAATTTTTCCACTTTTTGGGTGGTGGGCCATTTCACTTCAATTGAATCGATCCTTTTGGCCTGTCCGACGCCAAAATGTAATCGCAAGTCGCATTGGGACATCACACTGTTCCCGCTGCCCACTTCGTTCATCTGGGCGTGTTTTCCCGTCACCACCCGGACGCGGGCGCCAATGGCGGTGCGATTGCACTTGGTCCCGAGCAGTTTGATCTTGATCCAATTATTCTTGTTCCCACCCACGTTGTGCAAAAGCGACGGAAGGTCATTCATGTTCAGCACCAGAATGTCCACACCGCCATCGTTGTCATAATCGCCGAAAGCGCACCCGCGGCTGGAATATTTCTCGCTGATTCCCGGGCCCATCTTTGCGGAAACGTCCTTGAATTTTCCGTTGCCCAGGTTTTTGTACACAATGCGAGGCAGCTTGAAGCTGGCCCCCAAATTAAGCTTCTCGATCTCCGGGTACACATGGCCATTCACCTGAACGATGTCGGGCCAACCATCGTTGTCATAGTCCACAAAGCCGGCTCCCCAGCCCACATACTGGGTGTTGACGCCCACGCCGGAAATAAATGTGACGTCCGTAAATGTTCCATCGCCATTATTGTGGTAGAGGTCGGAGGTATCGTCGGTGAAATTCGTTTTGAAAATGTCGAGCCAGCCGTCGCAATCGTAGTCCGCCACGCCCACGCCCATGCCCGCCTGTTCCTGGCCGTCCTCGTTGTAAGCGCACCCGGCCATCACGGCGACGTCCGTAAAGGTGCCATCATGATTGTTCTTGAAAAGGATGCTCGGCTCCGAATCCACGGCAACATAAATATCCGGCCACCCGTCATTGTCAAAGTCGTTGGTGACGGCGGTGATGGAATAACGTGGCCCCGGTTTGAGGATTCCCGATTTCTCCGAGACGTTGGTAAACGTTCCGTCGCCGTTGTTACGGTAGAGAATGTTGCTGCCTCCGGGAAGGCCGCGCGGACCGCACATCACCGGAGCGCCCTTCCATTGGCAATTGCTCGTCTCCCCGGGAGCAGGCACTTTTGTTATGTCAAAATCGATGTAATTGCAAATAAAGAGGTCGAGGTATCCGTCGCGATTGTAATCAATCCAAGAGCAGCCTGAGCCCCAGCGGATTCTATCCTCATGGAGCCCGGCTCTCTTGGTAACGTCAGTGAATGTTCCATTACCATTGTTGTGGAAAAGAATGTTGTGACCCCAGTAGGTCAGAAACAAGTCGTCCCAGCCATCGTTGTCATAATCGCCAACACAGGTGCCCACGCCCCAGCCGGCCCGGCCCAAACCCGCCTTCTCTGTAACGTCGATAAAAGTCCCGTCCCGATTGTTCTTGAAGAGGTGGCTGGTGGGTTCTTGTCCCGGAGGCCAGGTGGGGTCAAGCCGGGACCCGTTGGTAAGATAGATATCCAGCCACCCGTCCTGGTCATAATCAAAAAATGCGATTCCACTTCCTTTGGCCTCCACAATGTATTTCTTGCTCTCCACGCCGCCCCAGACGTTAGTGACGTTCAGCCCGGCCTGCGCGGCCACATTGACGTAGGTCACCGGTGACGCATCAACCGGATTCGGGACGCTGGCAGCTTTCACCATTAGCGGCCGCGACCATCTCCATAATGGAGTCGCAAGGGCGTCGAGGATCTGGTTTCCAAGAAGAACTGTAGAGGCGCCAAGAAGATTACGGCGAGAAAGTTTCATGCGGAAATTTAGATGCCTTTTACGATGGGAGCGTTCCCCAGCGCCCCCTCGATAGGTTGTCCCGGCTGATGGCTACCGAAATCGCAATCCGAAGTCCATTATACAAGCACATAGGTCTTCCAGTGAAGCCATTCGAAGCCAAAAACCAATTCCGCGGATCAGATTCCGGCATATAATTTTGAGTGAATGATAGAAGCGATTGGACTTCACGGGAGGTTTGAAAAAATGCGCCGAATGACTTGGGTAGCTTGTTCTTGTTTCTTGCTTGCTTCGGCATTGTGCCATCCATCGTTCGCCAAAACGGAAAACGTCAGCATCAAGAGCGGTGCGGAGACGATTTCAGGCTATCTGGTTTTGCCCGAATCGGCAGGCCCACATCCGGGCCTCGTCGTCATTCACGAATGGTGGGGCCTGAACGATTGGGTGAAGGAACAAGCGCAAAAATTTGCGGATCAAGGATACGTGACGCTGGCGGTGGACCTCTATCGCGGCAAAGTCGCCTCGGACGCCGGCACTGCTCATGAGTTGATGCGCGGGCTGCCGCAGGACCGCGCCATTCGCGACATGAAGGCCGCCTTCGTCTATCTGACATCCCGCCCGGAAGTGAATAAAGACAAAATTGGCTCGGTGGGCTGGTGCATGGGAGGTGGACTTTCGCTCCAGCTCGCGATTCACGAACCCAAGCTGGCCGCGTGCGCCATGAATTATGGATCCATGCCCACTGATGCCGCCGACATTGGGCGGATCAAGGCGCCGATCCTGGGGAATTTTGGCGCCGAGGACCAGGGCATCACGCCCGACGACGTCCACGCTTTTGAAAAAGCCATGCAGGCCGCGCGCAAATCGGTGGATATGAAAATCTACGACGGCGCCGGCCACGCATTCGAGAATCCCAACAACAAAGGCGGCTATCGCCCCGAGGCCGCCGCCGATGCCTGGTCGCGCATGGTGGCGTTTTTCGACAAGACGCTTAAATAGAGAATCTGGATGCTTATGCAGAGCGCAGCCTCTGTGCGTGCAGCCTTGCCTGCACCGGCGCACTCTTAAGTTCGCGAAGTGCGTCGGCGGCAATCCAGCGGGCGCTGCGCGAGTCGATTTTACGGATTTGCTCCCCGGTCTTGATGGCGGCTTGATTCAAGTTCACATTGCGCTTCCCGATCTGACGCAAAGCCCAATTCACAGCCTTCTTGACGAAATTCCGCTCGTCAATAGATTCACGTTGGATGATAGGGAGGAATTTTAACAATTTTTCTTCACTCGCATTTTTGTCATGCACGGCCAGATAAGCCATCAATGAAAACGCGGCGCGCTTTACAAATTCTTCCTTGCGCTTGCTCCAATCCACCGCCTTGCGATGGGCGTGTGGCGTTTTGCAAAAAAGGTACAAGCAGCATCCGTCAACAATGTCCCAGGAGTCGAAGTCCTTCGCCCAGCGCTCCATTTGCTTTTCCGTGACGCGCTCCGGCTCATCGATCATATGCGCGACGTGCCGCGCCTCGCGAATGCCGGATTTCCAAAGTTCATCGGCGAGTTGGTGATTCCTCCCGATCTGGCGTGCCAGTTTTTTCAGAGCAGGGGTGGAGATGCCGCCGAGGGACTTACCCGCGAAAATTCCGAACCGTTCCATATCCTTCTTGGCGCGCGGCTTCGCCAGCGCGCGGAGCGTTCTGATAATGGAAGAGGATGTTTCTTCTTCAGGCATCTGAGGCAAAAAAAGAGCTATGGTTTTGAGCCGAAAATCTGATCCAGGTGATGTTGGGCGTGTTTGACGTAGTCCTCCGCCAGCCATTTGAGCGTGGCCGGCTGATGGTCTCCAACGGTACAAAGATTGTTCTCGCGATCTTGGGGAACTTGCGCGATGACATGCGCAAGGTGAGTGTTATAAGTCGTCCAGAGCGCCACCAGCGTTTTCCACGGTTCCCTTTGGTAACTTTGAGATTCCACCCAGAAGTCTTGGGCGTAGCTCGGAAGTGCGATGCCCGATTCCTGCTGGGCGCGGACAAACCGCTGATGGTTATTGGCGGCCGAATCGATCAGGTGGCCGATGATTTCCTTTTTCGACCACTTCCCGGGCGCAGGACGCACTTCGCTGTCCACGTCGGTGATGTCGAAGAGCCGGTGGGCGGCTCCATCGATTAATGCTTCGAGACTTTTCGCAATCTCTTTCATTTCCGAGTTCACCTTTCAATCGAAATTATTCGTGGAGATCATAGAGAATGCACTGTGGGACAAAAAGCGGGATGGGGTGATTACCCTGCGCCTGCGGCACTCGTCTCTTCGCGAAACGTCCAAGCGGCCTTCAGGAAGTCACGGTTCAGGCGGGCGATATTCTCCAGCTTAATGCTCTTGGGACATGCCGCTTCGCACTCACCCATATTGGTGCAGGCGCCGAAGAATTCCGTTTGCATTTGCGCCACCATGTTACGCACACGTCGTGAGCGCTCCGGCTGTCCTTGGGGCAACAGGGCGAGGTGCGAAACTTTCGCCGCCGTGAAGAGCATGGCGGAAGCGTTGGGGCAAGCCGCTACGCATGCGCCGCATCCGATGCACTGTGCCGCATCCATTGCCAAATCGGCCTTCTGCTTTTCGATGGGCAGAGCATTCCCATCCGGCGCGCTTCCCGTGCCGACGGAAACATAGCCTCCGGCGGCGATGATGCGGTCAAACGCGCTTCGGTCCACCATCAGGTCCTTGAGCACGGGAAACGCCTTCGCGCGCCACGGCTCCAGCCACAACTCCTCGCCGTCTTTAAAATGCCGCATGTGAAGCTGGCAAACGGTGGTGCCGCGTTGCGGGCCGTGGGCCAAGCCGTTAATCATGAACCCGCAGCACCCGCAAATGCCTTCCCGGCAATCGTGTTCAAACGCCACCGGGTCTTGGCCCTTCACCGTGAGCTCTTCGTTCAGAACATCCAGCATCTCCAGGAATGACATGTGCTCACTGACGTTGTTCAACTCGTAGCGCACCATCTTTCCGGGCGCGGCCGAATTTCTCTGCCGCCAGATGTTGAGTATAAGTTTCATTCCGTATTTGCCTTGGATCAGAGGATTAAGGATTCAGAATTAAGGATACAGGCCGCCTACTTCGAGGTGTCACTCCTTCATCCTTCATCCTGAATCCTCACTTGTAATTCCTCTGCGCCAGGTGAACGTATTCGAAATCGAGAGGCTCCGTGTTGCGGATGGGCGGCGCATTCTCACCCGCGTATTCCCACGCGGCCACATGGGCAAACTGGGCGTCATTGCGCAGCGCCTCGCCTTCCGCCGTCTGGTATTCTTCCCGGAAATGGCCGCCGCAGGACTCTTCGCGCTCCAGCGCATCACGGCAGATTAGCTCGCCGAGTTCCAGGAAATCGGCAACGCGCCCCGCTTTTTCGAGCGCCTGATTTACTTCCATCGATTCCCCGGTCACGTTCACGTTCTTCCAGAATTCTTCGCGGATGGAGGGAATTTTTCCGAGCGCCGCCTCCAGGCCCTTCCGGTTCCGTGCCATCCCGCAATCCTCCCACATGACTTTGCCCAACTCCTTGTGGATGCTGTCCACCGTGCGCTTGCCTTTGATGGACATGAAATGTTTGGTGCGGTTCTCCACTTCGCTGCGCGCAAATTGAAATTCGGGATGATCCGCGGTGATGCCGTCCCCGGCTTTTACGCCCGCCAGAAAATTGCTCAGCGTATAGGGAATCACAAAGTAACCGTCGGCCAGGCCTTGCATGAGTGCGCTGGCGCCCAGGCGGTTGGCGCCGTGATCGGAAAAATTGGCTTCGCCGAGCACGAAGAGTCCTGGGATGGTGCTCATCAAGTGGTAATCCACCCACAGCCCGCCCATGGTGTAGTGGACGGCGGGGAAAATTCGCATCGGCTCCTGGTAGGGATTTTCTCCGGTAATGCGCTCGTACATTTTAATCAAATTGCCATAGCGTTCGCCGATGGTTCGTTTGCCCAGGCGGCGGATGGCGTCCGCGAAGTCCAGATAGACCCCGAGTCCACCCGGCCCCACGCCGCGGCCCTCGTCGCAAACGCGTTTGGCGGCGCGCGAGGCGATGTCGCGCGGGCAAAGATTTCCAAAGGCTGGATACATCCGCTCCAGGTAGTAGTCCCGCTCGCCTTCCGGAATCTGGCTGGCGGGCCGCGTGTCTCCCTGTTTCTTGGGAACCCAAATGCGCCCGTCATTGCGCAATGACTCGCTCATCAGCGTCAACTTCGATTGATAATCACCGCTCACCGGAATGCACGTGGGGTGGATCTGGGTGTAGCAAGGATTGGCAAACGCAGCGCCTTTCTTGTAGGCGCGCCAGATGGCCGTGGTGTTGCAACCCTTCGCGTTGGTGGATAGGTAAAAATTATTTCCGTAGCCTCCGGTGGCCAGAATCACGGCGTCGGCCGCGTGGGAGGTGATCTCGCCAGTCTCCATGTTGCGCTCAACGATGCCGCGGGCGCGGCCATCCACCACCACCAATTCGAGCATTTCGTGGTGGGTGAAAACCTTCACTTGCCCGGCGCGAACCTGCCGCTCCATCGCCTGGTACGCGCCCAACAAGAGTTGTTGTCCTGTTTGGCCGCGGGCGTAAAAAGTCCTCGAGACCTGGGCGCCTCCAAAGCTGCGATTGGCCAGCAAGCCGCCGTACTCGCGAGCAAAGGGAACGCCCTGCGCCACGCACTGGTCAATGATGTTGACGCTGATCTGGGCCAGCCGATAGACGTTGGCTTCGCGGGAACGAAAGTCACCGCCCTTCACCGTGTCATAGAAGAGCCGGAAAACAGAATCGCCGTCGTTTTGATAATTTTTGGCGGCGTTGATCCCGCCCTGCGCGGCTATGGAGTGGGCGCGGCGGGGCGAGTCCTGATAGCAGAAGGATTTGACGTTGTAACCCAGTTCACCCAATGTGGCCGCAGCCGACCCGCCCGCCAGCCCTGTCCCCACCACTATCGCGTTGTATTTCCGTTTGTTGGACGGGTTCACCAACTTCATCTCGAATTTGGTCCGCTCCCATTTCTGCTCGATGGGTCCGGCGGGAATGCGCGCGTCTAGTTTCATGTTCAGCTCTTTATAATTTCACCAGGCCGATCAGCACGGCAATCGGCACAGAACAAAAACCCGCCCCGATGAGGATGGCGAATGCGGCGGAAGCTTTCTTCAACATCGGCGTGTATCGGGGATGAGAAACGCCGAGCGTCTGAAACATGCTCCAGATGCCGTGATAGAGATGAAGCGCCAGCAAAACATTGGCCACAACGTAGAACCCGGCCACCACGGGATTCTGAAATCCGATCACGACGTTGTGAAAGACTTTACCGGGCTGAAAGTCCGGATGGACGGCGCCGAAAGTCATGTCAAGCAGGTGGTAGATGATGTAGAAGAAAATGATCGGCCCGCTCCAGATCATGGTTCGGGAGGCGTAATTTGAAGCGATGGAAGCTTGTTTGATATATCGCGATTCGCGCGCTTGAAACTTGTTTAACACCGTGAGTTGCCAGGCGGCGACAATGTGTAAAATCACGGAGACGAGCAACACCACGCGCGCGCCCCACAGTAAAGGAGGAATATCCCGCAGATGTTCCGCGTATTTGTCGAGCGCTGGAATCCCGTCCGCGCCAACAGGCACAAAAACCTGAAGGTTGGCCAGCATGTGCGAAAGGACGAAACCAAAAAGGATGAAGCCGGTAACGGCCATCACCACTTTCTTGCCGATGACGGATTCGTAGAAGGCGGCGACGCGATTGAGCCCGCCGTTCAAGGCCACAGAACTCATGAGGTTTCTCCATCGCGCCGCGGGCGAGGCGACTGGCGTCTGCGGGCGCGATTGCCATGAAAGAGTCCGTCCACCGTCGAGGTCCTTTGCATCGAGGGGCGCGGAAATGCTGCCTGAATAATTTATCCTACCGCAAATGTTGGGAGCGATGCAACTTTTGCTGGGGCACAAAAAACGCGAAGATTATTTGCGTGAAGTCAGGAGGGCAAGCTCCAACCTTTGGCGCCCAAATTATCCGCAGAGAGGACGTAGGATTGAGCGGTGATTCCGCTCGCCTGAAGGGTCTGTCGAATGGCGTCGCTGATGGCAGCGCCGCTTCCGCGCACGAAAGCCAGAATCGATGGGCCGGCTCCGCTCAAGCACACTCCCAGCAAGTCAGCGTGTTTAAGCGCCAGAACGTCTGCAAGCCCCGGCACCAGAGCTGCGCGGTAAGGCTGGTGCCAGCGGTCGTCGAATAATGTCCGGGCCAAATCCGATTTTCCGGAAAAAATTTGGGCGGCCAGCATGGTGGCTCTCTGCAAATTGTGGATGGCGTCAGACCGTGAGTATTGTGCCGGCAATACTTCGCGCGCCTTCTCGGTGGGCAGGACGTAATCGGGAACCACCAGAACAAACTGAAGCGTGTCGGGGACGGGCGCGGAGTAAGCCGTCACGTATCCATCCTGGTTGGCGGCCACGGTGAGTCCGCCATGCCACGCCGCCGACACATTGTCCGGATGGCCCTCGATGCGCGTGGCCCGGCTCACCAGTTCCTGATCAAACAGGGTCATATCCGCGAGCCAGTGGCATGCGGCCAATGAGCCCACAATGGCGGCAGCGCTCGAACCGAGGCCCACGCCCACGGGGATTTGATTATCAATTTCCAAATTGAAGCCGCGCGGTTTGTGCCAGCTTTCCAGTGTTTCGCGCATAGTACGCACGATCAGGTTGGATTCATCGGTGGGAATGCGTTCGGGCGTCACTCCGCGGTAGCCCACCGTAATCTCACGGTCGGCGCGGGGAGTGACATGGATATCCAGATACAGCCGCAAGGCAATGGCCGCACAGTCAAAGGCGCAACCAAGGTTGGCACTGGTAGCCGGGACTCGAACGGAAATTCGCTGCGGCATAATTAAGCACGGGATTATATCAGGAAAGGCTTCGGCGACTAAATGGCGGAGCCACCGGCGATAGCGGGAACAAGGAGAACCTCGTCGCCATCGTGAAAGGCGTATTCGCCCCCACCCAGGAAGCGAATATCTTCGTCATTCACATAAATGTTGACGAATCGATGCGGCTTGCCCTCCGCCGTGCAGAGGTTTTGTTTGATGCCCGGAAACTTCTGCTCCAGCCCGTCAAACAGTTCCAGCAGGTTTCGCGCCGCGGATTCAACCGCTTCGGTTCCGCCGGTAAATTTGCGCAGGGGCGGAGGAATGCGAATGGTAATGGACATAGTTATTTCCCCGAGTAAAAGTGTCAGTTCTCAAGAATTGATTCATTGAGTCATTTGTTCATTGAGCCATTAGAAGACTCTTTCTTTCAATGACTCAATGATCTGATGGTTCAATGGATCAATTCTTCGCTCACACACTGGCCGGAGTCAGGTGGAGGTATTGCTCTTCAAAATCGACCAACTTGGGACGAATCACTGCCGCCTCTTCAAAGCAATTGCTGACCGCGCCGATGGTCTTCAGGCCGTTGCCGGTGATGGCCAGCACGATAGACTCATTCGGATTCAGCCGGCCCTGCCCGATCAGCTTGCGCGCCACCGCCACCGTGACGCCGCCCGCGGTTTCGGTAAAGATTCCTTCCGTCTCCGCCAGCAGCCGGATTCCTTCCACGATCTCGGCGTCCGATACATCTTCGCCGGCGCCACCGCTTCCCAGAATTGTTTTCACGGCGTGAAACCCGTCGGCGGGATTTCCAATGGCCAGCGAGCGCGCAATGGTGGCGGGTTTCTGGGGCACAATTTCCGGTGAGCCGCTTTTTGCCGCCGTAGTGATGGGCGAGCATCCCGTCGCCTGGGCGCCGAAGAATTTCGTCGCCACCGGTTCCACCCAGCCGAGCTTCTGCAATTCGTCAAACGATTTCTTCACCTTGGTGATCAGCGAACCGCCCGCCATCGGAATCACGATGTTCTGCGGCAGGCGCCAGCCAAACTGCTCCGCCACCTCGAAGCCCACAGTCTTCGAGCCTTCCGAGTAGTACGACCGGAGGTTCACGTTGACCATGCCCCAGGGATATTTTTGCGCGATCTCGGAACACAGCCGGTTCACCTGGTCGTAGTTGCCGTTGATTTTCACCAGCGTGGCCCCAAAAATTTTTGTGCCGATTATTTTTTCGGACTCGAGGTCGGCGGGAACAAAGATAAAAGTTTTGAATCCGCCCGCGGCGGCGTGGGCGGCAACGGCGTTGGCCAAATTGCCGGTGGACGAACAGCCCACCGTGTCGAACCCAAATTCGTGAGCCTTGCTCAATGCTACCGCCACCACCCGGTCTTTGAAGGAGAGGGTGGGATAATTCACCGCGTCGTTTTTCACGTAGAGTTCACGAACCCCCAGCGCCCGCGCCAATCGCGGCGCCGCCAGGAAGGGCGTGAAGCCCGTGTGCGAACCCACCCAGGGGTCGGCGGTCAACGGCAGCAATTCCTTGTAGCGCCACATCGTGGGGGGCCGGCTGGCAATTTCGTCGCGCCGAACATCCGACCAAATCCGGCCGTAGTCATAAACGGCTTCCAGCGGCGCCCAACATTCTTCGCAAGCGGCGATGGGCTCGGCGGGGTAAGTGCGCCCGCAATCACGGCATTTTAAATGGACCAGATAACTCACAACTCCTCCTCGATACAATTCTCTCATCCGAGGGGTGCGCTTCTTTATGCTTGAAAGGAGAGGCAGGCTGACTGCGGCCAAAACTAAAAAGCCCCCCGACCACGTCGGGAGGCTGGATGAAGACCTTTTGCGGGCCCATCTCATCTCCCCCTAATACGGGTAGGAGTTGGCACCTGTCCTCCGACTTGCGTCGGAGCGGTTGCCGTGGCGTCATAGGGCCTATCCCTCGACCACTCTTGATGAGATTCAGGGTTTCTGAATCAAATATTCAATTGTCGAAGCCCATCCTACAGGAGCGGCGGCGAGCCTGTCAACTAATAATTTCGACCAAGCATTGGTTCCCAGCCAGGGAATCGAACCCCAATCTCAAGATTCAAAATCTTGCGTCCTACCATTAAACGAGCTGGGAATGGTTCTGGCCCCCACGAAAGTCCACAGTTCATAGTTCACAGTAAAAACCAATTGCATTTGGACTGTTAGCTGTCGACTGTTAACTGTGGACTTGCGTATCTGTTGGTCCCCGGTCCCCGAGTCGAACGGGACTCTATGGCTTTTCAGACCATCGCAACGACCGCGCTTGCTCACCGGGGGAATTACTTTTCAAGCTCGACGTTCCAGTAGATATACGCCTTGTAGTCGGACCATTCAGGCCGAAGCACTTTGATGTGCAACCTGAAGTTGAAACGTGGATCGAACTGGTTCGGCTCCGCCGGCTTTTGCCTTAGCCTCAGGCCAACCTCGTGCGCAAGGCGGTCCGACTTGCGCCGGTTGCAGCGTACGCACGCCAGCACAAGATTAGCCCATACCGATTGTCCGCCACGGCTGCGGGGCACTACGTGGTCGATGCTGTAGTCCGAAGTCTCAAGCAGCACACCGCAGTACTGGCAGGAGCTGTTGTCGCGAATGGCAATGTTCCGCCTCGTCATCGGAACTTTGAATCGAAGTTTCCGGCTGATGTGATTGCGAAGCTTGATGACGCGCGGCAATCCCATCTCAAAGCTGGGCGAGCGCAAGATTCGCTTGGCATCCTCCGCGACCACCACGGCGCGATCCTGCCACTGGAGGTTCACAGCACGCTGCCAGGAGACGAAGGCTATCGGAAAACCCTGAGTGTCCAAGACCAAAGTGTCGCTCATAAATTTCTTTCTCATAATTGGAAGGCGCGAGTGGAGTTGAACCACCATCTTGGGTTTAGAAGACCCAGGCCCTGATCCGTTGGACGACGCGCCCTGGTAGCCTGTGCGGGAGTCGAACCCGCCTCAACTGATCGAAAGTCAGTCATCCTACCGATAGACGAACAGGCCGCTAATTGGCGGAGTGGACGGGGATCGAACCCGCTTCGTTCCGGTAGACAGCCGGATGCATATCCAACCTGCCCCCACTCCTAATCCTGGCACACTCGGCGGTAGTCGAATCCGCATCTTCCGATCGAGAATCAGGTATCCCGTAATATCCTAATTTCCCTGGGAGCGCGGGCGTCTCGCCCGCAATTTAAGGAAAAAGCGGGAGAGACGCCCGCGCTCCCGGCGATGCAAATCCGGACCCCACCAGAAATCCTGGCCGCTCGACGACGAGGGCAAATTTCGGTAGCGGGCATGGGAGTCGAACCCATTATCGAAGAGCTTATGAGGCTCCCGTGGTTTTCCGTTCCACTCGCCCGCAACAAACTGGTCAGGGCACTTGGAGTCGAACCAAGTCCACCACGTTCCAAGCGTGGGAGGCGACCGCTACCCCATACCCTGAAAATGGTCAGGACGGGAGGACTTGAACCTCCAATCTCCTGTATCCGAAACAGGAGGGTTGCCCTTACCCTACGTCCTGAATTTGGGATAGTGTCCGGATTCGTATCGCTGGTAGCGCGGGCGTCTCGCCCGCAATTTAAGGAAAAAGCGGGCGAGACGCCCGCGCTCCCAGGGAATTTAGGACACTACCGAATTTGGAGCGGCATACGGAACTCGAATCCGTTTCTTCAGCTTGGAAGGCTGAGGCACAACCTATATGCCAATGCCGCCAAAAATGGAGCGGTCAGCGGGAATCGAACCCGCGCCCCGACACTGGCAATGTCGGATTCTGCCACTAAACCATGACCGCCAAAATTTGGTGGAGGCGGCGGGGGATGATCCCGCGTTTCCAGTTTGCAGGACTGGAGTCCTCCCAATTAGACGACGCCCCCAAACTTGGTGCCCGGTGCAGATTGCGAGCCTGCGGCCTCGTCTTTGTAAGAGACATGCTCCTGACGCGTCTGAGCTAACCGGGCAAATCGTGGTGGGAGTGGAGGGATTTCAACCCTCACCTCTCCGGTTAAGAGCCGGGTGTGCCGGCAATAACACCTCACTCCCATGGAGCTAGCGCTGAGAATCGAACTCAGGTCGGCCGCTTACCATGCGGCTGCTCTGCCACTGAGCTACGCCAGCGTGGAAGCCCTGGTCGGATTCGAACCGACGACCTCCCCGATCTGATCGGGACGCGCTGTTATTGCGCCATCGGGCCAAAACTTGTGTAGAGGCGGCTCGGGGACCCCATCCTGCGATATAAACTCGCCGCTACAGACTTTAACCACGACACCACCAAATCTTGGGGTGAGTGACGGGAGTCGAACCCGCTCGCACCTGGTTCACAGCCAGGCCCCGCACCGTTTGGGTTCACTCACCGTGGAGCTGCGGCGGAGAATCGAACTCCGGTCTGCTGGTTACGAATCAGCGGCTCTGCCACTGAGCTATCGCAGCTTGGTGGAAGCGGCCGGAGTTGAACCTGCATCGCCCTGCTTAAAAGGCAGGCGCTCTGCCTATTGAGCTACGCTTCCAGAACTGGCTCCGGCCCGGTGTGTTGTAGCGGCGGTCTCTGACCGCCGACCTTGAATTCGCAAGAACCTCCGGCGCTCAGAGAGACGCCACTACAACAGACCGACTCACTATCCGGAATTTGGCTCCGGCACTCCGATTCGAATCCGTCAGCCGACGGATTAACAGCCGAGCGCACGGCCTGTTGTGCTAGACCGGAGTGGTCCCGCGAGAGGAAATCGAATCCACGTCGGGCGATTATCGGTCGCCTGCTCTGCCATTGAGCTATCGCGGGATGAAAGGCGGGGTAGAATTCAAACCCACATATCGCCAGCTTAGGAGGCTGGTGGCCGTTCCGATTGGCCACACGCGCCCGCATCTGGAACCCCCGCGAGGAATTGAACCTCGATCTCCACGTTCGTAGCGTGGTGCCCTTGTCCGTTGGACGACGGAGGCACATTTGGTAGTGGTCCAGAGAATCGAACTCTGCCGTGCACCCTGATCCGGGGCAATTACACGCTTATAAGGCGCGCCCGCACACCAGTGCTGACCACCAATGGAGGCGCGGCCCGGAATCGAACCGAGGTTGTCTGCTTTGCAGGCAGATGCCTTTCCACTTGGCTACCGCGCCATGGCAGGGCCGGGGAGACTCGAACTCCCGTAAGCAGTTTTGGAGGCTGCTGTCCTGGCCGCTGAACGACGGCCCTGTGAATTTTTGGCAGTGGGTCGGGTTAATATAGAGTCGGCTCGGGGACCCCATTTGGCGAGCCCCAGAGCAGGACCTGGGGTCCCCGCAACTCGCCGCTACACGTCAAACTTACCCACTACCGAATTTTTCTTTCAATTGTCAAAGAGCAATAAAAAAGGCCCGCTTTTTGGGGCGGGCCTTTTTAGAATCCGATCTGTTCCTGGATTCTACCCGCCGCCTCCCGTCCCTGGGTTCGTCGCCATGATGTTGGCGCAACCGACCTGCCAGGGCGTAAACACACCTATGCGATGCGGCCTGTCTTGCCGCTTGCTTCGTGCTTCGGGTTTGGCCCATCTCAACATTTTCAACTCTGGAGGTCAGTTTGACGTCGTAGCGGCGGCTCGGGGACCCCATGTGGCGAGGCCCAGAACATGACCTGGGATCCCCGCAACTCGATGCAACAATTTCAAACTGCCCCACCACTAACTCTGGAGCTGACGGCTGGATTTTAACCAGCGATCTTCCCGGTACAAGCGGGACGCCTTGAACACTTGGCTACGCCAGCATGGGAACATTCGTCTTAGTGGGCGCGCCCTTTCAGGGCTCATCGTTATCAATGCCCCCGAATACCCTGGGCGATTCCCAGGGCTGGCTTGGCGCGCCCCTTTGGGGCTGAGCTAAGAGCAAAAAAAAAGCCCGCTTTTTGGGCGGGCTGCTTAGAATCCGAACTTTGCTTTGGATTCTACCCTCCCCCGCCGAGACCTGGTTTTGTGGCCATAATGACGGTGCAACCGACCTGCCAGGGCGTAAACACAAATATGCGATGCGGCCTGTCTTGCCGCTCGCACCGTGCTTCGGGTTTGGGGAATCTCAACATTTTCAACTCTGAAACTGACGGCGATCAGAAGTGCTGTGATTCCCGCGAAGGTGGGAATCCAACGCGCCAACCACAAACCATTATCCGATGGCTCGAATCAAAATGCAAGCAGAAAATATCTGGCCCGGGCGGCTGCACGCGAACCGGCAAAACCGAGAGTTCAAGCGCGGTCCGCAGGTTTTGCGATCCGCGGTTCTTGTCAGGCGTTCAACCTCGTTGTGTCGAATTCCAGCGCCACGTCATGGGTCGGTTGCCCTTTTATTTCGAAACGATGCCGCCCCGGGGATTTTGCGAATTCAATCACGCCAGGCCGTTCCTAATTCATTCCTACCTGTGAGCATGCGCTGGTCGGCGAGACGACCGGCGGGGCGCATGATGCTCATGCAATTCAGTCACGACGACCGGCGCGCGATCTGGAAATTCAGCGATAATACGCACATCACCGCCCATGGCCTTAACCGTTTTTCGCAATGTCGAGAGTAACAGATCGCTGCGTTTTTCAAGCCGCGAGACGCTGTCCTGCGTGACTCCCAAAACCTTGGCCACGCGGGCCTGTGTAAGCCGGCGGGCCTTGCGCAGGTCGCGCAAGCTCATTTCCTCGGCAATCAGCACAGCCGCGCGGTCCAAGACCTTCTTTCGCTGAGTGGAATTCAACTTTCCGATCTTGTCGCGAATGTTCAGAGACACGGTCACTTCCCTTCCTTTTTCAGCCGGGCAAGGTGGAGGCCAAAGCGTTCGTCAGCTTTTCGTATAAGATCACGGTAGAAACGCTTTTCGCTTCCACCCGATTTGTCCCCGGCTACAAGCAAAATCGCCCTGCGCCTGGGATCAAAGGAAAAAGCCACCCGCCATTCACCATCTGCCGCACTGAAGCGTAATTCCTTCATGTTCGCGTGGCGGGAACCGTTGAGGGTATCAGCTCGGGGCCGCCCCAACTGCGGTCCAAACTGCTCCAAGAGCAGCGACAACGCCAGAATTTCGGTCTGCACATCTTCGTGCAGTGCGTCAAATTCCGGCTCAAACTCATCGGCCAACTCGACGGCCCATCTCACAATCGAAATATGGCATAGAATCCATATGATGTCAATGCCATATATTCTGAGTGGCGAGGATTTTAAACGAATCTGATTTGCTACTTCCCTGCGTGTGCGGCGGGTGGAGTGGCGGCCACTCGCATAATCGCCAAGGGGATGCGGGCGAAAGCTACGCGGTCGGCGCCCGGATCGAGCACGTTCACTTGCATCCAGTATCGTCCGGGAGGGAATTTTGCTAGCGGGATTTGGACAAAATACGTGGCACTTCCCCCTTTAGCACTCTCGAGCTTTCCAGCGAACGGCCCCGCCTCGGAGATTTTGTTTCCCCCGCGAAAGAAGACCAGAGCCACCGAGGGAGGCGACGCGGGCGCGCCTGAGGGCAGAGGAGGAACGTTCGCGGCGTCGGAAGAATTCTTGGCGGGCTTGGGGGCGTACGATTCGAGATACACATAGAGATTCTGATTGGTGCGAAAAACGCGCGTCACGCTGGGCAGCACCGACCGGCTCCCCACCTGCATGGGCTTGAAGTTCGCGCCTCCATTCCCTTTGCGCGGCCGCGCTGCACCGGCGGCGGCGTTGTCCTGAAGTTGGTTGGAAAGCACCACCGAGCTGAGCGCCAGATTGGAATCATTTTGATCGGGTAGGACGAGCGGCTCCTCAAACGTTCCCATCTTGCCGCTCTGGTTTTCGCGCGCCACCACTTTCAATTTGTATTTGCCCGGCGGGAGGACGAATCCGCCTTCGTAGAGAAAACTGCCGGCGACCACCTGCTCGTAAGTATCGGGCGCCAGTTTCACCGGCAGAGTGTCGCGCAAGGCGCCAGCGGTGTGTCCGGCGCTGTCCGTGGCTTGCCAGGCAAAATCGAATTCGGTTTGATGATTCATCGATTTCTTCAAAAATGAAACTGAGGAGCCCGGGATTTTCGCGGCCAGAACTACGTAGAATCTTTTGTCCGGCAGGCGAAAGTAAGCGGTCTCAATCGCCAGAGGCAAATCGACAAAAGGCGAATCGAGATTCATGGCTTGCTCGAGTTGCACTTCTTTGTCTTCGCGCGTGAATTGGCGGAAATCCTTGGGCGCAAAGTAGCCCGGGCGGGCTTCAATTTTCACGCCGGGCTGATTGACTTCAACCTTGATGCGGCGGAAGCGCCCGTCCGAACGCGTGTTGGAGGGCGTGTAGCCCAAAAGGTAGTAGGTGGAATTCTCCGATTGCACCTCCCGAAACGCCTCGCCAAAATCGTTCAAGTCGTTAAAGGATTTCCCACCCGTGTCGGTGGCCAGGGTGGCCAGCGTCTCGCGAGTTTCATGCATGGAGTTGATTTGGGAGTGCACAGCGGCTCCGGTATAGACCGCCGTGCCGGCCGGACTCGCCGTACTCGCGTCGCCCCCCGGCGGCAGGGCGGCAAGACCTCTCGCGTCCACCGTGTAGAGCGATACGTTGGCTTGGTTGGCGGCGTCGGTGGCGGCAAGCAATTGGGTATCGTTATCCACGCCGGTTTTCTGGACGCCGCTCGAAAAATGGATCACCGACTTGCGGCCCGGAATGTCCTTCAGCAGTTTGGCCAGCGACTCCACCGCCGCCAGTTTTTGATCCGTGTTGAAGATGTTGTATTCCGTTTCATCGGGGGTGAAGGCCGCGGAAACGTCCTGATTCACCACCTCTTCACCTTGCGCGTTGGTGGTGCCGGCATCGCCGGTAGTTCCGGAATCCGCGAGGGAAGATGACTCGCCAACGCGAAGGGAGCGGAGCGTCTTTTCGAGCACGTCACGGTCATTGGTGAAATCCTGATTGATGTTCAGAGTGGAAGTGTAGGACACCACCGCCACCAGGTCCGCCGGCGTCATGCGCGTGTGGACAAAGTCGGTGGCGCCTTTGAGCGCCCGCATCAAGTCATCCACCTGCATGGACGACATATCGAAAAAGAGCACCAGCAGGCGATGGTCCTGAACGATTTTTGCCGGATTCGCGTCAGGAGGAAGTTTGGCCAGATTGATCACCGGCGGCGGACCGTTCTCATTGCCGGCCGTTGCCAGGTGCTCCACATTTTCAAAACTGAAAGAAGTTATGGATTGGGGCGTCCCGTCTTCCAAAACGCGGAAATTTTCCTTGGTCAGGCCGTTGATCGGCTGCCCGTGTTTGTCCGTAACCCGCACGTCCACCAGCACCACATTCGTTTGGGCGCGTATGATGAGGTTTCCCTGCTGGTTCGTTTGGCCGGGAATTTCAGACCCGAAGACGATCTTCGGCGGTATCGTCTGTCCATTGTTTTGGGCTTGTCCCGCCGCCTCGGCAATCGTGGAGTGTTCGGAAATATTCGCGGTCCAGAGCAAACAAACAGCCAGCGCCCAACCCAGGGCGGCAAACCGATTTCCGGTCGAATTTGAAATTATTCGCATATTAATTTACGGACATGCAGAAACCTGACGGCCCCCCTCACCTGCCCTCGTACCTCGGGCACCCTCGCTCGCCTAGGCGAGCGAGGGCTATGGTCCAATCTTTGATTCTTGCCCTCTCCAAGCGGAGATGGTGTCCCGCAGCGACGGGCCGGGTGAGGGGTCCTTCTCGAAGCATCCCGACGCAAATTTCATTTTCCTGTCCTCAATCAAAACGTCAATCGCATGGTCATGCTGAGCGTGCGCATGCCGCCCACACTGGTCACGCGGCCATAGTTGATGGCATCCACGGTGGTCGCGATTCCGGAATAATTCGGGTGATTGAAAATGTTGTTGGCCTCGATGCGAAAGTTCAGTCGAATTCCTTTTTCCGGCGCTATGGTCACAATCCTCATCAACGACATATTGAAATTGATCAATCCCGGCCCGGTAATAGTATTCCTTCCGGCGTTGCCGAACTCCCCCGCGGGCGGCAGCGTAAAAGCCGAAGTGTTGAAGAAATCGAGAGTAGACCGGTCCGAAGCAGGAAGGCTCACGGGCAGTCCGGTGGCCTCGGCGCGCCCGGAAAAGTAGGCTCCAATGCCGCCGTTCGCGCTCTGGTTGCCGAGTACACGCGCGGTCAGGGGCTTGCCGGACTGGATCGAAGTGTTCCCGATAATTCTCCAATCATCAAGCAGTTTCGCCGCCACGCCCCCGTGATTCAAATAGCGCTTTCGCGAGCCGAAGGGAAATTCATACGTGTCATTGATGTTAAGGCGGTGGCGCATGTCAAAGGTGGAAAGCCCGCGTTCCGCTGCCAGATCAAAAGTGTCTTGCGCCACCGTCCGTCCCGCGCCGCCCACGCTCGAGGCGTCATCGATGGACTTCGAATAAGTGTAGTAGGCGCTAGCGGAAAAACCGTTGTGAAACTGGCGGCGCAGGATCACCTGCAATCCCTGATAGATTGAAGAAGCCCCGCTGGTCTCATAGGTAAACTGCTGCGCGTTCTTCAGGGCCAGGCCGCTTGATCCGGGTGATGAGCCGGCCCGATTGGGGCCCAGGAGCAAGTCCAAGCTCGAACCCTTGGTCCCCGTGTAGCCTACGGAAAGGATCAGGTCCTTCGCGATCTCATTTTCAACGGCCAGATTCCATGATTGGCCGTAAGGCGTGCGGAAGTTGGGATCCACCGCATAAGTATTGGTCAGCACGCTGCTATTCACCACCGGAAATCCGTTTTCAAGAGTCAACACCTGGGCGGGCCCGGTCAACAAAGTGGACGCGGTGGCAAAAGGAGGCTGATCCGCCATGTTGCCCACAAACCGCGAGTAGACCGAACTATCGTAAAAAATTCCGTAGCCGGAGCGCACCACCAATTTGCGTTTGGTCCACGGGCGGTAGGCGATGCCGATTCGGGGCGCGAAATTGTAGGGGTCGCTTCGAACCAGCGAATTCGGCAGGCCATCCGGCGATTGCCCGGTCACCACACCGATACTGGAAAATCCGGGGCCGATGGCCAGGTCCGAAAGGTGGCCGAACTTTTCCGTGAAGGGCTGAAAGTATTCGTATCGTAAACCCCCACTCAAAGTCAGGCGGGCTGTGGCTCGCCAATCGTCTTGAACGAACCCGGCAAGCACCCAGGAGCGAAAGTAATTGCTGGCCACACCAAACCGGCTGGAAGTGGCTTGGGGCAGACCCAGAAGAAAATCGGCGAAATCAAATCCCGTCCCCGCCACTGGCAGGCCCTGCGCCGTAAAGTTACTGGTGGTATATCCGTTAAAGGTGAACGTGCCGCGCGCGTCGGGGTCGGAAAGAGTGTTTTGCTCCACCCGGCGAATTTCGCCGCCCGTTCGTATGTTGTGCTTGCCATGATTCCACAAAACCGAGTCAACCGCGCGAATGGTCTGGGGCCGCGTCAGGGATGGAATCGTGTCGCTGAGTCCGGTGAAATTCGTAAGATTGATGATGGGCAACCCGAAATCAAACGGATTCTGCGACACACCCTGAATGCCCAGTTGCTGCGCTACGTTCTCTAGATTTGCAAATGGATTGAGCAGCAGAGTTCTCGATCGATTGAAATTGAAACTGAGCGAGTTAATCACGTGGGGAGTGAAAGTGTGCGTCTCGCTCACGCTCAGGTTTTGCTGACGGCTTGAAGTGGTAGAGGTTAGTTCGGGAAAGCTGGAGACGCCGTCGGTATGCGAGGAGTTCAGAAAATATCTTGCGTTGGCGTTATCTTTCGCCGAAATGCGGCGGTTTACCATGAACATCAGCCGATCGCTTCGCGAGGGCAACGCTTCCTGCAAATGAAAATTCTGCACCGTGCCCGGCAGGTTGGGCAGCGGGATGTATTTCAAAAGGCCGGCCGCCGCCGCATCGAACATCATTGGAGAGATTTGATTTCCGGGAAAAGGCGTTCGCGGGCCGAGCGGGCCGGACTGCGGTTCATAAATCACCGGCTCCGCGGAAAAATCGCCGTTGCGTTCGGATAGAGTGGGAACGGTCGAATAACTGTCAAACGCGCCTTTGTTGCGTTGAAGCTGGTAGTTGAAAAAGAAACTTGTCTTGTCCTTGCCGTCATAAACTTTGGGAATGTAGAGCGGACCTCCAAAACCAATGGCAAATTGTTCGCGGTAGGAAGAAAGGAGTCGAGTTGTGGGCGTGTTCAATGGATAAGCTCGCGCATCCACAGCAGAGTTCGATAACTCGTCCATCATGTTGCCGCGGATGCGATTGATTTGGGGCCGGCGGCCATTCATTCCACGGCCGCCAAGCGTCATGCCCTGTCCTTCAAATCCGCCGCCTCCAAAGCCACCGCCCCGACCGCCACCCCCAAATCCCCCTCCGCCGGCTCCTCCTCCTCCAAAACCGCCGCCGCCTCCTCCCCCACCTCCAAAACCACCACCGCCCTGCCCTCCCCCATTGGCCTGAAACTCTTCCCTCCGGCTTTGGAAATCGCCGCCCTCGCCTGGCCCGGGCTGGCCGCTCACGCCTCCGGAAAGTAGAAACGAGTTGGCCGCGCTGGCTCCTAAATCCGGGGCGGACGCGTTGGCATCACCGCTCGATGAGCTGCCAGGCGCGGACTCGCCTTGCGCCTGGCTGCCCGCCACGGCGCCCTCGGAGAAACGAACACCGCTCGTGTCGCCACCGCCTGCCTCACCATTGTTCTCCCCGCTCATGGTGTCGCCTTGACCCGCGCCGCCTTGAGCACGGAGATTTCTGAGTCGTTCCAGGGCTTGCGGTGAAATCGATCGGGCATTCGGCGATCCGCCGGGGGGGCGCTCGGTCGCCGCGGCACTTGGGCCGCCCGGACTCCCCATCACCAGCGCGATGTTCACTTTGAGCGGCTTGTCTGCGCTCACCGGCACAGGGTCACGAACGTCATCCTGAAAGCCGACCAAAGAAATTGTGAGCTTATAGGTTCCGGGAGCGATACCTGTGAATGAATAATTTCCATCTTCACCGGTCCAGGTTTCCTTCCGCTCGCCGGATTGTTTGTCCATAAGAATCACGGTGGCGCCGGGAACCGAAACGCCTCCTGGTCCACGCACGTGACCCGTGAGCGTCCCACCCAACGAGGTTTCTTGACTCTTCAAAGAGAGAGGCATCAGAAACGTACAGAGAAGGAGTGTGCGACCCAGGCGCGCTAGATTTCGTGAAGGCATCAACATGGTTCAAGCCGAAGAATCGGCAAGTTGGTTTCTCGATTCAATCGTCGTTAGTTCCAAATTCTCGCGCCCAAGCCCGACACCACAATAGACGTTGTGCAATCGGGTCTGGTTGCTGTTATTTGAAGGCCGCAAGGTAACCTCGCATGGCAGTTGGCCGTCTCAGCAAAGGAGGAGAACTTTATGAACAAGCGTATTTTTCTTTCACTTACATTTTGCCTGACCTTGATCGCTTGCGGCTCACTTATTTTTGCCGCCGCTCAAAACACTCAACAGCCGCCTGAGCAACGCGGGCAGGGCCACGGAGGTTTCGCGCCGGGTGAAATGGTGATGGGCACACTGTCTTCGATTGGAGTGGACCGGGTTGAAGTCAAGAAGCAAGACGGTTCATCCCAAGTGGTGATGGTAAATGACCAAACGAAATATCAACAGGGGCAGCAGGGAATTCAGATGGAAGACCTGAAGCCGGGAGACCGCGTCTTCGTGCGCGGCAAAATGAATGATAACAAGGAATTCGTCGCTGCCAACCTACGTCGCGTGACCGACGAAGAGATGCAGCGATTCCAGTCCGGCGGAGAACGGGCGGGCGGCCAGATCGTGTCTATTGATGGAAACCAGTTGAAGGTCCAGAACCCCCGTCAGGGCGAGCGAGTGGTGATCGTGAACGAGCAGACGACTTTCATGAAAGACGGCCAACCGATTACTCTGAAGGACCTTAAAGTCGGTGACCGAATTTTCGCCCAGGGCAAAGAGACAGATGGAAAATTCGTCGCCACCCGTGTGATGAGTGGCCAGTTCCAGCGCGGTGGAATGGGACGACGCGGGCCAGGCGCCGACCAGGAAAAACAGTAGACTTGCTCGCAGGCGATCCGGAAGACAAAAACCGCATCGCCCCGCGATTCTAAGGACCAGTCCCAGTGGACTGAGGATTGGACAAGCCGTAATTCCGGATATCTCCGAAACTCGCTACGCCAATGTGCACGATGGAAACCCACCGTTCCAGCCGATGATGTTCTGCCCGATGCAACAAATAGGCGACGCCGATGGAGGCCGCAGTGCCGGCCAGCTCGATGGTGGCAAACAGCGGCTTGTTATCCACAATCCCATTGGTGAGCAGAATCTCGTTATGACCACGCTCGCGGAAATGCTGGGTTGAAGCGAAGTCCAGCGCGCGCACTGCTGCCACTCCTGCAAAGAGTCCAATATTTTCACCGTCCCAAAATTTGTGCGACGTCTGCTGACTCGTACGAGGAGAGATTTGTTTTTCTGATTCACTTTCCGGCGGGGCGGAACTTTCTGCCGGGGTCTGCGCTCGCGCTGCGCCCGCGGAAAAGAAAAGGACGAGGCAGAAAACCGCGCCCCATCGACATGTGGACGTGACCATCATTTGATCCATGCCACTAGAGTTTAGCGGCGGTCTTCGAAAAGCACCGGAGAAGATTCATGGATTCGTCGTTCAACCACCACTAGCGACAACTGCAGGCCACGTCCAGTTTTCCAGACCGTTCCATAGAGGCCATGGCCCCAATATCGCGCTCAAGGGTCGCATGGTGGGTCGCCTTAGTAGAATGGACTTCATTATCCCTAGTGCAAGCTACGATTTGCATTTAATTGGGAATCGGCGCGATCCGCCCATATGCGCAACCCGCAATGGGGACATCGCCTTGTAAAGACTGCCCACCTATTAGCGAATGGCCTGGAGCAATTAGGACAGGGCCAAAGTCGTAATCGAAAGCCAAAAAAGAAAAGCGCGAGCGCATACCCTGCCCAAACTACGACCAACGGCACAATGCTGTTTGCTAATCGGTTAAGGATATTCATGAGCACTAAGAATCCAGGAAAATACGACACCAGCAGAACCACACAGATTCGCCGGAGACTTCTGAACTCCCTCCACGCCTGCTCGAATCCATCCTTAGAGACTGGTACCATTGTTTCTCAGAATTACATCTCCTTCGGGAACAAACTTGGCCATTCCAATCACTGAAACAGCCCTGCGCTTCACTTGCCCCAATTGAGCAAACGCTCCAACATACCAACAGCAATTAAAGCTCCACCCGCCCCCAATATCCTCGCCACCAGAATTTCCCTCCGTGTAAATATCGTTCGTCCGCCGCTCAGAAAGTTCAAGACTCCACGCGGTGCAATGGACAGCAATGCCATCACCAAAATCCAAGTGATACAAGCCGCAATCTGCAAATCGTGCCCGTCACTACCCACAGTTGGCTCCGCCCGTGGAGGATCTACTGCCATCGTTCGTCGTTTTCGTATTAGCCGTCATTACGGCCGGCTAAAGTAATCGTACACGTTCCCTGAGCTATGGCGCAGGCGATGAAACTAGGTACTTCCGAAGCCAGTCCACCGTCCTCCCGATCACTTCGCGCTCCCACGCGATTGAAGTGAACGTATGATCGGCGCCGGGGACAATCACTTCCTGTTTGATCTCGCTGCCCGCTGCATTAAAAAAATCTCTCGGGTGCGAGAGAGGGAGGTATGCGTCTTTTTCCGGATGAATGATCAGCGTTGGCTGCTTGAAAAGCGCGATCGATTTCAACGGGTCGATCTTTTCGATGTTGTCGAGGAAGGCAGGAGAAACCGCGTGGGCGCTATATTCCCGGAGGCCATTGCTGCCGGGAATCGGCTGGGTGGCCCGTTCTGCCAGCTTGCGAAGCTGCCCGGGATGGGCGAGCGCGGACCACAGCACCAGCGCCTTGGCTCGGGCAGGCGTTGCCACAGTCGCCGCGATGGCGCCGCCGAGAGATAGACCGATAAGCCCAACCCTTTCCGGGTCAATTCCCTTTTGCTTGCGGAAGAACTTGATGGCGGCGCGGGCATCAGAAATTTCACCCTGCATAGTCACTTGATGGAACTCGCCCTCGGATTCGCCGGAGCCGAAGAAGTCAAATCGGAGAGTGGCGATGCCGGCGAGAGCCAGCGCCCGCGCGCATTTCACAAAGAGCCAGTGGGATTCCATTCGATCCCCGGTGAATCCGTGAAAAAAAATCGCGCCGGGCGCGCGCCGCGATTTTCCGCGCGAGGAGGGCCTGTGAATCATCCCGCGCAGCCACTTTCCCGAGTGATTCTTAAATTCCACAAGCGTTTCCAGTCCCATATTTCAATCCCCTAGCCTGATGGACTTACTCCGAAGAGCCGCCCATTTTTCAAATCGCCGCGCCGCGGCAAGATATTTACCTGATTACCGAGCCTTGCCTTCCATTCTTGGATGTTTCACTTCCTGGTAAGACTGCATGGCGTTCGAGAGATATTGCATGGACGCGGGCGCCGACAGCCGGTAGTGGACTCGCTTCGGACCCTTGACTTCACGCAGAGCGATGGAATCGCACAAAATCACATCGGCCCCTCTCAGTGCTTTTGAACTATCGAGCGGCAAAAGATATGGCGTAAGCGTGTGACGCCGCCCTACGGCAGGGGCCAGCAGTCCTTGTGCGGCCTGAAGCAAGTATTGACTTACCGACACTAACGCAATCACCGAGGGGTCGCGAAGCTTGTGGAGCATTTGGACGTGTTCATCGGCGTCGCAAAAGGCAATGGGAACTGCCGGACGTTCTTTCGGGATCAGTGGTTCGGTATCGCCGATGGCATACTGTGGAGTAACGGGTAGCGCGTCCAGCACCAGGTTCGGATTCCTTGCCAAGTCTCCGCGGGTGCATCCTTTTACCGGCCACTTCATCGCCTCGCGAATCTCATCCTGCAATAACTGGCGCAGGCCGGCTTCTTCCTCAACCACCAGAATATGATCCGGCGGCTGAGCCAGCAAGCGATCCCGCACCCGGTCGCGAAGCGCCGCCAGCGAATATCCCCGCCGCCGGGCCGTTTCAATGGTCACATTGATTAGTTCATCCAAGTCCTGTTGGCTCGCTTTCCCGGTGGGTTCTTCAGGCGCGCGAATCACCAGGTGATGGGTTCCCCGGCGGTTGACTACCCAGTGGCGCGCCTCCAGGTCCTGGTAAGCGTGGCTGATGGTGTTGTGGTGAATCTTCAGGCGGCGCGCCAGCTCGCGCACACTCGGCAAAGCATCTCCCGTTTTCAACTTATCCGTAACAATGAGCGTGATGATTTGTTCCGCTACTTGTTGGCGGAGTGGGACCTCGCTCTCCTTGCTGATGCGGATTTCCATGTCAGTCTATCCCTTCTTTTGTTCCGGCCCAGGGCCCGGGCGTTCCAAGGCTTCCTTGCGACCAATTCTACGCCAACATTGGGCGTTGTGACACTTCAGAAACTGTCACCCGCCTTATAGAAAGTGTCCCGTCCAATCGCTAACCTTGCGCGCAGAGGTGAAGATTATGATTCCTAAATTTCGAGGGTGCTCACGTATAAATCTAGCCGCCCTAATTGTGGCATTGATTGCTCCCCGGCCCTCGATGGCCGTTCCTGGCCATGGAAAGACTGACGAGGACAAATGCTGGACAGTGAAATATATGTCCGGGCCGATTGAGGTTCATGGCCGAGGATGGGGGGAAGGCACGGAATTAGAAGCCGGAAAAAGGATAAGAGTTTTAGTGGGCCCCAAGAACCTTGTTTTCAAGAAAGGAAGCAGGATAGTTCTGGCAGTTCCGGTCGATTCCGTAACGTCTGTCGCGTACTACCGCGAAAACCACCCCCGGACCGAGCAAGTTCTGGGCGTAAGCGAACCCGATCAATTGCTCGCCGGAATCGCCCGTTGCGACCAGGGTATCTTTCTTTGCGCTGCAATCGCGTTACCGGTCTATGCAGTGGCAGCGCCGTTCGAGTACCAAAAGCACTTTGTATCCATTACCTGGCGAGACGAGAGAAATGAGGACCTGGAAAATACGCTTGAGATCCAGGTCGGCAAGGGCGATTACCGTGATTTTCTTGCGGAACTAAGTGGAGTCACGGGGAAACCATGGAGAGTCACTTCACAAGTTGGTGAGGAGACGGAACCCACCAGATTCGATTTATCTGTAGTACAGCTACTGAACTCCCCGGGATTAGGCAAAGATGCCCCCAAATCGCTCAATGAAGAATGCAATTCAAAGCCATCTTCAGAGCGAGTGCTTCAGCCCTCCGACCTGAGGCCCGTGCCGACCTGTTATCCAGCTCCAGTCGAAAGCGCGCGTTGCGGGGTTCTTGCCCTCGATTCGGAGGAATACCAGAAGAGCTGCAAACCGGCCGCAAGACAGGACCCAGCCTCCTCGAATTCTACTTCGCAGCCATTGTGACACTTCAGAAACTGTCACCGGCCTTGTGGCGGGTTTTCAGCACCCTTCATATCTTGTGCAACGAGGTGAAGATTATGTGGAACGAAGCTTTTGGTTGGATCTCAGTGCTGGCAGGCTTGGTGATGGGGTTGTACATGGGAATGAAGTTCCAACGGGAAGACTGGCTGGGTGGGTACAACGCCTTCCCGCGCCGGATGGTTCGCCTTGCGCACGTGGCATTGGTGGCGCTCGGCATGCTGAACATTCTCTATGCCCAAAGCGCGGCGCGCCAGAATTTGAATCCCTCGCTCGCCCGCGTCGCGGCCGGGGCTTTTATGGGTGCGGCCATTCTAATGCCTGCGTGCTGCCTTTGGATTGCCGCGCGGCGCCGGCACTTCGAGTTTTTCGCCGCGCCCATCGCGTGTCTGGCCACAGGATTAATTCTGACTATAGGAGGTCTAATCCGATGAAAGTTGGACTGATCGCAATGAGTGGTATTCGTGCCGAAAACCCGGAGCTGATGAAGCTGGGCTTGAAGCTGCCCGGATTTCTTGAACGCGCGCTAACGCTTTTCGCCATGCCCAGCCTCTCCCTCTTGACGCTGGCCGGGATGGTGCCCGAAGAAGATGAAATCGTTTACCGCGAATATCGGGAGTTCCCGCCTGACTCTCCGCCCGAGTGCGACCTGGCGGCCATCACTTCTTTTACCGCGCAAGTTGAGGACGCCTATCGCTTGGCGGATATTTATCGCGCCCGCGGCACCAAAGTGGTGATGGGCGGATTGCACGCCTCGAAGCTCCCCGAAGAAACTGCTTTGCACGCTGACGCAGTGGCGGTGGGCGAAGGAGAAATATTGTGGCCGCGAATTCTGGAGGATTTCCGCCACTGCCGCCTCGCCTCCCGCTATGCGCATGGGCCGCACGAGCACTATGATTTCGCTCTATCCCCCATGCCGCGCTACGATTTGATCGATCCCGATAAATACAACCGCTTCCCGGTGCAGACCAGCCGCGGTTGTCCGTTCAAGTGCGAGTTCTGCGCCAGCTCGATCATGCTGACCCCGCGCTACATTCACAAACCGGTGGAGCGGGTGATGGCGGAGATTCGCGAGATCAAAAGGTGCTGGCCGCGGCCCTTCATCGAGTTCGCGGATGACAACACGTTTGCCGATGCACGCTACGGCCGCAAACTGGTGGAAGCCCTGGGCAAGGAAAATGTGAAGTGGTTTGCCGAGACAGACATTTCCGTCGCCCAGGACGATACTCTGCTGCAGCTCATCGCCCAGAGCGGCTGCCGGCAAATTCTGGTTGGTCTGGAAACTCCAACTTCCCACGGACTCGATGGAATCGAGTTGCGCTCCAATTGGAAATACCGCAATCGCGATTTCTATCGAACCGCCATTGAGCGGATCCAATCGCACGGGATCACGCTGAATGGATGCTTCGTGCTCGGCCTCGACGGCGACACGGAAGAAGTTTTCGACCTCATACCCCGATTCGTCGAGGAGACGGCTCTCTATGACGTTCAGGTGACGGTGCAAACTCCATTTCCCGGAACGCCTTTGTACAAGCGCTTTCTTGAAGCGGGCAGGCTGATCGAGCCGCGCAATTGGCGCAAGTGTTCGCTTTTTGACGTGAACTTTCACCCGGCGATGATGTCCGTGGATAGGCTGGAGCGGAAGTTCGCCGAGCTGGTCACAGAACTGTACAGCCCGGAAGCCGTGGTCAAGCGGCACCGCCGGTTCATGAAAGTCTACGGACCAAAATTCCGCCAACCCGCGCTCGAACCGTGCCCAGTTTAATTCTTTCGGGGCGAAAACGTAGGGGCGGGGTCGCCCAGGCGACCTCGGCTCAACATAAGCCTCGGGACTTCATAATTTTTACGGCAAAGAACGCTGAAGGGCGGCGCGCGCCAGGGCAATTTGGGGAAGGTTGGCGCGGGAATTTTCGAAGTGGGAAAGGAATTCCTGGTATTCGTTCGCAGCCTGGTCGCGCTTCCCTGTCGCATCATAGACCTGGCCCAGATAGAAGTGCGACAGTGCGGCGACAAGTGGCGAACGGGTGCGCACGGAATTAAAATTTGACAAGCCCCTCTCAAAAGTAATTGCCGTTCGAAGGTCCTGTTCCGCCCGAGTGTAATCTTTGGTCTGCAAATAAGCCCAGCCGAGCGGGAACTTGAGGCCTGGATCGTTGTAGTTGGGAAGATGACCAGCCGCAGCAATCACTCCTTGCGGGTCCTTGCGGGCATAGGCCGCGTATAGGCCAGCGTAATTCCGGACCAGCTCAATGCCCTGCGGCCCAAGCTCCGGGCGAGCCGCCGCGTAGAGCTGAAGGCTCCGGTCGGATGCCGCCGTGTCACCCTGTACGGCCTGCAAGAATGCGATCGGACCATTCTCGTTTCCGGAGAGCTTTTGCTGACGGGCAAAGGCAAGGTCGGAGGCAGTTCCTTGACCTGCCAGGAGCGAAAGGGAGACCAGCGATATCAGTGCGTCTTCAGCGGCCTCCTTTTGCCCGGCATGACCCAGGTCCCGCACGGCGCGCTGCAAGCTGGCGCGCGCGCCCTCCAAGTCTCCCCGGGTTTCCTGGAATTGGCCTTCAAATACCGAAACATAAAATTTCCCCGCGCCCGTGGCCCGTTTGGTGTATTCCTGAAGCGCCGAATCGGCCAGCGCGAATTTCTTCTGGTCGGCATAAACGACGGCCAGTTTGATATAGTCCTGGTAGCCGACGAAATCCGGCTTCATCTCCATCACTTTACGATAGGCTGCAACCGCTTCATCGTCGTGATTCAGGGTATAGAGAATGTCCCCGCGTGTATCCCATGGGTTCGGGTCGTTGGGGCGGATGGCCATGTACTGATCGTTGGCCTGGAGCGCAGCCGCCAGATTTCCTGAAAATGCCTCTCCATAGCCGAGCATATTCAAGAGTGCGTCATTCTTAGCATCAAGCTGAAGTCCATCCTTCAACACAGAGATGGAACGATCCGACTCGCCTTCACCACCTAACGCCCCTGCCAGCCGGATGCGAGCCTGGTCCTCGCGGGGAAACTCTTTGAGAAGAGATTCTAATTTTTGAATTCCTCCCGCTTCGTCTCCCGCCCGAAAAGCTTTGAACGCCTGGAATTGCAGCAGATCTTTGCGCGGCAGTCGCGACTGTAATTGCTCAATCTTCGGCCAAACTTCCTCGCTCTTTTTAAGGTCGCCTTGACCAATGTAGGAGCCAGAAAGTTGCACGAAAGCCAGCGCAAACTGTGGATCCAGCTTAACCGCTTCCTCAAACTCCTTGGCCGCTTCGGCAAGGAGGAAGCGTCGCTGATAATCAAGCCCGAGCTGGTAGTGCCTGTAAGCTTCGAGGTTTGCCGTTGCCGCCTCTTCGATGCTGGGCGCATTGGTGGCAAGGCTGGCCGAAGGGGCAAAGCGCTCCGCAATGCGCCCCGTTATCGCATCCACCATGCTGAAGATGCCTTGCACGTCCTCGGCCTCCACTTTGTCGGAAAATAATATTTGGCCGGATTTGGTGTCTTGAACCTGCACATCCAGCCGAAGTTGTTTGGGGCCTACACGAAGGAGCGTGCCAGTCACAAACGCGTCAGCATCGGTGCCGCGAGCCACTTCCACCGCCGAGGCTGGGTCGAGTTCAGTCGTTTGCTTCTTGCCGATCAGTTGAACCGCGGCAAGTATGCGCTCTGTCGAAAGGACATCCAATCCCTTCACCTGAGCCAGATTCGTGGTGAGCATTTCCGTCAGCCCGCGATTGAGCCAATCGAGCGATGGGTCCTGGGAGAGGTTGGAGAAATAAAGAACCGCCAGGGCCTTTTGGCTTCCAGCCGTCGCCGGTGTTGATGTGCGGTGGCGCATGAACCACCAACCGAAAGCCAAAGCCGCAACCAGCAACAATGCGGCGGCGGGGATTAAAAACTTGGGACGCTTCGGTTCGATTGAAGTTAGGGCTTGCGCCAATACTGCACCCGACGATTGAGATGGAGATGGAGTGACCGCGCTTGGACCGCTGGGCGCAGGACTAGCTGCGCCTGGATCACTGGGCGTTGGTGTGACGGGGCTTGGACCACTGGGCGCGGCAGGCGGTGGCGGCACTTCAGGCTGCACGCTTTGCCGCGGGTCGCTTGTACGTGCGGGCATATATCCGCTTTGCTCGGCCACCTGCATCCGGCTGGCAGAGCGCCCGGAATCCGTATCCCTCTTTAGCCGCTTGAGATCGGTTCGGATGTCGGAAGCGTTCTGGTAGCGCATGTCGGCGTCTTTTTCGAGCGCCTTGAAAACAATTTCTTCGAGCTTGGGCGGCAATTCAGGATTCAGCCGCAGAGGAGTAACGGGGGCGCGGTTAAGAATGGCTTCATGAATCACTCCGGAAGTGTTGCCGCTGAAGGCCGGGACGCCGGTGGCCATCTCATAAAGCACCAGGCCGAAGGAAAAAATGTCCGTGCGCGCGTCGAGATCCTCACCACGCACCTGCTCGGGCGACATGTAGGCTACCGTCCCCATGGTGACCCCGGGACTGGTGAGAAATTCCTCGCGCGCCGGGGCGGTGAGCATGGCGGAGGCGCCGGCGCCCATGGTTTGCTTTTCCAAGGGGGTGAGCTTGGCCAAGCCAAAGTCCAACACCTTGGCCTGATTGCGCTGGGTGACGAAAATATTGGCAGGCTTGATGTCGCGATGCACGATGCCTTTGGCGTGGGCGGCGTCCAGTGCGTCGGCAATCTGAATCGCCAGGTCGAGCACGGTGTCCGTCTTGAGGGGCTTCGACTCGATGCGGTGCTTCAGCGTCTGCCCTTCCAGGAGCTGCATCACGATGAAGGGCTGGCCTTCGTGTTCGGCAATTTCAAAAATGGTGCAGATGTTCGGGTGGTCAAGCGCCGAAGCCGCGCGCGCCTCGCGCTGAAAACGTTCCAGCGCCTGTTGGTCCTTGGCGAGATGTTCGGGAAGAAACTTGAGCGCCACAAAACGGCCAAGCGTGGTGTCCTCGGCTTTATACACCACTCCCATCCCGCCGCCACCCAGCTTTTCCACAATTCGATAGTGAGTTACCGTCTTGCCGATCATGGTTGGAGATTCATGTTACGAAGCAGGGGCGACCATGTCAACAAAAGACGGCTTCATGATTCTCATCTGCAGATCTGGAGCAGGAAGTTCATGGTTCATCGTTCGTCATTCATCGTTCTGCCCTCAATTGTGACACTCGCGAAACTGTCACCAACATTCTGGAAAGGAAAGCGGCGCTCTCCATAGACTCTTCCTTTAAAGCATCGGAGGTGGAGCATGGCTGGTAGCACGCTTGAATTTGATCCGAAAACCAACTATTGTGGCAGCCAGTCTGCCGGTCGAGAATTCCAATCAACTTCTGACGGCTCAGAACGGGCTTTTGCACAAGGGCGCGGCGCCGGCAAATACGGAAAGCGCGTCAGAGTCGAGCGCTTGAAGGAAAGCAACATGGCCTCCCAAGGTTATTCGGGAGTTCTAAAGCGGCCGGGTTACGCGTTCCTCCTCGCCGCGCAAGCGCTCGCTGTATTCGACGACAATACATTCAAGCAGCTTCTCTCTTATTACGCGCTTGCCGTGCTTACGAATCCCGCCGCGCGCGCACAGGTATTCGCTTGGGCCACGGCGCTTTACGTGTTGCCCTACATTCTTTTCTCATCCTACGCCGGCCAGATTGCCGACCGGTTCTCCAAACGTCAGGTCATCATTGGCTTGAAAATAATTGAAGCCATCATCCTCTCGTTTGCCACCTATGCAATGTTCATCGGGCACATCAACGCCATGCTGGCCGCGCTGTTTCTGCTCGGGGTTCACGCCGCCTTCCTCGATCCGGCCAAGGAAGGCATCCTGCCCCAGATTTTCACCGATGAAGACCTTTCGCGCGCCAATGGCCTGATGCAGCTCACGGTTTACAGCATGATTGTAATGGGGCCGGTGGCCGCCGGATTCCTGTTTGATTCCTTCTCGCGCTCTCCCTACGTCCCCGTGGCGATGCTGGTGGGAACGGCCCTGGCGGGATTGCTGCTGGCCCTTGGAATTACGAAAGTTGAACCCATCAGCCAGGGCGAGAAATTCCGATTGAATCTGTTGGCAGAATTCTGGCACGACTTCGCTGAAATCCGCGCTTCACGCGCGCTCTTGCAAACCGTCCTGGCCATTGCCTATTTCTGGTTTTTAGGCGCGGTCTATTTGCAAAACGTTATCGGTTACGGGCACGATCTGCTGGGCCTGAACGCCACGGGCATCAGCTACCTCACCGCCTCGGTGTCGGTGGGAATTGCACTGGGCGCTTTTATCGCGGGAAAACTTTCCGGCGATCAGGTGGAACTCGGCCTGGTGCCCATCGGCTCAGTGGGACTGGGCGTCTTCGGCCTTTATCTTTACTTCATCCACCACTCATTCACGCACGCGCTGGCCGGGCACTTCTTAGTGGGATTGTCAGGCGGAATCTTCATTATCCCGCTCCAATCCTTCTTGCAGGCGCGCGCCGGAGAGCATTCCAAGGGGCGCGTGATCGCCACTTCCAACGTTTTTACTTTTACCGGCGTGGTCCTGGGCGCGGGCCTCTTCAGCCTGCTCTCTGGATATTTGCATCTGCTGCCCAACCAGGTCCTGCTGGTAATGGCGTTGATTTCATTTTCCGCCACGGCTTACATCCTCACCGTGCTCCCCGACTTCATGATCCGTCTGTGTCTCTGGTTGCTGGCCCACACTTTCTATAGCATTAAGGTTCGCGGCGGGGAGAACCTGCCCAAGCGCGGCCCGGCGCTGCTGGTATGCAATCACATTTCCTACGTGGACCCTTTCCTGATCGGCGCGTGCACGCAACGCTTCATACGCTTCCTCATGTACCGCCGCTTTTATGAGACAAGGGGCGTCCACTGGCTGGCCAAACTGATGGGCGCAATCCCCATTGCCGCCGACGATCCGCCGCGCCAGGTAGTGGAGTCCTTGCGCGAGGCGCAGGCCGGACTGAAAGCCGGCGACCTGGTTTGCATCTTTGCCGAAGGCGCCATCAGCCGCACGGGGAACCTGCTCCGCTTCCGCCGCGGCTTTGAGCGGATCACGAAGGGAATGGATGTTCCCATCATTCCCATCCATCTCGACCGGGTTTGGGGCAGCATCTTCAGCTACGATCGAGGAAAATTCTTCTTCAAGTGGCCGCGTCGGATTCCGTATCCCGTTACAGTCAGCATCGGCCCGGGTCTGCCAGGCAACTCCACCCCGTTCCAGGTTCGCCAGGCGGTTATGAAACTGAGTGCGGACGCATTTGCGCGGCGCGACGCAACCCAGCGTCCGCTGCCTGAGCTCTTTCTGGATTCGGCGCGGCGCAATTGGTCGCGCTTTGCCATGGCCGATTCTTTCGGACGCCGATTTAATTTTGGCCGCACCCTGGTGGGCGCCATGCTCTTTCGACGCATGATCCTGGAGCGCTGCGCCGAGGAAAAATTGATTGGAATACTTCTGCCGCCTTCGGTGCCCACGGCCTTGCTGAACCTGGGCATAAGCATGGCGGGACGCGTGCCGGTAAATTTAAATTACACGTCATCTCAGGAATCGATGACGACCGCCATCGCAAAATGCGAAATCAAAACCATATTCACCACGGAAAAACTTTTGGAACGTCTTTCTATTCCCCGCACGCCGAATATGGTGATGATTGAAGATGTGGCAAAAGGCTTTTCATCCGCCGCCAAATTTGTTCACACCGCCTCAGCGCGATTGCTGCCCCGTTTCGTATTGCATGCCTGGCTCCTGCCCCGTGACCGCAATTTGGACGCGCTGGCCACGGTTATTTTTTCGAGTGGCAGCACTGGCATTCCCAAGGGTGTGATGCTGAGCCATCGCAACATCGTTTCCAACGTCGAAGGTGTGCAGCAAGCCGTCACCGTCACCCGCAACGATTGCCTGATGGGCATTCTGCCCTTTTTCCATTCCTTCGGTTTTACCGACGGCCTGTGGCTCCCCATGCTTTCCGGATTTGGCGTGGTATACCATGCCAGTCCACTGGAGGCCAAAAAAATCGGCGAGCTTTGTCGCAAGTATCACGTCACTATTCTGATTTGCACTCCCACTTTTTCCTGGAAATACATACAAGCCTGCAAGCCGGAGGATTTTGCCTCGCTCCGATTGGCCATAGTGGGCGCGGAAAAAATGAAGCCCGAACTTGCCCAGGCCTTCAAGGAAAAATTCGGCGTCGACTTGTTCGAAGGCTACGGCTGTACGGAACTATCGCCCGTGGTCGCAGCCGGGGCGCCGGGCTATTCCGGTCCGGATGAAACACAGCCGGGCCACAAGCCGGGCTCGGTCGGCCACCCCATTCCCGGCGTCACGGTGCGCGTGGTCAATCAGGATACGTTTGCCGAACTCGGTCCGGACGAGCCCGGCATGCTGCTGGTGAGCGGCCCCAACGTGATGATTGGTTATCTGGGCGAGCCGGAAAAAACCAAGCAGGCATTGGTGGAAGGCGGTTGGTACGTCACCGGCGACATCGCGCGCATCGACGAAGACGGATTTATTACCATTACCGACCGCCTCTCGCGCTTCTCCAAAATTGCCGGTGAAATGGTGCCGCACATCCAGGTGGAAGACGCACTCCAGAAAGCCTTGGGCGCCACCGAACCGAAACTGGTGGTGACCTCGGTTCCCGACGAACAGAAAGGCGAGAAGTTAGTGGTGCTGCACACCGATCTAGGCGCGAGTTTGGACGACTTGCTGAAACGCCTGCGCGAAGGTAACCTTCCCAAACTGTGGCTGCCGCGCAAGGAGAATTTCTTCCCCGTCGACGCCCTGCCATTCCTTGGCACCGGCAAACTCGATTTGCACAAGATCAAGGAAATCGCGAAGAAAATGGCCGTTACCCAATCTCCTGCGGCGGATTGAAAGGAGCCTGTTAAGGGGATTTCCTTGCTTCCTTCATTACCGCGGGCGTTGCACCCGGCTATATTCTGTCGCCCTTCCGGGGCGGTCGACTCTTTTCCTGTCAATTGCTGGGGCACCAGGTCGGGGATTACAGCCCCCAAGGGTATGCGTCGCCATTGTCCTGCGCCGAGGCAACGCGATACCATCTTCCAGCCCCGAAGGGGCGCGATACAATAGCCGGGGGCAACGCCCCCGGTTGCAAAACGCCAAGAAACCTTTTCGCCCCTGAAGGGGTCGCATAACACATTGGAACCCCACGATGTCCCAAACGCTGGTAAAACTTCTGGTCCACATCGTCTTTTCAACCAAGGACCGTCGCAATTTGATAACAGCGGAAATCGAACCAGAGTTGTTCGCCTACATGGCGGGAACTCTCAAGCAACTGGATTGCCCGTGTCTGGCCATCAACGGCGCAACGAACCACGTTCACATCCTCATTTCCCTTTCAAAGAATATCGCGCTCAGCAAGATGATGGAAGAATTGAAGAAAAGTTCCTCGAAATGGATTAAGACCAAGGGCGAAAATTTCCGCGACTTCGCTTGGCAGGAAGGCTATGGAGTGTTTTCAATTGGCGAGTCCAATATTGAGGCGCTGAAGAAATATATTGCGAAGCAGAAGGCACATCACAAGGTACAGCAATTCGAAACAGAGTTCCTCGACATATTGAAAAAATATCGTGTTAAGCACGATCCGCGGTATATCTGGCTTTAGCGGGCTTTACGACCCCTTCAGGGTCGGGAATTTACTTGTTCCTCCCTTTACCGGGGGCGTTGCCCCCGGCTATATTCTGTTGCCCCTTCGGGGCGATCGGATTGCTTTGTGCCCGTTACCCGGGCTCTGCCCCGCGCCCGTGGGCGATAATTGCGATCACACCTCAACTCCTAAGGCGCGCAGGTCGCTTTCCAACTGAGGCACATCCTTAAACTGAATAGTATTCATGCCATGCCATCGGGCGCACTCAAGATTCAGGGCGCGGTCGTCTATGAACACACATTCTTCCGGGGGGCGCTGAACCAACTCCAGGGCCAGAACGTAAATCGCCTCGTCGGGTTTTTTGACGCCCAGATAGCACGAGCTGAAGAAGGCGGTGAAATAGTTCCGCAACCCGAATTGATTGATGCGGTACTGATTCAAATCTGTGGACTCATTATTGAGCGTGGTCATCAGGTATTTTTTGGTATGCGCCAGCCGGCCGATGAAGGCCAGCGACTCCGGGAACGGCTGGGACTCCGCAAACATAAACTCCTTCACTGCGTCCCGGCTGAAAGTGCGCGGCTTGTAAAAAACGGTGCGGTCGAGATAGTGCTCCATATCCAGTTCGCCGGTCTCAAATGCCGTCGAGACCAGCTCGTGGCGGTCGCCAAATTCCCCCAAGTCAAGATTGAATTTTTCCACCAGCTTGTGGCGCGAATTCCGGTCCCAACCGTTGGTGAGCAGAACGCCGCCCACGTCTGAAAATACCGTGGTGATTTTGGCCATAAAGTGACTCCGCTATTCGGATTCGGGAAGGGAGACCTCCCCTCGGTTGGGAGATTGTCACGGGAAAAGAAGCAAAGGAAAGACCCCTCACCCGTCCGTCTGCTGACGGACACCCTCTCCCCAAGGGCGAGGGTAAAAAACTATTCCCATACTCCTGTTCTTAGCCGAGCCACTGGGGATTGTGCACGGTGCCGTCAAACGAATTGGTATTCTTAAAGGGCTCGAACTCACCCTTGGCGCCGGGCGCAGCGGTTTTCGCGAGCAGTGCCGAGACTTCGGTCTCACTCAGAGGGCGAAAGGTCCGCGCCGCTTCCAGGGCCTGCTGCACGCGTTCTACGCTGTCGCAACCGTTGATGACGACGGAAGTGGGTAAATTCATGGCATAGTGCAGGCACTCGATGGGTGTCACCGAATTACTCTTAAGAATCTCTCCCGCGCCCATCGGTTTCATGCCCAGCACGCCGATGCCGTGCTTCACCAGCACGGGGACAACTTTTTTCGCAAAGCTCTTGTAATGCGCGTCCATCACGTTCAGTGGCATTTGCACGGAGTCAAAGGTGAATCCGTGCGCGAACGCGGTATTCAACATTTTCAGGTGAATGTCCGGATCTTTGTGTCCGGTAAATCCGATGTATCGGATTTTCCCCGCTTTCTTTGCCGCGAGCGCCGCCTCAAAGGCGCCGCCGGGCCCAAAGATTCGCTCCGGGTCGCCTGGGCGAATCACTTCGTGGAATTGCACCAGGTCTATCATATCGGTCTGAAGTCTCTTGAGCGATTCCTCGAGCTGTTGGGTATACGCATCTTTAACCTGGCCGTCAGTCTTGGTCATCAGAAAAACTTTTTGCCGATAACCATCGCGCAGAGCTTTGCCCATGCGAACTTCGCTCAACCCATCGTGGTAGTCCCAGCAGTTGTCCATGAAGTTGATGCCATTGTCGACGGCGGTTCGCACAATGCGAATACTTTCCTCCTCATCCTGGGGAACGGCCATATGATAACCGCCGAGGCCGATCAGCGAAACTTTCTCGCCCGTTCGCCCCAAGGTTCGGTAAGGCATTTCTCCCGCTGCCGGACCCACAAGAGGCACCGCGTTAGGGAGGGGCCTTAGCTGTTGCGGTGTTTCGGCTCCATGAGTCAGCCCCGCCACTCCGCTGGTGCCGGCAAGTCCGACTGCCATCCGTCCCAGAAATCCTCTTCGATTGGTTTTATCGCCCATGGTAAGACCTCCGCTGATAATCCTCGGATACGCGGTATGATAGCACGAAGCAAATCCATTTAGGACTGGGCGGATTCCTCGCCCAAACCCAAATCAATGCTCGCCCCCACCTGCGCTTTTTCAAGGGCGGGCAGAACTTCACGCAGGCGCTTGTTGAGCGCGCGAGCAATCGACACCGCGGCGGAGTTGTAAGTGGCAAGCAGTTCCTGGAAATCGTCTTTATCAATGCGCAGCAAGTGGCAATCCGTTTGCGCGATGGCGGAGGCGGACCGCACCTCACCGTCGATGATGCTCATCTCACCGAAGAAGTCCCTGGGGCCCAGCGTTTTCAAAGGCGTGTCTCCGCGCTGAATCAGTACATCGCCATCCACGATGATATACATGTGGTCGCCGTGGTCCCCTTGTTGAATGACGCGCTGCCCGCCCGGGAATGTTACTTCACGCGCCATGGAGGCGACATGGGTAAGTTCACTCGTCGCCATGTTCGAGAATAAAGGAACGTAACGGAGAAAAAGCATCTTTTCCACTACGATCATACTGGCTCCTCCTTGGTGCTGGTCCTCGCCGATTCGGCCAGGATCGCTTGAGCCAAACGCTGGACAGCTTCATAAGGGTCGGCCAACAATTGATTACACTGCCGGGAAAGTTCGCCAGGCTCTTCGATTTTTGAAAGGGCGAAGAGCGCGGTTTCCCTCACAACGCCACTGGGATGGGACAAATGCTGTTGAACCAGCGGAAGCACAGCCTGGGAAGGGTTGAGGGCCGAGGCGTAAAGGGCGCCCAGCAGCACTTGCTCGGAGTTTTTCGAACCGATCACCTCACGGAGAAGTTCCGCAGTGCCGGCTTCTCCGGCGGCGGGCGATTTTGCGCTCGTCAACTCCATAACCTCCGCCCGCCATTTTTCGGGGAGGACGTTTTCCAGGACTTCCTGGGCGCGGGAGCGTTGCTCCTCATCTTTGTCTTGCAAACGCAATCGGACCGCTTCCATTTTCACTGATGTGGCCAGCACCCCCAGGAGGGCGAAGACATTGCCCATGTGAACGTCAAATTCCTCGCGCAGTACGCCGAGCAGAAAAGCATTGCCGCTCAGGGAGGAAGTTTGCGCCAGCAGGTTTTTTCTTTTCTTGGCCGCATCAATCTGACAACGCAAAATCGTTTCCCAGTGCTCCGCGTAAGGGTCAAAGGCTGGCTGGCGCTGAATGATGCGGCAATAAGCCTGCACCATGGAAGAGGTGGAATTGGGACCGGCGAAGTCCAAAACTCTTCTGAGCACTTCCAGTGATTTCAAGCTCCCTATTTTGGCCAGGATCGCGGACATGGAGATGGATCGGCCGAAAAGGCCCGCCAATTCAGCGGTGTCGCTGTAGGTAGCCAGATAGTCGGCGGTGAGTGGTCCGAGAGCGATCAAAGCATCCGCGGCCGCGCCACCCGTCCGGGGATTCGCAAGATGCGGAATCACTTTGGGTACCAGTCCGGCTTCCGGAGTATTGGCGCAGGCCCGCAAGGCAGCCAAGCGAACCTCCACCTCCGGGTCATCGAGAAGGCGCATCAGTGACTCAGTTCGCCCGTGGACGCGCAGGCGGCTGACGGGGCTGGCTACGGCGACGCGGTATGATTTGTCGGAAGATTCGAGCATGTTCTTGACCGCCACCACGCCTTGAAGCAACCCGCCAAAATTACCCATGTCGATTAAGGCGGAGGCCGCCTCGGCGCGCACTCCCGGGTCTGAATCATCAAGAGATTCCCGAATCGGTTCCATAACTTTCTCACCACCCATACCCGCCGCTCGCACCGCGGCCCTGCGGACTTCGGCCACCGGGTGGCGCGCCAGGGACACGATCTCATTGAGATCGCCCGCTTTTCCCCAATGGGTGAGGTAATCGAGGGCCGCGATTTTGACCTCGGGCTCAGGCCGCTGGAGCAAGCTTCGAATTTCAACTGACCAATCCGCATCGTCCAGTTGCTGGACCACATTCAGTAAGTATGGAAGTTCTTCCAGTTTGGCGGTGGGCAGTGTTCGCCGCGTGTATTCCTCCACCGATTTATCGTTCAGTTCATGCGGGCCATCGGAAATATCCAGCAGCCTCGCGCTTAAGGATTCGACCAAGCCGGAGAGATAAAACGCGTAATTCCGCCGCGCCATGATGAACCAAAGCCCGCACAAGAGAATGGCGGGAATGGAAAGATAATAAACCGGCATCGCTCCTGAAATCAGCACCAGAACAGCGCCCGTAATTCCGATGGCTGCCGGCCTGCAAATTCCGTCCACCAGCGCCCTCGCCTGGTTTCGGGTCTGTTTCTTAATGCCGAGATAGAGGATTTGGAACGCGCCACTATCGATGGTGAAGAGCGTGGTTTGCGCAACCAGCTTGGTGATGACGACGGCTGCAAAAGCAGCGGTAATGATGGTGGCCGAACCTCCGAGAAGCATCCCCGCAGGCAATATGCATAGCGAGGTTAGGAGTCCTTTGCCCTGAAGGAACAAGTGCAGGGCGAAGAGTTGGATCAGCAGGACGAGAATGTTGGCGACCGCGTAAAACTCTCCAAAAAAGGCGGCCAGATCCCTGCCGTGGAAGTGCGCGTTGGCGAGCGCCTTGAACTCGAAATCAACCAGGATGACAACCATGGTGCCCACCATCGCCTGTAGAGCCAGGGAGCGGATGCTGGCGCCTTTAAGCAGGCCAAAGTAATAGGCGAGGTTGGGATGATGGACAGGGCCTTTGAAGGTTTGGGTGGAATCCTCGTTCGGCGCGCCAAGTTTCAAGGACCAGAAAACCACCGCAAGCGCCATCCCGGCCATCAGGGCGGCCACTATCAGGAGGAGGTTGGGCGTTCCAAACCGCTCCGCGAAGGGCTTGATTAAGAATCCTGCGGCAATGCAGGCGAGAGTCCCTCCCGCTCCCACCCAGCCCAAGAGCTTCTTGGCGCGTTGGAAGGTGAAAACCTGACTGAAGAAACTCCAGAAGAGGAGCATGGCCCCGTTGACGGTGAGGTCTCCCCAAAAGTAAGCGATGATGCGAAAACCGTTCCACGGGGAGAACAGCATGGCGATTCGCAACAAAATGGCGGTCAGTCCCAGGAAGCCGCAGGACACAACCAACATTCGCCTGATCGAAACACTGGAAACATATCGCCCGTAGCAATAGGCGACTGTACCCACGAGCAAACTGGTACCCACATACATTACGGGAAGGAGAGTGGAACCGTATTGGTTGAGGAAAAGAGTGTCAGCCGCCGCGCGTGCGGTGAGAGCTCCGGCTGCGGCACACGCCGAAGCAACGGCAGTACATAGAAATGGAATGCGTTCCTGAGGCTCGAGAGAAGGTATCACCTGTGCCACTTTGCCGGGTTACCAAAGACGGGGGAGCGCACCGCAAGCCCACACTCGGAATTTTCACTGGGTTTCCGCCCCGACCTCTCGGCGAATGCTCAAATTACGATGATGCTGGTATGTCCGCTTACCACCCAGCTTCCCGTAAGCGCCCATTATGGCTGATGATTCTCAGCCTTGTCGAGCATTGAATTGATCTGGCGGGTCTGGCGATTGAATTCCTGCTCAAAAGCCGGGTAGTAATTGAAAACTTCGTAGAAAAGCTTGGCGGTTTGCCTGTCGATGACGTGAAAACCCTTTTCCAACTCTTCCTGACTGGGAAAAATGATCTGCCGGCCAATGTGAAAATCCTTGAGGGTAAGCGGCAAAGTCTCGTTTAATTCAAGAACACGCTTCAGAACCAACACGCCTCGCAGCAGTTCGAAGGGTGTTACAGTGTTGTTGGCCTTCACAAAGACGCCGTTATTACCCTGGTCGAGGAGAACCATCCAGTCTTTGGGGGATCCATCGGGATTCTTATCATTGCCGTTTATTAACCTTTCCATGTAGTTTTGGTGCGTAACAATGGGGAAGCTTACCACCCCTTTAGGCGGCACGAATGGCCGATCCTCGGTTCCTTTGGGCGCCGCCTCGAAACTTATTGCCATGGCGGACCCTTTACTCTTCCCCGCATTCTTCAGCTCATGGGCCGGATAGGTATTCTTGAAGCCGCCCGGCGCGGAGGGAGTGTCTTCAAAGAAGAAAACACTTTCAGGTTTGATGTATTGGGCATACTTCGTCTTGTTGATGATCTCCCAAAGCATTCGGCGCACCATGATGTCCTCGCCCGGGACGCCACCTTCCAGGACTGATGCGACACCCTGATCGGTCGTCAAGTTTGGATTGCTTTGGGCCATGGCGGCCACGCGGGTACGTAAACCCTTGTAGACATTACTGTCATAAACAAAGCTCAAGTCAAAAAGGTCGTTTCCGCGAATTCGGTAAGCATTTCGGAACAGCCCATAATTAAAGCGATCAAACTGCCCGCTGTCCTTGGGGATGATGTAACTGAAATATTTGTCCTCCAGCGGGATGACGTGAGGCGTGATGACAATAATGACCTCTTGCTTGATCTTCGTCGTGGTTGAATTGCGGAACAAAGCCCCGAGCCAGGGGATTTGCGCGAGCAGAGGAATCCCATTGGTTTGGGTTGAGTTATTAGTGGAGATGAGGCCGCCGATAATAAACGGCGTGTTGTCCGCCACCCGAACGATTGATTGCACCTCGCGATTGTCAACCACGGGGGAAAGAAATGCATTGGACCCGAGTGCTTTGGTGGCGGTAGCGTCGATAGCACTCACAATGGTCTCCGTCTGCATGGTGACGTCGTTTCCGTCTCCGCTGATTCGAGGCCTCATGTTCAGGACGATGCCAATGGGAAAATAATCAACAGAGGAAATAATTCCGGCGGTGGTGGAGACCTGCTTGATTACGGGCTGTTGCTGGCCAATTTGGATTCGAGCCTGGCGATCGTCCAGAACCAGCACCGAGGGGTTGGAAAGAATCTCCGCCTCATTGTTTTGGAGCAGAGCATTCAACGAAGCTTTAAAGGTGGCTACCGAAATATTCTGCCCATTAGCCAGCTTATCGAAAGTGAAGGTAAACGGGAGAGCGGCGCCACTCGTGGCGTCTGTGTCCACGGAAAAGAGACTGGTTTTGTTTTGTGTGGTACCGAATGTAATACCCAAATCCCTTGTTTTATTGCTGTTCAGTTCAATCACCAGCGCATCAATCAGGATTTCCCGCGAAGGCACGTCAATCGTTTCCTGCAATAAACTAAGCAACGATTGCAGGGAGTCCGTGTCATTCTTGTCGTAAAGTATCAAGAGCCGCTCCTGTGGCTCACCCGTGGTCATCGAGTGAAGATACGTCCCACCGATCGCCGGGACGCCAGCACTTGTGCCGGCCGTTTGGCCAGCCATTTGCGGTTGTGGTGCCTGGGGCACGCCGACCGCGCCGGACCCGCCTCCTGAAGGAGGGTTGTCCATAATACTGGTCTTCGATGAATCGATGAGTTTTACGATGATTGGAGGCTTGGTACCCAATTTAATGGGATTATATATGTTCTGGTAGTTATTCTCCCCCGCCTGCGTGTTGTACTCCACTGTCGTATAGCCCATGGTCTTTAGCAGGGCGATGGCGTGGTCAGCCACCGTATAACTCAGGTAGTAAATCTGGTAGGCTAAATCCTTTGCTTCGGTCGGTGGGGGCGCCTGGGCGATCTGGGTGACTTGATCATTGACCAATTGTTGGAGGGGAAAGAAATCCGGATTTGGCCCCTGCACATTCTGTTCCGCCTTCTGGCAATAAACCGCAAGCTCGAATCCACCTTGGGGCGCGGGCGAAACAGCTAGTTCTATCGTTTGATAAGACCCGGGAGCAATTGGCTTGATAAATACTCTGCTAGCAGCGACGCCGGGAGCACCTTTAGTCTTCCAGGCTGCCTCATCCGCTGAGCCTTTCCTGTAATTGAGGGACATCACGATTCTCAGGCCGAGAGAGTCCAACACCCTTTCATTTTGGATCAGTGAGTTATAAGGCAGCTTAATAAAGAAAGCGCTGGGTGGCGGCGGTACATTCTGGGGTGGCGGCGCAGGAGCCTGGGCTGGGGTCGCAACAGGTGGTTGTTGGATTGGTATAGCGACGGGTGGCGGCACAGAGATTCGTGTCTTTAACGCAATCAGAATGCCAGTGGGAACTGGGGCAACACTGTAGGATGGATCGCCGGCCAGATCCACGACAATCCGCACCACAGAAGGATTCCCTTTCTGGAATTGACTTACGCGCACGCGAGACAAAAAGGGTGATTTCGCAGCGTATACACTCTGCGGTGTGGCCTTTATCGCGCCTTGCAGATCCACAACCAGCCGGTGGGGACCCTGCAACTCCAACGCCTTGTATGTGATGTTGCTCAAAGTGGCGATGCCAATGTCAGTTTCACCAGGGTTAGGGGACTGGATGGATACACCGGAAACTGAGATCGCACCTTTGACCGTTCCGGTCGTACTTGCCTGCGGAGTTTGGGTCGTACTTGCCTGCGGTGTTTGGGCGGGAGCCGAAAAGCCATTAAAGGCCGCTGGGCTGGAGCGGAAGTCAAGGCTCGGCAAGCTCATGGAAATGAGCACTGCGGCGATAATTCGACCAACCATAAGAGGACGATGAGATGCCAAACTTCGATCTCCTCTAAAAGACCCGTCTAACTATATGGGAACAGAGACCAACTTGTCTCATGAATCCGGGGCATTGTCAAGAGCTTTAATCGGGACGCAGGTTAGGCTATGCCTTGAAAATAAAGAAGTTACTTTTGGCGATTCCTCGGGAATAGTAGGTTTTTACGTTTTTCCTTCTTCTTTCCATCGGTTTAGTCCCTATCCGACCCTGCCGATGCCACGGATTTTGGTGTTATTTCCCATCTTCTTATGCAATTTGAAGGCTGGGAAAGCGCTGATTTTGCTGGTGGCAAAAGCGAGCGGGGGGCACGCGCGAAGTCATCTCCAATTCCGATTTAGCCAATTCGGGAATGCCCGTGGAGACGGTGAACCCCGAGAGCAATTTCACCTCAATAACCGCCAACCGGCCCATTCGTCCAGCTCCAAGCGAGGGGAAAGCCAGGAGCCATGTGGTCCCGGGTTTGTGGAACCTAGTTGCCCTTAAAGCCAATCGCCCAAAAACCAGGGGCCTGCTCTACTAGGAATTGCGTCCAAGGTCCCGGGAAGCCAGCGTACATAGGAAGAGGGCGCCAGCCAAGATCTCTAAGCCGTGCGGCAAGACATCAATTCTCTTTTCCAACGCCGGAATGACCTTCAATAGAACGCCGGCTAGCATCGCCACGACTCCCAGCGCCCAAGATACACGACCCAGAGCATTGTAAAGTTGAGACATTTTAGCCGCCTCCTTTTTGGTCTGGAAATTCCTCCGCGTTCAGGATTGCCAAGTATTCTATCTTGATTTCATCGCGCGAAATCATATTTATTCAAGGCACCTGCTCTGAAGGTCATCCCCGTCGCGATGCTCGGGAACGAGCCGCACCTTGGAAAGTGTAGAATAAGAATTTCAAGTTCTGGTTGCCGGAGGGTGGTGGGATTCGGGTCCGCTTGCTGTGTGTTTTTCACGAGCCACCTGAAAGACTCGGCATCAAAGGCGAGTGACAGGCTACGAACTTCACGGAAACGAGAATCCAAATGGTTAGGGATCGGTTTTCTTGGCGGGCCGCCGCGGGAGCGGCTTTTCTCGAACTTCATCGGCACGCCGGCAGACTTCATCATTAAACCGGTCAACCGCCTCAAGCAGGGGAGCGCCGCCGACTGTCTTGGCTGCGTAGATCAAGGCAGCCATGTCCTTGGGCAGACAACGGCCACGATAACCGCGCTCGCCTGTGACAATCGTATGGGACCTCCCAATGCGCTCGTCGGCCAGCCAAATCTCTCTCAGTTGGTTATAATTCACGCCGAAGGCGTTTGCCAAATCATAAAACTGGTTTACAAACGCGACCTTGGTGGCGAGGAAGGTGTTTTCCATGTACTTGCAAAGCTCGGCCGTTTTCGCGTCAGTGATGAAGTATTGCACCGCCGGGCCAAGGTATCCCTGGTAGACGCGGACCGTCAAATCACATAATGATTTTTCGCCCCCCACAATCAAAAACCCGTGACTCTCTATTCCCTTCCAGGGATGCCACTTCGTCTCTCCGACGTATTCAGGACTGAAACAGATTCTCTTGCCTGTGGAGGTTGTAAGACGATCCACCGTTCCTGGCGGGACGGTGGACTTCAGGCACATGGGTGCTTTTACCCAAGATACAACTTCTTCGATCGTGGAAAGGTCGCAAGCCCCTCCCGCGCCTTCCGGTGTGGGCACAGCCACAAAAACAAGATCGCAAGTTTGGATCGCTGCCTTGTTCTTGGAACTGCTAAATTCTGACAACCCTTTGTCATAGATCCAAATATTCTTGTCTGAGCTTTGATAGCCGAAGACCTTGGCGAGCGCTTTACCCACAACGCCGTAGCCCACGATTCCGATAGTCATAAATCAGTTTCTGTCTTGAGCAGGGATTTCCAAATCTATCTTTCCGCCGGCCCGTGAGTATATGACCCACAACCGATTGATACAAGCACAAATCGGCTTGGCCCCTTGAAGAACGGGCAAATGATCTGCGCCATCGTCCATCCTTACCCGGGGCATGTTATGAAAAATCTACACGTGGGTGTGTAAATTAGATATAGATTCCGTCGCGAGTTTGAATTTCACTGCTTGCCTGTAAAAAGGTTATAGCCTAATATTCTTTGGTCTTTAAAATGCTGGCACTTCAACGATCCTTCAGCTTCTGAAGGAAAACGCATTACAAAGCAATCGAGCAGAGAAAGCAGGGATGAAAGTCCAGCTTCTTGAGGAGTATTTTTTTGAAGCGGGAAGCTTTTGCTTTTTGTTGACAGGGATCTTCTTTTCCTGATTCGTCGAAACTAAATTTAATTCAGACAGGCCCAGAGACGTGTAGCGCTCTGTTGTGTGCTCGTGTAGCCATAGGCCGGAGTTTTCCACCCAACCCGGTCAAGGCTCGATTACCGGCTGTGATCTGCAGAGTTTGAATTTGCCGTCCGGGACTGGATCGAGTGGGCTGCTTGTTCTTAAATCACGCAATACTTCGGCGAATTCCGCAAATTTATTTTCACGGTACGTTCAAGTTAGCTAGTGCTTGCATGGACCCTGGAATTTGCCGAATAGAGCATTCCATTTGCCCAGCGTGCATTGCAATGGATCTTCAGGGCCGCAGCTAAATTTTGTTGAACTGCCGCAATCAAATGCGGACTCCACCACCTCAGGGAAAAAAACAGTGAGGGCACGGACAACAAGAATTCTTTGCGCTTACTCTCTATTGGCTTGTTGTCTGTTGAGCGTTATGTCGTGCGGCGGCTCTGCAAATCAGCAGGTAGCGGCCACACCACAAGCGATTCCCCTGAGAATTTTGACGACTCAGGCAGCGGACGGAATCGTCGGGCAGAAATATAGCTTCCAAGTACTGACATCGGGAGGAGGGGCACCATTTAATTGGTCACTTGCGCTTGGGAACCTCCCACCCGGAGTAGCACTGGATGCGAATTCAGGATTGATGTCAGGGTCGCCGACCCAGGCTGGGAACTACTCATTTACGGTTGAAGTCACGGATTCGACCTTTGCCGGGTCACAAGCAGCTATGCAAAGTCTTAGTATCGCAGTCTCTCCCCCCACCTTGGCTATCCCCACGCCCAGCTTGCCCGGCGGAGCAGCCTCTGTCCCCACTTTGACTCTCGCCACGCCCATCCTGCCGGGAGGCGTGGTGGGCCAAGCCTACGATGTCCACTTGCAAGCGTCAGGCGGGACTCTACCCTACACATGGTCAATTCTAAGCGGGTCCCTCGCCTCCGGTGTCCAACTCAATCCTTTAACGGGTGAGATCGCGGGGACTCCGACGCAGGTGGGTGAATACTCATTTACAGTTGAAGTCACTGATTCAGCCTCAGGCGAACAACAGACGTCTACCCAAAGTCTTGGTATCGCAGTCTCTGCTCCCACGTTGGCTGTCGCCGCCCCCGTCCTGGCTATCGCCACACCCAGCCTTCCGGGCGGGGTCGTGGGCGAATATTACTCTGTCCATCTGCAAGTCACGGGTGGTGTTTCACCTTATACGTGGTCGATTCTCAGCGGGTCCCTCGCCACTGGTCTCGAACTCAACCCCTTAACTGGTGAGATTACGGGGACTCCGACTCTGGAGGGGAACTACTTATTTACGGTTGAAGTCGCGGATTCAACCAATAGCGGGCCGCAAGCACCTATGCAAAGTCTTAGCATCACAATTTCACTCCCCACCTTGACGATCGCCACGCCCAGCCTGCCGGATGGCGTGGTGGGCCAACCCTACTATGTCCACTTGCAAGCTTCAGGCGGAACACTACCTTACACATGGTCTATTCTAAGCGGGTCCCTCGCCTCCGGTGTCCAACTCAATCCCTTAACGGGTGAGATTACCGGGACTCCGACGCAGGCAGGTACGTCTTTCGTCACCATCCTGGTGACAGATTCGTCTTCCCCTCAGAATATCGCAAGATTAATTTTAGGCGGGCCAATGCCAATCCCACCCGAGAGTTCATCCAACTAGAAGTTGATTTGCCCAGAATGATCCGATTCAACGTTTGTGACCCAACCCCGCCAACCGGAGCGCCCGGCATTCGTTTCTGTTGAGCGAGGCTCTACACCGTCCGGGCCACTCTCTCTGGTCAACACGACCGGCTATGACGCACCGCCCGATTCTAATTAAGGATTTGATTCTGAATTTAAGTCGCGCTTGAGGTTGCTGATGCGTTTTTGATTGTGTGCGGGATTCGTAAATCCTCAGCCGCTGTTGCCGCACTCCCGCCGTTTGCCCAATTCGACTCAATCGACGGAACATCCCGCGTCATTTTCATGTAGGATGGTCTCCGAAATTACTCGATTTGTGGTTCTTTTATTATGACGCAGCCCTCTCTCAGCATTGTCATCCCCGCATACAATGAGGCTGCCCGGATTGGGAATACGCTCGAAAAAGTTCTGCAATACTGCGAGTCCGGAAGCCGCCCTACCGAGCTCGTCATCGTAGACGATGGTTCAACTGATTCGACCCCGGAACTTTTGAAGGATTTTCAGAAGCGCTGGCCCGCAACTCGGATTCTGCGCAATGAGCCCAATCGCGGAAAGGGTTTCAGTGTGCGGCGTGGAGTTCTTGAAGCTCAAGGTGAGTTCGTACTGTTCTCTGACGCAGACCTTTCCGCTCCCATTGAAGAGACAGATAGGCTTCTTGCCGCCATGGATTCTCTCCAGGCGGATGCTGTGGTGGGTTCGCGAGCCATCAATCGGCAACTGATTGGAATCCACCAACCCATATTTCGAGAGCTCTCGGGGCGATTTTTTAATCTGTGTGTGCGACTGTCAACTGGACTCAAGATCCACGATACTCAATGCGGCCTGAAACTCTTTCGTCGCGCTTCCACCCGCCGTGCCTTTGAGCTGCAAAGGGTGGATGGCTTCGGGTTTGATCCCGAACTGTTGTTCCTGATCGAGCGCCGGGGTGGGAAAATTGTAGAAGTTCCTGTTCGATGGGATAACAACCCTGCCACCAAAGTTCGTTTCCTGCATGACGCAACCAAGATGTTCTTCGATCTGGTTGCACTCCGTTGGCGGGCCGCCACAGGGAAGTACGAAGATTCAAGACCGTAGTCTTTCTCCTGTTCAAGCAAGTCTTATCAGCATCTTGTAGTGGTGTCATTTGCCCGCCGCTGGAGCTCCCGCGCACCCTCATTCCCGTCCCGCACCTGCGGGAGGAATCTAGTGCCGCCAGGGCGACCGCGTTTCCAATGATTCAGGAAAATGGATTCCCGTTTTCGCGGGAATGACTGCCTATCGGAGCCTCCGCGTTTGGCAAAGGACACCAATACCCTGCAATTCCCAGAGTCGGTTGAAGCTGGCCTCAAATTCTTCTTCACGCAGTCCTCGTCTCTTAAAAATAATCGAGCGGCATTTGACTGCTCGACGAGTACAATCTCTACCTGCACGGGTCATCTTTGCGAAAGATTTGTTAAGAGCAATTTTATCCGATGACGGCTGAGGTAGAGTGCATCGAGCTTCGTACGCCATTTCCGAATTAGAGACGAAGGGTGTTTTGCAAGACGATTGCCCACCGGCGTGGATCGCCTCGCAAACCACCCTGACTTGTGGCCGAGGCGCCCTCGAAGCCGTAACGGGAAGGTGACCAGTTTCGCACTTGAAGTGGAGAAGTCGTGATCGACTTTCGGTTGTGGCGCGTCCGGCTTACACGTTGGGGGACTCGGGTTCTTGCAGCCCTGGGTCTTCTCTACTTTGTCGTGTCTTTTACTCCAGTGAATTTTTGGTGGGCAGCAATCCTCGAGGGGCCGGACTACACTGAGACCGGGGACGTCCTGATCGTCCTAAGCGGTTCAATGATGGGAGACGGGTCAATGGGCTGGAGTTCCTATCTTCGGACAACTTATGCAGGGCGGGCATTTCATGAGGGAGGGTTCAAAGAGGTGCTGGTAACAGGAGGGTCTGCCGGCCAATCAAAAGTCCCGGTGGCGATCGCCATGGGCGAATTCCTAAAGTTCCAGGGTGTTCCATCAGAAGCAATTCACCTTGAAACCCGCTCGCGAAGCACACGCGAGAACGCACTCTACTCCAGCCCATTACTGAGCATGCTGCCGGGGAGTAAGGTACTTTTGACGAGCGACTATCACATGTTCCGCGCCCGACGCGCCTTTGCTCGAGCTGGCATTCAAGTTTTTCCCCAGCCCGTCCCCGATGTCATCAAGAGATCGGGCGAGTGGTGGATGCGATGGCCCGCATTTCTCGACCTGCTCGGGGAAACTGTCAAGATCGGATACTATTGGGCGCACGGGTGGATATGAAACAGATAGCGCCCGTCGGGGGAAGAACTTGACGAATCGCGGGATCATACTTTAGCATTTTCGAAAGGTGAATGGCGACATGGACATCTCACCTTGAAGGAACCAGTGAAGGAATTTCATTTCACGAAATTGCAGTCGCGCCGCATTGGAACCGTGGAGATTTTGCAGGTCCTGCCGATTTGGCAAATAATCATCAGCATCGTCCGGAATTCAACGGATCATCGCACGAATAAGGATTAAGATCCCGCGATCAGCTTAATGACGCTCCGGCATGCCTTTAACCTGCTGGTGATCGTGATGTAGGTGAGGGGCACATGAAGATACTGCACGTCCTGCAATCCTCGTTTCCCCGCCTGTATGGATACTGTGTGCGCGGCGACTCCATCCTAAGGGCGCAGCAGGCCCACGGCCTTGAAGTGGTCGCGATGACCGGCGGAGTGGAAGACTTGGGCCAGGGAGACGAGGAATTAATCAATGGAGTCCGCTATTACCGGACTCCTTGCATATACAACCGGTCGCGCCGCGGCCTTCGCGAATGGAGACTTCACCGCCAGTTGGTGAAGCGGCTCACCGAGGTGGCCGAACGCGAGCGCCCCGACGTCATTCACGTGCATTCGCCCGCCTATAACGGCCTGGCAGCTCTAAAGGTGGCGCGCCGGCGCAAAATTCCTTGTGTGTATGAGATGCGGGCCGTGTGGGAAGACGCCGCCGCCGACCGGAATGAAATCGGCGCCACTTCTCTCCTCTATCGAATGGCGCATTCCTTGGAAACATACGTGTTCCGGCACGCCGACGCGGTGGTCACCATCTGCGAGGGGTTGCGCGCAGAAGTTCTATCGCGGGGCATCCCCGCTGAGAAAGTCTTGGTCGTTCCCAATGGCGTGGATGTGGAATATTTTCAACCCCGTCTTCGTGACACCCAGGTGGCGGCCACCCTGGGGCTGACGGGAGAAGGGCCGGTATTCGGATTCATCGGAACCATGTTCGCCTTTGAAGGTGTGGAGGAACTTGTGGCTGCCATTCCGCAAGTAGTGGCTCGCTTCCCAAAAGTCCAGTTTCTGATCGTGGGAGGCGGGCAACGCGAACGCCAGGTGAAAGAATCAGTGGGCTCCCTGAACTGCGGGAATTCAATCAATTTGGTTTCGCGAGTCCCCCACGACCAGGTGCGGGCGCTCTATACGGTAGTGGATTGCATGGTTTATCCACGGCGGAGCATCAGGCTGACCGAACTGGTTACACCCCTCAAGCCTCTGGAAGCGATGGCCATGCAGAAAACTGTGCTGGCAAGCAACATTGGCGGGCATCGGGAGATGGTGGAGCATGACCACACAGGAATGCTGTTTCAAGCAGGCGACGCCGGGGCGTTAGTGGGTTCGTTGTGCCGCGCCGCAGCGGAGCCGGCCCTGTTGGTGAAGCTCGCCCAGGCTGGACGCCAATATGTGGTTGAACATAGGAATTGGAAAAGCGTGACGGCAAATTATCTGCCCATGTACGATTCTGTGGTCGCATCGAAGAGGGCCGCGGGTCATTAGGTGAATAGGAGAAATGGTTCCGGGCATTCGTTCAAGGAATAAATGATGACCCGGCTTATATGTCGTGGAGAGTCTCGCGCGCTGGAGGAATTTCATTCCGTAAGAATTGATTTGCAGCTACAGCCCGGCAATGATCCCGGCAATCCTCTCGCTGGCCTTGCCATCCCACAACGGGGGTATCGATCCTTTTTTCGCCTTACCCGACATGATGCGTTCCACCTCTTCGCGCAGTCGGTTCATGTCGTTCCCCACGATGACGTTCGTCCCGATGGTTACCGTAACGGGCCGTTCAGTGTTTTCGCGCAGCGTCAAACAGGGAACACCTAGGAAAGAACATTCCTCTTGAATGCCTCCCGAATCGGTAATCACCATGGCAGCCTGATATTGCGCGCCGAGAAACTCCTGATAGCCGAGAGGGTCCAGCAATTGCAGTTTTCCGTCATCGGGAAGCTTCAGATTGGCATCCTTGAGGCGCTGGCGGGTGCGTGGATGGATGGGAAAAAGGACGGTCAGGCCTCTGGAAATTCCAGCTAACTCCTCGGCTATCCGCTTGAGTCTCTCCGGGTCATCGACGTTAGATGGCCGGTGCAACGTGACCAAGGCGTAAGGTTTAAACCTTTGGAATGGGGCCGCCACCTTTGCGGCTGGGAGCAGCCGAATCAGCGTGTCGATCATCACGTTGCCGACAAGATGGATTTTCACCGCGGGAATGCCCTCGCGTTTAAGGTTTTCGTCCGCTTCGGCTGAAGGAGTAAACAAAAGATCGGCGAGCTGGTCCGTCACGAGCCGATTAATTTCTTCGGGCATGTGACGATCAAACGATCGTAAACCCGCCTCCACGTGAGCCATGGGAATATTTGATTTGGCACACACCAGAGACGCCGCCAGGGTCGAATTTACATCTCCATAGACCATCACCCAGTTTGGTTTCCGTTCACCGAGCACCGGTTCGATTTTTGTCATGATGTTCGCTGTCTGTTGCGCGTGCGATCCCGGCCCCACCTCAAGATTCACATCCGGCTTGGGAATCCCAAGTTGGGTGAAAAAAACTTCCGACATATTGGCGTCGTAGTGCTGCCCGGTGTGGACGAGGACTTGCCTTACCCCTTCGTGGCGCTTAATCGCCGCCATGACGGGTGCAACTTTCATAAAATTCGGCCGTGCCCCGACTACGTGTAAGATGACCATGTGTTATTTAGTAAACTCCGATCATCGCGCTTCCCGGAATAGGCTTAGCGCCTTATTGAATTTCGTGGGGGAGTCCCATCTAACCGCCGGGGGGCGCCAACCACCACCCCAGCCGCCTCTCAATGTGAGCGCCTCAGTGCCATATCGGAGCCCATCTCCGCCAAAGTCGCCGGGCAAACCGCTCAAATCGCTTCGGCAAGTAGCTTCGTGGCCTCGACGTCTAAGGGCCGAACGATCCAAACCAGACTAACACAAAGCGGAATCTGTAGGGTAATTGTGTACCTAACAGGCCAAAACATTTTCACTTTCTGGGCCTTCCAAACATCAAGTCTCATACCTCGCGCACTCTTAATTAACCAACATAATGAAAATAAAGAGGTTACTCTTTATGATTCTCTATCAAGGCAATTGGGTGGATTTGGCACCCTGAGTGCATTGTAAAGCCCATATTGGTGGATTGAAATGAATTTACAAGAAGTTCAGTGACCGACATCAAATACCGGGGAAATCCCGGAAGAGTTATCCATCAGGTTTAGAGGATGGCGCCGAAGGCGCGCGGTCATTGCTTGAAATGCGCAGGACCTATGGTATAATTTGGCCCATCAAGACCACAAGTTTTTTCCTTGGAGGAGCTATGTCAAAGTTTAAACTAGCCATTCTGTCAGTATTACCATTAATTTTCGTCCTGCCGGTCGTTGCGACCGCGCAAAAGGGCGTACCGGTGGTCAGTTCTATCTCACCCACCAGCACGACGGCGGGGACTGTGGTAGTACTTACGATTAACGGTTCCAACTTCGCGAGCGGTGCGACGGTGCTATGGAATGGCACAGCCCAGACCACCACGGTTGTGAGCTCCACACAATTGAAGATCACAGTGACGAGCACGATGGATGCCACTGTTGGAACTGCCAAAGTATCTGTTTTCACGCCGGGCAGGAATGGCGGCACATCGATGGTCTCATTATTTACGATTAATCCGGCTCCGACCACGACTACGACAACAACCACGACCAACACCACTCCAGGACCGCTCGCGATAACGACGAGTTCACTTCCGATGGGAACCACGGGAACGGCTTACAGTGCCACTATAGCGGCGACAGGGGGCACTCCGCCTTATACTTTTGTGGTGTATAGTGGAGCTCTTCCTGCAGGGCTGGCCATGACTTCTGGCGGTGCCATCAGCGGGACGCCCACCGCCAGCGGTAGCTATGGATTTTCAGTGGGGGTAAAGGACGCAGCTAGCGGCACGGCCAACTATACCTATTCCACTGCTATCGCCCAGGGATCCGGCACTACGACTACTACTACAACGACAACTACTCCTTTGTCGGTTAGTACGGCTTCGATTCCCGGCGGTACGGCGGGCACGGCGTATCCCAGCACCACCTTGGCGGCCACCGGTGGAACTTCGCCCTATACCTGGAGTGTGGCCACTGGATCCACCCTGCCCGCGGGTCTGACGCTTTCCTCCGCAGGCGCGCTCACCGGAACGCCGACGTCGGCTGCAACTTTTGCCTTTACTGCTCAGGTCAAGGATGCCGCCAGCAATACGGCCACCAAGGCTTACAGCATGACTGTCGCCGCGCCTGCGACAACTACAACCTCATCCACGGCGGCCGTGGCAACGCTCCCGCAATTTACGGTCAATACCAATTTCCCGAGCACCGCCGGCTACGTCACCAAAACAGTTTGCGCGTCGGGTTGTAATTACTCGACGGTCCAATCCGCCATCAACGCTGTGCATACGGATGGCGGAGACGTCAGCGGCGAACTCATTGAGTTGGCTTCGGGCGCCACGTTCACAGAAAACGTTACCCTTCCGGCTTATGCTGTAGCGGCCGGTAAGTGGATCATGGTGACCACAAACACTGCCGGAACAAATCTGCCTCCACCGGGAGCGCGGATCAATCCCACCTATTCCCCCGTACTCGCGAAGATTATCACCAACTCGGTGGCGAACGTCCCGGCGGTGCAAACCACAACCCAAACGAATGGCTACTGGTTCATGGGGCTGGAAATTGCCACCGACCCCTCGGTCAGCATGTTTGCCAACGCTGTGTTCAAGATCGGGCAGGCGGAGACCAGCGTTTCCGCTCTTCCATTCAACATTGTGATTGACCGATGCTATATCCACGGGAACCCGACGGGAAGCCTCAGGAGAGGCGTCGAGGCTGATGGCATTTCGGTGGCCGTGATTAACTCCTGGATTTCAGATTTCCACGACCCCAGCGCCGATACGCAGGCAATCTGGGCTTATAACACGCCGGGCCCCCTGGTGATTCAAAACAATGAACTCCAGGCTGCCGGCGAGAATATTATGTTTGGCGCGGCGGACCCCGCTATCGCCAACCTGGTTCCCTCCGACATCACGGTAACCAACAACCATTTCTTTAAGCCGCTGAGCTGGTTTTCCGGGAGCTCCAGCTACGCGGGCCTCGCGTGGAGCGTTAAGAATCTCTTTGAAATCAAAAACGCCCAGAGAGTCCTCTTGCAGGGCAACGTCTTCGAAAACAACTGGCTGTCGGCCCAGCAAGGGTTTGCTTTTGCCCTCTCTCCCCGCAATGCCAGCGGGGGCTGCACCTGGTGTACAAATGCCGATGTGACGATTGCCTACAACATCATTCGCCACACTGGAAGCGCCTTCAATATTTCCGGCGCGGACTCGGCAAACCCGCAGGGAGGAATGGGGCCCAGCCAACCTTCGCAGCGCATCAACATCCATGACAATCTGCTCTACGACATCAACGGAGCGAATTATGGTGGGGCGTCCGGCTACTTCGTTCAGGTCGTCAACAGCGCCGCGCCCACCGCTCACGATATTATCGTGAACCATAACACCGTCATCCAATCAGGAAGCATGGTTAATACGGGAAACCCCGGCTACACGGTGGCCAATTTCGTATTTACGAACAACATTCTGCCCCACAACGCCTACGGGATTGTTGGAACCAGCTCCTGCTGTGGATCTCCGACACTCACCACCTACTTCCCGGGGGCCTTGGTGACGAACAATGCCATAGAAAACATATCCGCGAGCGGATTGGGTGCTTCCAACTACCCCACGGGGAACCTCTTCCCCGCCGCCTGGACCAATGTTGCCTTCGTTGATAGCACGAACTGCCCGGCCGGAAATGTAAGTACTAGCACCATCGGCATCTGCGCTTTGTCCTCTTCCAGCCCGTACCTTGGGGGAGGAAGTGATGGCAGACCGATAGGCGCCGACATCAACGGTCTTAGTTCAACCACGGCAGGGGTTGCACCTTAAGAAAGAAGGCCGTACATCAGGCAAAGGTAAGCGAGGCTTGGGCCTATTTATAGGAAACTATTTATAGGCCTAGGTCTTCCAGGTTCTTTCGGACAGTAAATACTTTGCATGGATTGGATCATAACAGAGCAGCGGGTTAAAATCCTCCTGCGTCTTTTTCTCCTTTTCGCTCTGTGCCCCCCTCTTCGGGCCCAGACGAACGTCCTCACCTACCACAATGACAATGCGCGAACAGGACAAAATCTCAACGAAACCATATTAACCCCAGCCAACGTCAACACGAGCCAATTTGGAAAGTTGTATTCCGTGGCTGTCGATGGTTACGTCTACGCTCAACCCCTTCTTCTAACCAATGTCACCCTCCCTGGCCAGGGCATCCATGACGTAGTGTATGTCGCAACCGAACACGACAGTCTTTACGCCATTGACGCAAAGAACGGAACGGTGCTGTGGCACGTCAGCTTAATTAACCCCTCCTCCGGAATCACGACGGTTTCCAGCAATGATGTGAATTGTCTGGATCTCCAGCCAGAGATCGGAATCACCAGCACCCCGGTTATCGATCCCGCGACCTCGACGATCTATCTGGTTGCAAGGACGAAGGAAAACGGGACTTTTGTCCAGAGGCTGCACGCCCTCGATGCCGCGACTCATGCTGAGAAATTTGGTGGCCCGGTTGTGATCCAGGCATCTGTAACCGGAACTGGTGTAGGCGGCACAGGCAGCACTATCAGCTTTGATCCGCTGAGGAATAACCAGCGAGCCGGATTGCTGCTCCAGAACAGCCACGTTATGATCGGCTGGTCCTCACACTGCGACAATGGCCCATACCACGGCTGGATCATGTCTTACAACTCAGGAACATTGGCGCAAGAGGCGGCGTTTAGCGACAGCCCCAACGGGAGTGATGGCGGAGTGTGGATGAGTGGAGCCGGGTTGGCGGGTGACGCCAACTTCGATACCTACATTTCTACCGGAAACGGGACTTCTGATGGCAATACGGAGTTTGGGGATAGCGTCGTAAAACTAAACCAGCCAAGTTCCGGATCCCTTCCGGTCTTGGACTGGTTTACACCTTACGATCAGGCCACCCTGAGCTCCAACGACCTCGACGTGAGTTCAGGTGGCGTCCTGCTCCTCCCCGATCTGCCCGCTGGGTCGCCCCACCAGCATCTCTTGGTGGTGGAAGGCAAACAGGGGATCCTTTATCTTGTGAATCGCGATAATATGGGGCACTTATGTTCCACTTGCACTAATTCTGACACCCAGATCGTGCAGGAGATACAAGGCTTTAATGTCGGACTATGGGCCATGCCCGCCTATTGGAACGGCAACCTATATTTTGGCGGAGCGAACGAAGGCGGGGCTGGAGACAATCTGAAGGCGTACTCCTTCAATGCAAATAATAGCGGCCTGGTTTCGACCTCGCCCACATCAACGTCTTCACAGTTTTACGAATTCCCGGGCCCAACTCCATCGATCTCAGCTAACGGCACGACCAATGGAATTCTCTGGGCCCTGGAAAATGAATCATATCTTACCTGTTGTCAGGTTTTGCGCGCATATGACGCAACCAATCTGGCGAACGAGTTCTATAACAGTGACCAGGCTACCGGCGGCGTCGATGTGCCCGGAGCAGCGGTTAAATTCAGCGTGCCCACCGTGGCCAATGGAAGGGTGTATGTTGGTTCACAAGCCAGCCTAAGTATTTACGGACTCTTCGCATCAAGGAACGCCACCCCAACCTTCAGCCCAATACCGGAAACATATTCCTCAGGGCCTACCGTCACTATCACGGACTCCTCACCCGGAACGACCATTTACTACACTACGGATGGAAGCACGCCGACGACTTCCTCAACCGTCTACACCGCGCCGATTGCCGTCAGCACCACCACTACAATTAAGGCAATAGCTGCTGGCGGAACACTCTCCCTAAGCGCAGTGGGCGGCGGCGCTTATACCATCCAATCGCAGGCCACCACTCCGACGTTCAGTCCGGCGCCAGGGACATACCAAGCGACCACGGCAGTCACCATTTTGGACAACTCCGCAGGCGTAACGATCTACTACACAGCGGATGGAAGTACGCCGACAACTTCTTCATCCGTGTACTCGTCGCCGATTCAGGTGAGCTCCAACACAACCATCAAAGCGATGGCGGCCGGAGGAGGATTTACTCCCAGTGGGGTGGCCGGCGGGCAGTACGTTATTGCGATCCCCAACATCAACTTCAGCAGCGGTTTTAGTGGGACCGGAATGGCTCTGAATGGCTCCTCCACATACAATGGGACGCGCCTGCGACTGACGGATGGCGGCCAGAACGAGGCCGCAAGCGCCTTCTTTACGACTCCGGTGAATGTGCAGAGTTTTACCACCGATTTCAGCTTCCAATTGACCAATCCCAACTCCGATGGGATGACATTTACAATCCAGGGAAGCGGATTGACGGCGCTGGGCTATTTGGGAGGTTCATTGGGCTACGGTCCGAATCCGAACGTGACCGGGAGCACAGGGATTCTCAATAGTGTGGCCATAAAGTTTGATCTTTATAACAACGCAGGTGAGGGGATTAATTCCACCGGCCTTTACACCAACGGGGCGGCTCCAACCGTTCCGGCCATTGACTTGACGAGTTCGGGGGTTAACCTGCACAGCGGGGATGTCTTTAACGTCCACATGACCTATGACGGGACTACCCTGACCATGACCATCACGGACGCCAGCGATACCACCAAGACGTTTACCTACAGTTGGGCCATCAACATTCCGGCCACCGTAGGAGGAAATACCGCGTATCTGGGATTCACGGGGGGGACCGGAGGCTACACCGCGACACAAGATATTGTGACCTGGACATTCACCTCCACGGCCTCCGGCCCGGCGGCAGCGGCAACACCGACGTTTAGCCCTGCGCCGGGCGCTTACGCCTCGACCCAGACGGTTACCCTGGCGGATGCTTCCTCTGGAGTGACGATCTATTACACCACCAACGGCAGCACCCCAACCACTTCTTCCACCGTCTACTCGGCTCCCATCACGGTGAGCACCACCACCACTATCAACGCGATTGCTTCGGGAGGTGGATTCTCAGCCAGCCCCGTGGCCACTGGCAAGTTTTTTCTGAAACGGAAATGAATCAGCGTTGAGCTGCGACGAGGGAGGCCAATAGCAGTCCGTTCTCTTATTAGAATTCCACCGCTTGACCACGCGCTTGGGCGGCAGATGCTCTCTAATCACCAAGTGAGACTATCGCCCAGCCGACTTCAACACCTGAATTACCGCGCGGAACCGATCCGCATGTGCGATCCCTAACATCAACAGATAAGCGCATGCGCCGCCAAGAATTTCAAGGCCCAGACGAACGATTCGCGCCCACTCCGGGGGAAGAGCCAACTTAAGCAGGCTGACTACGATCACCATTACAATGGATGCGGAAAGGGCCGGCCAAAGTGCTGTCATGTAATCCGCCAAGGGCATCTGAATGCATCGGAAAAGGTGGCGGTAAATCGGCAAATAAATAAGAGGATAGAAGCAAACCCAACCCGCAGCAATGCCCGCCGTACCCCAACGGCTGCCGACGTAGAAGGCGGGGGGGAATACGACTACAAACAGGAGGCTGTAACGCGAGGCCCATCGCACATCCACTGCATTTAATATTGGCGCGAAAAGCGTCGTGATGGACCGAATGCACGAGTACAAAGCAAGTAATTGGAGTGGTACGATCGCTCCCTCCCATTTTTCCCCAAGAGCGAAGAGGATGAAATCCCTTGATACTAGCGCCGAGCCGAGAGTAATAGGGAAGGTTATCAGCGAGATACCTTCTGTTAAGTTCCGAACGTACCGACGCAAGAGAGCTACATCCTTTTGTGCCTCCGAGACAAATGCGGGCATCACCCGGCTGATTAAGTCTGTCACTTTTTCTGTTGACGTGCTGGCTAGGTTCCACGCGAGCGTGTAGGCGCCCAGTGGGCCCTGTCCGAGCATCCGCCCAGCCACCACAAAGTCAGAGTTGGAATAGGCATACCAGGACAGGCGCGAGACAATGATGTCCCGGCTGAACTTGATGGCTCGCCGAAGAGATCCCAGTTTCGGCCATCCAAAACGGCATTGGCGCATTGTGACAAGCATTCCCACCGAAGTGCAAGATCCGAGGATGCCCCCAATTACCAGAGACCAGTACCTGAGGCCTAGAACGGAGAGCGCCAGGGTAGAGAGAGATTGAGTTAGAGCCCGGGTTCCGTCCACCATGGCCAGGAGCTTGAATGACTTGTCTCTTTGGAACAGGGCGTACGGAATAGTTTGGAAGGCTGTGATGATGAAATCCGTGCTCATCACCAACAACACCCACGTGAGCTCACGTGACTTAAAGAACCAAGCCAGCGGAAACGCCACCAAACACGAAATTCCAAAAGCCCCAACCCCGAAGCCCACGGAGAGGGAATTCAATTGCTCTACTTGCGCCTGCGTAAGTTCGCGAAGGTAGATAATTGCGGAGCCTAGCCCAAATTCACTTAGGAGGGTTATAAGGCCAAGGTAAACAGTGGCCATTCCCACCAGACCGAAATCGGAGGGAGACAATAATCGGGCGACCACCAGTGTCGTTGTCCAGGTAAGGACTTGGGTTGACCATTTTCCCGCCGCGGTCCAGGCAAGCCCTGCCAAGAGGGGTTTGTAAAATCCTTTAGCGCTGGGAGTCAGGTCACCCGATGATTCTCCAGGTGGTGGCGTATCGCTTGGATTATAGTCTTCTTCTTTTTTCTTCATCCAGTCGCTCCATGGACACCCCAAAAGCCTGGGTCATCCGGGTCGTTTGCGTGGGCCCAACTCATCACCGCTCTTCAGAAAGACGGATCTATTCGGAAGAAATCCCGTGAGAGTAAAAGCGGTTCATGGCTTCGAGCGACCTACGGGCTATAGTGGACCACTCCAGGTCAGGGCGTGCTGGGCCAGATTCGGCGGGGCGGCGATTGACCGATTCCACCGCCTCGCAAATTCCCTCGAGAACGGAATCTGTCTCGGTGCCTTGGAGCAGCGTATGGTTCGGATATCCTACGAGGTATTCGTCCAGGCCTCCAAAAACTGTTGCGATGATGTATTTTCCGAAAGTCATACCAAGCAGCAACTGACCGCTCCCATAATTCTCAAGATAGGGAAGAGTTAAGACGTCACCTGCTTCGAATAATTCTGCCATTTCGAAAGTATCCAAAAACCGGGGGATAAGTCGTACGCGTTCCAACACTCCAAACTCCGTAGCAATTCTCCTGGTCCTAGCCAGGCGGTCTTCAGAGGACGAATCGGTGTAACCCGACTCTACGCCCGCGACTATCAGGATCGCGCCCAGACAACGCTCATCCCGCAACGAAGCTATCACTGGATCGATGTTTTTGTACGGTCGAACGCCGCCACAAAATAAAAGTGCAACAGTACCTGAAGGAATGTTGAGCTCTCGCCGAACCCTTTCCCTCGCCTCCGGCCTTCTGGGATAAATTGTATAGAGGCCATGTTGGGTAATTAATGTTTTTTGGTCGAGCCCGGGAAAGTGGTTTAGGAGTTCCTTTCGACTATACTTGGAGTGGACAAAAAGTAAGTCACATACCCGGTAAAGGCGGTCGCAAAAAGCCTTATCCCGAGGAGACGACTCATGCGGCAGGACATTATGAACTAAGTGTACGACCTTCATTCGAAGAAGTTTGGAGAATTTCCAAAAACTGATCCCGTACCCGTCCATATCAGGCCACTGGGTCCAAATTACGTCGTAGCGTTTCCTCTTTAAGTGGAGAGCTAGTTCAAGGCTTAGGAATTGCTCTCGAATTGCAGAACGCAGCCTGGACTTGGAATTCGCACTTTCTTTGGGAATTGAGGAGCTTATGGAACTGCCCGCCGAAGCGCAGGAGTCATGGTCTCTGATCCCTTCCTGCAAAGATTTGCGCTGCCTGAAGAGTGCGCTTCCCAATACCGGAAAAAATCCGTAAGATCGACCGTCAGCCTTGGGCCTTGATCCGAACGCGGCATAAATGTCAACCTCTACACCGTTGACTGCCAAGCCCATTGCCAATTCGTGGCAGTATGTACAAACGCCGTAATCATCCAAGGGTACGAGTATCGCAATTGAGCGGATTTGATGCTGCATTGACGAACAGACGTGCTACCCGCCTGCTTGAGTCAGGATACCCGAAAACGGAGAGAGTTTTCAATAGGCTGGGCGTCAAGGTACAGTTTGTTCTGGCGGCGGTCATGGACCGTTGCTCCGATGGACAAATCTCACCCGCATTTCACTCAGAGAGGGGAGCGGCGGGAAGTTAAGACCCAGAACTGCGTAGACTAATTCACCGTCTTGAAGCAAAATTGGATCAATGCAAGAAAAAGTGAGCGAGCAAACTTCAGAGTTGAATCTTCTTCTAATCACTCACGACTTCCCTCCCAGCGCGTTTGTGGGCGGAAAACGCGCGGCAGGATTTTGCCGCTACCTGCCCGAATATGGAATTCGGCCAGTGGTCCTGACCGTTCAGGAGCGTTATTTGGAGCAGAGGGACGATAGCTTTCCGGCTCCCCCCGGAGTCCGCATCGAGCGAACACCCGTGATGACGAACCCGGTCGAGTGGTACGGGCGATGGAAAGCCAGCTCGCCTCCAGCTCGCGACTCATCACCCGCCACTGCACCCCAACCCACTGCGCAAAAACGTCAGGGCTTTTTCCGCCGCCACGTGCTGGCGCTCGTGAAAGCTCCCAACGACTATTGGGTTTGGTATGTGCCGGCGGTCCGAGCGGCCAAAAAATTGATGGGGAAAGTGCCTTTCGCTGCGGTGATCTCCTCCGGCCCGCCATGGATTTCGCATTTGATCGCGCGGCGGATCAAAGAAAAGTACGGCCTTCCCTGGCTGGCCGATTTTCGTGATCCATGGGCGTCTTTGCACAGGGATGAGCGGCCCCCCTGGCGGCATCGGTATGACCTTCGACTGGAGGCGAAGTGTCTTAAGTCAGCCGACCTGATTGTGTGTAACACGGAACGCCTGCGGCAAGCGTATGCGCGGTGTCATCCCGATATTCCTGAATCGAAATGGGTCACTTTAACCAATGGATATGACGATGCCATTCCATTTGAAGCGGCGGAGAAAAAACCCGGGAAAGTTCTTGTGCATTTAGGCGACCTTTACGGAACGCGGCGGATTGACACCTTCTGCCAGGCCATTGCGGATTTGGCCGCCGGGGGAAAAATCGATTCGAGCTCTCTTAAAATTCTCTTCATCGGTGAAATGGACCCAGGCTTATTCGCGTCTTCTCATCAGTACATCAAAAACCTGATTCAAAATGGGTGCATCGAGTTTCAGCCTCGAGTAAGTTGGCTGCGGGCCCAGGAGATACTCTCCAGCGCCGATGTGCTGCTGGTCTTTCAGGGCGCCTTCGCCCTCCAGGTGCCGGCGAAATTCTACGAATACCTTCGCACCGGCAAGCCTGTTTTCGCCGTGACGGAACCAGGAGCCCTGACCGACTTGCTCGAGTCAACTCAGTCGGGGATTTGGGCTGATGCCAAAGACCCCGCTGCTATTGCCGCAAAATTTCTTGAAGCCCTCGCTCTGCCCACACTCTCGCGTGAGGAAGTCCAGCGACGCTACGATGCACACTTCCATTATCGTTTTCTAAGTGCCCAATTGGCGGAGTGGATTCGCAAATTAAATGGAGCCGGAGGTCTGCCCCGCTAAAGGTAAGGTGAAGACTGGGTCTGGCGAAAAAGGCACTAGCCCGGCTTCTTGGTTCCTGGAACGAACCCGGTTCTGGGAGTATCTCCGCCGCCGCGCAGCTCTTCAGAAAAGCCGCCGGTGATATAGGCATCCCCGTCGGCGACCGCAGCGATCAATTCGGCCCGTCGCTCGGGAGTCAGTGACCCGCTGCCATACTCCGAGCAACTAAATCGAGGGCGTTTGGCAAGATTCTCGCGGTGCCTGGCCAGGTACTGTTCCAAGGTGCAAACGACTTTGGCGGGAATACCGGCGCACACTGTCTCGGGCGGCAAAGTCCTGGACACAACGGAATTTGCGCCAACGATGGTTCGCGGGCCAATTTCAACCCCGGGAAGGACAACCGTCCTCGTCCCGAGATGACAAGATTCGCGAATCGTAACTCTCCCAATCAGTCCCGCGTCCAGGAACTCATCCATTTGTGCATCGTGAGCAAGAATCACGCATTCCGGCCCAAAGCCGCACCAATCACCTATACTGATCAGGAAGCAGTAGGCGGTATCAACCCAGGTGGAGTCCGGGAGGTACACTCCCTGGCCGATGTGCATGCCCAAGGACTGCAAATGCGCCCAGCGCTGTCGGCGGCGTTGGTCTTCAAAACGGCCCTTGGCTTTTGAAGTCAGATTCCAAGCCCACCCAAGCATCCTCAGAGTTCCTCCCTGCGCAAGAGTTGCTTAAGGCGTTCAAATCCCGATACACACTGAATAATATGAGGAAGTGAATTCTGGTAGCCAAATCGGCGGACTTTAAAAGGTGTGTCGGGCGAACTCCGGAAATTTGGCGCTTCCGCATATCCTGGCACGCCCACGACAGCTCCAATCATGCCCGCTGCTCTCATGTTCGTCAGCTCGCGAGGCCCAAAGTCCGTCCACTGCCCGTTGGGGTAACAGAAAATGGGAACGGGCCGGCGCATTTCGGCGTGCACCCGCTCCCAGGAGTGGCTGATTTCCCAGGTTGATTGCTCGTCCGCTGTTTGCGACAGGATAGGATGGGTAACCGTATGCGGGCCGAACGCCATGCATTGCTTTTCGCACGCCCGCGCCTCATCCCATGTCATGGGAGCGTATTCGGCTGGAGGCTGCGTGGGCAAATCAACGCCGGCCCGCTCAGCCAGGGTGCGAATTCCCTTCAGCTTCGTTTGATCAGGTACGGTCTTGCAAACCATGGTGAAGTCCATCTGGGCCCGGCTGCGTCCCTCCTGATCCTCCCATTGGTACTTCAGCTCAAGCTCTCCGAGATTTGCCACCAGCTCATGACTCTTTGAATGCGAGAATATATATTCGATTTGGTCCCACCAGAACCAAAGTGAGCCATCCACAAAGCCCGTGGCCAGGAAGGTCGTCGCCGGGCAGTCAAATTCCTGAAATATTTCAGTCGCTACCGTTGCTTGTTCCCGGTATCCGTCATCAATTGTGAATGCCACCGATTTCTCAATTGGTGTCCCGTCGGTCAAGCTGCGAAATAGCGCTTCCAGGGAGACAAGGTTGTACCGTTTCTTCCTCAAATAGGCCAGGCACTTGCGAAGTCCTGTAGGATCGACATCGTCGAGATCCACAGCCGGGCTACGAAACCGGTGGAGCATGAATATAACAGCTTTTTGGCGCACTAATGGAGTGAAAGGCGCGGTGGCACCCGGCACAAGCAGAAGCTTTAACAAGAGCGATTTAAGATTGCCCGAATGAGACCCCATGGTTTTGAAAGACCCGGATATACGGTGAACTAATGTTCAATTGGATTAAAACGCTAAATAAAACGGGCAGCTTTTCCCTTTATTTTTTATTCCTAAAATAACACTTATTTCCGCAATCCATCACTGGCGCGGGATAATTCAAAAGCACTCAATCCAAATCAAAGCATCTCGAACGATGCTCTCGGGCTGAAATCCGGCAGATCTCCGGCGGACTGAATCAGTCTGCAAGGTTCCTCTCCCGACTTCATGTCTCCCGGAAACTTATTCAAACCTCCGTTCACCACCTCCTACAATTCTCTCCTCTGTCTTCCCGGGTCACCCCACAGCATTCTTTGTTGCGGGGATCAGTGGGACTCTGTCGAATCGATTTCATACATTCGGAGCAATTCAGCTACGTTCTTTTTGAGGTCAAATTTTGTTTCCACGGCCAGTCGGCCGGCGCGCCCCATCTGTTCCCTGAGGCCAGGGTCTTCGAGCAACAGCAAAATCTTCTCTGCCATCGCGGTGGTGTCGCCGCGCGCTGTCAGGAAGCCACTCTCGCCGTCTTTGACCAGTTCCGGGATAGCCCCAACCTGCGTCGCAAGTACCGGTTTATATGAGGCCATTGCCTCTGCAATGGACCATCCAAAGGCCTCCTCCCAGTTCGAGAATTGGCAAACCACATCCGCAGCAGCGTATACTCCTTCCGTAAACGGATTTAGTACCATGCCGGTCCACGTGACGTAATCCCCCAAGCCCATTCTGGCCGCTTCCCTGGTGTACTCCTCGCGGTATGCGCCCTCGCCCACCAATACAAAATGTACTTTGGGGTTTTTCATTATCACCAAACGGGCGGTGGCCAGCAAATCGGGAATTCCTTTCTCAGGAATAATCCAGCTTACTTGGACGATGATAGAGCGGTCCGGCGGGATCGAGTACTTCTGGCGGAAGTAGGCCTTCCTTTCTGCCGCGGTAGCATCGCACGAGAGATCTACCCCATTGTAAACCCTCCGTAAACGCTCAAAGGGCAACATCCTCGATGCGGTCATGCATTTGTGCCCATAATCACTGACACAAACGACTCCGGTCATCGGGAAATTGATGGCGCGAGCCGCAAGCCATTTCCAGATGCTCGGGCGTCGTGGAACATAAAACGCCGGTCGAGACCAGTGATCCGTGAAGTAGATTCGATCTACGGAGTAAAGCTTGGCTAACCAAGGGTAGGGCCCCAGGAACGGCGTGAAGTGCAAATGAAGAATATCCGGACGATGTCGCTTCATCATCCTCGCCATATCGCTGATCGCCCGTCTTGTAAGATTTGATGGATTTTCTAATATTTCAATGGTGACATTCGGCCGGTCCAGGTAACAACGCACCGCCTCCTCCGGTTTGGTCAGGAAACAAAGGGCGCTCTTCCAGCCATGCTGGTCGAGTTGGGTGGACAATTCGCGAGCGTACGCCTCAATACCTCCGATGCGGAGGGGTTGAATGTCGAAAACCGAGAGGACAGTGCGGTTCATGGGGTCCACGGCAGCCAGGCAAGATCCCCTCAGAAAGCCTACCCTTCCCCTTATTGCTTGGTCCGGGGCGGGAACCGTCGAACCCAACTCTCTTCGTTGGATGATGATCCCAATAGACTCAGGGTGCTGCGCTGATGACAATGGTGCTACAAATCATTCAAGAAAGAAATGCGACAGGTTTGGATTCCTTTTCCGCTGAAGTGACCCGCCACCCCAAACAACACCCCGACTCCCACCAACGGGGACGCTTTTCCCAAATCTCCCGGATCGAAGCCGCCTTGATGTTGCCGACCGGCTTTTGCGAACAACAGGTCGTCACATCACCATTGGCTTGGAACTGTAACATGTTGAGCGCTTCGCAGAATAATTGGCGCTCGTGAGCGGAGTGAGATTGGGTGGAGATTCTGGAAGCGCCTGGATTTCGAAAGTAGGGAATCATAACCTCAAGTTGCGCATAACTATTTCCAATCCGAAATCCCTCACGCTTCATGTCGATGAGTTGCTTCACGACCAAGGCGGCTTTTTCCGTGTCTCTGGGCCAGTTCTCCGAGTGTTCCCACCAATTCTGGTCTTCCGGGGTGTTGTAGTTCTGCTCAATCGGCTGGTAAAACACATCCATCCCAGGCTGGTTGGCAAACCGCGCGACGTCGCAAGCCCCATCCAAATTGTGAGACATAATAACAGTCTTCAGCCTGATGAGAGTTTTCAAATTATGTTCTTTTCGGATTCGTTGGATGGTTTCGATCGTGCGATGTGTTTTCTCCCAAAATTTCTCACGCCCGCGGATCAACGTGTGGAGTTCGCCGACGCCATCGACCGATATAGTCACCCGCCACGGCTTTGCCAACGCCAACTTCTCGATTTTGGACTGATCGTCCCAGTATCCGTGGGTGAGGATTTCCGAGAACATCCCGATTCCGGAGGCATGGGCCACAAGGTCCACTGTGAATGGCTTCAGCAAAGCTTCCCCACCTGTGAAGACTATTTGCACGGGACCCAACCAACTTCTTAGATCTGAAACCACTCGCTTCCACTGATCAACCGTCGGAGAGTCCTCTTTGCCGCGATTCTTCCAGATGTCGCAGTGCACGCACTTCGCATTGCACAATTCAGTCAGTAAAAAAAGCGGGGTGATCGGCCGACAGTGAGAGGCCCAGCGCCCTCCGGCCACGGCCCGAAGGCGGTAGTTTACGCTCTCATAAATACGCTTGTACATCCAGTCTAACTTCGCCGGCATTCATTGCCTCATGAGACGTGTGTGCTGCCGTCGGGGTGAGCCGGTTGACTTGGTCCCACAACCGGCCAGTCATCAAGTCCCGTTTCTATTTTAACTGATCCCGGCGTGACCTAGCTCGCTGACTTTAGCCGGCAGCTCCGTACTCTTGGTTCGACGCCAAAACTAAGCAGTACCACTATTCCCTGCGACCAAAGAAGATCCGACCGTCGAATGGTCAAAAAGGGACGCATCTCGATCGAGGAAGACCCTGCTCCAAATTTCCAAATTCAAGAGCCGCCAGATTCGATCGTAATGATCTGCCGATCCCTGGCGGTGGTCAGCGAAGAGGCGTCGCAATTGCTCGGGTTTAAAAAGCTGCCGCTCCAGGGTTCGCGGCTCAAGTAACAGGTTTTCAATTGAATTCAATTGCGGGCCGGCAAGCCACCCTCTCCAGGGTGTGGGGAAGCCCATCTTGCGGCGGAAAATGATTGGCTCAGGCAGAAGGTCCTCTGCCGCCGATTTCAAAATGCATTTGCCTGCCAGCCCTTTGGTCTGGAATTTGGAAGGAATTTTCGCGGTGAACTCCACCAGGAAATGATCAAGGAAAGGTACCCGGCTCTCGATGGATGCGGCCATGCTCATATTGTCCTGCTTCATTAACAACTCAACCATATAGGTTTTAATATCCGTGTAAAGCAGCCGCTGGAGAAGGTCTCCGGAAGACTGCTCCCAGTATTTGAGCACCCCGCCGTAAACGGCGTCCGGGATGCTGCCACATTCCGCGGCGAGCCTGTCATCGAGCAACAGCTCCTGATCGGCTTGGGAAAATGCGGAGAAGAAATTGTCAAGGTAAAGGGATCTCCACGAGTCTCCATCCCTGGCCAGAAATGTGTGGCTGGATTTTCGCTTCAGTCCCACGCCGAGCAAATTCGAATCATTTAAGAAACCGCGCACCATGCGGCGGAGCGCGCCAGGCGTGAGGGCACGATACATACGATCCAAGCGGGCATTCCAAACAGTGAGCGGGTAGCGAGTGTACCCTCCCAAAGTCTCATCACTCCCTTCGCCGGTCAGAACCACCTTGACGTGCTCGCGAGCCAATTGGGCACAATAATAAAGGGGGATACTTGAGGGCCAAACAATGGGCTCATCCTCATGCCAAATAAGCTTGGGCAGACAAGCCCAGAACTGCTGCCAGCTCACCGTGACCTCGTGATGAACCGAATTCAAATGTTTCGCCACGGCGCGAGCATAGGGGAGCTCGCTGTAGGGAGCCTCTTCATAGCCGACGGAAAAAGTTTCAATGGGAGCCTTCCGGATTTTGGTCATGAGCGCCGCCACCACACTCGAATCCAGGCCCCCACTCAGGAACACGCCCAAGGGCACGTCGCTCATCAAGTGACTGGAAACCGACTGCTCCAAAAGCTCACGATATGTACGGACATAATAGCTCCGTGGCTGATCACCCTGCCTTTCAGCCTGCGGGACGTCCCAGTAGGACTCGATCTGAACTTTGCCGGATGGGTCAATCTGAAGTGTGTGGCCGGGGGGGAGCTTATGGATGCCGGCGAAAAGCGTTTCCGGACCTGCCACAAATCCAAATGCGAGGTATTCTGGTATGGCTGTTCGATTGAGTTCGGCGCGGACTCCGGGGTAAGCCAAAATAGTTTTAATTTCGGAGCCAAAGAGGAATGTCTCCGGGGTCAACCGGTAGTAGAAAGGTTTGATGCCCAGCCGATCCCGGGCAGCGAAATACACCTGGCGCCGCGAATCCCAAAGCGCGAAGGCAAACATCCCACGCAGGCGTCGAACGCAGTCTTTTCCGTATTGCTCGTAAAGGTGAACAATGGTTTCCGTGTCGCTGTGAGTGCGATAATGGTGACCCTGTTTCTCCAACCCAGGACGGAGTTCCTGGTGGTTGTAGATTTCGCCGTTGAAAACCAACCAGATCGATCCGTCTTCGTTGCTGATCGGCTGGTGGCCCGTCTGAAGGTCGATGATGCTTAGGCGGCGCATCGCGAGCCCCACCCTCTCGGTTACAAAGAATCCATCGTCGTCAGGGCCCCGATGACGGATCTCCTGATTCATGGCCTCGAGTGCCGCGCGAAGGCCATCCGGGGGTTGTGAACCAGAATTTAAAATAACCGCGCCGCAGATTCCGCACATGATCGATCGGTTTCCTTGTAAGAGAGAGTCACACCCGGGCAGCTGGGGTTCAAAATACTCCGGTAATCGCTTTTTCCGAAAAGTAGTCGACTGCTGATTCGTCCGAACATGAGAGACGCTTCTCCCCTTGGTTGAAGCTCAACTCAAGCCGTTCGACTACGCGTTTACAGGTTACTACCCTCTGGCCGTCAACCTCAACGTAGCTTCCTCCGCACAGCACCCAATAACTTTGTTCTCCCGGCCCTCCACAATAATACAGGAATTCTGCATCGCTGGCCCAATGGCTCAGGCTCCATCGCTTACCCGGTTCTGCAATAAAAATGAGATGGCATTCTTTGTGGTAATCGTAGCGATATCCGCGCACGGCTTCCACTCTTGCCTCGCCATGCATGCGCGTCAACACGCCCAGACCTTCGAATTCTCCTCGACCGGGGCGAACCAGGACTGAAAAATCCGCGGGCAGAACAACTTTGCTGCTAAAGCGGAGCACCGGAGCGGGCTCCTCTTTGCCATAGACCGGCGACACCCTCCCCTGGATGATTTCCCGGGACCATCCGTGAGATTCCACAGGCAGTAAAGTCAGGGTAACGTCCCGCAGCGCCCAATGGGACTCGGCCCCGGTGGGCGAATTTACAGAGTGCGCTCCAGGGGCAAAATGCCAGGACAGATCAAGCTGATGTTCTCCTTTCCCGAGGGCAAGATCGCATACGAGAAAGTATTGGGATTTGAGATTAAAGACCCATCGGCGATGTATCACCGGATCGGGCAGCCGACTGTAGCCCGTGTGGGATCCGACGAAGAGATCGAAAGTTTCGCCCACAATCCACTTTTCCACTTGGACAGCAGGCAAGGAGCGCCACCCAAAAGGCCCGGCCGGTTCCGCTTGGTCCAGACTGTCAACCTGGAGGGTATTGTGGAAGGCCGTCCCACGAAAAAGATTGCGATCGTTCCCTGCGGACACATAGCAGAAAGTTCCCGGGTCGGTTAGCCATTCGCGTCCATCCACGGTCAAGTGCAAGCTTAAGGCGTCGGCATGCCCGTGACCGGCTGACCCCGCGCCTTGAGGCCCCGCATCGACAACCAACCGTAGCGGGATGGGATTCGGGCTCGTCATTACGCAAACTCCACTGGCCTCCTGGCGAACAGACTTGAAGGAAGGGGGTAATTGAGGGAGGGCGTCGAATTGGGCCAAGCCTTCGGGTCCCATGAGCCAGAGCGTTTCCTCCCGGATGCTGCCTGCGGCAGCCTTGAAATCGGGACGCTTGAATATCACAGCCCCCGTCGCTAACGGGTCCAGCATGTGCTCAGCACAATTGCGCCGGGGGTTGAAGAGGCGTCCTCCATCGTCATCTCCGAAGCGCGGAGGAGATCCCGACTGACCAAGTCTGAGCAGGATTTCCAACATCTTCTCGAGCTTCACGTCCAACGCGCCCGGAATTGAAATTTGATTGCACGCGGCAAGAATTCGCGCGTGGAGGAAAAAGTCGAGAGCGTAAACATGATAATAAAGGGACTGCTCGAAGTGCATCCCATCGGCCTGGATTTGGCGCTCCGCCTCCCGCAAAACGATCGCCCACCCCAGTTGCTTCCAGCGCTCCGCAGCCGCAATCTGTGGGCATAGGGTTCCTATAAAATAAAGCCCCACTCCCTCGCCCAGCAGGTGGGTATTGGGTGAGTGGTAAGTCGAAAGATAGAGTTCAATATTCCTCCCGTTCAATGCAAGGGCGCAAACCAATTCGGCCTGAAAGCTGTCTGGCGCTTCCGGACGTCCGGCCACGAGGTGGCGGACCCAAAGCCAGGAAATGCTCCGGAACGCCATTTCCAGAGCGCTCGCCCAATTTATTCCTATGGGATATGGGTTTTGATCATTCCAGCTGCGCCACTGATGGAGCAGCTCATCTAGGAAGCGAGCGTCCTCAGAGAGGCGAAATGCCTTGGCCAAGGTCACCAGGTGCTGGTGCCGATTCAGCTCCCAAATCACTTTGGGATCGCCAATCTCCTCGAAGTTATTCCGGATTTTGAACCAAGGTTTGCGCGGGGCGCGCTTCCCGTGGACAGCGTCAAGATGCCAATCAATCTTGGGTCCATAGTCCAGGCCCTGATACCCCAACAGGTCGAACCGGTGTTGAAGAATTTGTCGCGCCTCTTCGAGAATGCGATTAGCTTCAAGAGGCAACTTATCGCGAAGCAACGACACCCGCTGGGGCAAGTCCTCTGACCTAAAAAAGAAGCGTGTGGAATCGTGACCTGCATTACCAAGGGAGGCGGGGGTGAAACCCAATCCTAAGCCGTATTGCACCAGGTCACGCCGTTTGTTGATTCCCTGCCGGCTGCGCGTAAAAATCTCATGCCAGCTCATCTCAGAAAGCCGCTTCAACTTACCTGACCGTGAATCGTTCACCGCCACTTTAGGCTCCCTGATCCGCAAGCCGCTGAACCGATTGGCGCGGCGCATCTCCCCAGCAGCTTGCTGAAATGTGCCCGCGCAAACGCAGTCCATGGCCAGTTTTGGTCTTTAAACAAGAGAACGCCTGCCGCAGCGGATTTGACATAAAGTCTTTTTTGTAGCGATGGAACAGGCAAGAGAATAGCGCGTTATCATCTCCCACGTGCGGTCACTCGGTTTTGCGATTCCACCGTATTTTCGACCTTCGGCTCTGTCGGTGAAGGTTGCAGAAGCGAGCGATAAACATCGAGCCACCCTTCCCGGACAACGTCCCAACTATAGCGCCGAGACTCTTCGAAAGCATGGCGCGCCAAGCGCAAAGCAAGATCGGGTTCTCGAAACAGTCGCAAGGCATTTTCGGCAAGCGCGCGTTCATCTCCCGGCGGAGAGAGCAAACCTGTACGCTCGTGATCCACTATGTATCGAATCCCTTCCGGGGCCGTGCTCACCACAGGAGTGCCGGAGGCAAATGCTTCAAGAATGGATACCGGCATGTTGTCCAGCCAGGAAGCGTTAATGAAAATGTCCGCTTCGTCGTAGAACCGGTGGATTTCACAATGCGGGACCTCGCCCGTGAACTCAACGTGAGTAAGCTTCAGTTGGTCCACCAGCTCCCGGATTTTGCCCTCTACAGTCCCCTTCCCCACCAGGAATAATCGTGCCTCAGGTAATTCCTGCTTGATGTAGGCGAATGCCCGTACAACTTGATCCACGCTATAATAGGGCTCAAAGCCGCGAGTGCAAACAAACCGGGGCCGCAAGGGCTGCCGCGCCCGAAAGGAGAACATCTCGAAGTCAACGGTGTTCGGAACGACAAGAGCTTCAAGGCCGAATTCGCGAAAAACATCGACAAGAAATCGAGATGGGACCACCAGCCGGTCGCCCCTCCGGAGGATGCGAGTTGCCAGTCGCGACTTTCGCAAATGATCGCGAGCTTCCCCGCTATGGTAATTGATCAGAGTTTTCCGGCCGCGCAGTCGCGCCAACATCAAAGCCGGGTATGGCGCCAGCAAGAAGGACCAGTAGGACGCCGAGAAAATGTGCACAACTTCCGCATCCCGCATACCGGACCAAAGCTTGGCAACATAAAACGGCATTCGAGCCAACGTACGAAAATACGGAATCCGCCCGGTCCAGCGAAATCCGAAGGGCAATTCCGGATCGGTCGGGACGTGCCGCACTCTTACAGCCGGATCATCGCGCCAATGATTTAAGAGCAAGCTAGCTTGCACGGCCTGCCCTCCACTTCCGCGCAGCGAGGGGGCGACGATGGTGATCTTCAATGGGCGCGATAGGGTGGAATCCTTCGATTCCAGGAAACTTGTCCCTTCCGGCAGCAGACCTTTTTCTACGAAGAGCCTCTCGTACATATGCACATATTGCTCGCGCATCGCATCGACACCGAAATGCGCTTGGGCAAAATCCCTCCCCCGCTGTCCAAACTCGGTCCGCAGGGAGGACTGTGCCAGCAGACGATCCAAAGCCGTAACTAATTCCTCTTCCTTGCCGGGCGAAACAAGGAACCCTGTTTCGCCGTCGCGCACCAATTCAGGATTTCCACCCACGCGCGTTGCAACCACAGGAACGCCCGCGGCCATTGATTCCATGATGGCATTGGATAGACTTTCGGAACGAGAAGTGAGTACTGAAATATCCATGGCAGCCAGCAGGGCGCGTATATCGCGCCGGTCGCCAAGGAATTTAGCCTTCTCCCCCAATCCCAATTCCCTGGCCATTACTTCCAGGCCCGGGCGGAGCGGGCCGTCGCCCACCAAAAGGAATTCCAACTTTGGATATTTCGGAGCCAGCCGGGCCGCCGCGGCAAGGAACGCAGGATAATTCTTAACAGAATAATTCATGCGGGCAATCATCCCGATCCTTAGAACACCCGGGGCCGGTGGAAGCGCGGGTTCTGCATCGGCGAAGGCCTCGTTGGACAGGCCGTTGGGAATGACGACTGCCTTATGCGCAGGCAGGCGACGGCTGACCAGTTGGTCGGCAGCGGCCTGGGAGTTGCAGACCACTCGATCGCACAGTCGAAACACAATGTCTTGAGCCAGGAATTGGCGTGGAGTAAAAAAATTGCCCAGTTGCCGGTGGCTGCCAATGACAATGGAAACGCGAGCTATTTTCGCCACGGGAATCATCATCATGTTTGAGTAGAAATCAAATGCGTGGGCGATTTGGAATTTCCCGGCGCGGAGGTGACGAGCCAGGGCACGGCGTGCTCGATGAGCGCGAAATGAAAAAAAACTTCCGCCTACATCGAACTCCGCCACCTCGCCAAGTCCCTCCAAGAAAGGGCCTGTCTTCCGGAGACAGCCGAGTCCGACCTGCATCATTTCTGGGTCAAGTGTTTTGGCCAGGATGGCAAACTGCCGCTCGCTTCCACCCGTTCCAAAACTATTGATCATCAGGAAGATGTTTGGTCTTCGAGCCACACGCCACTCTCATTCCCAGATATTCCGGCAGGACGGCGCCCTCATGATCCGTTCTTACTCTTGGGCCATCCCGTGTACTCGCGGACGTCAATGTTTTCGCGGATCACTTTCGCAGGAACCCCCGCCACAATACTACGGGGCGGAACATCGCGGATGACCACCGCATTTGCGCCGATGACCGAGCCTTCGCCCACCACAATGTTGCCCAGGACTTTCGCGCCCGGGGCTATATACACGTTGTCCTTTATGATTGGGACGTCGGCGTGCCCGCTTCGCCCCCCAATCGTGACGCCGTGCGATACAAAAACATTGCGCCCCATCTTCACCCGGGCGTGAACAACGATGCCGATGCCCCAATAGCCCACTTCAAACCCTTCCGCAATTTCAACCGTATACGGAATATAGCAGTGAAAAACCAGCACGCTCAGTCGCTGGATGATGCGGGGCAGAAGCGGGATCCCCCTAAGATATAGCCATCGCGCCAAGCGGTAGTAGGAGACAGGATCGAGCATCTGACTCAAAAAGTCTTTTGCGGGAGTCTAATGATACGAGCCGTGCAAAAATCCCACTGGCTCCGCCCAACTCGCCATCGTGGCCAGGAAATTATTCGGGAACAACGACTTTTCACAATCACGAGCCGGAGGGAATTACAAACAGTCGCGCTACTTCTTCTGCCCAGGGTGAGAAATGCTGTGGGCGACCTTTCTTCAGCGCCCCGAAGCCTCCCCGGAGGTGCTGCAACTCCGCACCTCCCATTTGGCAAATGGGCCGCGAGGAGTGGCCGGCCGAAATCATTTGTACGGCCGGGAAATGACAGAGTATCGGCCCTTCCTGAATACCGCCTTTGGGTAAATCGTTTCCCAATTCGAAGCCTTTCAACTGGATTAAACCTCTGCGCGTTTTACGGCAAAAGAAAACCATTCGCAGTTGCTCGCCAGCCTATCCGACCATCTCGCCATTGCTGACCGTCGTCGCGCGCGTCTCTGCCTGGTTATCAGAAGACGCGGCAGGTCTTCTTGCTCGCATCGAAATCGGCTCGGAAAGCACTCTCATGTCCTCAAGGCCTGACTCCTCAAACCACCGGAAAACCTCCTCATAGGTGTGTTTTGACTGAAATGGTGGAGCATACCAATTAAAAGTATCCAAAACCCGCCATGCCGGCACGGGGTGGGGAGAAGTAGGCAGAAAGTAACTCAATGCGGAAGACGCCGGAGAGCCGATGACCGGTACCCAGCGTAGTCCCCGATGGACATGATACAGCGGGACTGCCACATAGCTGAGCGTGTGAAGCATCTTCTGCGGCAGCTTGGTGGTCAAACGGCGGTAGAAATCAGCCATCCGATACCATTTGTTGTATCCACTGTATACCGAAATCGAAATCGTGCCGCCCGGTTTCAGGAACTGCACCAGCGCCTTAAATGCTTTTGCGGCATCCGGAGTGTGTTGCAATACCCCTATGCTATAAATGTAATCAAAGCTCATTGGAGCAAAAGGCAGGTTGAAGAGGTCGGCCTGGGACACCCAAAGATTCTCTCGATCTCCAAGATTCCGGGCGGCCATCTCCACCGCTCGACTCAGGTCAAACCCAACGACTTTGGCTCCCCAGCGGCTTGCCACTTCAGCAAACCTTCCCACCCCGCACCCTGCATCCAGGACCAGTTTCCCCGAAAGCTCTTCAGGGGAGAGGCCTGTTTTCCGCCGAAGAGTACGCTCGGACTCGTTACTGTGCTCGTTGTCAAGTTGGGTGAGAGAGTACCTGTCCCATTCAAAGCTAAAACTCCCGACGTATTCTTCTGACTCCACGAAACGAACTACACCGTTAACTGCGGGGTAAACCCTCTTACACTTGCTGCAGGATAAGCCCCCGTCGACTTTCACCAGAGGAGAATTGCAACCAAGGCAGCGCAGGATGGCCAATACCTCGGGTGAAGTATCTCGAGATGGCTTGCCCTTAGAGGTTTCCATAGACTCTTTTCACCTGGCGCCCCATTGCCCTTCCCTGAGAAGTCCCGGCCCGTATTTAATCGAGCTTGGTGAACAACGTATCGCTTACACCTCAGAATTCCACTAAATGCCAGGGAAGCCTAATCAGCCATAGCTGTCGCTTTCGGGGTTGAAGGCTCCGAATCATGAGCGCGCGGGTGATCATCCAAAGCCCTGATCAACTTGAGCCGATAATCTCGAAACTCGCCGGGACTGCCTTCGCGTCCGTCGCATACGGCAAGAATCATGTTCGCCATTTCCCGCATCGTGACGAAATGTACAAAGTCCTTCCCGCCCTTCCGCGTGGTTTCCGTTAATTCCTGAAGGAATCGTCGCATCAGTGCGCCTGTCATGGCGTCTTCATCCCGCGGGTCCATGCCATGGCAGTGAAGCTTAATGAAGATCCAATCTTTCTTTCCCTGTACCGTGATAGCGGCCCTGCGCCAGATTTGAAATCGCTGCAATGAAGGAGGATTGGTGCCCGAGAGTTCCCCATTTTCGATGTAGGGGATCAGGCGTTTCAGCTTAGGCCTTGCAAACCACAGGGCGAGCGGTCCCTGAATAATCAGGGGAAAGACTGTGGGAGGGCGCCCGAGCTTCGTGTCCCGTCCATGGCGATGTGGCGCCCGCCGATTGAGAGGCAGCGAGGGCTCATAAATGGCATTTATTTTTGAGACTTGCGCGGGGCTGGGCGCCGCGGGGAGTGTGAAATCGGCATAGCATCCGGTATCGGAGAGGATCTGAAGCTCATCATCCACGCCGCAATAGCGCCCTCCCGCCGAATTCGCAAGCGCCCAATTCCCGTGGACAAATCCGAACCGTGGCGGACCTTGCCCGTCCAACCGGGAGAGGCAGCCGTGACTAACGAGGATGTCCCTGAAATCCGTAAGCGATCGCCGGGTGCCTTCCGAGGTGTCTGGCTTCTCGACACCATGGTGCAGATGAATTTCGATCTCTCCCCAGCCAGAGTGGCAGTGTTCTGCCAACCGATTGATTAGGTGAGAGTCGTATTGTTCCCCCGGATAAAAGTAAGTATGAGGGAAAAACCTCCCATCAGAGTCGGGCCAATCTCTGACTGCCTTGGGATACTCCTCGCACCAACGATCGACCCTTCGCTCCTGTTCGGCTTGCGAGGCAAATGTCGATGGCGCCTGCGGAAGGATCGCCGGCTCAAAGTGATCAGCCACACCTATGATGAAATGGACCGGGCCTGTGTCGGGAAAGGGGCGGGTGAATCGTTGCCAGGCATAGGCGGGCGACCATACCAGCGTGTTTCCCAACTTCCGCCAAATTGATAAGTCTGGCATTTTCCCCGTGGCTCCAGGAACGAAGCATCAGAACTTCTAAAAGGTGTGTGCTGCTAGTACCGGCGGACTCATCAAGAGTTGCCTAGCTTAGCGGCGGCCTTTGCGAGCCTGCCCGCTGATGAGTGGGGGCGGCGGCTCGAAGTCCGTTTCACCCTGCTTCGCGATTTCCGCGCTTTTGCCGCCTCGCACTATAACCGCCCGAGCCAGATCCAGCCCCGGCCGAACAAAATGATAATCCACAGGCTTAAGCGGTGATTCCAGGAAAACTGCGCTGAGGCTTATGTCATAATGGCAATGCCTCAAGTCCTCCCCCAATTTATTATACCGAAAACGAAAATTGTTTTGGAGGAATTGATTCCCTCGAGCTATCCAAAGCAGAGATTGCAAGGAATGGAGGCGAGCGTCCGCGCTAGGTGGCCGCGGATATTGGCGATCATTTGCCGGACGCCGACGCTCCCAGAGGCTGTCATTCCCCAGAAAGCGAATCCATTTTCCTGACTCATTGGAAACGCGGTCGCCCTGTGGCCACTGGATTCGCTTTGGCGGGAATGACCCGCCGCGGTGGGCCTCGGAATGAATCCAATTCCAAATGACGCCACCACCGTGGCCTCGAATCGGTTGGGGACCCAAAGAATTTCGTGCTAGACTTGCCGGAGATGACTCGCTTTTCAATTATTGTCTTTCTTCTGAGCCTGATTTATATATTTTACATACTTATCGGTTACCCTCTGCTGCTTGGATTCCTGGCCTCTTTAACTCACAAACCCATCCTCAAGCAGCCCGGCGAAAAAACGGTTTCTGTTCTGATTCCCGTTCGAAATGGAGAGCCGTTCGTTCGTGCGAAATTGGAGTCCATTCTGAAATTGAACTACCCCCAGAACCTTTTGGAAATTCTTGTGATTTCGGACGGGTCGGACGACCGGACTGACGAGCTCGTCAAAGAGTTCATCCCCCAGGGCGTCAAGTTATTGCGACTCCCGCGAAGTGGCAAGCCCGCGGCCCTCAATGCGGGCATGCCGCAAGTCCACGGCGAGATTGTCCTCCTTACGGACGTTCGCCAGGTTCTCCATCCCCAGAGTTTAAGCCACCTGGTGGCTTGTTTTGCCGATTCTTCAGTGGGCGTAGTAAGCGGAGACCTGGTGATCATGGCAGGAGAACATGGGGAAGAAAAGGACATGGGCCTTTATTGGCGATATGAAACGTGGATTCGCAATCAATTAAGCCGGATTGATTCCATGATTGGAGCCATGGGATCTTTTTATGCGATACGGAGGGAACTCCTCAGGCCCATTCCCGCCGATATCATTCTGGACGACGTTTACCTTCCCATGACCGCGTTCTTTCAAGGTTACAGGCTGATTGTGGAGCCCGCAGCCAAGGTGTTTGACTTCCCGACTTCACTCCAATCAGAGTTCCGCCGGAAGGTTCGAACCCTGGCGGGGAATTACCAGCTTGTTGTCCGACTCCCGATCCTCTTGGGTTTTTCCAACCGAATGTGGATTCACTATGTTTCATTGAAGCTTGGAAGGCTTTTGCTGCCATACGCTCTACTCGCCTTGGCCATTTCGAGCTTTGGCTTGCCGGGATATTGGAGGACTCTGGCGCTCATCGGCCAAATCTTCTTTTATGGCATCGGGGCGTTGGATTTTTACATTCCCAAGGCGTGGACCATCAAACGAGTCTCGTCGATGGTGCAAACTTTTGTTGTTATGATGGCCGCGGCGGCTTGCGCAATATCGGTCTTTTTCGTTAATCCAACCAGCCTGTGGAAAGAGACCAAGGTGAGGCAGGCAAAGCCCCCCGTTTCTTAAGGCAGAATTTGGCGGGAAGCCTGGAGGTGACCACGCCTTGGGGAGTGCTCTTCATCCTCAGCCCATTGGGAATTCCGACGCGTGGCCGCGAGGCTTGGTAGCCGCGCGCAAGACGGCGGAATTCCTCGATCTTAATTGTTACTGTTTTCGCAGCACGGCAATGATGTGGGTTCTAAGCGGGGCTAACTTATGAGACATCAACATCCGAATCAAAATGAGCTCAAAAAAGGCGAGGGGCGGGATCAACATCAACACGGCAGATGAAACTATCAACATTAAATTGACCACCTCAAGTCCCGAATCAGCAGCCAGAGACGTGATTGTTTTGCGAGTGTTTGCCCTATAAAAAGTCGGGAAAACATCCTCCGCAGGCCGCCCATCAAGAACGGATATCAATTTTCCCTTGATCACGCGAGGTAATAACATTGCACCGATCGTGGGGTACCCGAGCTTATGAGGGGTATGGAAAATAAAGATCCCTCCTTTTTCAAGCACCCTGCTTACCTCTTGAAACTGGAGGAGGGGATCATCGAGATGCTCCACAACCATATTTGCGCTCACCAGGTCAAATGATCCCGGAGCAAAGGGCAGGTTATCAATGTCGGCTGCCACCCGATTTCTAATCGTTCGATGTTTGGGCAGCGACGCCACATCTGCGTCCACTCCCACAACTTGACCACACCGATCGACCAATTCTCTTTCCTGGTCTCCACGCCACTCGGGGAGCACATGGTGGCCGCACCCCAAGTCAAGCCACTTTTTTCCCGGCTTCACGTAAAGGTTTAAAACCTCCTCATAGATGGACTGCGAACCTCTCAACCCCGGGGCTACTGCCTTCTCCATCCGCCAGTAGATCTCTTCCAGATTTGAATGTAAATCCATAGTGCCTTCAAGCTCTTCATCACAGGATACGCGGGTGTGCTTCCGCCCTCTCGGGCTCCTCAACAGGCGGCCGGCGCACAAGGAAAATCCGTTCGAATCTTGACAGCAAATTTGAATGGGCTTGATAGCATTTGCGCTAAGAGTCCATGTCGAGTTTTAAGTTCTATTTTCTTTCCTGGCCGGGAACCCTTGTGGCGATTCGGCGTCATCCACAAAGGAATCCCTCTTTCGCTAAAATATGTCAAAGGGGTCGAAGTTATCAAAGACTTCATCAGGACAAAGGCGTGGCAGATGATCTGCGATTTGCTTTAAGCAACTGGCTCGCAGATTCTCACTCCATAAAATCATTCTCCGTGACTTGTTCAAATCCTCCATTGGCAGCCGTGTTCTGCGCTCCCGTATCAATATCTCCCGCGTCTATCGATTGTATTTGGAAGATTGGTAACCGGGGACGCCTCCAATGCGTGCGTGTTGTTCGCCTTCCAATCGGTCTGGCATGGGACTATTAATGTCGGCGAGTCGCTCCCCGGGGGAAACAATCTCCGGTTCTGCGCTCGCGCCAGCCCGGGCAATCTGAATGAGAGCACCCGCATAACCAACCAGGAAATAGGAGAAAAAGTTGTAACTGACGCTGCAGAAAAAAGAGCCGACGAGAAAGGCGCCAAACGATGCCAGTAAGGCGCCACTTAAGTATCGGATTTCGGGTTTCTCTTTCGACAGCCGGAGTGCATCTTTGAGGTTTGCAAAGGTTGCCCACAGAACCAGCAGATAAAAACAAAGGGCGGGAATGCCCCCATCCGCACTGAGTTCGGTATAGGCATTGTGAGTGACATGCCAGTCAGGCGAAGTCACAATGAAGTTTCCTGTTCCGACTCCAAAAATTGGATGCTCCGCGGTGATTTCCAAACTCCTAATCAGTTCTCCCTGTCGCGCCACCCACGATCCCTTATCGCTCTTGAAGTCCACATTCGGATCGACTATTGTTTGAACCCGCCGAAAATACCCTTGAGGTCCGGCAAATAGAAAGACACTGATTCCAAGAATACCGGCAAAGAACACGGATCCGAACCGTCTCTCTTTGATTCCGAATTTCCATAGAATTATCGCGCCGGCCATCATGAGAGCCAACAGGCCCGCCCTCGAGTATGTCAACAACACGCCATAAATCATCAAGGAAGCGGTTGCAGTCCAAAGGAGCTTCTTAAATATGTTTCTTGTGTTCAAAATGAACAAGGCACAAAAAGGGACCACTAAGACCAGGGCGAAGGCCAGGTCATTGGGATTTCCGTAATCGCCTCCCACAACCCCAGTGAGTCGATCGTCTGCCGTGGCGTGGTTGCCCACCTTGGCCAGGGTCAACAAGAGCACCATCATCACCGAGGCCGTTTGCACAAACATCAATCGCTTGAGCCGTTCTTGAGTATTAACAGCGATTCCAATCAAAAAGGTAATCGGGACGATTTTCGAAAACTCCAGAGTCGCTTGCAATGCCCCGCCCTTCCAAATCGGGGAGAAAGGTATTCCTATCCCCAGCCAAATTACCAGCAAAACCAAGTACCACATTTCACGGGATACTCTCAGGACATTAGGTCCCGTGAGGACAGCTAAAGCGAAGGACCCTATCGCGAGGATGGCGGCAATCTTGGCGATGGGAATCCCATTGAATCGGAAAATGTCTTCGGGGCGGGCGCAGTAAACAACAAAGAATAAGACCAAACACGCGAAAGTCCATGACAGAATTCCACGCTTAACCCGCTTCCCGTCAATGGTCGTGTCAAGCGTACTCACAACCGCTCGAGCTTCTTCCAAACCTGACTCCTTCTCACCGTGCTTCCCACCGCTGGCTGCATTGGAATCAGCACGGATCGCCGCAAGCAACAACTCAATTGAACCCTGTAAGCAGGGTTCACCTCGCCCCCCGGCCCAGTATGATGATTTTTAAAGTCTGAAGCATAATCATCAGGTCAAAACTTAGAGATAAATTTTTGATGTAATAGAGGTCGTACTTGAGCTTCTCTTTCGACTCCGCGACAGAGGCCCCATATTGGTACGTGATTTGTGCCCAACCGGTAATACCTGGACGTATGATGTGCCGGAGCTGGTAGTACGGGATTTCCCTGGTGAGCCACTCCACAAATTCGGGCCGTTCAGGCCGCGGGCCGACAAACCCCATGTCCCCGCGAAGGACATTCCACAGTTGTGGGATTTCGTCCAGGCGCAGAAGACGCAGATAACGGCCTACGCTCGTGACCCGTGGGTCGTCACTCCCCGCCCAGGTGGGGCCGTTGGTAGCCTCGGCGTTCGAGTTCATGGTCCGAAACTTAAGGCAATTGAATACGTGACCGTTCATGCCCACTCGCTTTTGGCGAAAAAAGACCGCCCCTTTGGAGGTCAATTTAATCACCAGAGCAATGACGGGCAGCAAAGGCGAAATCAACACCAGAGAAACAAGTGCGACGGTCAGAGACAAGAGGCGCCGCAAAAACATAAACGTGACATTCAGCTTGAACCCTTCTGAAAAAATCAGCCAGCTTGGGGAAAGTGAATCGACATCAACCTTCCCTGAAATCTTCTCCGCAATCCCTGTTCCTTCTTCCACCTTAATGCCACTCAGGCGGAGATCCAAGAGCTCGCGAACCGGCATCGTGCCCCGCCGGTCATCCAGGGCGACAATGACACGGTTCACGCCGCTTTTTCTTACTTGATCTATTAATGCGGTCCCCAGCCTCTCCCGGCTCGTGGGTCCGTTCCCAATCACGCCGTTCCATCCCACGACCTCCAAACCCAGCTCCGGCTGCTTCCGCATGGTTTCCACCAACCATTCTGACCGCGCACCGTCCCCGAGCACGTAAATCCGTTCTCTCAGGGATGGCAGATGAATCAACCATCTGTAAGTTGTGCGCCAGGCGAACAAGGCAAAGGTTAAAATGATCAGTCCCACCACGAAGGTGTTGTTGCCCAGCATAAAGCCGGGGAAAACGTACCCAAGCCCCGCCAGCGCAAACGAGAGGAGCCCGAGGACGACCAACAAGCGGAACCAGATCTCACCCCGGGTATTAATCCTTTGTAAATCATAAAGGTCGAAATAATGCATACAGAGCATGGCAAGCAGGGTCACACCGATAATCTTGTAGAATCCATACTCGTAATTCAGAACCAGGAATGAATCTTGCCCCAGGCGAAGCAGTGCGGCGACGAGAAAAGACGCGCACACAATTAGTCCTTCCCCGCCGATCAAAACCAGGATACGCGTTGGATAATAGACACTAAAAAGACGTACCAAGCTTCTTAATCCTTCCTCTTTTTCTTGCGCCCTTTTTGATCGCCGCCCTGGTAGTATCCGTAATATTTGTAACTGTAGCTATTCCGGGCCTCGGCGCGGTTAAGAACCACTCCCAGCATGCGTTTTCCTTTGAACTGCTGAGTTGTCTTTTGAATGATTTCGTAAGGCCCTTTGTCGGCGGCAACCACCAGCAAAACCCCGTCGCACATGTCGCTCATGACTCTGGGATCTGAAACCGCCATGGCGGGCGGCGAGTCGAGGATAATCCAATCGAACAAGGGCGAAGCGACCCGAAGCAGATGATTCATGCGGCCATTGGCAATCAATTCGGATGGGTTTTCAGCGTGCCTTCCCCCCGCGATGAAAAACAAGTTTCCCAGTGGTCCGCGCTGCATCGCGGCCAACTCGTCAACTTCCCCTTCAAGGTATTCTGTGAGCCCGGGGATGGTGGGTGTCCCCAGCGAAAGGTGGAGCCGGGACCAGCGGAGGTCGCCATCGATCAGCAAAACGCGCCGCCCAGGCTGCTGGACAAAGATCTGCGCCAAATTAGCCGCGATGAATGACTTGCCATCTCCGGGAGACGCGCTGGTGATCAAAATCGATTTCAGGGGCTGCATATCGCGCAATCCATAAAGCTTCGACCTCAAGGTTCGGAATTCTTCCGTCCCCAGGGCATAGGACTCTTCGCCAAAGAAAAGCATCGTCTTGGGATTGGGGTTCCATTTGGACTTCCGAACCTTGCTCTTCAGGATTTCGACGGTAAGTTGATCGCCGCCTTTTTCAGCTTCGAGGGTCACCAGGGGATCGGCGTCTTCAAGAACGGGAGAGAGAACATCCTCTTGTGTGGAGGGACCATTCAAGGGGAGATCTACGGGTCTGGTATCCCGCGAGTCGAGCGGCTGCGATGCCCTTTCTTCCTCGGCTTTTCTTAAAGCATCATGAATTCGGCTCATAGTTTCCTTAGCCCTGCCCAGGCTCGCAAAGTCCTAGCGTGGCCGGCGCATTTTTTCCATAAAAGTAGCCAGAGTCTGAAATGCTTCCAATAACTGCGCGCCGTCGGCGGAATGGGCAGGGGGGGGCGGATCAACCACGTCAAGCTTAAATTCACTGGCAACCTCTTGAATCCTCTCCTCAGGAACGGGGTTTTTCTGCTCCGCAAATGCGCCGATCAAACCGTGCTCGCAGAGCAGGTTGATCACGCGTGGAATCCCCTGGGAGTAGAAATGAACTGCCTCCACGGCTTCCGGAGTGAAGATCGGCTGGCCGTCCGCGCCCGCAATGCGCAGGCGGGTGGCCACGTATTGCTGCGTTTCCTCGAGCGACAAGGGCTGCGTCTTGCACCTCAAAGTAATTCTCTGCCGAAGTTGCCGAAGCTCGGGCCGGCTGAGTTTTTCCTCAAGCTCAGGCTGGCCGGATAATACAATCTGCAAAAGTTTCTCCGTGGAGGTTTCCAGATTGGTCAACAGGCGGATCTCTTCCAGCACCTCCGCGGAAAGGTTCTGCGCCTCGTCCACAATCAAGACCGCCGTCCCACCCACCAGATACCGCTCCAGGAGCCACTTATTGAGCTTCATCAGCATCTGGCCCTTCTGTCGCGATTCGATATTCAGGCCGAAGTCGGCCAGCATGTAATCGAAGAATTGATTGGGATCGAGTCCTGGATTGAAGACAAACGAAGTTGCAACCCTTTGTCGCCGGAGCCATCCCAGCAGTTTGTTAATCAGGGTTGTCTTACCCGTGCCCACTTCCCCGGTCAATAAAATGAAGCCTCTCCGGCGTTGAATGCCGTAAGTGAGGGTCGCCAGAGTTTCCTCGGTGTGAGCCGTCGAAAACAAAAAGCGCGGGTCCGGGTTTACGTTGAACGGATTTTCTTTCAATCCGAAAAATTTCTTATACATCGATATTCCTATACGTGTGCAGTCTCGCCAAGCCTGGCCCGCGCCTCGGAGCCGGACCCCGCCCCCGGCTTTGGATTAGTCATTGACTCGACAATCTTGGGAACCATGGCCAGAGTGGGGAGGCCAAGAAAATGCTCGATGTCATTCTCCGACCGCAGGGTCTTATCACGAAACTCCAAGAGCAATGTGATCCCGAACCCCAGGGCCAGCCCGCCTGCCAGTCCGGCGCCCGCAAATGCCGGCCGATTGGGGAATGACGGCTTTTCCGGCAGGTTGGCTTGATCCATCAAATTGAATTGCGCGCCTTGTTGCTTGCGCTCCAGGCTGGTCGCCATTTCGGATTGATTCTTCTTTGCCAGCGTATCGTTGTAGAATTGGAGCGCAGTCTGGTAATCCCGTGTGATTTCTTTGTATTCTTTTTCTACCGCCGGCGTCATGGATAACTTGCCTTGCGCGGCCCCAAGTTGTCCTCTCAATCGGGCCTGCTCGCCGGTCTTTTCCTTGATCAACACATCCTGCGAGTGGATCTGAAAGCGGAGTTGTTGGATGGCCGGCGGCTCGGGAGTTTTGACGCCGGCTTCTACATTCGGCTGCGATGTTTTCTCTTTAGCGTGCGCCTGATTGTCCTCAATTCTCTTCTTGAGTGCGGCGATGGAGCCTTCCATTTTTACAACATCGGGATGGTCGGCCGTGTACTTTGCCTTCAGGGAGACGAGCTGGCTCTGCAAGTCAGCAAGTTGTGTCTCGAGTGCGTCCTGATGGGGTTCCCCAATCCCTCCAGAAGTTTTTTGTGACAATTGCCAGGCGGATAGCTGCTGCGCCAGCAACGATTCCATATAGGCCTTGTCCTGCTCAGCACGACTGAGTTGGCCGGTCACGGCATCAAGCTGGCTGCTGTATGAAGTCACCATGGTCATGTCGGTCTGCTCATTCCCGGGAAGGGAGCCGACAAACTTGCGCTGGAATTCTGCCAGCTTCTGGTCCTGGGCATCCAGACTTTGTTTGGCCTGGTCCAAGGTAGATTTCAGGAAATCCGTCGTCCCCACGGAGCGCTCCTCCTGCAAGCGGAGACTTTCCTCAATGAACATGGAAGTGATTTCCGCGCAGACCTGCTGCGCCAAATGGGCGTCATTGGCCGTGAAACTGACGGAAAAACCGGGGAGCTCGCCATCTCTGGTTGTGACCAGCGATTTGATGGGAACAATCTGAATGGATTTTCTTAATGTGTCGACCATGTCTTCCGTCGAGGTTTTGCCCTTTTGATTCTTGAAGAGTCCAAACTTTTCAATGATCGGGGTCAGGCGTGTGCGGCTGAGAATCTGCTCTTGCATGGTTCCCAGCCTTTCGCCAATATCGCTGGCGTCCACCGACTTCACGTAATTCTCAGGGACCTTCTGCTGTTCAACGAGTACGAGAGTGCGGGAAGTATACTGATCGGCCAGCGTGAGTGAAAACAGGTAGACCCCCGCGCAACCCAAGAGGGCGGGAATCAAAATGATCCACCACCGTTTGCGGAGAATCTCCAGGTAATCCTCGAAATTCATTTCTCGATGGCCTAACATATTCTATCCTCCTGCCTTCATTTGTGCTGAGAGCTCCGCCACTATTCGAGCGAGATCTGGCGTGGATGAAAATCGAATCCAAATCCTATAAGATTCCGCTGCAAACTCGTACTGCACGGCGCCACCAAACACGAGGTGGTATTCGAGTTTTGAGTCTGGTAGGTGTATGTAAGAAACATTGAAGTGTAGCGGCCGAACATGCGGCTCAGGCTTGCACTTGCGTATTCCGTGTCGTAAGTATTCTGATTCGGACTGTTGCTCGTAAGAGGGATACTCCGGTTGTGAGAATAGCCGGGGCCCAGGGAGAAGTACCAACGGCGCTTTAAATTCGCGCTCCAAGCCAATGAAACGTTATCTGTGGTTGCCCCGTTTAACACGCCCCCGCCGTTGGTGGCGTTCCGAAAATAGTTGACCCCTAAATCGCCTCTTCGGGCACGGTAGTCCAAGTTGCCACTCGCCGACCATGTGAGATTTGTCGTAGAGCCCGTGACGGGGCTCTTAACAACATTGACTTGAGGCCCGGCCCCTACTTCCATCGACATTCGACCCGAAATGCGATGACCGTATTTGGCCTGGAGCAAGTGAGTATTAAAAGAAGTTCCGCCACCGGGGAATCGGAATCCGCTAAAGGCATAGTTGAGCCCGATATAATCTCTTGCCGAAAACGAATGGCTGTACCCAAGCATGGCCGTGCCGTTTCTGGACCCGCCCACACCTCCCTGGTTGAAGTGGAGCAATCCAAATGAAAGGGCAAAAGTCAATGCCGAACGCGCCCCGGTAAGATACTGAACCTGCGCGACCGAGGTGCTATAAACGCGTGATCCTCGGGCCGTCAAAATTGCTCCGCTCGGATTTAAGGCGGGGTTGATATTGGAGAGTATTGAGCCTGTGGCGCCACCCAAATCCACTCCGAGGCCGCCCCCAAACCCGAATCCGCCGTAACCGAGTGAAGATTCAGGCAGGTAGGAGGTTCGATTATCCAGCAGCAGGCTCCATCGGCGGCCTTGATAGGACTCCGTAATTCCGAACTGCTGTATGCTTGTATCAAGATCTGAATGGCGGTTGTAAATCGTCGCTCCCCCCATATACTCCACGGTAGTCTGATATCGGCGCGCGACCTTCTTATAGTCAATGCGGCCCACCAACGTGTCGATAGTTTCGAAGCCGGGATGGCCGGACGAGAGGGAAAAATTCGAGTCACCCATCTCAGAAAATTCAATACTCGGGACGAAAAAACCACGCGACAGTCCCGCTGGCCCCACGGAATAACTCTCCGCCCCTCCAAATGACCGTGCATCCTCGGTGGTCGAAGCCGGCGGGCCTCCCTCTGGAGCCTGGGTTGGCTCTTCGGCCGAAACGGGTGCGAGCGGCTGACTCTGTTGGCCAGCTTGGCTATTCTGTGCTTGGCCCGCCGGCTGCCCTGATTGCTGGCCCGCCACGGTCGCTGGCACTGCCAACAAAACCACTGAAACAATAATCAGAATCTCATTCTTCAATCGCATTCAGTTACACCCCTAAGGGACAACAATCGTGTCGCCCGGTTTAAGAAGGATGTTTTGTTCCGGCCTCTTCCCGCGGACTACATCTTTGTAATTGAAAGGAAGGGTTGCCTGATGGCCGTTTTCAGTCCGCAGCACGTAAATCCCATTCGTCTTGGCATATTGCGACAGGCCGCCCGCCGCTGACAGGGCTTGCAAGACGGTCATGTTGGGAAGCATGGGGAGCGCGCCCGTGCGCGTTACCTCACCCAGAACATAAACTCGACGGCTGTTAACTTGCGTGACGATCACGGTAACCTGTGGTTCCGAGATGAATTTCTTCAGGCCCTCCGTCAAAACTCCTTGCAACTGCATGGGGGTGAGTCCAGCCGCCGTGACGTCGTTTAAGAGCGGCAGGGAGATCTTGCCGTCCGGCCGCACCGGCACTGTTTTGGAATTGTCCGGCTCTTTCCAAACGTTGATATCAAGAACATCCTCGGGACCTATGATGTAAGACGAAGCGTCGACATCCGCGGCCCTTTGTTCCGAGCTCGCCGAAGCGGGGCCTGGCGTCGTCTTGTCCGCCCCCTTCTTTTTCTGGGCGAATGAGGCCTGGGCGAGTCCCGTCAAGAGCAAGAGGGCAACTACAGTTCCCACACCGCGCAAGTTGATTTTTTTCATGTCGCTACTCCTCCGTAAACTAAAGGGTTCCCGTCTCGTCCAATCCCATTTGCCTGAGCTTATAGAGCAGGGCCTTGTAGCTGATTTGCAAGTGCTGGGCCGCGCGCTTCCGGTTCCAGTGAGTCCTGGTGAGAACCTTCAAGATCAATTCTTTCTCGACTTGCCGCGAGGCAGCCCGGGCCGCCTGCTTCAAAGATAGGTTTTCAACGTTTCCATTTGAATTTCCTTTGGGAGTGCCCGAGGGTTCCAGATCAGAGACCACTGAATCGCTCCCTAATGCCACTAACTTTTTGACAACGTTTTCCAGCTCGCGGATATTTCCAGGCCACGGGTACTCCTGCAATATTTGCAGGGCTCGTGCGGTGATGGTTGGTTGGGGCCGGCCCAGATGCAATGAAGTCCTCCGCAGGAGGAACTCAATCAGGGCGGGAATGTCCTCTTTGCGTTCGCGAAGGGGCGGAAGGCGCAGGCAGACCCCGTTAAGCCGGTAGAACAAATCTCTTCGCAAGCCGCCCCGGTCGAGCACGCGCTCGATTTCATCTGGAGTTCGCGTGGTGGTGGAGATGATGCGGGCGCTCAGGAAATGCCCCAGGGGATTCACTTCACCATCGGGAAAAGCTTGAAGTAATGTCACCTGGCACGGCAAAGTCAAATCAGTGATTTCATCCAGAAACAACGTGCCGATTCTAGAAGAACGGCCAAAACCATTTTCCGCCTCGGATTCGCGCCGCAGCGTTTCAAAACTTTCTGGCGTCAGCGCGCCACAAATGGTCTTAGTAAAGGACTTGTTGCCTCGGAGCGAGTGGCGATGGATATGTTGTGCGACCGCTTCTTTGCCTACCCCGCTTTCACCTACCAGTAGGATAGGAAAATCCGTAGGGGCGACGTTGGCGATGATTTGCTCAACTTCGCGCATGGCAGGGCTGACAACGTCCAGGAAATAATGGTCTTCTCCCTCGGAGAAGGAACTAGCCGGGTCGTGGACAATAACTTGGGAACTCATCCTATCCATCAGCACCTTCAGCGGAGAAGTCCGACAAATTCGTTGGCTTCTCGCATTTCCAGTTCGAGGGAATGGGTGCACGGCAGATGCCATTCAATCAGAGTCGAAAGAGACTAGGTGAACTCAAATTAACCGATGTGTTTAGAACTAATTGCGGCGGACGCGCTCCACTTTCCACCGTCCCGGGAAAGTCCAAGAAATTCTAACATACTTCCATTAAGTGGAACAAGTTTTCCATTTCCAGGGTCCAAATCCGAACTTTGCGCCTTTGCGCCTTGGGGTGAAAATGTTTGCTCTAATCTTGTCAGGTCCCATCCAAGACTCAAACATCCTCACGCCAAGGCGCCAAGACGCAGAGCAGGGGCGGGTCTTGTATGTGGCCGGCTTTTTTCGACTTTATCAAGTGTCCGTGATTGCAACCTAACCGGAGTTACGCTATTCTCTGATTCAGGGCACTATTCATGAGGCAAATCGAGGCGGATTTGGTCGAGGCCGTTGAGTTCCCACGAAAAATACAAGACGGCACATTTTGGATTAAAGCCGCCATTTTGGGCCTGCTGATTGGCTATCTCTATTACCGGATACTTTTTGGGTTGGCCATAAACTGGTGGACTGATCCGAACTTCTCCCACGGATTCCTCATTCCGATTTTTTCAGGCTTGGTAGTCTGGCAAAAGCGCAAACAATTGAAAGCCCTGAAACCCAAACCAGCCGTGTTCGGGCTTGCGGTTATTGCGGGCTCATTGGTAATTCTCATTCTAGGAGTTCTCGGTGCCGAGTTTTTCCTATCCCGCTCCTCGTTCGTCTTTCTTCTGGCCGGGCTGCTGATCTATTTCCTCGGATGGAGCTACTTCCGCGTTTTGTTATTTCCCTGGGCGTTCCTTTTTTTCATGATCCCCATCCCGGTAATAATTTTTAATCAAATCGCTTTTCCGCTTCAGTTCCTGGCCGCGCACATGGCCAGTTCACTCCTCTCCTCCATCGGGGTTCCAGTCCTGCGCGAAGGTAACATCATTCAACTTCCCACCATGACCCTGGAGGTTGCGGAGGCGTGCAGCGGGATTCGTTCCCTGATGTCTCTTGGCGCGCTGGCCGTCATTTTCGGATACCTTGTGGAATCGCGGAGTCTCCCCCGCATCATATTGGCCCTGGCATCGATCCCCATCGCGGTAGCCGCAAACGGCCTGCGCATCATGGGGACGGGCTTGCTCGGAAACTATTGGGACCCTGACAAGGCGCAGGGTTTCTTTCACGAGTTCCAAGGTTGGGTTATCTTCGTGATCTCACTGGTCATGCTCTTTGCCGTCCAAGTTGTGATGCGTTGGTTTTCAAGCGTGGGAAGCACACAGAAGGGGAATAAGCCATGACAGAGAAGATTAAGTGGATCCGTTTCTCACTCGCTGTTGCCTTGATCGCCGGGACCGCCGTCTTCCTGCGCTCCAGAAGCAACGCTGAGGCGTTGGCGCCGGCTCAACCGCCCGCTTCCTTTCCTTTGCAAGTGGGCAATTGGAAGGGGATGGATGTTCCCATTCCGCAGTGGGCGCTGGACGTACTCGGGGACGGAGAATTCGTCGAGCGCAGTTTTCGCCGCAGTCCCAATGAATTTCCGGTTGATTTTTTTATGGCTTATTTTCCCACCCAACGAACGGGCAGCACCATGCATTCTCCACAAAATTGCCTGCCGGGTTCCGGATGGGTGCCCGTTGAATTCAGCCACGTCGGGTTGTCCATTCCCGGCGCGGGCGAAATCAGGGTGAACCGGTACGTAATTGCCAAAGGACTTGACCGCCAGCTGGTCCTCTATTGGTATCAGGAGCACGGGCGAGCGGTGGCCAGCGAGTATTGGGCAAAGTTCTATCTGGTGGCCGATGCCATCAGGCTGAATCGAAGCGACGGCGCCCTGGTGCGCTTCATGACGCCTATCGCCCAGGGCGAGTCTGTGGCTAGTGCCGAGCAACGATGTGTTGCATTGATTCAGGATGTCGTTCCACTCCTCGGCCAGTACGTTCCCAAGTAGGGTGTCGCCACGGCGACTGGGTGCACTCTTTCGTGCGCCCGTCGAACTCTCATAATTCTTCCACCCATTGTGTTTGCCCTTTTTCCTCATGGCACCCAAAATGGCGCCCGCAGGGGGTCCCCTACGGGTGACTGATGTGGAAGCATTTTTCCCAAATGGGAAAACCTCTACCATTTAGGAGGTTCTTGAAGAACATTCCCCGAGCAAATCATTCAGATCCTTCTTTCGGTAGCCAGGACTTTCAATTTGAAAATAAGAGACTTACTAGGTGCATGACCGGTCATATCTCCCCGACACCGAGGAACTACTTTTTTGGACCGCATGGCACCAATGGGCTAGGTAAGATTGCGTATTCAGCATCTTAGGCTCAGGGAATCCGTTGAAATGGTTAGCCATTAAAGTGAAGCAATGTGCACATCGACGGCACAAACCGCATCCATTCCAAAAGTTGTAGTGCACTATTGCAACTGTATCTTCATAAAAAATAAAGGCTTATCAAATTAATTACGCTGGCCTATGGAATCGGCGGATTGGCGCATCGATTGCTACATGGATGGCGTCTTCGCAAAAGTCATAATTCAGGCAGAATGTCTGTCTGCAGTCATAATCAGTAAAGGCTTAGAAGAACTTGAAGGCCCAAACGACCGGGCCTCAAACTTGAATAGGGTGGAGGAGATTCGATGAGGAACAAAGTTTTTAGCTTACTCTCAGCGGCGGTTTTAGTGCTCGCTCTGGGTTCGATGGCGAAGGCGGATACATATGACTTGACCCAACAAAACGGTGGGCTGGGCTCATATTCTCCGGCTTCGGATTACGCCACTGTTACCCTCGTTTTGAACGGTGGGACGCTTGGTGATGGGAGCACTTGCGCTGCAGGTGCAGGTGGCGTTTGCATCGACTTCCAAGCCACTAGCGGCTGGATGTTCCACAATGCCGGCGTGGGATGGAATCAGAACGTTACCACAGGCTCGATCTCAAGCGAATCGGTTACCACTTGCACGGCAATCGGTGGCGCGACATGCACCATTCCCGGCGGGTCAGGTAATTTTGATGGCTTCGGCTTTATGACCAATAGCGTGACGGGAGGCTCAGGCAGCAGCACTGGGTTGACAGACATCGTCATCACCATTGCCGGCACAGGGCTTAACCTTGCAGATTTTGAGAATGCCAACTCGAAGGACAACACTACTTTCTCTGCGCAACTCAGCCCATTTCCTAATCCGAACGGCGGATGCACGGGTTTCATTGGGGATACGGGTTCGACGACTGGTTTTAACGGAAACGGGACTGGCACTAACGGTTGCGGCGGCTCCAGCGGCACAGTACCTGAGCCCGGATCGCTGGCTCTGTTCGGCACAGGAATCCTGGGCATGGCAGGCTACCTGCGGCGCAAGTTGCTTGCATAATTGTTCCGGACAGTAATCGAAATATTCCACCCTGGAATAAGGCCCCGGTCCCGCGAATGCGGGATGGGGGCCTTTTCCTTTTATGTACCGCAACGCCCGCGCTTCGGCGTTGCGGCTTTTCCACTTCTTTGCTGTGCTGTCTCGAAGGCTAAAGACAAGAGATATTGAAGAGCCGCAGGGCCGAACTGCGGGTCCTGCGGTACAAGTTAGAGTCGGGCGTCTTGATCCAAGGGAAGATTCAGATCATCAACTTCGAGGCGCCCAGGCTGAGACCCCCCAAAACAATGGTAGCTTGACCACGTCCATTCCGCAGGGTGATTGACCAACCCTCGTCTGACCGGATTCAAATGCATGTAGTCCAGCGTCTCATGAAATTCTTTCACCGTCCTAACGATGCGGTCAAAATAACGCGCGTGCCAAAGCCCCCCTCGTGTTTGCCGATACGAGTTGATGCGGCGCGTTGCCGTCACTTTCAAGCTGTCCATTAAACGGTCGATCCTTTCGCCCTGCCCCGGAACAATCAATGCGTGCCAATGGTCGGGCATCAATGCATATCCCGCCAGCAGGAATCGCCGGCGAGCCCGCACCACTTGAAAAGTGCTGGCTAGAATTTCCAGATCTTCCTTTCCGAATTTCGTCCGCGTTCTCAATAAGGTGCAAGTTACAAAGAATATTCTTCCACTGAGTTGCAACCGCCTTAGCCGCGACATAGGAGAAATTGTACCGCAACGCCCGCGCTTCAGCGTTGCGGCTCTTCCACTTCTTTGCTGTGCTGTCTCGAAAGGCTAAAGACAAGAGATATTGAAGAGCCGCAGGACCGAACCGCAGGTCCTGCGGTACAAGTCCACTTTGAAATTCAACGCCCAACGCGCGCTGACAGTATTCCTCCAATTTCAGCTGCGAATCTGTTAATCTATTCGAATTCAGGAACACGAATTTCAGTTGGAGAATGGCATTATGAAAAACCGATATGCATTGCTCAAAGGATTGGCCGGGGTCTTGCTTGCGATACTGGTGACGGGATGCAGACACGATCCCAACAAGGAAAAAAAGGCCTATTTTGACAGCGGCACGCGGTACTTCCAAAGCGAGAAGTACCGCGAAGCGGCCATCCAGTTTCAAAATGCCATCAAAATAGACCCGGCTTATGCCGACGCACACTTTCAACTGGCGCAGTGCTACACCAGATTGAAGTATTGGCAGCAGGCCTACGCTGAGCTTCTGCGTACCGTCGATCTCGATCCCAAGAATAACAAGGCTCGAATTGATCTGGGCAACCTTTACTTCGTGGAGAAAGATTTCAAGAAAGCGGAAGAGCAAGCCAAGATCGTGATTGCCGCGGAGCCAGATAACGTGGACGCGCATACCCTTCTGGCCGATGCCCTGGCCGGCGAGGGAAAACCCGATGAGTCGCTGGAACAAATGAAGTCCGCCATCCAGCTCGATCCCAACCGAGCCAAGTCCTATCTCGCTCTGGGTGGATTGCAGGAATTTAACAAGCAGCCTGCGGCGGCTGAAGAGAGCTTGAAGAAGGCCATTCAGCTCGATCCTAAGTCCGTGCTGGCCGTAATGGCCCTGGCCAAGTCTTATGCTCAACAAAAGCGGTGGCCCGAATCCGAATTTCAAATAAAGCATGCCCTTGAGCTTGATCCCAAGAATCCGGCGACCTACGCCGCCCTGGCTCGCCTTTACATTGTTCAAAACCAGAAAGACAAGGCAGAGCAAGTCCTCGAAGACGCAAAGAGTAAGATGCCGGACAATTCTGAAGCTTATCGGATGCTGGGCGATTACTATTTTGCCTTCGGTGAAAACGACAAGGCCTTGGCCGAGTACGCTTCGCTCTTTCAAGCGCACCCCAAGGATCTGCTCGTGAAGCAGAATTATATCGAACTTTTGATACTGAAAAACCAGTTGGCAGATGCCGTGAAATTAAATGACGAAATCCTGCAGGCCAATTCAAAGGACCTGGAGGGACAAATCCATCGGGCCGAGATCTTTATTCATCAGGGGAAATCCGCGGACGCCGTTCCCTTATTGCAGGCGGCTCTAAAAGCCGATCCGAACAACGCTGTCGCCCATTACCAGCTTGGGATAGCCTTTGCCGCGTCGGGTGACGTGGGACAGGCCGCGACGGAGTGGCAAGCCGCGGTCAAATCGCGCCCCAACATGACCGGTCCTTTGGAGGCCTTGGCGCAAGTCGCTTTGCGTAAGGGAGACGCGGATTCGCTTGAGTCGGCCAGCCAAAAACTAATAGATGCCTCCCCCGGTAATTTGCAGGGTTACCTCCTTCGTTCATCGGCCAGAATGATGAAGAAGGATGCTGCCGGCGCTGAAGCAGACCTGAAAAAGGCCATGGAGTTGGCGCCGCAAAATCCGGTGGCTTACACCCGTCTGGGTGTGCTGCGCCTCTTCCAAAAACGTTACCCCGAGGCGGAAAAACTCTTCGAACAAGCCCTCGACCGTGACCCAAATTCCACAGAAGGCCTTAATGCCCTGGCGGGGCTCTATCTTCAGCAGAAACAGCTTTCGAAGGCCCTGGACCGAGTGAACGCTCAAATCTCCAAGGCGCCGGGCAACGCTGCGTTTTATGCTCTTCAAGGCACGCTTTTGATGGGCAACAAGGAACCGGATAAGGCTGAAGCCGCATTGCAAAAGGCAGTCGAGCTCGACCCCAATAACGCTAACGCATTTTTTTTGCTGGCACAGGTCCAGATTGCGCGGGGATCCGTGGACAAAGCGGCGGCGGACTATGAGACCTTGAGCCAGCGAAACCCGCGCGACGTCCGCCCGGTGATGTTGCTGGGGATGCTCGAGGAATCGCGGGGCAATTGGCAGAAGGCCCAAAGCGAATATCAAAAGGCATTGCAGATCGTTCCGGACTATCCACTGGCAGCTAATAATCTAGCCTATTTGTTGCTCGAGCATGGAGGCAACACCGATGTCGCCCTTAGCTATGCGCAAGTAGGGCGCCGTGGAATGCCAAACGTACCTAACTCTGCCGACACCCTGGCTTGGGCATATTATCAAAAAGCTTCTTACCGCCTGGCTATCGACCTCCTGGAAGAAGCGGTGAAGAAAGCCCCGGATAATGCCACATACCAATATCACTTGGGAATGGCGTATCAAGGCGTCAACGATCGCGCGCATGCCAAAGAACATTTGGAACGCGCCCTCCAAATCGACCCGAAGTACGCCCACGCCGATGACATTCGCAAGGCGCTCGCCGGCGGTTAGCCGCGTGTTGAATAAAACCTCCCAGTGGTGTCATCCTGAGCGAAGCGAAGGATCTCCGTATTTGCTTTCAAGGAACTACGAGGATGCGTCGCTACGCTCAGCATGACAGATAGACTTTTCACCATCCTGTTGGCCAGGAGTTGGTGCTCCCCTCGCGTTCATTGAGCTTGCCGAGGGGCTGTGCCTGTCGTGCCTCGTCAGCATCCCTCATCGTCCACATAATTTCGGACGCGGGTCCATCGTGAATCCCCCCATAGAGAAAGAGCAGGTGTCGCCGCGGCGAACCTGACCTGACGCAGAAAAACAAAGCCCCTCAGGCTGCGAGGGGCTTGGAGAAGATTCAGGAGATAAGAGAGAAGTAAAGCGATTTAGGACCGGGTGATCTTGCGACGCACGAAGCCGGCAATCCCAAGCAGTCCGCTGCCGAACAGCATGATTGATCCCGGCTCAGGGACTGCATTCAAGTGCAAGTCCGCGCTATCCCAGCAACCGGTCGTCAACTGCACGGCTGCTGCATCGCTACTGGTGACGGGGCAGGATGCTGCCGAGCCCAGCGTAGCGGTAAAGGTACCGTCCCAAGACGTCTCCGTGGGGTTCAGCCCTAGGTCCGCAAGGAGCGACGGATCGATATTTCCGAAGACGAAGTTGAGATTTACCGTATCACCGCTCTCTGTAGTAGTAATCGTACCGCCAGTAAATGTTCCATTGAAGCAGCCGGCGGAGGAGCAAATGGAACTGTCCTGTGAAACACCCATCCCCCCAGTTGCATCAAGGGTATAGAGTGTCGACCCGCCTCCAATTGATATGCCAGCGCCTGCAACGCCCGAGGTCCAGGATAGAGTGGACCCGAACAGGTCACTGAAACTACTCCCGTTTGCGGTCGCACCAATAACGAGAGACCCTGAACTACCGGATAAAGCAGTCCCTGTGCCTCCCCACGACCAGGTTCCCGTCCCTCCGAAGAAATTGTCGGGCGAGAAATCAACATTGTCAGCGAACGCCGACGGTGCCCCAGCCATGACCATCAACCCCAAAGCGACTGCACACGAAAGTAGCGTCTTACGCATTTTTTCCCTCCAAGGAAAGCTCAAGAAAGTTTGTTGGAATCTCCACGGATACTTCACTTTCACTAACCACTACAATTTCATCGAACACTTGACTTACTGCACGCGCGAAATGTCTCTACGACCTGGAAATCTTGCGCCGCACGAAGCTCGCAATTCCGATCAGGCCGCTGCCAAACAGGGCGAGGGTCCCGGGTTCAGGAACAGGAACAACCGAGCCGCCTTCGATCATCACGTCGCTTGCACTCCCCCCATTAGCATATAGAGAACCGAGATCGGTGGGCATATCCTCAAGGTAGACATCGATCGTCGAGTTTCCAACAGTGCTGCAAAACCCGGCTGAAACACCGTTGCACGTGCCACCGGTCAAGGAAAGGGTTCCAAAATTGAAGCCGGCTGGGCCGACATTGGAGAAGTAGCTCCACGTCGCCGTAGCGTTGCTGAGGGAGTCGCCGGCAGCATCGCTAAAGGAGAATAGCCAGGAGCCGGAGGCCGTAAAGGTAAGCCCGCCATTGGAAGACTGCATGTTGGCAATCGAGCTTGGACCACCTGAAAATGCGTACGTCCCTTGCGAGATGGTAGTGTTATTGTTGGAGTCAAAGCTTGCGCTACCCACGGTGGTGGAACCCACCGGGGCATTTAATGAAAAGGTGCAGGGCCCACCAGCGGTACAACTGATGTCAATTGAACCGAGAGAGTTAGCCCCAAAAACGATTTGGTCGGCGTTGGCAGTCGCCCCGCCTATGACCATCAAACCTAACACGAGTGACAGTGAAAATAGCCTTTTTTTCATTTTTCAACTCCCGGATGAATATTTTTACGACGTCAGTTTCTTAGAAACGAGCCCATGACGAAAACTAAACTACGATGACGACATAAGTATAAGCACCTGTCGTGCCAAATGCCAACCACTTTAAATACACTTTGTTTTCAATAGGTTGACGTAAACCAGGCTGGCCAAAAACACGGCAATTGTGCAAGTACTTGCGCACAAATTCCAATGGTTTTCGGGTTGATTGGGTCTGCGATTTCCACAGATCTGGTAGGGGGTGGTCCTCGCTCTTCCCTACATTTCGCGCCAAATCAAAAGGGGACGGCAAGCCATCCCCCTGCGTGGAACTCAAGGGATTTCGCGAATAAACGTAATGATTGGTTTACAGAGTGTCGGGGTGTGGCGAGAGGACTTGCTCGGACCTTTGCTTGTCCACACTTTGGGACCAGTTTAGGCTATTTGTTGTTCAAGCCCAGGGGGCTCCCCACGCCGGTAATGAAATCCCACCCCTGAGTCGCGTTGAAGCCCCCAGCGCTTCCCGAGGTGATGTCGCGGAAATTTGAGTTATAGCAAGTGGGGGTGGCGGAGCAACTGTAAATGGTACTCAGCTCAGTATCTGTGGAGTTGTGCTTACCGCCCGCCAGATTGACCATGCCCGCCCACGATGGTGCGGCCACGCTGGTGCCGCCAAAAACCTGCCACCCGGCCTGGCCCTGGCAAGTGGTGCTGTCGTAGACTGCTACACCGGAATTGGGGTCGGCATCAAAAGAGACATCGGGTACGCCTCGCTGGGTGCCGGCGATTCCCGCAATCCCGCTTTGGTATGCGGGAATGGCCTCGAAGGAACTCATTCCGCCGCCGCTTCCGCTCCAAGCAGTTTCACTGAGAAAATTACCGCCAATACGGTTCACGGTTGTGCCGCCGGCGCTCACCACGTTGGGAGACGCTCCGGGATAAATGGTGTTCCCACCCGAGTCGCCGCTGGAGGCAAAGTAAACAACTCCGGCAGTTGTCAGATGAGAGTCAAAACTCGATTCGCCTGAGAACTCACCACCGCCCCAGCTCATAGAGACTTGTCCAAGGCCCGTCCCCGCGCTTCCAGTGGGGCTTACGATGCTGCTGGCAAGATCGATGGCAGCAAAGAGGTCGGTAAACGAATTTGAGGCTGCTTCCACCAGCACTATCTTGGCATTGGGCGCCATCGCATGCGCCCATTCGATGTCGAGGGCGGCCTCTTGATTCCAGCCGCAGTTTGTCGCTGGGATGGTTCCAGTCGCATAAACTTTTTGAAAGCATGAGGTTGTTGTTCCTCGCGTGCACTGAGGGAGCTTGGGAAGGTTAAACTGATTTGAAAAGACGCTGAGATCGTTGTATGCGGTTGGGTAATCGTAGGCGTCAACGATGGCGATTGTCCCAAAGCCTCCGGAAGGAGTGGCCTTGCTGGTTGCGATCGGGCAGCCGGAAGTTAAGTTCGAAACAACTGCATATACACAACTCAGTGAGGCCGGGGTTTCACCGGCGGGCGCGCCATTACCTTTGCGATTTTGGCGCCCGTCGATAACCACATGGTTGGTGTGCGCCCGCACGCCCAAATCGGCGGCGTGCTCGATGCTTGAATCCGGAATCACGACCGCGGCGTGCGCAGCCCCTTGACTCTGGGCCACCAAAAAAACGGACGGCCAAAGACCCAGCGCCAGAACAAGAGACAATACGGCAAGAATCCTACTCATTCTTTCCTCCTTCAATTGGCGCATGGAAATCTTGCTTCAAACCTGGGCTCCTTAGCCCTGGAAAAGCAAGACACTCAGAGTGAGCAATCCCCTAGCCACATTCTCGAACCTGCCATTCAACTTGTCAAGGCTAAAATATGGTTATATTGGATGAGGAAAAGGCATTAAGGGAGACGATTGGAAATATGCAATAGGGACGACCGGCCGCAACCGGGAGGTTGCGGCCCATGGTCACGACCGTCAAGCAGAGAATTGCAGATTAATTCGCAACCGGTCCCGAAAGCTCCATGGTATTTCCGCGGGTCCTTGCGGAAGGCAGGTTGGCCTGGCGTATTTTATAAAGCAAGGCGCGATAGGAAATGCTTAAAGCCTTGGCTACGCGCTTGCGATTCCAGTGGTTGGCTTGCAAGGCTTTCAGGATGAGGTCACGCTCGAGCACCCTCACCGCGTCCCGTGTTACTCTCTTCAGGGAAATCGATCCCCCCGTCCCGATTTCAGTTTGATAATCGGCCTTGCCTCGATTTGAAACCCCCAATTGGCTGATAACCGTATCCTCGGAACCAAGCACCACGTAACGCTTCACCAGGTTTTCCAATTGCCGTATGTTTCCAGGCCAATCGTAGTGTTGCAAAACCTGCGCCACCTGGGAGGAAAACGGCCGAACCGGATGATTGAATTTTTCACTGTAAAATTCGAGGAAATGTTGGATCAGGTTGGGAATGTCGTCGGGACGTTGAGCCAAGCGTGGAAGTTTTATGTTGACCACGTTGATGCGATAGAAGAGGTCTTCCCGGAAAGTTCCCTTCTCCACCTCCTGGTCGAGCTCTCGATTGGTGGCGCAGATGACGCGTGCCTCAACCCGGGTGTCTTCCTTGGCGCCAATCCGGCAAAATCGGCCATCCTGAAGGAACTGCAATAATTTTGCCTGCAAGCCCAGCTCAAGCTCGGATATTTCATCCAGGAAAAGCGTTCCCCGATCGGCCAATTCCATACGTCCCGGCTTGGAACCGTAAGCCCCCGTGAATGCCCCCCGCTCGTACCCGAACAACTCGCTCTCAATCAACGTTCCTGGGATGGCCGGGCAATTCACCTTCACCAGCGGCCCCTCAGCCCAGTTCGACATGTTGTGAATCAATTTGGCGATCACTTCTTTCCCCGTGCCGCTCTCACCCTGAATGAGGACAGGAATGTCCGCGCCCGCTACCCTCTCCACCATCAGACGGACGGCCTGCATCTCCCGGGATTGTCCGAATATCACGTGGTCCGGCGGCATCATGGTCGATTCATCCGACACTTGCCCCTTCGAGGTACTCGCCATGGTTCCCATATTCACCCCTCAAGTTTCTGTGTGGTTGTGATCAAGCCAACTATATTGCACATGTATTGCCATTCCTGGTCACCTTGCAAGATAAACCGAAGTATCATTCAGAGATTCCATGGCGGCAACCACGCAGCGTATTTTCAATAAAATGGAGGCCATTCCAGGGAGTTTATGGTTAGACCTAAGCCACTAGGATGTCGCGGCCAAGCTTGAGAGGTAAGGGAAAACTTTTTCACTTGTAGGAAAAACTTTTCCTATATCGCCGGGATGTGAGGGGATTCCACAGCGAAACTCAAATTTGGTTTCGCTTTGTATACAGTGGGGGGCTAATATTTCGGTGAGATTCGGTGAGATAGGAGAGTAAAGCCAGGCTACCTTACTGTTCAATTCCGTACTGGCGGATCTTATAAAGCAAAGCCTTGTAGCTGATACTGAGCAGTTTTGCAGCCTGCTTCCGGTTCCATTTCGTCTCTTCCAGGGCCCGACTGATGGCCTCCATCTCCGCTTCGTCTTTGAGTCCGCGAACCAGCGATTTTAGGCCCCCGGCGGGGGAACCGCTGGCTGCCTTGGAAGGTTGGCTATCCCCTTCCTTACTCTCCGCCTTCATTTCGAGCTCGCTTCGCACCAGTGATTCATCTCCCAGGATCAGGTAGCGCTTGACGAAATTCTCCAGCTCCCGAAGATTCCCCGGCCAGGAATAGCGCACGCAGGCATCCACCAGTCCAGGAGAGAGTGGAAGCGGCGGGCGGGCGTAACGGCCCGCGTATCGGGCCATGAACTGCCTCAAGAGAAGAGGAATTTCCTCCCGGCGCTCGCGCAAGGGAGGAAGATTGAGGGTAAATGCGTTCAACCGGTAATACAAATCCTCGCGAAGCATTTTGGCCGCAATCGCCTGGGCAATGTCCACGTTGGTGGCGGCCAGAATGCGCACATCGACTTTGATGGTGGTGCGGCTGCCCAGACGGGAAAATTCCTGGTCCTGGAGGACGTGCAATAATTTTGCCTGCAAGCCGATTGGCATTTCGCCGATTTCATCCAGCAGAATTGTCCCTTTATCACAGATCTCAAACTTGCCCGGTTTGGGCCGGGTGGCGCCCGTAAACGCCCCTACCTCGTACCCAAATAATTCGCTTTCCAACAGATCAGCGGGAAGCGCGGCGCAATTGACTTTCAGAAAAGTGCGCGACGCGCGCGGAGAAATTTGATGGATCAATCGCGCCACAATTTCCTTCCCCGTCCCGCTCTCCCCCAGAATCAGCACCGGCACATTCACTGCCGCCATTTGCTCGACTTGCGCGCGGATTTTCCGCATGGCCGAACTGGCGCCGATGAAGCACAAATCATCTCCCAGCTCTTCGATCTTGGTTTCAACTTCTGAAGTTTCAAGCGGGGCGGCTTCCAAGGTCAGGGAGTGCTGAAGCACTGCTTCCAGGTCGTCCAATTGAAATGGCTTGGTCAGGTAGTCCACGGCGCCCAGGCGGATGGCCTGCACTACCTTGCGCGGGTCAGTCGTGCAGGAAAGCATAACCACTTTGATATGGGGGCGCGCCTTCTTCAGCATTTCGAGGGTCTTGAGTCCATCCAAATCCGGGATTAAGACATCCAGCAGAACAACATCCGGCGCAGGCTCTTTTTGAACGCGGAGCAGCGCCTCTGACCCGGTTTGCACAGTCTCGACCTGGTAGGACCCAGCCTCCAGCACCGTCCGCAAATACTGGAGCATGCTCGGCTCGTCGTCGACCACCAGGATTCTCGCATGGTCATTCATGGTCAATTGGGCTCCATTACCACCATCATTCTATTGCGGAGTCAAAGGTAAGAGAAAGGAAAATTTACTTCCGGCGCCGGGCTCACTCTCCACCCAAATCTTTCCTCCGTGGGCATGAACCAGCCGGCGCGCAATGGCGAGCCCCAATCCGGAGCCCCCAAATTCGTCGCCTATCCGCGGAACCCGGAAGAAATCATCGAAAACTTCCTGCAAATACTCAGGTGCGATTCCAGGTCCTGTGTCCGCGACCGTGATGCGAACCGAATTCTGCTCCTCGCGGGACCCTGGGGATCGAGCGTCTTGAGTCCGGACGTCTTCCCGACTGAGATGATCCCAATGGTACAACTCGGCGGAGATCCAAACGGTTCCGCCTTTGGGTGTGTACTTTCTCGCGTTCTCGAGAAAATCGGAAACGATTTGTTGGACTTTAAATCCGTCAAATGGAAGTTGAGGCAAACCGTCGGGACAGAGAAAGTAAAGCGCAATGCCTTTCTCTTGAAAGAGCGGAAGCCAAATCTCATTCACCTCGGACAAACACGCGCGCAGGTCGCCCACCTCAAACTTCAATGCGATTTTGCCTGTTTCCAGAGCGCTGTAGGCCAGAAAGTCCTGGATGAACCGTTGCAATCGCCTGCAGTTGGAGTGCGAATCCCTTAAGGCGCGCCGTTGCTGTTCCGTTAGCGGGCCGGGCTTCTCGCTCAACAAGTGCTCAATGTACCCCCCAATGATTGCCAGGGGAGTTTTCAACTCGTGAGCTGCCGAGGCCAGACCAACGGTGCGCTTTTGAACCTGTTCCTGGAGCTGGGCAAACTGCTCCAGTATGTCCTTGTAAAGCGAAGGGAGGGCGGAGGAGTCAACAGGCGCCTTCGAATCGGGAGGCATCTTTAAGTCCTCCGGGAGCTTTTTCTGTGTTTCCAATCCTAAAACTCCTGGGTCAAAGGCCAAGCGGCGTCCGGCAAAACCACAACGCCCCGCAATTGCGAAAACTTTAAAGGGCTTCGGATTCCATACCCTGGGCTCTAATCATTTGGGCGTCGGACTCCCCACCGCTGATGCGGTCTTTGCCTGCCATCCCGGCTCGTCTTACATGTAGGTGTTCGAGCCATATTACAAGTGACTTGTGACCAAGTCAATGCAGGAAATGGAAAATTTTTGTCCTTCCGGAGCAAAAGCTTGCGCTTGGGCGTCTTTGTTAAGAGTGCATTACTCTTTAATACTACGACATTAAGACCCCCATGGCCCTCCCAACTTATTGATTTAATTGTGGTTTAATTGTCTATGCAAAATTTGCTTAGTCCCGGAAGTTTGGCCCAATGGGTGCTACAGTTTCGGCGAGCTATTATTAAGGAGCCAATTCGTGCCAGATTCAACTTCTAGTGCTGAGAGGCGCCGATGGCAGCGGCTCCCAGTTCCTGTGCCGATGTTTATTCGAGGTGTGGATGAACAAGGGAAGAACTTTCTAGAATTTAGCACGGCAATTAACATCAGCGCCGGAGGAGCCCTGCTGGTGACTCGCCGCTTCCTGCCCAACTCATCCAAGATCTCGGTGGAAATTCCGCCCCCGGCCCTTCCCAAACATATGTCTGCTCAGACGTCCAAAGCGCGGAATATTAGGGCCAAGGTCATTTCCGTCACTTTGTCTGACCGCTATCATTTGTGCGGTCTTGCCTTCTCCCGCCCTTTGACTATCCAATAGTTTCCCGGCCCTTTGTAAGCCCAAGCGCCATGGATTCGAGGATCGGATTGACCCGCAAAGGCTTGCTGTTTTCCAAAGCTCAACTAACACCCTGTCACAGACATTAACAAGGGTATCACGCCGCCCCGCCGCCTCATGCTAAAATGCGCCCGATACTTAGGAGGCGTCTGATGTCACTCGATCATCCTTCCCGAAGAAAATTTCTTCGCAACATTGCGGCAGGCTCGACAGCCACGGCTTTGATTCCTCTGCCCGAGGGCCATAGCTCACCGCTGCGAGACTCGTCAGCCGGAAGTGCTCCGCCCGATCCGCCTTTCCCCATGACGGTCGATTCCTATCCCATTTCGGAGCCCGGCCTAAATCCCACCGTCGATCGCTTGAAGATTGTCACTTATGACGAGTTCCCAACCGAAATCCAGGAAAAGATTCGCGGCTTCGCCCCGGGGATCGAGCTGAAGCATTGCCGGAACGACGAGGAATTCGGCCGCGAGGTCGCCGACGCCAACGTCATTTTCGGAGGCGTTTCGCGCGAAGACCTTGCCGTCGCCAAAAAACTTCGTTGGGTCCAGTACCCTGCCGCGGGAGTGGAGAACGTCCTGTCGCCGGAGCTGGTCAGCAGTCCCGTCGTCCTCACCAACATGCAGCGCATGTACTCGCCGACCATTTCGGAATCTGTTTTCGCGCTCCTGCTGGCTTTGACGCGCGGAATCAATCGCTACACTGTGCAAACGCGCGAGCACGAATGGAAGGAGGTGGAGGGACTTTCGGAAATCAGCGGATTGACCATGGGCCTGGTAGGAATGGGCGGCATTGGCACGGACACTGCCTACCGCGCCCATTACGGTTTCCACATGAAAGTCCTGGGAGTTGATCCGAAACCTTTGCCCAAGCCCACATTCGTCGCCGAGCTCCATTCACTGGAGTGGCTCCCCAAAATGGCATCGCAAGTGGACGTCCTGGTCTGTGCCGCGCCGCATACTCACGAATCGGAAAAAATGCTCAACGAATCCGTTTTTCGGGCCATGAAGCCGAGCGCCTATTTCATCAATGTCTCACGAGGAAAAGTGGTGGACACGCCCGCCTTGATCCGCGCCCTCCAGGAAAAATGGATTGCAGGCGCGGGGCTCGACGTGGTCTATCGCGAGCCCTTGCCCGCCGACGACCCGCTCTGGAGCGCTCCCAACGTTCTCATTACTTGTCACACTTCCGCACGCTCTCAGGGCAGTCTTGACCGCAGTCAGGCGTTGTTTGTCGAAAACGTCCGCCGCTATGTGGCGGGCCTGCCGTTGTTGAATGTAGTGGACAAAAAAAGGGGCTACTGAAAGGATCGTGAGGCGCAAGGTAAAAACCTCGCGGGCACTCCGTCAGTTAGCAGAGGCTGGGACTGCTTCTCGGAATCAGCTTCAACAAGTGTAGGGGCGCGGCTTGCCGTGCCCTCTTTGTCTTGATATCACTCAAATAGGGGACGGCAAGCCGTCCCCCTACCATCGGCGATACGGCAATAAGAACGCGAGGATTCAAACCTTAGAGCCGAGGATCCCAGGATCGGGTGGCGGCAGTACGCACGCGACATTTGCCGATATCAGAAACACTAGGGAGGGCTCGCATGAGCGACCTGGACAACTTGATTGCTGCCGTCGGGCAGGGCAACATGGAACAAGCGAACGCCATCCTTGATGCCGATAACGGTCTCGTAAATCAAAAAGACGCCTCAGGCGCCACGCCTATTCACTATGCGGCGTTCAACGGCCATCGGGACATGGTGAGACTTCTGGTCGAGCGCGGCGCTGATGTGAACAGCATTGACAATCAATATACCGCCACGCCGGCAGGTTGGGCTATCGAGTATTTGCGCGAAATGGGCGGGTTCCTCGGGATTGAGCTTGGCGACTTTGCCTACGCCATCCAACAGAAAGATGCGAAGTGGGTGGCGCGATTCCTGAAACGGTTTCCCGCTCTCCAAAATGCGCGCGACACCACGGGAACTCCGTTTCAAACCCTGGCCCGGGAATCGGGCGATCCGGAAATCGCCCGGCTTTTCGGTTTGAAAGACGTTATTTCGTGACGGCCCCCGCGCGCCTCAACCGTAGCGTGGGGCGAGGCCCCAAGCCTGGGCGCCGCACCCGCGATCAACCTCCGATAACTCCAGTGGGGACACTCGCGCTACAGGGGGAATAGGAATGGGGAAAAACACTGGGCGGGTGACCGGTGAAAAATAAGAGCAGGCGCCGGGCCACATACCGCTGGAACGATTCCGGATTCCGGATTGAATAATTTCAAAACCGCGATTTAGTGTACGGGAGCGCCGATTTCCCGCAACGACACAAAAAGCCGTTCTCGCTGCTTGGTAGCGTCCTCGAGGTCGTTCAAAAGTTCGACCAGCCGATTCGGGTCCAGATCGGAAATGCGGATCCGCGGCCTGACCTTGTCATGGACCTCTGACACAACGATGTGAGATCCCCTTGCCACAGCCACGCTTTGCTTTTCATTTATGAGTGCGTATCCGATGGTTTTTAATATGGCGCCAAATTTAAAGGCTTCGCGCTGCAAAGCGTCCACGCGTGAGTTCAGCGCTTTGTAATCCTCAATCATTTTCGATTGTGGTGTCAGTCCTGAGTTTTCGATCATAAGATGGCTCCCTGTTTGCATCGGGCAGACTCCGGGTCTAACTGGAATTTCCCAATACAGAGACTTGTGATTGCCCCTCAAAGGGGTCAACACTGATCATATCATAAAATTCGGATGCCGAATCAATTGAGAAAAAGAGGGTAGCGGGCCAGTCTGGCCGGCTGGCGCAAGCCCTTTGAATCTGCGGACTTTGAAGCTAATTGCGCCATGAGCGCACAGACCACGAAGGTCTGTGCCAGCCCCCGGAAGCCACTCGCGGGTACTATGTGGCACTGATAAGAAAATATGGAGAAGTGGGAATCTTCTTTTCCGGCCGCGCGGGGAAAAAGCCCTCGGTCCGAAGTCCGTTAGTTGACGGGCTGACCATCCGCTGTGCACTGCTCGCTCGCATTATGAAATGCGCTCGCCTGTGGGATGTTGCCCTGGCAAGAGAAACGTCTTGATCCATTCGCCCTCGCCGCAAACCGTCATGCCGGAAAAGCGTTTGTACCACGCGCCCTCGGGCACTTCGGGTTCGGTGTCCAGCCATGTGGATAGCAGCACCAATTGATCGCTGGAAATTTGGCGCGAGTGAATCCGGTCGAGCAGATGCTGGAACAGCGCGGGAGGAATATTGTGGCGTCGAATCTTGGGCATGGAAGTCTGATCAAACCTTTACATCCCGTCGGCTTGCGACGCGGTCGTAGCGCCGGGCTTTAGCCCGGCATGCCGCCTTGAAGGGCGGCTCTACGCTATAAAACAATTTGAGAGATACTACGCTAGATCCCGTAGAAACCCCGCGTGAGGCGCTCTTTCAGCCGCGCGGCTTCGGAGGGGTCGGAGGCGGCGGCAAGTTTTCTGGCCAGCAGGCCCAGCTCTTTCGGGGTCAGGCGATTGCCTTTGCCTTCGAGCGATGCCAGTTCGGCCGTTTCAAGCTCGAGCTCCTCACCCGTGGGTTTGCGGGCCACCACCCGCGCTCCCGTAATTGCCTGCCGCACAAACCAGTGGTAGACCGCCAGGGCGTTCTTGATCACGTCGGTGCGCTTGGTCCGCGTCAGTTGCGCTATCTGGTCCACCAGCTCCGCTTCGGCTTTTGAAAGGACTGGTTGAATTCTTGTCATACTCAGATTACCTCATATTTTGCTCTAATCTGCAACATAAATGAGTGATGCGATGGAGCAGAATTTCTGAAGAACGAAACTCCGCGCTATCCTCCTTGATTGTCGATTGCGCGCTCTTTAAAGGTTTGGTAGCGCAGAGTCTATGCTTTTCAGATTCTGCGGATTTTCTGAAGCAAGAACCCCAGAGTATCAGATAAACGGGACTAGGCGCGTTTTTTTGAAGGAAGAGCCGCAGAGTCTCTGAATAGCGAGACTCTGCGCTACCCCGCTAATTGCGCCATAAGCGCTTAGACCACGGATGGTCTGCGCCAGCTCTGAGACGTGCAGAAAGGGCCCCCACTCGGGAAAATGTAACAAAAGCTTCCTGCGGGCGGGCATTATGGTTTTCTCGCCGCGATCTCCGCGCAAATGACTCTCAAATAATCACGGCAGGCTTCGAGGGCCTCCTGGGCTTCGTGGTGAGAAACAAAACCTGTGTCGTCGTAAAGTGCAACATTCCTCTTCCTCCGGAGACGGTCGAAGACCGCCAATAATCCAGCGTGCTTTTTGTCAATCCGCATCCGAACGAATTCAATAATCGCGATGTGATGACCCGGCTGGCTTCTGGCCCGAAAACCATGGCTGAACATAAAACCCAGGGAAGCCTTCAACATCGCTTCATAAGCTTGCTGGAGACAAGCCTCTTCGTCGAATGCGAGAATCTTATGAGCTGAGGCGAGTTTCTTTTCAGCGCTGGCGAGAAACCGGTCGATTTGCGCCCAATCAACGGTGTGGGGCTTGAACTTTTTCATTTCCAGCCAGGAGTGGAACGAGGCTATTGTGCCAGACGTGTTCCAGGAAAGCATCCTTGCGGGCGCGTTGCAAGCGGAATTCTTTTCTCGTCATAACGGTATAATTGATTTCGCGCCCCAGCCGCCGCTCCACCTTCGCCACGGCATTCGCCAGGGTCTGGCCATCAGGGGCGCCAATCACCAGCACATCGATGTCGCTCCCCGCCTCCTGCTGGTTGCGTGCGAAAGACCCGAACAAGTAGGCATCGTCAATACCTTTAATCTCCCGGAGGGCTCTTGCAATCAGAGGCGCCGCGCCGATAGTTTTCGCCACGATGCTGCGCACCTCGTCGAAGAGGGCATACTCCCGGTTAAGCTGAAAATACTTTTGGCGCCCAACCACTTCCGACCGAAAGAGTCCGTCGCGCTCCAAACGCCGCATCTCTCTCGATAGATTGGACGGATCAATGTCCAGCCGCCCCGCCAAATCCCGCAGATGACGTCGAGCGGTCGGGTTGGTAAAATAATAGGCCAACAAATGCTGGCGCGCCTTGGAACCCAAATCAAGCATATGGTCAAATTGTACCACAAATGTGGTTATTTCAGACCTTCTATCTTCGCACCCAGCACGCCCTTTGGAACGCAGCCCCCTTCGCATCTACGTCACCCGCAGTTGCTATGTGGGATTCATCGAAAAATATGGCGTAGTGGGAATTTTCTTTTCGGGGCGCGCGGGGAATTCGTCATAGGTGCGGCCGTCCAAGTGGCGCCCGGCAAGCGACTTTCGTACCCCGCCCCATTGCTTAAAGAAGAATGGGACCTTTGCCTTGCGGCACTGATCCCGGATGTCAACCACCCACTCTTTGCGCATAGGTCTGGCCCCTGCTCCACTCTCGCCACCGACGATGACCCAAGCGATGCTTTTCAGGTTGATGGCATCCAATCCTTCTAGGAGCGGCTCGATCGATAGGAACCGGACTTTGGCCTTTGCCGCCCTAAGGTGCTCAACACGCGGCAAGCCGCACCTTTTGTTCTCGACGCTGACCCCCCACCATATGTGCGTCTGCTTGGCAGCAAACGACAGCTTGCCGTTCAGGAGTTCCTTCAGCCGCTCCGCCCGTTTGGTTAGAACCTGATAAGTATGCCAATCCGCGCGACACATCACGCGTGCCACTTCGACGATGTAATCATCAGAAACCCCTTCGTGAAAGAGGTCGCTCATTGAGTTGACGAAAATCATATTCGGCCTTTTCCATCGAAAAGGCTCGGCGAGTTTGTCTCGAACCAGGCGAAGATCGAATCCGCGTTCGTAGGGATGCCCTGGAACGCCCCGAAAACGCTCGGCGAACACTTCCGCATAGCAATGGGCGCACCCCGGACTGATCTTGGTGCAACCCCGCACGGGATTCCATGTGGCGTCGGTCCACTCAATTGTGGATTGTAGCGACATTACTTTTCCCCTCGCTTACGATACTTCTTGAAAATGTCGAGAACAATCTCCTCTGCTGTATTCTTCTGCGACGCAAAGAATACGTAGTACAGAATGGCACCTTTAGAATTCCTCATCGGTAAGGGCTGCGGGACCCGTTGGAATCCTGCGACATCCATGAGTCTGTTGCGGAACGCTTCGGCTACGACTTCATTCGGCTGTTTCTCAGGTTCTCCGAAGAGATTCTGGTTGCTGCTGTAGGCGATGTCGCGCCAAGACTCGTCGCCCCAGAATTTGGTCATTCGCTTGATTTGGTCCGGCGCCGCTGCTTCGGCATCGCGCCAAAGAACGTTTCTATTCATGTCCATAATGGGGAAATTCAGAAAAAGATCGATCGATTTCATCTGCCCCGCGGTTAGCATGACTTCCCAGTTCAAGTCCAAGCCATAGGGATCGAGTATGCAGAGTCCGCGTCGATAATCCTTGTACCTTACTTTTGGAAAGACCTCCTCAAGCAGAATCTTATTGCAATCACCCTCATGCAGAAATACATCGTGGAGGGGACCGATCAGTTTTTGTAGGCTGCTGATTTTCGCGGCCGCGACGTCTATCAAATGGTACTCGCGAAAGGGTGGCCGTACAGCCAATGCGTTGAGAGGACTTCCAAGGACAAAGTCCTGAGTTGTCTTAGAGAAGTGTGCCCCTCCGCCAGCAAAGGCATCAACGTAAACATGATAAAGGGATGGACCATGTTGCGCGGCAAGGATCGTAGAATACGCAGCAGCATATTTCTTCAGAATGTCGAGTTTGATCTCAGACCAATATCCTATCTCGTCATATTGGGGCCGGCCGCGCATTGTTAAAATATTCGCTTTTTATTCGCCGATCGTCAATCTGAAGAGTAGCTAAAATTTTCCAAACTTGCGACCCCTGTCCAAATCGCACCCAGGCGCGCAGGTTTCAGCTTTCGGGCTTGTCTGCTCCAGTCCGCCCGTGGGAGTCATGTACATTTGACGTACTTGGGCAGTTTCCCAAATCTTTTCCTGTAAATTTGATGCAACTCTTCTTCTGCCGCACCGGGACGATATGTCACCGCCCACCGAACTTGCAGGTTGGAACCATTCTCATTTTCACGAATCCTCTTTCCGGTCGAATGCTTGGCAACACCTCTTACCAGTCCAGATTTAACCCTACCCCGCAAGTTGGCCGCCTTTCCTATAGTCAGCCTCCGATCAAATTTGGGAATGCGGCGGACTTCGTAGACGCCCGGCTTCCTTGGAACTGAAACACCAAGTTTGGACCTATTGTCCACTTTGAGGACGTTCCAAGCAACCCAATCACCCCACTTAAGGGAAATAGTTCCAATCACTAACTCCTGAATGCTCACGATGACCCTCCAAAGATCTACGCGCCGGGAGATAATCTACTCTTCAATAAAGGGAAAATCAACGGCATAAGAAAACGGGAACAGGCAGTCGGAGGGAGGGAGAAGGGGCGGAGAAATCTGAAATCGAAAGTGGAAATTCAAAACTGGGAAATGGAAATTTGAAAATCGCCAATCTTAAATCAGCAATCACAAATTGCTTGCGGTCCTCAGCGCCACGCTTGCTCCGTTTTAACGGCAAAGACCGGAACTTTTTCGCGCTTGCCTTTTACGGAAAACAGGCCGAGGGGCTCGCACGGGATTTCTTTGGCGATGGCGGCGTGGACGCGGTCATTCACCAGAATTCTGCGCTTCACTTCTTTGGTTAATCCTTCCAGGCGCGCGGCCAGGTTCACCGGGTCACCGATTACGGTGTAGTCCATGCGCCGTTCGGAACCGATGTTGCCGGAAATCACAGTTCCGCTGGTGATCCCAATGCCGATTTCAAGCGTGGTTTGATGTTTGCGGGCGCGTCCCCGGTTAATTGCTTTCAATCCGGATTGCATTTCCAGGGCGGCGCGCACCGCTCGCATGGCGTCATCTTCGCGCGGAACCGGGACGCCGAAAACGGCCAGGATGGAGTCCCCGATAAATTTATCCACCATGCCCTGGTGTCGAAAAATGATGTTGATCATCCCCGGGAAGTAGGAATTCAAAAGTTCCACCACGTCCCAGGGATCCATTTGCTCGGAGATGGAGGTGAAATTGCGGATGTCGGTGAGCAGAATGGTCACATCCGTCCGCGTGCCGCCCAGCTTGTGTTTGTCCTTTTCATGCAGCACCTGTTCCGCCACTTCACGGGCCATGTACCGGCAGAGGGTGTTCATCAGCCGCTGCTCGTGGGTGATATCGTCGGCCACCAAGACACCACCCAAAAGGTTACCGTGCGTATCGTGGAGCGGGAGCGCGTTCAAGTTAAGGCTGAAGCTGGTGCCGTCGTCACGCAGGAATCGAATGTCGTAGGCGGTGCCCCCGGTCTTTTTGTTCAGAACCTCTTCCGTCAATGAAGTGAGGCGGGCGTTGGCCGGACCGCTAAAAAGTTTCTTGAAGTCCTGACCCGCATCGGCGCCCGGTTGGAATCCAAAGATTTTGCAGGCGGCCTGATTGATGGTGGACAATTTACCCGCGTTATCAAAGGTCAATATGCCGGTGGAAATGCTCTCCATAATTCGTTCGTAGTAATTCTTCATGCTGCGGATATTTTCGTACAGGCCGGCTTCGCGCAACCCCACGGCAATCTGGCTGGCCACGGCCGTGCCCAGCGCTTCATCTTCCTTGCTGAAGCGGCTGTAGCGCTTGTTGACTATCACCAGCACGCCCGGGGAGACTCCATGCTCCCGGCTCAGGGGAATGCAGAGCACGGAACGTGTGTGTTCATTAAAATACTTCTCAATGTCGGGCCGGTAGCGGCGGTCCGCCGGCAAGGACCCCACAATGGTTGGTCCGGTGCGGAGCGCCGCCTTGCCCACCAGACCTTCTCCCAACGGAATTCGAATGTCGTCCGCAGTCTTACTGCCCTCCGCGGGCAAACGCAAAGTTTTCTGCTGAAGGTCGCGAAGAAAAAGAAAGGCCCTTTCGGCGTCCAGCGCGCGTTCGGCCGTGCGGCAGATTTTCTCGATCACCCCACCCATTTCCTCGCCCGGGGTCAGGGCATTGATAATGCCCAGCAGAGCCGAGGATGTGCGAATCTCCACCCGAAGCAGTTCACTGAAAATTACGTTGGCGAGTTCCACGTCCGCAAATCTCACCGCCACGGCCTTGCTTTGGCTTGGGCCGGATTTGCCGACGCGGACCACCTGGGCAGAAATCTGGCGCAAGCCGGAGGAGAGGTGGCGGAGGTTAACAAAGGTAACTTGAAGATTCATCCCGGCGCGATACGATCGGAGGGCGGCAAAGGAAGCCCCGCCGCGGGAGAGGTCGAGTGTTCGAGTCCGCTCGGTTGATGTTTTCCCTTTTCCCGAAACTTTTACAAAGATGGGAAGTTCAATGGCCAGCCGCTCGGCCTGCCGGCGAGTGGCAGCGGCGCCGGAATGTCCGGAAGCAGATGATTTCTTCAATCTTCAACCTCGCCAAAATGATGCAGCGGATGCATCCGCCTGGCCCCGTAAGAAACAAATCTCAAAGGGAAGACCCAACAAACATTCGGACGCAAGTGTTAAGACCTCCTCCGCGCTATGCCACAGACAAATGGCGCATGGTGCGATTAATCCTTGCCAGAGGATTGCGGCACCAGGGGGTCGTCAAATTCTTCAAAAGGCTCAACGCGGCGCGCCGCCACGCCCAGTCCCTCCGCTTCGGTACCCAGCCAGCCGGCCACCGGTTCCTGCCGAATGACTTCGGCCATAAAGCGAAAAGTCATGTTCCCGTTGGCGGTGATTTCGTCTGGCAGGACCACTTCTATTTCCATCAGTTCATCGGTGCGAACGTCTTTGGGCACGACGAAATAGATTCCAGACTTCGAAATATCCCGCGCCATGCCTTCGGAATGGCACGCCGTCCCCTGCTTGTCTCTCCATGCCACTCTAATGGGAATCTGAAGCCCAAAGCGGCGCTCCACACGGGAGTTGGATCGTTTGAAATCGTGAACTTCATCAAGCCGGGGAAGAAGTATTTCCATCCCTTCGGTAGCGCCGCCGGTATTGGGAAACTCCTGCCGCGCCCGCGCCACCAATCCGTCCACAAAGTTGTCATCATGGTCGGGATCATGATGAAACAGGAGCAGGCGCCTCACGCCGCACTCGCGGGCGATTTGCGCTCCCTCCAGCCAGGAGCTGTGCCCCCATCCTTTCTTTTCCCCCTTCAATTGCTCGGGAGTGTATTGGGCATCGTAAACCAGCACGTCCGCTCCGCGCGCCAGTTCGCGAACCGCACGGTCGTGAAACTCGGACCCGGGTTCCGTGTCGGTGGCCAGCACAAAAACGCATCCGTCCGCTTCGATTCTGTAGCCGACGCATCCCTGGGGATGATTCAGCGGCGCGGAGGTAATGACGGCGCCTTGGATATCAAGAGGGCTGTAATCGCGATCGTAAAAAAAGCGCGTGGATCCAAGGGCGGTCATGTCCACCGGGAAATAAGGGCTGATGATCTGACCCTCGATAGCACCCACCAGTTCCTGCTCCCCGCGATGGACAGCGTGAAAAGCGAAGATGTTGCCCTTTTCGTATAACGGGCGGAAAAAGGGGATTCCCTGGATGTGGTCCCAATGAAAATGGGTTAGGAATATGTATCCGTTGATGGGCCGCTCGCCAAACTCCCGTATCAGACTTTTCCCCAGCGACCGAAGGCCGCTGCCACAATCCAATATGATGAGCGTGCCGTTGGCGAGCCTCACCTCGATGCAGGCAGTGTTCCCGCCGTAACGGCCGTTCCGATGTTCCGGGGTGGGTGTGGAACCCCGCACGCCCCATAATTTGATCTTCATGGCCCGCCCATGGTCTCAACCCGAAGTAAGGACCAAAATGCGATTGGGAATAACACCAATCAAGGAGGAAGAAGGATGGCACGGACGCGCTCCACTGGCGAGCCACGTCAAAAATCCTGATCCACCCACCTGGCCACCGTTTTGCTTCTTGACGATTAACCTTATTAGTAATCCCGGAGCGCCTATGAAACCACTCCGGCAAAACCCATGCTAGTGCCGGATATGGACGAAGTCAATAGGCCGCGAGCCTGCGAGCCTTAAGCCACAAGTGCGTTCACCAGTCGCCATAAGCCTGGCATACTTTATGCGAATGGTTAAACGGTGAGGTAGCCCTTGAAGCCGGCACGCTGTGTGATAGATTGGTTGTACGGCCAACTTATAGCCTGCGGGGGTGGCGGAACTGGTAGACGCAAGGGACTTAAAATCCCTCGGCCCGCAAGGGCTGTGCGGGTTCGATTCCCGCCCCCCGCACCAAGTCCCAGCACGTCGAAGAAAAAAGGCTTGTAAATGTTACAGGAGATTGAATTGGGATGGATCGCGGGTGGGATGCCGGCACTCCAGGGTCATCGCAAAAGTACTTCCTCGAAGAATGAAACTGCGCGCGGATCGTTGGATTGGCCCAGCCAGAACATCGCTTGTTTGCGGACTTCGGGATTGTGGTTGGTGCGCGCCACCTGAATCAGCAGCGGCACGCCCTGGTCGTGGGGAAGCTGGGAGAGGGCGAAAACGGCGCGTTTCTTTACTTCAGTTTCCGGGTCGTTGTTGATGGCGTCGGTAATCGCTTCTGTCGCCCGCTTGCCTGCTTTCTGAGCCAGCCAAAAGAGCGCCTGGCCGCGCACCTTGGGAGCTGGATCGTGCTTGGCGATGTCGATCAGAGTGGCAACGGCTTCCGGCTCGCGGCTCACCGTCAGTCCAAAGATGGCATGTTCGCGAAAGCGGTCGTCGGAATCGTTTTTTAACAAACGTTGCAGGGTTTCAAAACCGTGCCGCCCGCGCGCCTCACCCAGCCAGAAGGAAACATTCTGGCGCAAGTGTTCCGGCTGTGAAGGAGCAATAAATCCGTCCAGAGCGCGGTCCGCCGATGGGTCGGCGGTGAGGGCGATGGCCGAGAGAGCGCCCGAACTTACATCTTTGCCCTCGTGATCCTCAACTTCGGATGTGCGAACATAAGTCGAGAGCAGCGCCACGCTCTCCGCCGGCTTTACGTCGGTTAGCCAGATAAAGGGCAGCCCGCCAGAGTTGAGTTCACAGTCTTCGGAAAAAGTCCTGATCCTGCCGACTTTCTTTTCCGATACGCGCAAAAGAACCCAAAGGTGTTCCGGACCTTCGAGGCTCGCCTGCTTCCCGCCATCGGAATTCATGTTGAATCCACGATCGCCTTCGAGCGTGCACCCGCCGCGCATCTGGCCGTCGCGCCCATAACCGCAGCAACACATGGTGCGATCACCGGGCACGGTGGGGACGGCATAGCCGATCCACGCCGGCCCAGGCTGACTCTGGACGAGCGATCGGAATTCACTCTCGAGGCCGGCGGCGGCGGAGCGCGTCTCCATTTTCGCGTTCGTCACCCGCGGCTGGTCAGTGGCGTATACTGGCGCCGCGCCCAGGATGAGGACGATCAAGAGCAGGTTCAGCTTTTTCCTGGATGTCATGGCGCACCTCTTATTTATTCAAAATTTCCATCATGTACTCGGTCGCCTTGGGCGATCCGGTGAGTGAGAGTTTTTGCACCGCTTCCCTCTTCAGCTCGGGGTCTTTTTCTTTGCGAGCGATTTCGATGAGGCCATCGACGTTGCCCGAGATGAACAAAGAATTGAGGATGTTGCGCCGCACATCCGGGTCCTTCTCGGTTTCGTAGAGTGACGTGAGCGAGCCGCCCGCCTTTCCACCTCCCATCAGGCCGAGGCTCTTAATCGCTGCCGCGCGCAGGCTTGCGTCTTTTTCGGTACGCGCAACTTCCACCAGCTTGTCGGAATTGCCCGTCAAGAACATGGACTGCAAAATCTGCCGCTTTACTTCCACGGTGGGTTCGGCCTGGTAGAGCTCCCAGAGTTCGGAATGCCCGCCCGTCAAAGCGAGTTGTCGGATGGCTTCGGTGCGCAACTCGGGCGATTTCTCGGATTTGGCCGCGGCAAAAAGGCGGTCGCGGTCGCCACCAACCATAAAGCTGTGCAGGATCGCCCGCTTCACATGCACGTCGCTCGAGGAAGCGTAAATGTCCGCCAGCGTCTGCCGGCTTTCTTTCCCGCCGAAAAGTCCCAGGTAATTCAGCGCCCTCATCTGCAGATCAGGATTGGATTCTCCTTTAGCGATACGCCCCACCACTTCGCGTGCCTGGGGCTTGCCGCTTTGGCTCAGGACAAACAACGCCCGCTCTTTCAATTTGAGTGGCTGATTGCCCTGCAAGAATTTTTCCAGCATGGGCACGGCGCGGTCGGGATCGGAATTCATCAGGCCGTTCAGGGCCATTAGCTTCAGGTCATTGTCCGCCTGGTTTTCCGGCGAAACGGGTTGGCCCGATTTCTGTTTCATCTCCAGTTCCAACTGCCGAGCTTCGTCCAGCCAACGGCTTTTGGGATAGCCGCTCTCCAGACTTTTCAAGGTAAGGAGCGCTTCGGAGTTCAGCGCGCTTTTGTATTGCGCGTAAGCCTTCCAATAGAGCGCGCCTTCCACCGAGCTTCCCACCTGCTGAGAGACTTTGTTAAAAACCTCGATGGCTTGTTGATACTTGCCATCGTCCAGCAACTCAGTCCCGTGGTCGTAGAGTTCCTGGGCGCGATCGAGCTTTTCCTGCGCGCGCTCCTTGGCTTCCTGTTCGCGGTCACGCGCTTCCTGCGCCCGGTCTTTGGCTTCTTGTTCGCGCTCGCGAGCTTCCTGGTCACGGTCCTGCGCTTCGTCCAAGGTCGCCCCTTGAGCCGCTAAAGTTTCATAGATGAAAGATGAAGCCGCACCAGCTTCGTGCGGTTGCAAATCGTACCCCAACACCCGAGGCGCGGCAGCCCAAGTGGCGGCCAGCGCCATGGCAAGAATCAGTGATGCTTTCTGAAAAATCTTCATGTTCTCTCCCTGTTAAGTTCTTCCCGGTGGTTGCGTGGCCTGAGCGGATTTTTCCCGCTCTTCCACCTGCGTCCCCACCACCCGGATTTTAAAAAGTATTCCCTTCGTTTCAATTCGGTGTCGAATCGAATCCAGCTGCGTCGAAGAAATTTGTGAAGGGCTGTTGGCCACTTCAATCAGAACTCGCTCCAAATCATCCAGCACGTTGGCCATGCCAACGTCGCCATCGCGCGCTGCGGTTTCCCGATAGAGGCGGTTGGATTCCACCAGGTCGCGCGCCGTCCGCTGCTCGGGGCCAATATCCACGGGCCCCTTGCCATCGGCATTCTCAAGTTCCACCAGCACCATTTGTGAGCGCTCCAAATGATTGCCCACGGCCAGCAGCAAAATCCGCTCACGCGCCTGGGCGGAAATGGTCGCCGGCTCGGGCGCCTGGCGCTTCTGCCAAATACGTCCGGCGAAGAAAGCGCCGACGATCAACGCGGCCAGCGCTCCGGCAGTCACCCACTGGCGGGAGGCAAAGAATCCCGACCAAATCGATCTGGGGCGCTCCATCAAGTGCGGGCGGAGGCGCAGCCAAACTTGCTGGCCGTAATTCTCAGGCCGCGGCGGAACGGGCGCGTTACCGAAAAGGGCCAATTCGCGCTCCAGGTCCGCCAGGCGCGACGGGCAAAGATCGCAGCCGGCCAGGTGTTGCTCCATCGACTTGCGGTCGTGCGCCTCGTCGGCTTCCTGGTAATGAAACAGGATCAATTGTTCTTCGCTCAAGTGATTCATCTCGTTTAACTCACCACGGGCTCGAGCGCCCGTCGAAGTTTTTGTACGGCTCGAAAAATGTTGTTCTTGGCCGCGTTGGCGCGCAAGCCCATGGCGCGGCCCACTTCTTCAATGGACATGCCTTCGTAATGCCGCAGCACAAACGCCGCTTTTTCTTTTTCGGTCAACTCGTTCAAGGTGGCCTCGACTTTCTTCCTGACTTCGGCGGACATCGCCAGCCGTTCGCTTGAGGGATCGGTGGAAGGCAGGGCCAGCAACGGGTCAGGCAACTCGGGACTCGGCGCCAACTGGCGCTCATCCTGCTGGCGCCGCTTGCGCGATTGATCGAGCGAGCAGTTCACCGCAATGCGGTAGAGCCAGGTGCTGAAACTCGAGCGCGCTTCAAACTTGTTCAGGCGCCGGTAGGCGCGCATGAAAGTTTCCTGAACCACGTCTTCCGCGTCTTGTTCGTTCCCCGTCATACGATAAGCCAGCCGGAAGAGACTCTGGCTGTGGCGCTCGACCACAACGCGAAAGGCGTCCCGGTCGCCAGCAAGGACCTGCGCCACCACGGCTGCATCGTTCTCTTCCATCCGATTCATTAGACCTGGATTGTCCCTCAGCGGTTAGGGCGGGGTAAAACAATTTTGCAGGGGCTGGCGCAGCGTTATCAGGAAAAAGCGATCCTAAAGAATAAGGATACTCTGGGGCGGGACGATGCGCCGCAAAGCGATTTCTAATCGATGCCTAGTCCAGCGGGTATCTATTGACAATCTGGTAAGATGGAGGAAGATGTGGGCTGCGGAGGCGACCGAACTCCAATTGCCCTTTACAGTCGTGGCCGCTTGGGAGCAAACATGAAAGCGAATGCTGTGCCCTTACTTGGGATATTCGAGAATAAATTACGTTTGGAGGTTCCCCTGTTTCAGCGGCAGTACGTATGGAACCGTGAGCATCAGTGGGAACCACTTTGGGAGGACTTTGCTCGGAAGTTTTCCGAGTACATTCAGGGTCGAAAGGATGCTCCCGTCCATTTTCTAGGCGCGATGGTCTTGGACCAGAAGCAAACACCTGCCGGCTACGTAGACAAACGTCAGGTAATTGATGGTCAGCAGCGTCTGACTACCCTCCAAATTACGCTTGCCGCGCTCTGTGATTTTTGTCGAGATCAGGGATGCATCGAGCTGGCGAATGAATGCGAGAGGCACACGCGGAACAGCGGAATGATGGCTGAGCCTGAGGTCGACAAATTCAAAGTGTGGCCGACCCAACTTGATCGACGGCAGTTCGTTGACGTGATGACCGCGGGATCGAAGGCTGAAGTCGAGAAGAGGCACCCTTTAATCCGCAAGAAGTACTCAAGGAAGTTCGAGCCAAGGCCACGGATGGTGGAGGCATATCTATACTTTTATGACCAGCTAACAGAGTTCTTTGTTGGGACCCAATCGGAGCCGCCCCTCGCGGCCGAAATTCCGCTAGCAGGGCGCCTAGAGGAGTGTTTTAAGGCCTTGAAGAGCGCACTCCAAGTTGTAGAGATCGACCTGGAACGCGATGATGATGCACAGGTAATATTTGAAACTTTGAACGCCAGGGGCGAGCCTCTCCTTCCCGCGGACTTGCTGCGCAACTACATTTTTCTACGGGCATCGCGCCTCGGTGAGCCTCAGGAGGCTCTTTACAACGAGTTCTGGCGTCGATTCGACGATCCGTTCTGGCGGCAAGAGATTCGACAGGGGCGTCTTGTTAGGCCTCGAAGTGACCTGTTCATGCAACATTTCCTGTCCAGCCGGCAGACGGCGGACATTCCAATAACTCATTTGTTCGTCGAATACAAATTCTGGATTGAAAAACAAAAGCCATTTTCGTCAGTGCGGGAGGAGCTTGCGGCACTCGCCCGCCAGGGCGATGATTTCCGTCGTCTCATTGAGCCTAAGAAGGACGATGTCCTTTATCGTCTTGCGAAATTTCTAATCTCTTTCGATATTGGCACTGCGTATCCGCTACTGCTTCACATGCTGAATTCGGGCCTACCCGAGGACCAATGGAGAGAGGTGTCCACAACATTGGAATCTTATCTGTTACGGCGGGCAGTGTGCGGACGGACAACGAAGAGCTACAATCGGGTCTTCCTCTCCATCGTGCGTTCACTTCAACGGGTTGGAACCACTCCCCAGAATCTTGGGGACCTTCTTTGCGATTCGACAGTTGAGTCCTCCGATTGGCCGGACGATGCGACCTTCGGCGGAGCGTGGCAAACCATGCACGCCTATCAATTGTTGCAGCAGCGCAAAATCGTTTACATTCTTCAGTGTCTGAGTGATAGCTATCTTGGCTCGAAAGCTGAACACATTAGTATCGAAAGTGAGATGACGGTGGAGCACATCCTCCCCCAAAACTGGAGGGACCATTGGCCGCTTCAAGACGGCTCCAAAGGACTCTCGTGGCAAGAGCTCATGGAATCCGATAGTGAGGACCCGCGAGCAAAGGCGACACGTTTACGCGAAAGCATCGTACAGACTATAGGAAACCTTACCATTTTGACGCAATCGCTCAATTCGTCGGCCTCAAACGGACCATGGGTAACAAAAAAGCCGGCGTTACTAAGCGGTTCGCTGCTGCCGATTAATCAGCAGCTCTATTCTGTAGAAACGTGGGATGAGAGCTCAATAGAAGAGCGCTCGAAGGATCTCCTCGCCAGAGCAATAAAGATCTGGCCGAGGCACGTTAATCAGGCTGCGATCGCCAGCGCCGCGTTTGCCCCATGATTCGCCAACCTAATTAGCGCAGAATTGGGCTCTTTCGCGGGTGGAGTGTCTACATCCCGATGGTTCTTGTCGGGATGTGGGCGACTGGCCCAGAAAAGCGCCTGAGCGCAGCCGCGTCCGTATTCTACACACGCATTCGCATCCTGGGTCTGAGGCAAGAAGATTCAGCGGGCGAGGCTACGCCAACGCGACTTTACGTTCAAAATCAGGCCCTTTCTCGGCGCGAAGTTTAAGAGTCACACCGCAGGCCGCAGCGACGCGCTCCAGCATAGCGAGTGAGCGGCCGGCGTACTCAGCGTCCTCCAAGCGGGCAATCACGGACTGCGTTGTGCCCGCTATCCTGGCCAATTCAGCCTGAGTAAGACCCGAGCCCTCCCGCATCTCGCGGTAAAGGAGCGCCAAGTCAATCTGATGGAGGGTACGCGCAAATGTCTTTCGGTACGTGGCGCTCTTGCGAGCACGCCGCTCGACATAAACAGAATGTTTGTCGCGTTTCATATTTCCCCCCTTCAGAATGGCTTGCCAGCCCGCATGTCAGCATGATAGCATGATGGCATGAAACATCCAACAACAACTGAAAACCGCCCGGAGATCAAAATCGTCGGCAAGAGCGGGCAGATTTCATTGGGCAAGAGATACGCCGGCAAGACGCTCCGCCTGGAACGCCTTCAAGACGGGACAGTTCTTCTCACTGCGGTTGCCCTGGTCCCAGAAGCACAACTCTGGACGCTTCGGGAGCCGGATCGCTCGCGAATCCTCCGTGGACTTGAATGGGCCGAGAAGACGCCGCCCGCTGAGACGGATCTTAACGGTCTCGCAAAACGGCGGGCAGCGAAAGGCGGACGCAGACGTGCCCGCGGATAAGGATCGCATCCGGCTTGATCTGAACAGCCCGGAATTCCAAGCCGTGTTTTTTCGCCTGGACCCGGTCGACTTGAAACAAGTTGTAGCCGCGCTCCGCCGGCTAAGAGAGCTGGATTGGAATTCCCTCTACCGTCACACCGGTTTTCGATGGGAGGCGCTTGAACACCTGAAATCCGCCGAGGGCCGCAAGATTTATTCGCTGCGGATCAGCCAGCGAATCCGCGCCATTGCTCTCAGGGATGGAAATTTCCTGCGCCTCATTTCACTTCACCCCGACCACGATTCCGCCTACGAGGGGCCGTGATAGCGCCTCATCTTGAACCTGCAATTACCGTCTGAGTACGAACGCGGCCTCTTGCAATCCCGATGCTCAGCCCGAAAAATCAGGTCGCCACACGTCGACGATCTAAATACCTGGCGCGTGTCCATACGCCCCCCATTTGGCCCTCAGGGCCGCGGCGCGTATAATGTCGCCGTTCCCATCGAAGAGGAACTTGACGCCCATGCGAACAGGAAAGCGGCCCGCAAATCCGAGGCGGTCCCATCGCCGGCCGCGGCACGTGACCATCCGTGACGTGGCGCGAGCGGCGGGGGCTTCCGTCTCCACCGTTTCCGCGGCCATCAACCACACCGATTACATCAGCGCGGACATGCGCGAGCGGATTGAGAGCGCCATTCGCCGCCTGCGTTACCATCCCAACCAGATGGCGCGCAGCCTGCGGCTGCAGCGGACGCACACCATCGCCATCGTCGTCCCCGATCTTTCCAACAGTTTCTATACCGAACTCATTCGCGGAGTCAGAGACTACGCCGTGACTGTGAACTACACTCTGCTGGTAGGCGACTCCCGCGAAAAGTGGGAAGAGGAACGAGCCTACCTGGAAGAATTTCGCCGCCGGCGCGCGGACGGAATCGTGCGCGTGCCGGCCGTGGATGACAGCGGCTCAATGGCCGCCCGAATTGCAGGCGAGATTCCGATTGTTTACGCGGACCGACTGCCGCGCTCCAAGGGCCGGGCCGTGGGCCGTGTGGGGGTTGACAGCGTGGCAGCCGCCGAACACGCCACCCGCTACCTGTTGAGCCTCGGCCATCGCCGCATCGCCATCATCGCCGGCCCGCTTGAAAACAGGAATTCCGAGGACCGTGTGGAGGGCTACCGGCGCGCCTTGCGGAGCGCCGGTATTGCCCTTGACCAGTCGCTGATCCGCACCGGAGATAACACTTTCTCAAGCGGTCATCAGCAAGTTATGGAAGTTTTGAGCCGTCTCGACAGGCCCACGGCCATTTTCTCCACCAACAACATGATGGCCCTGGGCGCCCTCCGCGCCATTCAGGAACTCCAACTGCGCTGCCCCAAAGAGATCAGCCTGCTGGGTTTCGACGATTTTGAGTGGGCGACGTTGCTGCGTCCCGCATTGACCATGGTCAGCCAGCCCGCGCGCGAAATCGGCGCCCTGGCTGCTCGCACCCTGATTGAGCACATCGAAGGCCGGCCGCGCGGCTCCGGAACGCAAATTCTTCCCACCCAGTTGGTGCTGCGCGGATCGTGTTCACCTCCCGCGCCCCTATCGAGCAGGAGAAAAAAATAGGGCTTGACTTCCCTTGGGCCGTGAGGTACAAGGAAACCGATTTTACCGAATCGTTTCGGCATAGAATCAACTATTGGCGCGCCGGCCATGCGACCCGCATCTTGCTGGTGGTCAAAACATATCAGAATATTGGTCGGGCTAAACAAGAAGGAAAATTCATCCCGGTTTAACTTGGTTGTAAAGGTCCGGCTTCAAACTCGAATTTGTAACTGATCGAATCAAAGTTCCACTGAAGCGCTGCAATACCTAGCGTCGGTACCAAAGGGGCCGGTTTCAACCTGAGGAGAAGCAGTTTCATTGGGCCCAGAGGCGTCATGTACCTCGCCCGGTCTGCATCTCCTCCAGGTGTTGTGCCCAAAGTGTTCCGGTCGAAATTGTGAATCTCAAAAAATTAGGGGGCGCTGCATGTACAAAAAATGCCAAATGGTGCTGTTCGTGCTTTTGGCGGGCTTACTGGTCTGCGGAATTGCCATGGCGCAGTCGGACCTGGGTGAGATCTCGGGTTATATCAAAGATCAATCCGGCGCTGTAGTTCCGAACGCCAAGATTACTATCGGTAACAAGTCCGGCGTCGAACGCCAGGCGACCACGAACGAGTCCGGCTATTACGCCATCACCAACGTCCCGCCCGGCTCTTACACCATGACCGCCGAGGCCGCTGGTTTTGAGAAATTCCAGTCGAGTGAGAACAAGCTCGACCCAAGCTCCCAACTGGTGATTGATGCCACGCTAACGGTGGGTTCCACCTCGCAAACCGTGAACGTCACGGCGGCGGTCGCAACACTGCAAACCGAGGCGGCCACCGTGCAAAAGCTGATGACGCGCCAGCAGATTGACGCGCTCGAGCTGAACGGGCGCAATCCGATCTTTATGGCCAACCTGGTGCCCGGCACCCGGGGCGGCACGCTGGCGGCACTTAGCTTCAATTTCACCCAGGGCCCGAGCAACATCAACGGCGCGCGCACGCCGGAAAGCCTGATCACTTATGACGGCGCCCCCGCCGTTCGCACCCGGTCGAATGGCACCAGCATCGGCGCCGCGGATGTGGACTCAACGCAAGAGATCCAAATCCTCACCGCCGATTACGCCGCCGAATACGGCCGCTCGTCGGGTGGGCAGATTCGCATTACCTCCAAGAGTGGTAGCCAGGATTTCCACGGCGAAGGCTACGAATATGTTCGCAACACCATTTTTAATGCCAACACCTGGCAGCGCAATGCGAGCACGGCGACCGGCCTGGCGGCTACTAATTTCGTCGCGCCCGACCACTACAACCAATTTGGGTATAACATTGGCGGACCTCTCTACATCCCCAACGGCTTCAATAAGGACAAGAGCAAAGTTTTCTGGTATTGGGGACAGGAATGGGTGCGGCGCGTCTTCACGGATCAAGCTGCGCTGACCGTTCCCACCCTTCGAATGCGGGCGGGGGACTTCAGTGAGCTCTTGAACCCCTCCAACTTCTTTTACAAGAAGACGGTGGTAATCAAGGATCCGAAGACCGGCCTGCCTTATGTGGGGAACGTTATCCCCGCGCCCGGCACTGCGGGCGGACAGACGCCCGCCAGCGCCAACGGGCTTGGGATTCTGAACGCGTGGCCGGCGCCCAATCTCGCCACTCCCGTCAACGGCAATCAAAACTGGTTTGAGTTCGCCTCCCACCCGCAGGACCAGCGCAAGGATACCATCGCCATTGACGTGAATCTTACCGATAAGCAGCGCCTTCGTTTCCGCCGCGTGTACTTCGCTTATTTTGAATACCAGCCTTTGGACGGCGGCACCAACGAAACGCCCAAGTATTTTAATCGTCCCAACTATACTTATTCCCTGGACCACACGTGGACGCTCAGCCCCACGATGGTGAACGAAGTTCTGCTCACCTACAGCCAGGACATCGTTCACATCCCAGTGAACGCGGCAGCCTTCCTGGACCGCACCAAAGGGGCGGCGCAATGTGCCGGCTGCTTTGGCACGAATTACAATTACATCTTCCCCGTCAGCACGAAGCTGATTCCAACTCGAATCCCGTCAGTCAACATGACCAACTTCGGAGGGTTGAGCGGGGGACCCTATCCTTCACACTCCGGCGGCCCCATCGTTGACCTTTCCGACAGCCTGACCTGGGTCAGAGGAACTCACACTATTAAGTTCGGCGGCCTGTATGAATACTCCGGCGAGAACGACAACGATGAGATCAACGTCAGTGCCTGCCCGACTTGCACCAACAATCAGAACGGCCAATTCCTGTTTACCGATGGCCGAGCCGGAGGGACGGGGATCGCAGCCGCCAATGCCGCGCTCGGGTTGTTCGATACCTATTCCGAACTTGGCAACCGCGCTTACACCATCTTCAGGGGCAGCATGTGGGAAGGCTTCGCGCAGGATGGTTGGAGAGCCACGCAGAAGCTGCACCTCGATTATGGCGTTCGTTACAGCGTGATCGTTCCCTACCATGCCCGGTGGGGAAACATGGCCGTCTTCGACCCGAGTTTTTACAATCCCGCCCAGGCGGTAACGGTGAGTCCGACCACGGGCCTGATCACGGGATCGCCGACCATCGCTCAGCTATATAACGGCATGGTTATTCCCGGTACCGGATTTCCGACCTCCGCGGCGAACCGGGTGCCTGCGGCCGACTCGGGATTGTACACTGGCCTGTTCCACGGCGTAGTCAACCATTACTCGAATGTTCAATACGGCGACATCCAGCCACGTCTGGGGCTTGCCTACCAGCTCGATGACAAGACCGTTCTGCGCGCCGGCGCGGGCCGCTTCATCACCCGCCTGGGCGTCAGTGACTCGATCTTCCTGGGCGGCAATCCCCCCTTCCAACCGAACGTCAGCTTGTCCAGTGGCTCGGTGGACACCCTGGGAACCACGGGCGCAAACGCCATCCCCCTGGTGGTGACCACCCAGAGTCTTGCGTTCAAGAACCCGGAAGCGTGGGCCATGAATGGCACCATCGAGCGCGAGATGCCCTTTAAGAGCCTGCTCTCGGTGGGATACGTGGGGCGTCGCGGGTTGCACTTGCAACGCGAGGCGGACATCAATCAGCCCACCACGGCGGTAGTGGCGGCAAACCCGGGCGTCAACATCAACGCCCTGCGGCCCTACTTGGGTTTCAGCTCCATCCGGGAAACGGACAACGTCGCCAACTCCTGGTACCACTCTCTCCAAGTGGCTTGGAACCGCCACTTCTCGGGTGGCTACGCATTTGGCGTGGCCTATACTTTTGCGCACAGCATGGATGATGGTTCGAATCAGCGCGACGTCCTTCCCGACACCTACAATGCGCACATGATGTGGGGACCGTCCGAGTTCGACGCCCACCATATCCTGGCAATCAATTACCTCTACCAACTTCCCTTCTATCGCGGCCAACAGCGGGGATTCGCTGCCAAGGCTCTCGGTGGATGGCAGATCAGCGGCATCACGCAGTTCCAGACGGGTTTGCCTTGCAGCGTTGCAGCCGCCACAGATTACGCGGGTGTCGGCTTGGACGCTAACTACGGCTGCGGGGTGAACGGCGAGTACTGGAATCAGACCGGCGTACCCAAGATCATCGGCACCTTCGGCAATACGGGCAAGTGGTTCGACACATCCGTCTTCAGCAAGCCGGCCGCAGGGACGTTTAACCTCAGCAACGTGCGCAATGACATCTACCAACCCGGTTTCCAAAATTGGAACATGGGATTGTTCAAGACTGTCCCAATTAATGAACGTTTCCGGTTTCAGTTCCGTGCCGAGGCGTTCAACGTTTGGAATCACCCCAATTGGGGCGGAGCCGCTGGCGGCGGTGTCCAGTTCAGCCCCACCAGCGGAACGTTTGGGGAAGTTACGACTAAGGGCGGCGCGCCGGGAAGCGGCGGCGAGCGCAATATTCAGCTCTCGCTCAAACTCGAGTTCTAACCGGACGAGCACTTAGCGCAGACTATCGAAAATCGCTCTCGAAGCCTGTCATTCCCAGGAGGTCGCCCGCCATAAAGGTAGGCGGACTTTCAGCCATGGCGACTGACGAGGAATCTCGCGCTGCATTACAGGGCGAGATTCCTCTCCGTCGGCCGACGGATCGGAATGACATCCGGCGAAAGTTCTTCATCAAACCGGCAAGCCTCTTCAAATTGTCCGTGAACAACAAGACGAGACACCATCATGAGTAACGCAAATAATTCGACCGTCCCGGACGGTCCACTCAAGAGCCTTGAAGAGTGGGACGATTTCGTCAAGACCCGTTACCCCGAAGGCGAAACTGAACTCCCCGCTCCGGCGACCGAGGCCCGGAAAGAGCTCAATGAATTCCGCAATTACTCCGAGACTACGCCACCGCGCGTGCGGGAATTTTATCGGCTGAATCATACCCACCAGACGCGCGATTTTGTCCTGGGCAAGAAAAGACAGTTCCTGGCCAAGAGTCGAGCCACGATGGGCATCTGGGATGCGATGGAATTTCTAAATACCCTCGTGGACGAAAGCGACCCGGACACGGAACTCACCCAAATCGAGCATTTGCTTCAGACATCCGAGGCCATTCGCAGCGACGGCCACCCCGGATGGTTCGTGCTGACCGGCCTCATCCACGACCTGGGAAAAATTTTGTGTCTGTGGGGCGAGCCGCAATGGGCCGTGGTGGGGGACACCTTTCCGGTGGGTTGTGCCTACTCACCCAAGATTGTCCTGCACGAGTTCTTTGCGCTGAACCCGGATTCGGCCGTCCCCGAGTATCAGACGCGCTTGGGGACCTATTCTGAAAATTGCGGACTCAATCGGGTGGACCTCTCCTGGGGGCATGACGAATATCTTTATCACATCGTCAAGGATTATCTGCCCGAAGAAGCACTCTACATGATTCGCTATCACTCCTTCTACCCCGGGCATCGCGAGGGTGCGTACGACTACCTGATGGACGATCACGACAAGGGAATGTTCGGGTGGGTGCGCAAGTTTAATCCCTACGATCTCTACTCAAAGGCCAAAGACCGTCCGAAGGTGAGCGAACTGCGCCCTTACTATGAAGGGTTGATCGCCCAATACTTTCCCGCCCAACTAAATTGGTAGGTGGTGATACAGTTTTAATCTCATGTAGCGGTGGCCGGAGTTTACCCCGCCGAGGCGGTGTAAACTCCGGCCGCTGCAACAACAAACTGATCCACTACTTCGGGCCGCTCGTCGGGGAAACCGATCAGGACTGCGGTTGTCTTTGGCTTTTCTTCACTTCTTCGCTTAGAACGATGGCTTCCGCCACATCCTTCATGGGTTTGCGTCTTTGGCGGCTCTGCTTTTGCAAGGCAAGATAGGCTTCCTCTTCGCTCAGCCCCAATTCGCGCTGGAGGATTCCCTTGGCGCGCTCCACCAGCTTGCGCGCCTCCAGTTGTTCGGAGAGTTGGGAGATTTCGCCGCCCAGTCTTGCCGCCTCGATTTCGGCTCCCACCAGGAACCCAATGGTTGAAATCAGGTTGATCTCTCTCCGCGTGTGCGTGTGGGCCAAGCGCTTCTGAAGATTGATCACGCCCACCACTTGTCCCCGCGAAAGAATGGGGACGGAGAGGAAAGCCTCAAAACTGTCCTCCGGCAGTTCAGTAAAGAACTTGAAGCGGGGATCCTGGGACGCGTTACGGGGCACGGCCACGGGTTGCCGGTGTTCGGCCACCCATCCCGTAATGCCCTGCCCCACGCGCAGCTTTAGCCGGTCCATAACTTCCGGATGGGGATTTTTCGATCCGCGCAAAACCAACTCGTCGCCCTCGCGGATATAAATGAAGCAGGAATCGCACTTGACTGTGGCGCAGATCAGGCCCACCACGTGGTTCAGCACGTCGTGCAAAGGGTCGGCGGCAGCCAGCCGCCGTCCGATTTCGTGGAGCAAATCCACTTCCGGATTTTCGCCAATCAGCGATGCGTGTTCCATAGTCTTATAGCTTAGCCGCCCGGGGGCGCAGGGTCTAATTCAATGTTTTTATTCAGCGGATAAGTCGCGGGTTCCAAACTACCGCGAGGCGGCGCAGTTGCGAACGGCAAAGTTTCAGAGGGAGAGCAATGGCGTCATGAGAACATCAAGGTTCGATGTGGGCGCCATTTATGCGGTACCGCACCGCGAGGTGCGCGCGGATTCAAGAATCCAGCGCAGCGAAGCCGATTCAAACGGCGGGGCGCAAAAGTCCGTCGCCCCCGCTTGCAGGGCGTCCAGCCAGGCATGGGTGTCCGGCTGTGGGCTCACCACCACCAGCGGAAGGCCCGAGTTCACTCTCCGGATGGCCTCGAGTAATGCAATGTAGTGGGCAGGATCGGCGTCGCAAAATATGAAATCGGCTTGAAGCTGCTCGATCAGAGTCAGGGCCTGGGCCGCGGGCAGGAAGGGCGATGAAAAAACGTCGTGGCCCTGTTCCGCGAGAACTCTTTTTGAATCATTCGCCAATGCCTCGGCGAGACCGAAAATAATAATCTTCGAACCTGGAGTTTCTTCCTGTCGCATGGTTCCTCCCCTGAATCGCGGCGCGAATCGAAGCAAAATAAATCCTGTTTCATGGAGTCAACGGGGACAAGGCAGGACGTGTGCGACGGGGAGCACGCCTGTTAGTTCTCAATTTAGGATTGATTCACCTGGATGTCCAATCAGAAATATCTATGATTGGAATTAGTTTTAAAGTTGATGTTGCCCGCGATGTTGAGAGTGGAATCGAGAGCTCCGCAGATCGAAGCAATTCGCCGCAGTACGCCTACGAGACCACCTTGTCCCTGCCCGCGTCCCAGACCGTTTTCATGCCGCGCTTGAGGGCGATGTTGCCAATCCAGGAAGTTCGCGCCGCCTCAAAGCCGGCGTGGATGGAGGCGTTGGGAGTCTTGCGGCTGCGCATGCAGGAAATAAAATTGTTCACGTTGTCGAGCGTGCCATCGTGTTCGGAGCGCACAAATATTTCGGGTTCGGGCGCCTGCGTTCCCGGAACGTTTCGCACACCCTCGGGATACACCGCCAGCCGGGCGCGGTCGATTTTCAGCGTGCCCTGGGTGCCGCGAATTTCTATGCCTCCGTCATCGACGCCGCTATTCAGCGCCCCGGTAAACGTCACGGCGAAGTCTCCCGGATATTCGTAGGCTGCTGTAATGGTATCCGGGCACTGCCACGCCTGGTTGTATAGCTCGCCCGTGGTGGTGGCCGTTCTGGGGGCAGGCTGGCCCATGTACCACTGAATGACGTCAATCCAGTGCGTCAGCAGGTCGGTGAGAATGCCCCCGCCGAAATCCCAGAAGAACCGCCAGTGGTAATACTTCTCGTTGGAAAACGGCTGGTCGGGAGCGTCTCCTAGAAATTTCTTCCAATCGAGTTTGGACTGATCCACCTCATGCGCCGCCATCCATTCGCCGCGGGAGGCGTAATTCTGGTACCAGTAAGTGTGAACAAAAGTAATCTTGCCCAGTTTCCCCGAGTCCACAATTTGTTTCCCCAGAATGTAGTGGTCCCAACTTCGTTGCTGCATACCTGTCTGGACAATCCGCTTGGTTTCTTCCACCGCCCGCACTATCTCCCCGCCTTCTTCAATCGAATGCATGATGGGCTTTTCGCAATAGGCATCTTTGCCGGCACGGACGGCGTCCACAAGCATTTGTTTGTGCCAATGGTCGGGGCTGGCGATCAGCACCGCGTCCACGTCTTTGCGGTCGAGAACTTGGCGGTAATCCAGGTGCGCTGTGGCCGATGCTCCTGCCGCCTGCTGCGCTTTCTCGCGATGGGGCTCGTAAGCGTCGCAAACCGCCACCACCTCCACCCCGGGATCTTTTTGAAAAAGCGACATGTCATATTGCCCGCGCTGGCCCGCGCCGAGAAGCGCCAGGCGGATTTTGTCATTGGCGCCCAGCACGCGCGCGGGTGCAAGGCCGCCCAGCACCGCGGCGCCGGCGCCCGCCAGCGTGGTATCCCGCAGAAAATCGCGTCGAGAAACTTTATGATCAGAGTCTTTTTGTGGCACTATTGTCCTCCCAGCGAACGGCCTCTATAGTATATTGTTCCGGGATTTCATCAAACATTTTGCGAGCCCAGACAGTGACACAGTTTGGTTTTTCACTTGGTCAAGACACGTGGGCCATCGAAAATCTGAGGGTAGGGCGCGAATTTGGGCATTGCCCCCTCATCCGGTCCCGCCCAGCGGGACCACCTTCTCCTCTGGGAGAAGGCTAGTCTTTTGATGGCTTGCCCTTCTCGCCGCGGCGACAGAGGGAAGGGCCCCACGTTTGGCGAGTGGGGGCGAGGGGTCACGTTCTCAAGGCCTCGGAGTTCTTTTCACTAAACTTAGTCACTACGCAAGCCCAAGCAGAACTCGCCTATCTGTGCAGGCACAAGTTCAGCCCCAGAAAGTCTAAACCAAACCGCTCGACATTTTTGCCGAAGGTGAAAATATGATCCGAGTTCAAAATCTGGTCAAGAAGTTCGGCGAATTCACCGCCGTAGACAACATTTCATTTGAAGTAAGCCAGGGCGAAATCTTCGCGTTCCTCGGGCCCAACGGTGCGGGAAAGACCACCACCATCAAAATGCTGACTACCTTGCTGAAGCCCACTGGCGGCTCGGTGGAACTCGACGGCCTGGACCCTCAGAAACAGCAGAATGAGGCGCGCCGGCGGTTTGGAATTGTCTTTCAGGACCCGAGCCTGGAATGGGAAATGACAGCGTACGAAAATATGGAAATTCACGGTGTCCTCTACCACGTGCCACGGAAGCTCCGCGTCGAGCGCACCGAACAGTTGCTGAAACTTTTCGAACTTTGGGAACGCCGGAACGATCCGGTTAAGCGCTTCTCCGGCGGCATGAAACGGCGGCTGGAAATCGCGCGCGGGTTCCTGCATACGCCCAAAATACTTTTCCTGGATGAACCCACCCTGGGACTCGATCCGCAGAGCCGCAATCAACTGTGGACTCACGTGAAGAATCTCAATGAAAAAGAGGGCGTCACTGTTTTTCTCACCACCCATTATATGGACGAGGCCGATCGCGTGGCGCATCGCATCGCCATCATCGATCACGGCAAGCTGGTGGCGCAAGGCACTTCGGCGCAATTGAAGGAGCAAACCAAGACCGACTCGCTGGAGCAGGCTTTCCTGGCCCTCACCGGCTCTACCATTCGCGACGAGGCCGCCAGCTCAACGGACCAGATGCGGCAATTCGTCAAGATGTGGAGGAAATAAGCAATGGGCGCAATATATATTCTCTGGCTTCGCGAAGTGAAACGTTATGTGCGGTCCCGAGCCCAGATTGTGGCGTCGCTGGGCCAACCCCTTCTCTACCTGCTGGCTCTCGGCTTCGGCCTCGGGCCTGTGTTCCAAAAGTCAGGAAATGGGAGCTACCTCCAGTTCATCGCTCCCGGCGTGATCGGGATGACGGTTCTCTTTTCATCCATTTTTTCCGGCATCGGGCTCCTTTGGGACCGCCAGTTCGGCTTCCTCAAAGAAACTCTGGTGGCTCCTGTCCCGCGCATCAGCATTGTGATCGGCAAAACGCTGGGTGGCGTGACGGTGGCCATGATCCAGGGATCCTTGGTGGCGATAGCCTGCTTGATCACCGGCTTCCGCCCTACTTCACTTACTGGAGTGGCCTCCGCAATCGGCTACATGATCCTGATTGCCCTGGTCTTTGCGGGCCTGGGCACCGCCATTGGTTCGAAGCTTCAGGATATGCAGGGATTCCAACTGATCATGAACTTCCTGGTGTTGCCCATTTTCTTTTTGTCGGGCGCGCTCTTTCCACTCGACCACCTGCCGAGGGTCTTGGGCGTCATCACCAGCGCCGATCCGCTATCGTATGGAATCGACGGGCTGCGCGGCTCGCTCATTGGCCTTACGCATTTTGGTCTGCTGTTGGATTTTGCCGTTCTGAGTGCGGTAGCTGTATTGTTACTCGGCGTGGGCAGCTACTTTTTTTCGCAGCTTGAAATTTGAGCAGGCTGGCTCTCCCACAGGCCGCGTCCACATTCTGTCCGCGCGGTAATATTCTGAAATCACGGGCGAAGAGGGCCGCGTTCAGGCTATAGTTAAAAACAATTCCGGCAATGCAAAGGGGTACGAATTGAAAAATCAATCTGGGTTGAAGCGCGAACGCCGCCAAACTTTATTGGCCTGCCTGTTGTGCGCCATCGCCATTTTGGCGGCCGGAAAAGCAGTGGCACAAAATGCGGAAAAGCTCGAATCAAAGACCGTGGAGCTGCAAGCGGCGCAGTTGGACGGCCTCGTCGGGCAATACAGTTTATCGGACGAGCCCGAAATTGTTCTTTCGTTCTCGCGCGACGGTTCTCACTTTTATGTGGAGTCCGCGCGCCGGCCGCGCGGGGAGTTGTTCGCGGACTCGGAAAACCATTTCTCCACCAAGGGTGGTGGAAGCTACACCTTCACGCGGGGAGCAGGAGGCGTCGCCACTGGGGTGAAGGTGGGTGACCATCCAGGCACGGACGCAGCCCGAATCAGCGCTCAACCCATCCATTATGTGTTCCGTCCCTACAGCCGCCAGGACGTTAAGATCCCCATGCGCGATGGCGTTCACCTGCACGCCATAATTCTGCGCCCCACCGATACCGAGGACCCTCTGCCCTTCCTGATGCAGCGCACGCCTTACGGAGTGGAGGGCAGCTCCTCAGAGTCAGTCAACTCGCGCTACACCGAACTGGCGAAGAGCGGCTACATTTTTGTGATGGAGGACAATCGCGGGCGCTACGGGTCGGAAGGGACGTTTGTGATGTGCCGCCCTACCGCTGACCATCACGATCCGAAGCAGGTGGATGAAAGCACCGACACCTACGACACCGTCGCCTGGCTGCTCAAAAACATTCCGGGCAACAATGGCCGGGTGGGTGTGATGGGCATTTCGTATCCCGGATTTCTGGCCATGGCCGCGGGTATCGATCCTCATCCTGCCGTCAAAGCCCTTTCACCGCAGGCGCCCATGATTGATGTTTGGATGGGCGACGACTTTTTCCATAACGGCACGTTTCGCGAGACCTATGGATATGATTACGTGATGGGCATGGAAAGCACGAAGGAAAATACGTTTCAAAAGTTGGACGAGGACGCGTACGACTATTTTCTGAAGGCGGGCAGCTTTGCCGCGGCCGCCAGGCAGTCCGGCTTGGACAAGCTGCCCACCGGTCAGGCATTCCTCGAGCATCCGAGTTATGACGAATTTTGGCGCGCGCGTGGCGTGGAATGGCACTTGAACAACGTCTCCGTACCCACCCTCCTCGTGGGCGGAAATTGGGACCAGGAAGATATGTGGGGACCGCAGGAGGCTTATAGCGTTCTTGAGCCCCACGATTCGAGGTCCGAGGATTTCCTGGTACTCGGTCCCTGGAACCATGGCCAGTGGGCCGGTAGCACGCGGCGACTGGGCGCGGTCGATTTTGGCGAGCCAACCACGGATGAATTCCGCCAGCGTTATGAAGCGCCGTTCTTTGCACATTACCTGAAAGACGAGGGGGCGTTCAGCCTGAAGAATACAGCAGCGTTTGAGAGCGGCAGCAATCGCTGGATGGAGTACAGCCACTGGCCTCCGCAGGATGCTACCGAGCGCGACTTGTATCTGGGCGCCAAGGGCAAATTGAGTTTTAATCAGCCTGCAAAGAAGGACTCTCAGAAATTTACCAAGTACGTTTCCAATCCGTCAAACCCGGTGCCCTATCGCAAGCGCCCCGTTGAGGCCACCTACGCGCCCACCGGGTCGGGCTGGTACACCTGGATGGCGCAAGACCAGCGCTTTGCGGCCGGCCGCGCCGACGTCGCCAAATGGGAAACGCCGCCGCTGGACCGCGATTTGACCATCGCCGGGGATGTGGTCGCCGACCTCTTTGCTTCCACCTCCGGAACCGACACCGATTGGGTGGTGAAGCTGATCGATGTTTATCCCGACGATCAAAGCAAAATGGCGGGATATCAACTGATGGTGGCGGGCGAAATTTTTCGCGGGCGCTATCGCAAGAGCTTCGAGCACCCCGAGGCCATTCCCGCCAATACGGTTGAAGAATATCGTTACAGCCTGCACGCGGCCGATCACACATTCTTGAAAGGTCATCGCATTCTGGTGGAAGTGCAGAGCACCTGGTTCCCGCTCTACGATCGGAACCCCCAGCGTTTTGTGCCCAACATCATGACCGCCGCGCCGGGGGATTTTCAAAAAGCGACGCAGCGCATTTATAGCTCCTCGTGCATTATTTTGCCGGTCGTCGAGAGTAAGTAGTGCCAGATTTCCCTGGGCAAGAAAACCTGTCACGCCGGTGCGGCGGCTGATTTCTTGCCCTGGATAGGATATGATGGCTGGCTGAGGAAGCGCTTATGGTCCTTGACCGCATCACTATCGATCCCACTATTTGTACGGGCAAGCCCTGCATCCGCGGGCTTCGCTTCCCAGTTTCGCGTTTGCTTGGCCTCCTAGCTTCCGGCGAAATCAAGGAAGCAATTCTCAAAGCCTATCCGTATCTCGAGCCTGGGGATATCGATCAGGCCCTCACCTATGCGGCATTCCTCGCTGAAGAAGAAACCGTGGAACTTGGGCGATGAAGTTTCTGGTGGATATGCCGCTCTCGCCGGATTTGGCCTCTTAGCTGGTCCGAATTGGACATGATGCAGTTCACGCTGGAGAATTAGGGTTACATCAAGCCCCGGATACGATGATATTAGAGGTGGCCCGAAACGAGGATCGCGTGGTTGTAACCGCAGATCTCGATTTCCCCCGAATCCTCGCCCAGATTCGGGGCACCGCGCCCGGCTTGATCCTTTTCCGCGGCGGTAATTACAGTGAAAAGGAGTCAGTTGAACGACTTCAACGAGTACTGGAAACCGTTGCCCACGAGGATCTCCCTCGTTCCATAATCGTTATCGAGAGACGACGGATTCGGCGCAGGAAACTTCCCATTGACAGCTAGAAATGCCGAGATAGACAAGTGCTGACTGTGGCGATCTGGTTGCGCAGGCCTCATCCCACATAGAGTAAGCGCATTTGTGCATCACCCCGCCTTCACGCTATAGTTCAAGAATCGTTGAAATCAGCGGGGGCGTGATTTGGAAAATTGTTTCGAACTGAAGCGCTATTTATCACACCCTAGAATACTGCGCTTACTATGCGTTCTCGTGTTGATGGCGTGTGCTGCCGCCGCATGGAGGGCGCTCCCCGCCCGGCCCACCGCCGGACCTCCGATTGACATTCCGGTTCATTACACGAACGTGCGCGAAGCCGCGGGCATCACTTTCAAGCAGGACTCCACTCAGACTGAGGAAAAATATTATCTCGAAACTATGGGCACGGGCGTGGGCTGGATTGACTACGACCAAGACGGCCTGATGGATCTCTATTTCGTGCAATCGGGCGCCACCGACATTTACAAGCCCCCTCATCCGTTGCGCTCCGCCCTCTATCACAACAACGGTGACGGAACTTTTACCGATGTCACGGCAAAAGCGGGCGTGGGGGCCGAAGGCCTTTACGGCCAGGGCGTGGCCGTGGGGGACTATGATAACGACGGCTATCCCGATCTCTACGTCACCGGCTACGGCCGCGCCATTCTTTATCACAACAACGGCAACGGAACTTTCACCGACGTCACCAAAAAAGCGGGCGTTACCGACGAGGGCGGATGGTCCACCAGCGCCGGCTGGTTTGATTACGACAAGGATGGCTACCTCGACCTCGTGGTGCTCAACTACATCAACTGGACTCCCAAGAATAATATCTGGTGCGGCGAGCGCCGCCCCGGCTACCGCTCCTATTGCCACCCGGATAATTACAAGGGACAAAAAATCAAGCTCTACCACAACAATCACGACGGCACGTTCACCGACGTCAGCGAGAAATCCGGCGTGGGCGTTCCCGAGGCCAAAGGAATGGGGCTGGTGCTCGCCGATTTCAACAACGACGGCTGGCCGGACATCGCCGTGGCCAACGACACCTGGCCCAATTTCCTGTTTATCAACCAGCACAACGGAACTTTTAAAGACGTATCCTTCGCCTCCGGAGTGGCGGCCAGCGAAGACGGCAAATACGAAGCGGGTATGGGCATTGACGCCGCCGACGTGGATGGCGATGGGTGGCTCGATATCTACGTGACCCATCTCGATTTTGAGCTCAACCGGCTGTATCGCAACAATCACGACGAAACTTTTGATGACGATACTTTCAACTCCGGCATCGGCAACAAGGCGATCCTGCTCAGCGGCCTGACCATGAAATTCGTCGACTATGACAACGACGGCTGGATCGACATCTGCCAGGTGAATGGCGCCATGCTTGACAACGTCAACCTTTACCACTCCGACGTGACCTACAAAGAACCGAACTTGATGTTCCGCAATCTCGGGCGCGGAAAATTTGATAAAATTTCTGAACAGCTTGGCCCCGATTTTATGCACCCGATTGCCGGTCGGGGCCTGGCCGTGGCCGATTATGATAATGACGGTGACATCGACCTCGCCATCGTCGATCGCGGCGATTTCCCCGAGTTGTTGCGCAACGATGGCGGCAACGCCAACCATTGGCTGGAAGTGCTTTTGATCGGAACGAAATCCAACCGCGACGGCATCGGGTCCAGCCTTCGTCTGGTCTCCGACGGTTTTACCCAGGTCAAGCAGAGTCAGGGTGGAATGGGTTATATGTCGGCGAGCGACCCGCGAATTCACTTCGGCCTGGCCCAACGCAAGACGATAGAATCGCTCACCGTCACCTGGCCGAGCGGCACCGTGGATAAACTTTCCCACCTTCCAATCGACCAGATAATTGCGGTGAAGGAAGGCGTGGGCATCGTAGCGCGGGCCTTCCCAAAAATCGCCGCGCAATGACTGGCGATGGCGCCATAGTAGAATGACGAATTGGAAATGAGCAACAAGGAGGCATCCATGAGCGGTCAATCAAACGAAAATAAAATCAACCGGCGGTCATTTCTCGATCGGACGGCGAAGATGGTGACCGGAGCCGCAGCGCTCGGCAGCACGGCGCTTTCCTATGGCCGAATTGTTGGCGCCAACGAGCGCATCTCGCTGGCCCACATCGGCATTGGCCATCGCGGCACCGAGCTCGATTGGATTGCTGCCCAGCTCAAGGACTCCCATAACGTCGAGATGACGGCGGTGTGCGACCTCTGGTCGGTGAATCGGGAAAAAGCGGCGGCCAAGAATGAGAAATTTTACGGCCGGGCGCCGCGCAAGTTTCAATACCTGGATGACGTGCTGGCGCTCAAAGACGTGGACGCGGTGCTGATCTCCACCCCCGAACATTCCCACTCGCCCATCTTGAGCCTGGTCGCCCAAGCGGGCAAGGACGCCTATGTGGAAAAGCCCATGGGCAACGTGCTGGAGGAAGTGAAGGCCGCGCGCGACGCCGTGACGCAGAGGAACCTGATCGTGCAAGTGGGCACCCAGCATCGCAGCGAACTCTACCCGAGGGCGGCGCACGACCTGGTGCAAACGGGAGTGCTGGGGGACGTCAGCAAGATAGAAATTGTTTGGAACTATCATGGCCCGCGCTGGCGAGGCCGTCCAGAAGTGAAACAACTGCGCGAAGCGGACACGGATTGGCGAAAGTGGCTGATGACCAAACCCTACCGCCCGTTCGATCCTCAATTGTATTTTGAGTTCCGTCTTTACAAGGATTTCTCCAGCGGCATTTCAGACCAGTGGCTGAGCCACGGAATCGACCTGGTCCATTGGTTCATGCATGACGATTTTCCTCGCTCCGTCCTGGCGCATGGCGGCATCTACGCCTGGCCCGACGGGCGCGAGAATCCCGACACGTTCCATGCCCTGCTCGAATATCCCAAGGGATTTCTGGCCAGCTACTCAACCAGCTTTGGCAATGACGCCGACAGCTTCACCCGCTACATGGGCAAGAAGGCGACGCTCATTGACATCGGCGGAGAGGGCAGCCCGCGCTACCAGCTTGTGGAAGAGAAAGGCAATCACGAAGATAATCCCGACATTGACAAACATCGCGAGGCAAAATACATCACGCTGCCCGGTGATGACAAATTACCCCCCACAGGCATTGGTGACGACGACTTGCACCACATGATCAACTGGTTCGAGTGCCTGCGCAGCCGTCAGCAGCCTCACGCGACAGTGCACAATGGATTTTCGCACTCGGTAGCCTGCATCATGGCCGCCAAATCTTATTGGGCGGGCAAAAAATTGTATTGGGATGCCGGGAGTGAAACGATCTTGGATCATCCGCCTCAAGCTTGACCGCTTGAGAAATCGATCGTGCGGCGACGAATCCGTGGAAGCGAGGGGAATCTCAATGCGCAAAATCTTTCAAAAATGTGCACTCGGAAATTTAGGACTCTGGCCAGTCCTCGCATTTCTAGCGATGCTTGTGCATCCTCAGGCGGCACTTTCCAAGGAGGCGCTTATGACCGTCACAGTTGGAGCGGCGAACGCGGACGTCGTCGGGACTGACAACGTGGCGATCCAGAGAGCTATCGACCGGGTGGCCGCGGCGGGTGGCGGCACCGTCCTGATCAAGGCCGGCTCTTATACTCTCGCAAATTCCGTGCGCCTGGCGAACGGCGTCACGTTGCGCGGCGAAGGCCCGGAGAAAACGATTCTGAAGAGAGCTGCCGCCGTGCGCAGCAAGCTAAAGCTCGATGCCGATTACGCGGAGATGAAGGCTACCGTGGAAAACGCTCAAGGCTTCGCGCCCGGAATGGGCGTCACGGTGCTCGACAATCATAATCCCACTGGGTGGACTCCCAGCGTCCGTACCATCGTTCGCATTGAAGGGCAAACACTCTACTTCGATCGATTCCTTCAGATGGACTACTCAGTTGAAAACGCGGGCGAGGTCTTCAACACCTTCCCGCTGATTGCCGGCTACGATGTTCACGACGTGGGCATCGAAGACCTCACGGTGGACGGCAATCGCGCCGGCAGCGGCATTCTCGACGGCTGCCAGACGGGCGCAATTTATTTCTTTCATTCCCAGCGCATGACCATACGCAATTGCGTGGCGCGCGATTATCCGGGCGACGGCATCAGCACCCAGTTTGTGGAAGATCCCGTGGTGGAGAATTGCGAAGTCGCCGGCAACGCCAACCTCGGCATTCATCTGGGCACGGGCGCGGAGCGCGGCAAAGTCCGCTTCAATCGCGTTCACGACAACGGCCAGGACGGACTATACCTTTGCTGGCGCGTCCAACATTCGGTATACGAGGGAAATAAATCCTGGAACAACGGGTATAACGGGATTTCGCTTGGACACAAGGACACGGACAATCTATTTATCAAGAACACGGTCAGCGGCAACGCGCGCGCGGGCATTTATTTCCGCGATGAGGCGGAGGCCAACGCCGCACATCGCAACACCTTTGAGGAAAACGTGATTGAGGATAACGGCCGCCCCGGCGCTCCTGGTTACGGCGTTCGCATCGAAGGCGTCACGCACAACCTGAAGTTCGCTTCCAACACCATCGGGTCCAGCGCCCAAGGGAGCAATGTTGTTCAGCCTGTGGGCATTTTCGTTGGCCCCCAAGCGGACTTCGTGATTTGCGAGCACAATATCTTTGGCGGCGAACTCAAGCAGGCGATAGTGGATAAATCACAAGGCGGACACAACCAACTGGCGCAGTCGGTGGGGGAAAAGGCTAAACCATAAAGACTTCATCACCAAGGAACAAAGACACAAAGATAAATGAAGGATTACAATTCGTAAAACCACTGCTCGTTTCTATTTCTTCGTGTTCGAGCACTTCTTTGTGTCTTCGTGCCTTTGTGGTGATGCTTTTGCGCTCGCAAACGGCCAAGTGGCCACCCTAGATAAGGAGTTGACCGGATGGCTGCCCGCTCATGACTTCACATAGGCGAGTTTGGCGGCAACTTTGCCGTCGCGCACGGTGAACAGGTCCACTCCGCGGAGGTGCCACGGCTTGCCGTTGCGCATCTTTCGGTAGACCCAGCGCACGACGGCACGGTCACCGCACACGATCATTTCCTCGGCCTCGAATTTCGCATCCGGATTGCGCGCGAACCATCCACGCCAGAACTCGACTACGGCGGCCTTGCCTTCGATCCGCTTTCCATCCGGCTGAGGAGACGTATCCTCAAAAACTGTGTCGTCGGTCAGCGAGGAGGCCAATGCGTCTGCGTCATGCCGGTTGAATGCCTCATTGAAGCGATTTACCGCGGCGCGAGTTGCATCGTCGCCAGCCTGTGCGACTTGTTCGAAAGCCATAGGTTTGCCGTTCGCCTTTTGCAACAGTGAAAAAACAAAGAATAACATAGCAGCACACGCGCCAACCAGAACAGCCTTCCTTGTCAATGTTCGGGGCACAGTCCCTCCAGAAAATATTTGGATCGTTTCCTATCGCGCTATGCGGTGCCACTTGCGCCGCGTCTCTTGCCAAGAATTGGCCCTTCAATAGGGCCGCAGCACGGTGACCGTTGGCATGGGATAGTGCTTGACGTTGCGGGTAATCAGGATGGCATGGAGAGCAGCCGCGGTCGAGGCAATCAACGCATCGCCCAATTCGGTCCCATGACTCCGCCGATAAGTTCTAAGCATATTTCCAGCGGTGAGTGCGATTTCTTCTGACAAAGGGATTTTTCTGAGGGCTGACAAAAGCGCGCTGGTGGATGATTCCTCTCCCAGCCTCATGCCAGCCCATAATTCGGCCACTGAAACCACCGAAATCACGGGCGGATCCGCTGCCGCTTCGTATTGAAGCAGGAGAAGGCGGGCCTCTTTGCGGCCGCGCAGGAAGTCAATGAGAATGTCCGTGTCCAGGAGATGAATGGCCACGAGATTGTCAGCGCGAGAGGGTATTGAGACGTTTTCCGCGGCGCCCCTCGCGAACCATCTCCAAACTGGATTTCTTGCGTCCCTTCCACGATCCGAACGCCTGGTCTAGCGCTTCGCGAAAGGACGCTGGGGTAGGACGCTGGACATAACGCTCCTGAATCGCGGTGCGAATCAATGCGCTGGCCGTTTTCTTTTCCCGCCTGGACCACGCCCGCAGCCGGCGCCATTGCTCCGCCGTAAGGTAGATTTGAGTTCGCACCATGCTTCCCATAGATAATATTATACATCACCTATACATCGTGCAAGGCGTACTTGACCCTATCACACACTTTCCTGAAGCCCGTCACAGCCTTCTACGCCAGCGCCAGATTCAAATTCTCAATTGCCTCGTCGACTTCGGCTGTGTTCTTGTAGCCTACAGTCACGCAATCCACCCCAGCGGTCCTGAAGGCGTACCTCATCGCCGCCTTGCGGTCCTCGCGGTCCGTGAATCGGCCTTCGCCCACCAGCTTCATGCTGATCACGCCCATGCCCTCCTTCCGGGCCTCCTTCACGTGTTGGACGACCTCGGGCACATTGCCCAGTCCTTGCGTCATGTAATCCTCCGCGTCCATGGCCACGCCTTTATGATTCATTCGGATCATCGCCACCTGGAGCCAGTTCATCTCCGGCACCTGGCGCAGGGCAGGCAGCCCGTGCACCGACGCGCCGTGGCCAATCACCGCTTGCTTGTGCTGGGCTTCCATAATGCCGTCCTGCCAGCGCTGGCTGTCCGTGGGCCACGTGCCCTCATGCTGCCAGTGGAGGAGCATGATGTCGAAATAATCGGTGTTGGCAAGTTTCCGCAGCTCATCGATCTTGTCCATGGGGTCCACGTCTCCGTGCGTGGTGATTTTGGACATCAGCCGGTAGTTGTCTCGCGGGATGCCTTTGAGCGCGATGCCGAGCATCCGGTGCATGTCGCCGTAACTCTCCGCGGTCTCGAAGAATCGGATGCCCTGATCGTAGGCGTAGCGGACGAGGCGGGTGAATTGCTCCTGCCCCAGCTCGCGCTGCACCTGCCCGCTGATCGAGCCCGTGCCCAGGGCAAGCCGCGTCACCTTCACGCCCGACTTGCCGAGCGTCACCCAATCCGTCGCCTTCTCGCTCGCCGCGCGCAGGGGAAGACTCCCCGCGCCGGCGGCAACCGCTGCGGCAATTCCAGTCTTCAGAAAATCACGCCGGGAGAAGTTACGCATAGGTTTGCCCTCCATTGAATTTCGATTCACCGATTTTCGAAGTGCGATCCCCTGTCATTCCCGCGAAGGCGGGAATCCAGAGGACAAGTTCTCGACTTTTGATTCCTTGCCCGTCAATCGAGCTAGGTCTTTCCGCGATCAATGTCTATTAAACAGCACAGAACTTGCCGGGTCAAGCGGTAGCCGCGATTTGCAAAAGCCAAGGCCGCGCTACCATCGGACGGACGCCAGTGATATTCTCTCCGCCTTATGAGAATGCTCAAAAGCGCGCGGCGGCTTACCGTCCTTACCATCCTGATTTGTTCCGTCATCGCACTTCCCGCATCGGGAGAAGAGCAAAGCTTTCAGGCGATGTTCGACGCCTTTGTGCAAAAAGATGGTGTGGTTGGAGCGGAGTACGTCATTTTGAATAACGGCGCGATCGCCGAGTCCCACAACATCGGCATGGCGGATGACGGCGCCCATCAGCGGGTAGACGCGAATACGATCTTTCACTGGGCATCTATCACCAAAACGCTCACGGCGGTGGCGGTGATGCAATTGCGCGACCGCGGCAAACTCTCGCTCAACGATCCCATCGTCCAGTACGTGCCGGAGCTGCGCCGCGTTCACAGCGAGAACCACGCCATCGAGCGGGTGACGCTGCGCCACTTGCTGTCCCATTCGTCGGGCTTTCAATCGCCTACCTGGCCATACCGCGACGACTCCAAACCCTGGCAACCCTTCGAGCCCACCACGTGGAATCAACTGGTGGCCATGATGCCTTATCAGGAATTGGCCTTTGAGCCCGGAACAAAATTCCAGTACTCGAACCCGGGCTTCATTTACCTGGCGCGAGTGATTGAGGCGTTGACCGGCGATCCGTACGAGACTTATGTGCAGAAGAATATTTTGACCCCGCTCGGCATGACGCGAAGCTACTTTAACGTTTCCCCGTATCACCTGGCCGCCGACCGCTCCAACAACTACACCATCAGCGCGGACAACGGTGGACATTCACAAACCGTCGCCAACGGCCGCGAGTTTGATACCGGAATCACCACACCCAACGGAGGCCTGAACGCGCCCCTGAGTGATTTGGCGAAGTGGATAGAGTTTCTGAGCGGCGCAAGCCCGCTGTCCAATTCAGACGTCATCTTGTCGCGGCGGTCGCTGGAAGAAATGTGGAAGCCGGTTGTCCCCGTGGACTCGGACTCAACGACCGCGCCGCCGGAGTTTATGGGGCTCTCGTTTTTCCTCTACCCGCGCGGCTCGGGTACAGAGGCGATCACGCTCGTGAGCCATACGGGACATCAGGCGGGATTTGCCACCTTCTTCGTCATGAACCCTCGCAACCAACGCGCGGTGATTGCCGCGTTCAATACCGTCCATGCCGAATCGGATCGTGATGCGTACACCCAATCGAATCTCGGCTTCCAGGCGCTGGTGGAGAGGGCGCTCAGGGCAATCCAATAAGTTTGTCGATTTTTCGTCAGCGCGCCAGGACAAATCCCGCAGATGTGTATTGCAAACTTTGCTTGCGAGCGGCAAATTATTTTACTGGTGTTATGGTTACTGCCCTATAATTTCTCTCATTCATGGCCCTGGCCTCCGGCACAAAAATCGGTCCATACGAAATCCTTTCGCCGCTAGGCGCGGGCGGGATGGGCGAGGTGTATCTGGCCCGAGATGCCAAGCTGAATCGCGACGTAGCCCTGAAAGTTCTGCCTGCTGCCGTGGCACAAGATCCTGAACGTGTGGCGCGCTTCCGGCGCGAAGCTCAGGTTTTGGCTTCGTTAAACCATCCCAACATTGCCCACATTCATGGCCTGGAAGAAGCCCAGGGAACGCTGGCCTTGGTGATGGAATTGGTGGAAGGGCCGACACTGGCAGAGCGCATCCGGGGCAGCTCCGTAGGGTCGGTTCATGAAACGCACCTGCAACTCGAAGAAGCCTTGCATATCGCCAAACAAATTGCCGATGCATTGGAATTCGCCCACGAGCGCGGCGTGATCCATCGCGACTTGAAGCCAGCGAATGTGAAAGTGACATCCGATGGTGCGGTCAAGGTTTTGGATTTCGGGTTGGCCAAAGCGCTCGATCCTCAGGTTTCAGGGAGTAATATCGCCAACTCGCCGACGCTCAGCCCGACACTGAGCTTGGCGGCCACGCAGGCGGGAATGATTCTGGGTACTGCGGCGTACATGAGTCCGGAGCAGGCGCGTGGAAAAACGGTGGACCGGCGCTCCGACATTTGGGCGTTCGGATGCGTACTGTTTGAGATGCTCTCGGGCCGCAAGCCTTTTGACGGCGAAGTAGTCACCGATGTTCTCGCAGCCGTGGTCCGCGCAGAGCCGGAGTGGAAAGATCTGCCGGAGGCAACTCCTGCACCGATCCAAAAACTTATTCATCGCTGCCTGGTGAAGGATCCGAAGCAGAGATTACGCGACATCGGAGAAGCGAGAATCGCGATCGAAGAAACACTCTCCGGCAACTCAGGGCCGGAGCTTGCCCCGGCCTTATTAGACGCCGCACCAAGGCCGCCCCGAGGGGTGGCCTTGCGCATACTGCCTTGGGCGCTGGTAGTGGTCTTTGCGGCGCTGGCTGCCAGTATCGCAGTCTGGAGCAACCACCGCCCTGCTGAGGCGCCTAGCTCCCCGGTTCTGGCCTATATCCCGCCGCCTCCAAACACAACGTTCCGCAGCTTCGGGTTCGGTGCGGGCCCGGTGGCGGTTTCTCCCGACGGCCGGCAACTGGCTTTTTCGGCCACGGACGAGAACGGCGTCACCAAACTTTGGGTTCGTCCTCTGGGGTCAAGCGAAGCGCACGCCGTGGCCGGCGCGGAAGATGCGGCGAGTCCGTTCTGGTCTCCGGATGGCGGCTCTATCGGTTTCTTCGCCAATCAAAAACTGAAGACGGTGAACCTTGCCAACGGAAACGTTCAAGTCTTGAGCGATGCCCCCTGCGCTAATGTAGACGGAGCCTGGAGCAGCGACGGGACAATTCTCTTTACGCCCAAGTGTAATGATCCAATCAATAAAATTTCCACGTCAGGTGGAGGGCCGAGCCCGGCCACCAGGATCGAGAACGGGGAGCGCGGTCATTGGGAGCCCGCATTCCTTCCTGACGGCCGCCACTTCCTCTATGCGTCCACCTCCACAACCGCTCCCATTTCCATCTGGATGGGGTCGCTCGATTCGAGCGAGCAAAAGCTTGTCCTCAAAGGTGCCTCTTCTCCCCAATACGCCTCCGGGCACCTCTTCTTCTTCATTCATAATGGAAGCAGCGTCTTCGCCCAGCCATTCGATCCTGCGACGGGAAAGCTCTCGGCTGAAGCCACGGCTCTTGCCGACGCGCAGAGTTACTCCGTATCGGCAGGCGGAGTTCTCGCCTACCAGGGAGGGTCGCGCCAGGGACGCCTGGTATGGTACGACCGCAGTGGAAACCCGCTGGGCACCGTGGGACAAGTCGGCGAATACAGCTCCGTCCGGATTTCGCCCGATGGTGCGCACATCCTCACCGAAGTTAATGACCCGCAGGCGCATTCGTCTGACTTGTGGTCGTATCCAGCTTCGGGCGGGCCCGGTGCCCGCCTGACGTTCGGCCCTGGGTCGAAGTCATTTTCAGCGTGGTCGCCGGACGGAAAGTACGTTGCCTATACGTGTTTTCCGGATGGCAAATTAGGAATCTGCCGGAAACCTGCGGATGGGTCGGGAGCCGAGGAAGAGCTGACAACCCCTGGGTCCGAATTTATCTTTGGCGCCGTCATAGATTGGTCGCCTGACAACCGCTATATTTCCACCAACGAATACGCCGCCAAGGAATCGCGCTATGAAAATTGGATCGTCCCTCTGTTCGGCGACCGAAAGCAGTTTCAAGTTGCCGCCATCAAATCCGGCCAGTATGACGGCAACTTTTCACCCGACGGCCGTTGGCTCGCCTATTTTTCCTACGAATCCGGCCGGCCGGAGGATTACGTGGTGCCTTTCCCCGGGCCCGGCGGGAAATTTCAGGTGTCGCAAAACGGCGGGTGGAATATCCGGTGGGACAAGAAAGGGCGCCTCTATTTCCTGACGATGGGTAATCGCCTGATGGAAGCCGACTTGGCAACCAGTGGCGCGTCTCTTCGGGTGAAAGAGTTCCATCCCCTTTTCCACGTGAACCTGCCGAGTTTCAGCGACCCCTTCTTCGATGTGTCTGCGGATGGCAGCCGCTTTCTCTTCATCACCAGCGCCGACCCGAATGCCTCCCAGTTCGTCACCGTCCTGCTCGATTGGGAATCGAAGCTGAAGGGCAAACAATGACGGTCGCCGCAGGCACCAAACTTGAGCCGCTTGGGCGGCGTCTGAGCCGCCCGGCGAAATCCCGAGCGCAGCGAGGGATCCTGTGCTGACACCCGGATCGAGACTCGGACCCTACGAAATCGTCTCGCCACTCGGCGCGGGCGGGAGCGGAGCGGGAGGCCACAGCGAGTAGCGCTAACCGCTCGCCGCGGCGGTCAGCGTCTTTTCTCGGCCAATCATTTTCACCTTGTCGAATTCCATACCGTCAGCCAGGGGATGGAGGCTGCGCGTCCCTTCACATTCGGGGTGACAATTCTTCGTCATGGTGCACCTGCCCGATGATTCCATTCCGGACGACGGATCTACCAGGATGAACTACAGTCGTGCCAGGCGAGAAACCGCGGACTGCAAAACCGGCGGACGGCGCTACTTGCTCTGTCGGATGAAGAAGGCGCTGATTTGGCTATCGAACCTGTCGCGAGCATCCTCTTCCTCAATTGCAGTTTACCCCTTTAATACCTGTAGTGAGCAAAATTGAACAGACACCACGTCTTCCCCATTTATAAAATATCCCCATAGCACAAAGGGGGCAAGAATGAACGCCCGTTGTTTTGCGGTCTTAGTCAATGCGCCGTTCGCTCTTTTAAAATCGTTGAAATCCGAGCTGAAAGGCCTGTCACTAGAGACTTACAGCGTCGGAAGCTGGGAGGAGGCCAGGCACCTGATCCCCAGGGTGCAGGCGCGGCTCCCCAAAAGGCGAAGATAATCCGGAGGTGGAAAATGCCGAAAGTTTTCTTGGTTAACCCATCGATGACCACGGCGGGATACAGCATCATCACCCCTCGATGGCTGTTTGTCATTGGGCAGGCGACTCCGACAGAACTGGTGGGAGATCCTGTGCTGATTGACGAAGCCATCCAACAATTCGACACGAGTGTGATCCGTAGGGGCGACATTGTGGGCATCGGCATCACCACTGGGAATTGCCTTGCAGGCTATAAGATCCTGAGGAACGCTAAGGCTCAGGGAGCTACGGTAATCATGGGCGGCATTCACTCAACCATCTTTCCCGATGAGGCAATTGAAATGGGCGCCGATGCAGTCGTGACCGGCAATGGAGATACAGTTTGGAGGCAAGTGGTGCAAGATGCGCTGAATGGCACTCTAAAGAGAAAATATGTGGGAGGGACAGTTTCGGGCGATGCCCTGCTGAAAGCGCGATGGGACCTTCTCGACCCCAGACAGTACCTCTTTGCCACGGTTCAGACGGTGGCTGGATGCCCGGAGAACTGCAGCTTTTGTTCCGTGTGGGTCACAGATGGCCGTCAGCCGCGACAGCGTCTGAGTGACAAAATAATCGAAGAAGTCAACCAATTGTACGACTTGGGTTTTCGTTTCGTCATTTTTGCCGATGATAATTTCAATCCCGCGACCTTGGGCCGAATCGCCCGTGAGCCAAGCGCACAAAAGAAAAAGCAGCTCGAGCAAATCCGCGAGGACCGATTGAGATTCTTCGATGATTATCATCGATCTGTCCCGTCCAATATGTACGCCTTCACTCAAATGACCACTGAGGTTATCAGCGACGAAGAGTACCTCTCGGCGATGTACCACAAGATGCGGATCCGGGCGGCGCTGGTCGGCATTGAGTCGTTTTCGGAGGAAGGGTTAAAGAGCGCCAACAAGCAGTGGAATCCGACCGGACAAGTCATGGTCGAGACCATCCAGAAGATTCAGAATGCTGGAATAATCGTGCTGAGTTCGATCATCTGCGGTCTCCAATCTGATACGGTTCAGACGATTCGAACCATGAGGAAATTTGCGCAAGAGTCGGGCACCCTATTTGCGCAGTTCACTGTCTATAATCCCTATCCGGGCACGAAAGACTTTTATGAATTGATGAACGACAGAAAGAATTCCGGAACTCCGGACTTCGTTCCCAAGCACAAGATTCAGGTTCTTCACGATAAGTATTGGTTGAAGCCTCTTAGACCTGTCGACATTATTAAGCACCCTCAGATCAGCGGGAAAGACCTGTTCATCGAGAACAAGAAGTGCTGGAAAACCTTCTATTCACTGCGCGCAAGCCTCCCGCGGGTAAGGAAGGGGGCCGCCAGAAAATGGCCGTTGGCTGCCAAGATGACATACCCATTGGCGTGTGTGGCGTTCAAGCGTGTGTATGCAGGAGCTTATGGTATGGCAGCCGACAGCGTCCGAAAGAAACCCGTAGGGACGGTTTCCCGGCTCCTCATGAAGATAGGCATCTCTACCATCAATCGTATTTCCCGTAGACAGTCAAATGTCACAATGGGCCGGTAGTGGGTCGGTTTGATTCTTTTGTAGCGGCGGTCTCTGACCGCCGTATTTTGATTCAATTAGGTTCCGGCGGTCAGAGACCACCGCTACGACAAACTGACCCACTACCAATGCGCCAGCCATCTTGACGCGCAAAGCCTCAAATCATACCTTCTCCCCGTTGCCTGATCATGATGACCATTGATCGGGCCGCAGCCCCGAACCGGCCATGGAAGGGCTAGTCTTTCTTCGCAATTGCAGTGAAGTCATCGCGGCGATGGATTTCTTCACGGTCCCGACCTTCGCCTTCAGCGCCGGCAATGCGGTCAGCGTCTTTTCTCGGCCAAGCATTTTCACCTTGTAGAATTCCATTCCGTAGGCCGGGGGTGGAGGCTGCGCGGCCCTTCACATTCAGGGTGATATCCCTTCGTCATGGTGCACCTGCCCGATGATTCCATTCCTGACGATGGATCTACCAGCATGAATTACAGTCGTGCCAAGGGAGAAACCGCGGACCGCAAAAGCGGCGGACCGCGCTACTCGCTGCTCTCTTCCGATTTGTCTTGAGTTGCATTTCAGCATGTACGTATGTCGATATACGCGCCACGGGCAATCAACTCACCTTTTCGAGGCGAACCTCAACGCCCTTCGCACGTACCCGGTTAGTTCGCCATCATTGATCTGCTCGTTTTCCCATGCTGGGTTGGTGTCGTGATGGAACCTATTTGCATACTCAGTCAAATCGCGAAGCTCCTCAGTATCCACAAGATTGAGCATTTCCCTGGGAGTGTTAATTCTCTGGGTGCAGAGATCGCGAAATTGCCCTAGCAGGAAGCCCGGCGGAAAATTCCCCGGATACGCCACCCGTAGGAAAGCTTCAAGCAACGGGCGTATGGAGGATGCAACTCCTCTGTTGTTCGGTGTGGGCCTCTCCAAGTACTCACGAAGTTCAGCGTGGCGCCTGTCGTGCTCGGTGATGCAATCTTGGTCGACGTCCCATTGAAGGATTGACGACCCCGCACCATCACGTGCGACTTGCAGCGCGGCTCGACCGACGCGATCGGCTCCCTGCCAGATGCGGCCAAGAAATGTCTTATTGTGCGAGAGCACGATGACCTGACACGTACGCTGTGCGAGGCGGCGCACCTCCTGGACCGTAGTGAGAGAACGGTGCTCGTCCAAGCTCGATATTGGGTCGTCGATCACAGCAATTTTGTTGCTAGCGGCTGGATCTTGATCAAGAGTCGTCAAGAAAAGCGCAAGAGCTAGAGCGCCCCGATCTCCCGCGCTGAGTGTAGTGCGAAAAGATGGTAGACCAACAATCGGGGCGCCGCCTACTGGAACAGGCGTGTCGTTGACAATGACATCGTACGTACACGTCGAGCCAGCGCGCGTATTGACCGATGTCACCCTGGCAAGTCGAATGCCAGCGTTGAACCTGTCCAAATAGCGATTGATCGCTATTTCAAAGCCTGGGAATATCCCTACTCTGTACTGATCAAGCGCAACCCTTGCTTGGTCCCGCAGCCGCTCAGTATTGGTTTTTGCTGCTTTCTCCGCCAAATACCGATCACAAAGGGCCGCCGTTTGAGGCGCATGCCGTGCTTTGACAGCCCTAAGTCTGATAAGGGTGTCCCTGAGAACAGTCACATCAGCGGCCGCCGCCTCTCGCTTGACCTGATTGATGGCTACGTTCACGTCTTGAAGCTGGCCACTGAGGGCCGCTACGAGCTCCCTGCGTACGCGGAAAGCGGTTATCGCGGTACTAGCTTGTTCTGATACCGCCATCCTCTCCAATGGAGCCCGCTCCTTCTCCCGTAGCAATGCAAGCAAAGACTCCCGCGCATCATGCCACTCCCTCGCGAGGGACTCCGTGTCGATTTGAGCATCGGGGACATTGCAAAAGCGTGACCAGAATTGTCGTCGCTCACCCACCACGCGAACCGCCCGCTCAAAAGTCGCAGTCGCTTCCCCACTGTGATCGCGGTTGACTGAAGCGATAGTCTCGGCGATTCTTTGCTTAAGCCCCGAATACGCCTCGCTAAAGTATGCCCGGTAGTGTGCAATGACAGGCGAATCAACTAGGTCCTGAGCGCAGAAAGGGCAAGTTCCACGGATTTCTTCTGCCCGGCCCCCAGGCAAACGTCGCATACCGTCTGCGACCCAAGTCTCGGCGGCTGGTCCAATTCCAGCCAAATGAGCCTGCACACGTGCGGCGGCGGCGATGTCAAGGGCTGGCAAGTCCTGTTGAAGTGACTGTTCGATTCCGGCAAGATCAAGATCTGGGAGGTTTAGTGCGTCAAAAGCCGGTGTGTTGCGAATAGGGTCCTGTTCACGAGATGCTGCAAGGGCACGTTCAGCTGCTTGGATCTTTGCGTCAATCTCTGGGTCAGGCGGAAGCACGCAAAAACCATCTACTGAATAAGGACCTCTGGCTACTGCCGGTATCGCTTCTGCCCTAACCCTTATTGAAACGTTATGGTTCTCGATCTGTGCCACGTATTGTTGAAGCTGATGGTTCAGGTCCACGCCACGAGCTCCAAGAATTAGTTCGTGAAGATTTTGTCGGTGGTCAGATCCAACTGACAGGCCAGAGTATACGTTTCTGTCGATGAAGTAGTCGTCGAAGACCACCAAATTGGGGAGTGTCCGATTCCAACCGTTATTCAGAAACATCGCATCTGGTGGCCCGCCAGCACAATCCAGAATGATATGCGGAGGGTTCTGAGCGGACAATCGCCGCCTCTCAGCGATCAGAACTGGGTCCCCTGTCGCCAAGGATCGAAAAATTGCGGCTAGGGTAGTTTTTCCACGACTGTTTTCAGCGTAGATGAGAGTCAGGCGCGAAAATGGGACGTTCGCGCATGCGTCAACCGTATCGAACTGGCCTGTATTACGCAGCAGGAGAATCCGATTTATCATTTTCCCAGCTACGTTGCCCAAGATTCTAAATGCTCTGAGCAACGGCGTTGCAGTTTGCAAGTCAGCCCAATGGAATATTGGACCCTATGACTATTATATTCAACGGGTAACGTCCACACCTGTATACACTCGATATCATGCAAAAGCAACGGGACAAAGGCAGGGGTAAGAACGTTGGCCTTAGGAATGAAGGAGGCTGCCTCCCAAATCCCTCCTCCAGGTTCGGCAAGATCGGTGGTATCCTCTCCACCCTTGCGCACAATCCGCAGCACGGGCCGACTGGTGACCGTATCAGCGGGCAGACTGCCGCCTTTGTAGTTTGCGGCTTTTTCTTCGCATGATATTAAATAATACTGATATATGGATTATCCTAAGTTGAATAACCGGCCGGGACTCGCCCCGACTGAAAGTCCGCAAATCCCGATGGCGGGCGAGCGTTTCGCTCTTCTCGCAGTGACCCGCAAGAGGGTTTTAGTGGGGCCCGGGCTTGCCCCGCAAGCGGATGCGGGCGAGCCGGGCATTTGCATCTCTCCCAAGAGCGTGCTAGGGTCTAAGAATGAAGAGCCACAAGGTGCATGAGTACACCGCCTTTCTCGAATCGAACGAACACGGCGGATATACCGTGGTCGTACCCGCGCTGCCCGGACTGGTGACGGAGGGTAAAAGCCTGGAACACGCCCGCCGAATGGCCAAGGATGCCATCCGGTGCTACCTTGAAGGGTTGAAGAAGGCTGATGAATCCATCCCCGTGGAGGGAGAGACCGCGCAGCTTAGGCTGACCATGCTGGCGTAATGCCGAAACTTCCTCGTGTCACTGCAAGAAAAGTTCTGAGAGCTCTCTTGAAAGCCGGGTTTTATATTCATTATAAGACCGGAAGCCACATCAATCTTCGGCATCACACCAAGCTCTATCTCCACGTGGTCATCCCCTCGCATGGCGGAGACTTGGCTCCCAAAACCATCAAGTCGATCATCGCTCAGGCCGAATTGACTGTGGAAGAATTCGTCAGTTCAATCCTCTAGTTTCAGGTGCCAATCATTTGCCTGTGATACCGCAGCCTGTGGAAATGTTCCGTTTTTTGCGTGGGAAAGTATGGACGGTTCGCATCGCCTACCGGATCGGGAGCATTAACGCGCGCAAATTGGCCGCGACTTTTGCCAGCGGAACCTTAATTCTCCGGATGGGCTGAATTTTCCGGCAGCGCCCAGGCATATAGAACGCTGTCCACCGCGGTCAGAATATATTGCCGGCCATCCAGCTCGTACGTCATCGGACAGCCCGTCAATCGGCCGCCGGCGTACAGGTGCCAGAGCGATTTTCCTGTGGCGGGATCGAGCGCAATCAAGTCGCCGGAATCATCACCGGTAATCAGCAGGTGGCCCGCCGTGGTCAGGATGCCGGCGCCGTTGCTCAAGCTCCCTTGCCCCGTGCCGACCGGCCGGTCACGCTGCCAGCGAATTTTCCCGGTTTGGAAATCGATGGCCACCAGCATGTCCTCGGCCCAGAGAGGACTATCCATGCCGCCCTGATGGTCGGACGCGCTGGCCTCATCCTTTTCATCTCGCGTGAGGTAGGTCACCAGGAAACTGTGGTGGGCATTCACATAGAAGAGGCCGGTATCGGGATCGAAACTTGGCGCCCACCAGTTTGTTCCCGAACCCTCGAACAATGCGCCTTCCGGCCGCGGCTCCTTTTCCGGTTTCGGAATGGGCTCCCCACGCTGGTTGAGCCGCGCGGTCCAATTCTCCGGGCCATAGGGCGCGCTCAAAAGACTTTCACCCGTCGCGCGATCGAGCAGGAAGAAATAACCATTGCGGCTTGCCTGGGCCAGAAGTTTGCGCGGACGTCCGTGGAAATCGGCATCGAATATTACCGGCGTCTCGTTCGCGTCTCTGTCTTGCGTGTCGTGCGGTGAAGCCTGGAAGTACCAGGCCATCTTGCCCGTATCCGCATTGAGTGCGACGATCGAACAGGTGTAAAGATTTGCTCCCGGGCGAACCGCCCCAGCCAATACCGGATGTGGATTGCCCGTGCCCCAATAGATAAGGTTCAACTCGGGATCATACGTGCCGGGCATCCACGTGGTGCCTCCGCCATGCGCCATGATTTCCTTGTTCGGCCACGTTTCGGACCCCGGCGCTCCCGGTTTGGGAAGCGCGTCCCAATGCCAGAGGAGTTTGCCGTCTTCCGGACTTCGAGCGTCCAGGAAACCAGCGATGTCGGTCTGGTCGTTGGACATTCCCACAATCAGTTTGTCCTTAATCACCAGCGGCGCCACGCTGATGTAATACCCGAACTTCACATCCGCGACTTCAATCTCCCAAATCTTTTTGCCGTCACGGGCATTCAAGCAAATCATATGGGCGTCGGGTGTGCCGAAATATAACCGGTCGTGATACATCGCCACGCCGCGCTGGCCGATGTAATTCCCTTCTGACTGGCGCTGGAATTGCCAAATCTGCCTTCCCGTTCGCGCATCAACCGCCCAAACGTGATTGGGAACGGTGAAGTAAAGAATTCCATTCACCTCGAGCGGGGTTGACTTCATCGCTTGCTGGTGGGTCTGGAAAGCCCAGTCCAGCGTGATCGAATGAATGTTCCCTTGATTGATTTGGGAGAGCGTACTGAAACGTCTTCCGGTGTAATCGCCATTGTGCGATGGCCACGCGTCCGTGGGCGGTTTGAGTAATGCGGCCGGATCGAGGCTCTGGGCATGGAGAGAAGTGACGCACAATAAGAAGGCAAGAATTGATTTGGTCACTTCAAAGTCTCCAGGTAAGAGAGCATGTCGTGCATCTCGGAATCTGTGAATTGAGAGAGCAACTTGCGATGAGCAAGCAGAGGATCTTTCACTTCCACTTTCACATTGTCGAGCGGCCAGGAGCGGTACCAGCCATCGCTGTCTTCGAGGGCTATTTCATAGTTCGTCTGGAGTCGAATCTTGCCGGCGTAATGTTTCCCAGAGGAGTCTGTGACTGTGGCCGTCAGGTAAGGTTCGGTGGGATACAAAAAGCGTGTTTGCAAATCCACGGCCGGATATTTTTGCGCGATTCCCGCCAGGTCTCCAGTTGCCGAATGACACGCCGAGCATCCTCCCGCCCCATTGAAAAAAGCTTTGCCCGCCGCCGCATTGCCCACCAACAATTTCGCCGCTGAATAATCCGCGCCTGGTCGTGGCGCCGAACGCCCATCGGATACGGCGACTCGATAGCGAAGAAAGGCCGCGACGTCGCTTATTTGATCCGAGGTGAGCTGAATCGGAGGCATCCCCTTTTCCGGCCGGCCCTCGCGGACGACTTGCCCAACGAGGTTTCCGTTTTCATCGTGCCGGACCACCGTGCTGCGCAAGAGATTGGGCCCCGCAGCGCCGCCATTCGCCTCCGGCCCGTGACAAAACGCGCAGCTCTTTAGAAACTGGCTCCGTCCGCGTTCCGACTCCGGAGTTGGACGGCGTAGCGCGGCTCCGCGACGCTGGCCTTCCGTCACATCGCCTTGCGCCGCCCTCGTGGCATCAATCTGCCAAAGGCTTGCAGCAACGAGTAGCGATAAGCCGACCATGCAGTGACTGCGTGCAAGTGAAAACAGATTCATACTGACGCTGAATTTCCCCACCGGTGAGATTTCGTAAATCCGCGAATGTTATGGTGGGTCGACATCCCGGAACAATCTAATTTATATCCTAATTGGGAGTCCTGAGCATAGTCCATGATGATCAGAGTGAATCCCGATGGCGCTTTTGCAAAGCTGATGGTACCTCCGGTGATGCAAGATTCAACTTTTCGACAAGGGTTCGCTCGTCATTCCCGCTCAAAAAAAACCGACTCACAGATAACGCTTTGGCGTTTTGGGCGTCTAATGGGATAAGGCGTCGCAACTGGGATTTGCGGGCAGTCGTGAAAAATTGGGTTGGCTGGACCATACGCAGTGGCGGGGATGAAAAATGATGAAACTTTTAACACGCCAAGCCCGTATTACATTTTAGAAATTGGGGTTTCATTCAAGAGGTGATTTATGAAGCTGAAATTGGAAAAGGAACCGATCATCGACAATCTGAGGAATCATCCGTCCGAGATGGTGGAAAAACTGCGCGGACTCTTGGTGACCGGTGCGCCGGCAATCCCCGATCCGCATCGCAGGAATTTTTATGAGGTCGAAAATTGCTCCAAAGTCTATTACATCCACTTGTCTCCCCTGAATGGAAAGGTCATGCTCCTGGCCACATGGGACAAGAAAGCTTCCGAGGAGACTACCTCCGAAAACATCTCGCCTGAAGTGCTCGCCTGTTGCGGGAACTGCTGAGGATCAATCTCACCAGCGTTGACGTCGTTACTTGTGAGTGCGCTCAGAATCGTCTGGCCGCGCTCGGATTGTGATGACCGCTTTGGATTTTGTTCCGAGCGCGGAATTCAATTCCGTCGATGCAAAATTAAATCGATAGGCCTGCTGAAACAATTCCGGAAGTCTGCTCTCTTCATGCGGCTATAATGGCTGCGTGACTCAAAATGCCGTCCTCGCGCGATCCTGAACTTCTTGCCGCACTGCACGACGAACTTGAAAGTTTCATCCGCTCCCTCGCCCATCCCATCGTGTTGGAGGACGAGGTCGAGCTCTTCGACCTGACGGCAGCTCGCTGGAAGCTGACTATAGAATTCAACAAACTACTTTTCGAGGCGTGGAACGAATCGCGTTCGATCGCGAGGCGCCTGGAAACAGTTGCCTATCGCGACCGCGGTTGTATCGGCGTTTTTGCGCGCAAACCCGGCGGCCGGGAAACGGGCACGCTGGAGTTTCGCGAACTCGCTCAGCCGGCGAAATCAAACCGCACGCGCGCGGCCGATCGCTCCCGATTTAAGGCCGAATTGCTTGCCATGCTCGAGCGGCAGTACCACGGCTTCCGCTTCGAGCACGTCAGCAACCGATCGGATCTGGAACACTCTTTTTCCAGTTGGTACACGCGTGGCCTGGCACGCCGGGGAAGTTCCGGCTGGGCGTTTCTCGGCTCCGCTGAGGACGAGTCGCAGGGCGCCGCGGACGCAGCTCTCGCGCACGGCTTGATCTGGGTGGACTGGCTGCGCGCCCACTTGGATCGTGTGACTGTGGCCGGCCTCAAATTGTTTCTGCCATCTTCCGCCGTCCGCCTCACAGCGCACAGAGCTTCATGTCTTAATCATCGTGCTATCCAAGTTGAAATTTTGGAATGGCCTTCCGGTCAGGGGCGCGCTAATCAAATTGACCTTAAAGATTTTGGCAATATTGAGACACGCCTTGCGCCGCGCCGCCGTGGGGAGATACTCGTCGAAGCGCATCGGCCGTTGCTTCGTGAAACTTTGGCCGACTTATTGGATCAGACGGAACTTGTTCCCGATCCCACTGGAAACTTCACCTCCTTGCGTGTGCGAGGGTTGGAAGTTGCCTGCGTCGAAGGCCAAATTTCCCCGCGGGTTTATTTCGGGCTGGAGGGGAGTTGCCAAAAGCTTAGCGAAGACAATTGCGCCGACTTTCGTGACTTCGTCCGGCGAGTTTGCGAATTGCGCGCCGCCCGCAGCAGAAACAAATTTCACAACTACTACCGCCTGCAGTCAGAACGGTGGCTTGAAAGTCTTCTCCTGCGGGACATTACAAAAGTGGATGCTGACCTTGTGGCTGAGCGTGTCTATCCGCAGGTGCCGGCTGTCTCCGCGATGGACCGTGGGGTCATTGACATTTTGGCGATGACACGACGCAGACGTTTGGCGGTGGTCGAGCTGAAGGTTCAGGAGGCGATCAATTTACCGGTGCAGGGGCTGGACTATTGGCTGCGCGTCAAGTCGCTTCTGGAGCGCGGCCAGTTTCAGGAGTACGGTTATTTTCACGACCTCGAACTCTCTCCTGAACCTCCGCTCCTTTACCTGGTTTGTCCTGCATTCCGGTTTCATTCCACCACCGAGTCGGTGCTTCGTTACTTTGATCCCGCCATCAAGATAATTCAAGTGGGGTTGAACGATCAGTGGCGCGAGGGCCCGAAGGTTCTTTTCCGGCGGGCCCTGCAATCAACGCAATGAGCTTGCCCTCAAAGCAAAACTAACCGCGAGATCGCAGCCAGAAAACGGACTTCGGTTCGTCCTTTCAAAACGCCTTCTCAGAATCCAACAGCAAAGTCACCGGCCCATCGTTTACCGACTCCACTTCCATCATGGCTTGAAAGCGGCCTTCGCTGACTTTCACGTCATGGCCACGCAATAGGTCACACATTGAACTTAGGAAGGCTTCATAGAGTGGGCGCGCATTTTCAGGCTGTGCTGCGCGGGAATAACTGGGGCGCCGGCCTTTGCGACAGTCCCCGTAGAGAGTGAATTGCGACACCACCAAAATGCCGCCGCCGGTATCCAGAATCGACCGGTCCATTCTACCGAGGTCATTGTCGAAAATGCGAAGGCCAATAATCTTTTCCGCCAGAGATCGTCCGAGTTCCGCAGTGTCGCCGGTGGAGAACCCGACCAACACTAAAAGCCCGCGATCAATGCTGCCGATCACCTGACCTTCCACGCGAACTTGGGCACGACTTACTCTTTGAACTACGGCACGCATACTCCATGGCATCTTAGCGCAAGGGCAGGGTGAAAAATGAGGCAAAAAGGGACAAAAAAGGCGCCTGAATTTTTTCGCCCGAAATTTCGCTGAACAAGCGCTCTATTTAGTTATAGATAAAATATAGTGTCAGACGTATGTACCCTACGCAAGGCAAGAGGTGACGAAAAATAAGCATCTGATGGTCACCTCCCAATCATCGAATTGGAGTGAAGAAATTTATCCCAAAGAAAGAATCTGCCATGGTTGTCCTTGCTCGGATCAAGAAAGAAATGCTGAAGCCGATTTTAGTTAAGTCTGTGAGGGAAAGATTCGAGCTCTAGTTTATGTAATTTCCGCCTTAATTTGACATGGTCTAATAGCTGGCCTGCCCTAAAATCCCAAAAGTGCTAATATTACCCGCGACGTTATGACCACCCGCGGCTCTATTTCTCCCAACCACCGTTCGGTCCGCAAATATTACGAGACTCTCGAAGCGTTGAAAAAACAAAATGTCGATAATGAAATGAGCGTCCGGTCAGCCTTTGAGTTTCTTCTTCAAGAAACCGCGAAGCTAAAGGGTTGGACGCTAGTTCCCGAACTCTCCGAAAAATCCGGTGGCAGCCTGATGCGTCCGGATGGCACCTTGCGCGACGCCAACAGCCTGCCGCGCGGCTACTGGGAAGCCAAGGACACCAAGGATGACCTGAACACGGAAATCCGTCGCAAAATTGCCCGAGGCTACCGCCTTTCCAACATCATATTTGAAGACACTCAGACAGGCGTCCTCTACCAAAACAAGCAGGAGGTCCTGCGTGTTCCCTTGGGCGATCCCAAGGAGCTTGCCAGGCTGCTAAACCAGTTCTATGGGTACGCCGAGCCGGACATCGAAGGCTTTGAGGAGGCGGTGGAGGAATTCCAGGAGCGCGTGCCCGAATTAGCACGAGGCCTGGCGGAAAAGATTCGCGAGGCGCACAAGGATAATCCCCGCTTCATTGAGGCTTTCGCCCAATTCTTCACCCTCTGCCAGACCGCCTTGAATCCCAACATTCGCCAGGAAGCAGTGGATGAAATGCTGGTGCAGCACCTTCTCACCGAGCGGCTGATCCGCACCATCTTTGATAACCCGGAATTCACCAAGCGCAACGCCATCGCCCAGGAAGTGGAGCGCGTGATTGACGCGCTGGTGAGCCAGAGCTTCAGCAAGCAGGAGTATTTGAAGAAGCTGGACCGCTTCTATCTCGCCATTGAGTCGGCGGCCCGCCTCCTCATCGACTTCAGCGACAAACAACATTTCCTGAACAGCGTTTATGAGCGGTTCTTCCAGGGCTACTCCGTGAAGGTGGCGGATACTCACGGCATTGTTTACACGCCTCAACCGATTGTGGACTTTATGTGCGCCAGCGTCGCCGAAGTGCTGGAAAAGGAATTTGGAAAGAGCTTGTCGAGTTCCGACGTTTATATCATTGACCCATGCACCGGCACGGGCAACTTCATCGTCAACCTGCTGCGCCGCATTTCCAAGCGCGACTTGCCGCGTGTGTACCGCGAGCAACTGTTTGCCAATGAAGTGATGCTGCTGCCCTATTACATCGCCGCGCTGAATATCGAACACGCCTTTTACGAAATTACAGGCACGTATGAGCCATTCGAGGGTTTATGCTTTGTCGATTCGCTCGACCTTGCCGAAGGCACCCAGCACAAGCTCGGCTTTATGAATGAAGCCAACGCGCAACGGGTCGAACGCCAGCGCCGCACACCGATTACTGTGGTGATTGGCAATCCGCCCTACAACATGAACCAGCAGAACGAAAACGACAACAATAAGAACCGGAAATATGAAGTGATCGATAAGCGCGTGTCGGAAACCTACGCCAAAGCGTCCAAGGCCAGCAACAAGAATGCGCTATCTGACCCTTACGTGAAATTCTTCCGGTGGGCGACAGACCGGCTGCAAGGACGGGACGGCATCGTGGCGTTTGTTTCCAATAATAGCTTCGTGGACCAATACGCATTCGACGGAATGAGGAAATACTTGCTCCAGGACTTCACCGAGGTTTACCACGTTGACTTGCACGGAAACGTGCGCCGCAATCCCAAGCTGAGCGGGACCACGCACAACGTATTTGGGATTCAAGTCGGCGTGGGGATCACGTTGGCTATCCGCAAGAGCCCCGTAGCGCCGGCCTTTAGGCCGGCGGATGTTGATTCTGTTGTGCCCCAGGGTGCCGACCTGAAGGTCGGCGCTACAAAAGCAGTGAATAATGTGGGACTGGGATATTACCGCGTGCCCGAGGGCTGGCGGAAAGGAGAAAAGCTGAACTGGCTGGCCAAACGCAAGAACGTAAGCTCCGTGAAATGGACCAACCCCAAGTCGGCCCCTGACAATTCATGGATCGAAAATGAACACGCGGACGAATTTCAAAGCTTTATGGCGCTCGCCAGCAAGGCAGCAAAAGTCCTAAAACCTGCCTCGGTTGAAACAGTATTCAAGACGTATTCGGCAGGCGTAAAGACCAATAGGGATGAAGTCGTCTACGATTTTCAGCGCGAGGCTCTGGTGGAACGGGTCAAGAAATTCATCGAAGATTACAACGGCGAAGTGGACAGATATAAGCGATCTGGGAACAAGGCTTCGGTGGACGAATTTGTGCGTTACGAAAGGATAAAATGGAGCCGAGATCTGAAGCTTGATTTGAAGCGGCATAATTTTGCATCCTTCGATGATTCCAAAGTACGGCTGTCGCTTTACAGGGCTTTCTGCAGACGTTGGCTTTTCTTCGATAGAATTTTGAATGAAGAGGTCTACTGGACCCCTCACATTTTCCCATCTGCGATTGTTGAAAATGAGAATCGCCTAATATGCTGCACTATCGATTCACAAATGCCCTTCTCCGCCCTCTTGACAGATGTCATCCCGAGCCATGCCCCCGGAGGGCGGCCCGGCCAATGCTTCCCGTTCTACGTCTACGATGAAGACGGTACGAACCGCCGCGAGAATGTAACGGACTGGGCGTTGGAACATTTTCAGGGGCACTACGGCGATAAGAAAATCAGCAAGTGGGACATTTTCTATTACGTTTACGGCGTCCTCCATCACCCCGCTTATCGCGAGAAATTTGGCGAGAACTTGAAGCGCGAACTGCCTCGAATCCCCCTTGTAGGGGGTAGCACGGGCGTCCCGCCCGTGGCTAGACACGGCCAGGATGGCCGTGCTACGTCTGCCTTCTGGGCCTCTGCCAAAGCCGGGAAAGAACTGGCCGACCTCCACATCGGCTACGAATCACTCAAGCCGTACCCGCTGAAATTCATGGAAAACCGCGACGTGCCCCTTTCCTATCGCGTCGAGGACAAGATGCGAATATCCAAAGATCGCAAATCCCTCAAGGTGAATGACTCGCTCACCCTTGGAGGCATTCCGCCCGAAGCCTTTGAATATCGCCTAGGCAATCGCAGCGCCCTCGAATGGGTGATTGACCAATACCAGGTGACAGAGGACAAGCACAGCGGCATCCGCTCTGACCCGAATCGCCCCGACGATCCAGAATACATCGTGCGTCTGGTCGGCCAGGTGATCCGCGTCAGCCTCGAAACTGTCAGGATTGTAAATTCTTTACCCGCGTTGTAGGGGCGCATGTTTCTTTTAACCTGCCGTGCGCGGGGCGTGGGCATCTGGCCTCGTCTTCCTACGGGAAAAATATCGTGCCCCACAACTGCCGGCGCATCCTCCGCGCTTATCCTCACAAGCATCACATCCATCTTTGGATGTCCAAAATACTGTTTTTTTATTTGACAATAATTTATACATTTGTTATAAATAATTCATGTCTGATTGGGTCTATCGAGAAACGCTCCGGAAGGCACAGGAAGACTTCGCTGGCCTGATTGCCAAGAGAACAGATATCGACGAACAGTTGGTCAAGCTCTCGAAGACAATCGCTTCTCTTCAAAGTTTGTTGAGGGGGGATAAAACTAGGGCTGAGATGGCGCTGAAGTTTTCTGACGCCTGCCGTTATGTGTTGCGCGGGTCTCGGGCACCAAAGACTCCAAAAGAAATTCGGGACGATCTTGTTGCGATTGGCTTTCCAGTCGAGGAGTATCAAAACGTTTTGGCCTGCGTTCACACGACGATGAAGAGACTTGTTGAAAATGATGAAGTTAAGTCCGTGAAGGTGGGGGGAAAGAGCGCCTACAGTGCCACGGCCAATTTAAGATCTGTGGTCGGGCTTGACCTTTATTGGTAGCAGGGCAAAGCCCCGCCGCCAGCTAGGACTGACGACGGGGCCAAATCAGCACGCGGGGTAAGCCGCAATGCCGACCTCAAGATCATTATCGGCTTGCTTCCGCTGAAAGGCAAGCCGATGACATGCCTAAACTGCAACACCCGCCGCAAGAATCTCGGTAAGTGTCAAAACGGCCTGCGACGCCATCGCCCCCGCGCGTGCGCCAAGACCTTTACTGAAGATCACTCCATTCCCCTCATCAACGAATACTTACCAGAATCTCTTTCAAGGAGGAGACAATGTTTGATTTTCCAACAACCGGTCTCGACCAATTGAATGATCTGATTGAAGAATTGCAGTCGGCCTTCAGTGAACTCTCCGGCAAGATCTGCGAAGTCCATTTTAATCCCTCCAAGGCGGAAGAAGTTCAAGCAGCCATCGATCAGACGGAAGCAGCCGTGGACGAAAGGCTCTCCGACTTTCCAGACAATCCTTTGGTCGAACAACTCGCGACTGGAATCAAGGAGAAATTCAAAGCAGAAATTCTAAAACGCGCCAATAAAGCGGGACAATGCCTGGCCACTGGCGGAATTCCGTTCGATCCACGGAACAACTGGCCGGTGCTCTAGCACTTGCTTCACCAAGGCGCTGAAGCCTGGACCGCCAAAAGAATGGGAGGACCACTTAACTCCATGCTCGACGACAACTACGGAACAATCTACGCTGCCATCCAGCAAAAAGTCCCGATCATCGCCACTTACAATGGCCTCCGACGTGTGCTGTGCCCCCACGCCCTGGGCTCCAAGCGAGGCCGCTCCCAGGCTCTTTTTTTTCAAATCGCCGGGGGGAGTAGCAGGGGACTGGGGGGCGGTGGGAACTGGCGATGCATGGCCCTCGACAAACTTGCCGACGTGGATTTCTATCCCTGCGAGTGGTATTCAGGCGGCGGCCATTCTACCCGGCATACTTGACTGGATGAGGTTGTCGCCGAAGTCGGGTACTTCGGCGCTTAATCCAGCTTTCGGGACCGTCTCGCGCGGTATCGGCGCTCGACCGTGCCCCGCGTGGCGGGAACAGCATCTATTAGATTTTCAGATGGTGGGCAGTCATAAACCGCAAGCACAACCGATGTCATCTCCGGAGGGAATCGATGGGCCTTGTCAAAAAAAGAGTTACTCCGAAACAGCTTTTAGCGGTTCGGAGGAATGGACACAAGTCGCGGGGTCCTCGCACCGAGTTCGGCAAGCGTCATTCCAGCTTGAATGCTCTCAAGGATGGCGCCTACGCTCAAGTATCATTGGCCCACATGCAGGCCCTCGGCGAGGATCCCGCCGACTTCACGAAACACCTCACCTCCTTGCGCCGGGCATTCGACCCGCAGGACGGGGTCGAGGAGGTGCTGGTCGCAGGCATCGCGCAACTTTATTGGAGGCTGTTCAGGCTCCATCGTGGCGAGGCCGGTTTTCTCGCCTCCCGCAGGCGAAATCTCCAGGCCGAGCGCGAATGGGGAACACATCTCGCAAGGCGAGCCCACGCGAACACCTTCCAGGACTGCGCCACCGCAGTTAGGGGCCTCGTGAATTCACCTGATTGCCCGGCCAAATTCCGACACATCTTAAGCACTTTGGACACCGTGCGAAGCAATCATTTGTTGAATGGATTCAACGGGAATGATTCTCGAACATTTGACCTCATTTTTGGGGTCGATGCCTCGTGCCTGGGAATAAACCTCGTGCGCGCCTACGAAACGTGCCGGTGCGATTTTGAGAAGCAGCCCCAGCACACACAAGAATACAGAAGGGAGTATTTTCTGAAGGCGCTCAATGAGGAAATTGAGTACTTCGAAAGAGAATTCGAAGTGTATTTGCAGCGGGAAGTGCAAGTGCCTGGCGAATTGAGCGACGCGCAACTGCTTCCCCCCACCGAGGACCTCGATCGGATTATCCGTTACGAGTCACACCTGGAAAGGCTGATAGAACATAAGAAGCAACAACTGTATGAACGGCGCAGCAGGAAGGCGACGGTAATCCTTGCAAGTCCCATTGAGGTGTCGACAAGAGTTGATGATGCCCATTAGAAACAGATGGAACAAAACGCAATTCCCCTTCCAGAGGGTACGAACGCCAACTCCGGATGCTCTGGGGATGAGAGGCAACCCGGCCCCTGGCAGGTTTTGCCAGAGCCAAGATAAGGTCATAAGTGTCTCTGGCGAGACTGTTTTTGCAAAACGAACCAATTATCTTCATGAAAACAAGGGGTCGTAGAGTCCGGATCATGATCCCAAGGTCCTGCCAAACAAGGAGGTTTTCAAATGCCGTCGCTGCTGCCAGATTTGGGTAGTGCCCTAATTTCAAAAATCACTTCTGAATCGCGGCACTCAACGTGCTACGAATCCATTCTGAAACGGTCTGTTTTTGGTGCTTTGCTGCCGCTGTGATGGCCTTCAAATCCTCACCGTTGAAACGGACTGGCACTATCCGACCTTTGGCCTGTCCCTTCGGCAAATTTGGCCTTCCAACCCTTCTAGGTTTCTTGTTCTGGCTCAAGGCTTCTAGACTCCCGTACGATGGCCGCTCTTATAGCGTCATGGGCCGATTTAATAGGATGAATGTACAAGACAGTAAACGTGGCGTTGGGGTTTCTCAGGATCGCCCGTATCGTGTGCCCGCGCGTAAATCCTAGAGGCTTCGGGATGGCCTTTAAGTTCAAACGCTTCAACAATTCCCTTCCAAACCGTTTTACGTTGAAAGATCTCTTTCACTGAAACGCTTTCAAGCGGAATAATGGCCCTATCAGACCCGGATAATACAGGATGAACTAGAAAGGAGGGCGATCCTCCCATTCAAATCTAAGAAGTCTCGCCGGGCTGGAAGCAGAAAGGGAAATCTCAAGCGGATGATCGGGGGTAAGGGCAGGAAAGGCTTGCCCCCAACCTGTCCAGATGGTTTTTAAGTCCGCTTTTCCACTTGAATCATTCCACCTTCCTCCCTCCATGCAACGCTGTGAGCATCGGACAGACATAGACCACCCAGTTATGTCGGCGTCAAAAAACAACCGAACAGATAGAGAGTCGATTCGACGATTGGTGCTAATTGTTATGGTATTACCGTCTTGATTTGCTGTAAGTTTGATCGGCCCTGAATTCGTCCCGTATACATTCACTTGACCGGCGGTTATGCCGCCCTGTTGACCAATGGAAGCTACTCCGCCAGGTTGCACGGTCACTGAACCTGTTAGAATACTGTTCGTGCCTGCCGGATTTGGAGTCTCAGGTCGCGGCTCAGGCTTAAGTGGAATTGCGGACTTTACCGGATTAGGTTTCTTAGATTCTGGAGTTGCAGCCTGTCGCTCTGGAACTTGCAGAGGAGGAGCTGGGGCGGGCGATATAGTCGGTTTTGGAATTAATACGACGTTGACCGGAGAATGGTCCCTACGGTACTGAGAACGTATTTGAAAACCAAATAAGTTGAAATAGATGATTCCTAACACACACAGCGTGCCAACTCGTGCGCGAACGCCCCAGCGACTCGCCTTCTCCCATCTCCAAAATCCATAGGCTAACAGGATGAAGGCGACGAGGAGAATAATTGCCCCAAGGTAGAGGTTTACAGTAATTCCTATCATTGGGATCCCCATCCCGAGTAAAGCAAGAAAGAAACCAAGGATAAGAGAGGGTGGGACGAACCGGGTTTTATTTGGATGATCTTTTGTCTCCATTCCAACAATATTCCCACCGTGGGGGTGGCCTGTCTATGATTTTCTGTAATACAGGTTTGGCTCGGAAAACCTCGCTCGGAGCCCAAGTTAGGGCACTACTCAGACTTGCTCCTCTTGCCAACGCACAGCCTGCTTATGCTATGCTTCACAGGTTTGAAGTCTCCAGCCCGATCTGGGCATTTGCGGAGTCATTCAATTTCGAGGTGGTTCATGCCCACGCCCACAAGCCAGGGTCCCGTCCGGCGAAGCCGCCGCGTTCAAGTTCGAATTCCGATTACGCTAACGGGAACACTTGCCGACGGCAAGACTTTCAACGAAGAGACCTTCGTGGTCACGGTCAGCAAATTCGGGGGCAAAATCAAGACGGCGCAACCCTTGACGGCCGGCTCGCGGGTTAAGATCCAACCCAAAGGCAAGAAGGAATCGGACCTGGTTCGAGTGGCCTGGGTGGGACACGCTGGCACATCGCGCGCGGGCGAGATTGGGATTGAGTACACCAAGCTTTCAAACATCCTGGGCGTAACTTTTCCAGAGTGATGCCGAACTCGCGGTCCGGCCGCCTGGCTCATGGGGCCGTGATAGAATCGTATCGAACTGAACGCCCAACGCAGGGCACCCTGCGAATGAAGTCTGCCGTTCCATCCCAAACTGAAGGCTGGTTTGATCGAATGACCGATCGGGGATAACCGTGGAAACGTCGAAGCGCCGCAGTTCCAGAGTCCAAGTCGCATTTCCGATTCGCGTGCGCGGCATGTCCAAGGAACATAAATTTTTCGACGAGAAAACGCAGACAATTTTCGTTGGGAAATACGGCTTCATGACCCGACTCCAAAGTCTGGTGGACCTGGAAGCAGAAATCCACGTAGTCAACCTCAAGAACGACGTCCCCGGCACTTTCCGCGTGGTGTGGGTCAACACCCGAATTCAAGATGGATTTTACCAAGTGGGGGTTGAGACCTACGAAGTGCCCGACGATATTTGGGGCATTTATTTTCCTCCCCCCGAGTCATCGAATGACCTGGGCGAAGGCCAGGCGTGGCTGGTGTGCAGGACTTGCCAACAAAAGCAATTGGGAACGGTCCCCCAAGCCGAACTGGAATATCTGGAGGTGGGCGTGCTCGTCGCCCGCGATTGCGAGCAATGCAAAGCCACCACGACTTGGGAGTACACGATGGCGGAAGCGGGGCCGGATGCGGCGGCGAACCCTTCTTCCGATGTTTCCAAAGCCAAGCTGGAAAAACGCGCTCGCAAGCGGGTGAATCTAAATCTTACCTTGAAAGTAATACGGCAAATGGGTGGAACGGTGGTGGAAGACCTCGCCAGGACCATCGACGTATCGCACGTTGGGGCTTACTTTTTGACATCCCAGATTTACCAGGTGGGCGAAAGGCTGAAAGTGATTCTGCCCTACAAGAAGGACGGCGTCGGCCGGCCGATTGGCGCAAGAGTGATACGAATCGGTCAGCCCAAAGGCACGGCTCAAAATGCGGTAGCCGTACAAATGGATACGGCGCTTTCGTTGCCGGAGCTGGGAGCCAATGAGCCGGCAGGGACGGACGTGACAGCAGTAAAGAAAGTGCAAGTCGAGCTGCGCTCCAAAGGCCGCGTGCCCTTGAAATTGCCCATCAAGGTGACGCGCCAAGTCCACGGTATGCTTCTGGAGGAAGTGGGCGAGACCGTCAATATCTCGCGCACCGGCGCGTATTTCCAAAGCTCCCAGAACTACTCAATAGGAGAAATAGTGCAGGTGGTTCTGCCTTTCAAGAAGGGCGAACAACCCATTCCGGCGCACGCCCGCGTTGTCCGTTTCGACCAGGTTCCCGGCACGTCCACCCGCCGCGTTGCCATTCAAATGGGCGGAGTTTAGAATTAGCCGCGCCCTCCCGGGAAACGTTTTTTCTGATATCATCATGGGCATGCGAAAGCGATGGGCAACACGGCCCGCCGCCGTTCTGGCGGGATCCATCTTCACCATCGGGCTGGCCCTTTTCAGCTTCCTGGGCGCTGCTCGCGCGGAACATCGCGCCCTCCTGTCTTCTCAGGAAAACGCATCCGGCTTTACGCTCGAAGGAAAAATCAGCAAAGTGGAAACGGGCACATTCACCGTTTCGACGGAAGAAAACATCATCTTTCACGTGCGCTACGGCGAGAAGACCGAGATTAAACATCCGGACGGCAGCGCCGCCACTTCCAAAGAGTTTCGCGTAGGCGCCCACGTGAAGGCGGAGGGCGAATTCACCGACAGCGGCGAAATTGACGCCAAGAAAATTGAGATTCAACCGCCGGCGGATTCGAAGCCGCCGGACTCACCCAAGTAAAGCTGATCCCCAAGACTTTCCTACTTCATCGCGCGGGACAAAACCGGCGGACAGCCGTCGATTATTTTTCAAAGAGGGCGAGCGGCTTGCCCATGCCTCTCTTCAAAGCCTGGCGGTAAATGAAGCCCGCAGCAGCGACGTCCCAAAGCGCAATCCCAGACGATTTGAATATAGTAATGTCGTCGTTCGAGGTGCGGCCCGGTCGCGCACCGGCAACGATCTGGCAGAGCTCGAAGGTCGTTTCCCATCCGCGCTGGAGGGCTGCAAATCCCTGGATCAGGTCGCCCGCTTCCACTCTGGCCTGGGCGAGGTCATCCACGATAATGACGGCGGCCCGCTCGAGGGCTGAATCATCCACTTCGCGCCGGTTGGCCATGTTGGCGCCGATGGCGTTCACGTGCGTGCCCAGGCGAAGCCACTCGCCGCGCACCACGGGTTCATTCGAGTTGGTCGCGGTGATCACCACGTCGGCAAAGCGGACGGCGGCTTCCGCGCTCTCCGCGGGCTCAACGTTCAGTTGCAACTTGGCGGACATTTCCCTGCAGAATTCTTCCCGCGATTCCCGGGTGCGGCTGAAGACTTTGGCCGCCGAAAGTTTGCGGACGCGCGCCACGGCCTCGAGTTGAGTGCGCGCCTGACGGCCGGCGCCGATCAGGCCGACGCGGGAAGCGTCCGGGCGGGCGAGAAATTTGGTCGCCACGCCGCTCGCCGCGCCGGTTCGAATCCTACCCAAGTGGTCCGCTTCAATCAGGGCGAGATAGGCGCCGCTTTCTGAATCAAACAGTAGCACCACAAACCTGAAAGCCTCGCGCGACACGGTGTAAATCTTCATCCCCATCAGATTCTCTTCAGGCAGTGATGCCGCCATGTAGTGCAATGAAGAATGAGGAAGCAAAATCCGCTGCCGCGGCCGGTTGGTCGCCTGGCCCTCATGCTGCGCTCGCAAGCTGGACTCCACGCGCTCGAGGGCGCGCTCCATCGGGAAAAGTTCCTGCACGTCGGATTCGGATAGAAATAAAGTCATAGGCGTCGGTTATCTGTCCTTCCGTCCGGAGACCGGACCTTCTTATCTCCACCACCAAAATAGCAAGAGCCCTGTAACCGCGAGTGCGACGCACGCCGCGACATATGGAAATGCGGTGCGAAAGAATGGAATCTTGTAAAGCATCGAAGTTTGTTGCCAGCCATCGTCCGCGGCGTCGAATACGCGACGAGCGACTTCCCAGGCAACTTCGACAAGCAATTTCCGGAAGGCTTCGCCGAACTCGGCCGTAGCCGCCGCTGGAGCGCCGATGTAACCCAGCTTGTTCCCCAGGCGCAACGGATAGTTTTTCCGCAATGCGTCAATCAGAAGGAATCGCATGGGAGGCAATCGGGCGAACGAGGCGTCCACAAGCTCAGGACGGCAGCGCAAAATCAATGACGTCTCCCAGACTCCGCCATGGGCGTCGCCCTCCAGTGCATCCTTTTCAGCGGGCGTCAGGCTCCGGCCCAGGTGCGGTTGGAGCCGGTCAATGAGCTTGCCGCGCAGAATTTTCCAGAGGATAGGCCCGCTCAAGGAAAGCATGCGCACGCCAAAGCGCCGGGTGACGGCCGCGGCCGCCTCTTCCAAGGCCACCACGTGGCGGGGTCCCGCGTGCGCGTTGGTGATCAGGATATAGCGGAACCCGTGGCGCGCCAGCGCCGCGCCGTAATCCAGTGTGGCGTTACGGACGGTGCGCGCCCGCACCAGAAGCGTACCTGCATGATCAAAGGCCGAGGCGCCAATGGGAATCGGCGGGCCGAGCAGAACCGTCCAGCCCGGTTTATTTTCCAGGATTTTCTTGCCCAGCTCTTCGCCCAGGAACTCGGCCTCAAAGACGTCCGTCCCCACCGGCAAGTGGGGTCCGTGTTCTTCCAGCGGACTCACGGTGAAAATGATTACGGTGCGCTCCCGGTCAAGGGCGTCGAGCGCGGCGTGACTGAGCTCGGCCAAGCGATGGAATCCGCCGCCATTGGGGATGACGCCGGGCTTGTCTGCTGCATGTGGATTAGTTTCGGACATGGCGGGTCATCAAACCAAGATTTTTGGCTCAGGGGGGACGCTAATGCGCCAGCCCTAAAGTCTCGGCATAAGAATCGCGGGCCGCATTGAGTTCACGAATCAATGCCTTGCGCATCGGAACCAGTTGGGCGGCCAAGCGGCGCGAACGAAAATCGAGAAGGAGGTAGCGAGTCCGGTGCCATACCAACCACGCAAAGGCCAAAAGTAAAACTCCGGAGACGGGCAGCGAAGGAGCATAATAACCCGTGATCGTCCTGCCCAACCAGTACGAGCAAACCAGGATTTGAAGGGCGTAACAGCCCAGAAGAATGAGTCCGCGGGCTGCCCACCTGGCGGTTTGATTTTGCCCTTCTTTATTCTGAGTCAAGCCGGTGAAATACATGATGAGGGCGGACATAAGGTGATTGAGCAGTCCGTAGGCCGCCAGGGGAAATCCGACCAGGCTCGCCACCCAAAAAACGGCGCGTTGCCATGGAGACTTGAGCCATTCGTCCGCCTGTTCCAATTGAAGGTGCGCCAGGGAACATCGCCGTTGCGACTCTCGACAGACTGCCAGCAAATCCCGCAGCGCGACCAGTTCGCCCGGATGAAGACCGTTTAACTGCTCGACGCACTCACTCACGAACTGGCTGAGGGTAAAGCCTTCCACCTTTTGTTTCCAGTTTGGTTTCGACCGCCAGTTTTCCTCGAGATCGGCGCGCAATATTTCTTCAAGATCGGAGAGAAAAAGCCTGACGTCTTCCGGCTGAAGTCGGAGAACATTTTGCCGGCACGCCTCTTCGGCCGCCGCGGCCAGGGTCCGGGCCTGCTCTGTCAGGTTCCCGCCCCGGGCCAGGTATTCTCTGGGAATCAGGGGCGCATCAAGGTAGATCAACATCTCGGTGGAGTAGAGTTGGGCGACAGGAAGAAACACATGCACGGGAAAAACTTCGAGCCAAAGCTCACCGGAACTTCGAGATTCCGCCTGCATCGCGATAGCCGCGGGATGGAAAAATGCCTGCACAGCCACGCCGGGCTCCCCCGCTTGGTCGGCCGCAAAAACGAGAAGGGTCTGCCCGTTTCGCAAGACAGCGTGCGCCCGCTCGATGGCGCCAGGGAAACCCTCACCCTCAATTTCAAAAGGGATCATCCCGAGAAATCGGGCGAGAATTCCACGCAGTATGCCACGCAGAAATCGCCGGTCCAACAGGCATGTTACTTCTCGATCGAAAGCTGCCACCATAAGAACGGCGTCAATAAAACTGGCGGGATGGCCGACGAGCAGCATGGCCGAGCCGGACTCGGGCAACACGCCCTGGTTGATGATTCTCACTTTTCGGAAAAAAAGTGAAACCCAGGAGCGCACCAAACCGCGCAAAATCCTGTAACTAAGCGAAGGCGGTGGGAGCTTGGTTGGAAGGGGATCACCAACGGACAAGATGTTCCTCCTCGAAATCACCCGGGGATTGCCAACGGCTCTGCCATTGGACGACTGCGATCATCTTCGGCGCCGGGAGCGGGGCGCCGGTGCGCTGGGCATGCCCTCGCTTTCCCAGCCATCTACCTTGCCCAAAGGCCGCACGATGGTATTCACCATGGCGTAGACTTTTTGATACTTGTGCCCGTGGTTGTCCACCAATCGCAAGCGGAAATAGGGCTTCTCATCAACCTTGGAAACAAGAATGGGGAAATATCCGGGGATATTACTTTCCACGTAGGCGGTAACGTACTCCTGATTTTTCGGCCACCAGGTAAACACCCGAATGTGGTTGAAGTCATACTCCGGCGCGACCATGCGGTCCGCAACCAGATACTGCGGCACCATGCGGCCGTTATCTTGAACGTCATCGAGCACCATCCAGGCCACGGTATTCACGCCCTGGGCAAATTGGGTGATCTCAGGCGGCACGTCCAGGGTAATATAGCGCCCGACGACCCAACCCCCGCGCGAGCCTGCCCGCACCCAATACCACGCTTCACGCTGGGCGGAAGCCGCCGTCGCGTCATCGCTGTTGGCCGCGGGTGTGGAAGGTTCAGAATCCTTGGAGTCGCGCAGGACATAGCGGCGACCAAAAATTTGCAAGTGCTCATTGGGCGCGAGCAGGGCCAATTGGGCTGAATCCCGTGATGGGTACAGGCGAAGGTTTACTTCATTGGTGGTGTGCCCGGACGCCTGCGGCTGAATTTTCGTCATTTCGCGAATTTGATCCTGCCCGCGCTGGTAGGTTCGCGAGTCGATCAGATCTTTCAACTCCAGCCAACCCGTTCTTCCGTCGTCGAGCCGGATATGGGCCCAGTTGCGCGTTTGGTTGAGCACTTGCACCTGGTCCCCGTTCCTTAATTGAGTGACATCAAGCCGGATTTGTGCTGGAGTATCCACTACCACAACAGAAGCAGGCAGAACGTAGGCGACGTCCAGTGGAACGGTATGGGCAGGGGTGTAAACCAGGATGTACCACCCGGCAAGCGCAGTCACCACAAGAAGTATCGCCAGAAATATTTTTAACTTAATAGGAACACCTCGCCGGTCAAGCTGATCCGGGATCAGGCGCCCGCCCATGCGGCAGCGGGCCGAACACCAACCGCCAGGGCAAATTCCAAGCGCCTCTCGCCGTGCTGAAACTCATGGCGAGGGCGAGAATCGCCCGACCTCTTGACCGACATTCTACACTATTTGTTTCATCGGATGCGCAGGCGCGGCTGCGGAAGAAATTCACACCCTGGTACGGCGGGCGAAAAAAATTGGAGCTCCTACGAAAATAGAAAAACCATTGATCCAGGGCCTCGCGGGAGTGCTCGAAGCCCTGCTCGAATCGGAGCCGGGAGCAAACCCGCCACTCGCCATTCTGGTTTGCCATCCGCACCCTGTTTTTGGCGGGACGATGCATAACAAGGTCGTGTTCCACGCCGCCAAGGCGGCAGTCCAATTAGGCCTGCCGTGCCTGCGCTTCAATTTTCGCGGGGTGGGAAATAGCGAGGGCGCGTATGCGGAGGGGATTGGCGAGCGCAATGACGCGCGCGCGGCGCTCGATTACCTCGAAGCACGATTCCCCAAAACGCCCGTCTGCGTGATGGGTTTTTCTTTCGGCGCCTGGGTGGGACTGGCCGCGGGCGCGGAGGACCCGCGTACGATCGCTCTGGTTGGATTGGGCGTGCCCGCCGGGATGATGGATTTCAGTTTTCTGCCCGGCGTTCGCAAGCCCAAGCTCATTGTGCAAGGCACTCGGGACATTTATGGCCCCCGCGATCAAGTGGATGCTTTGTTCAAAACCCTCCAAAAGCCCAAGCAATTGCATTGGGTTGAAGGCGCAGATCATTTCTTCGCCGGCCATCTCGACGACGCCCAAACCGCAGTGCTCAACTTCCTCCAAGAAATTGTCGCCACTCTTTAAGATTAAAGGGACCGTTACTTTATGTTCCCACGGCTCACACCATGGGCCACACTATGCCGCCCCTGTGGGGCTTGATCATGATGTCCGCTTCAACAGCGCCGCCAGGATGGTAGTGGGTCAATTTGACGTAGAGGCGGCTTTACGCCGCCAAGTGGCAAGGTAGACTCGCCTCTACAAAGAAACTGACCCATTACCGCCAGCGTTTGACTCTTGCCTAAGGGAGGCGCAGAATCTTACTTCCGGGGCACCTTTGTTTGCGAGTTACCCCCCGAACGGAGAAATGCTGAAAGTGAATGTCCGCCCAGAACCCCATGTGCCGTTGGAGGTGAAACCGTGAGAAATTCAACCCGGGTGATGGCCTTCCTGATCTGTGTGCCATGGCTTTCCGCGGCAGGTCCGCACGGCACAGTGCCGCGCGCCACGAATTGGCGCTACCCCGCTCATGGTGAGCTTGATGGAGTCAAGGTGGGCGCAGCGCTCTTGACAACCCAGCAGGCCAGGCAAATATTTGCAACCGGGATCAATCGTTGTTGCCTGGTGGTGGAAGTGGCAATCTATCCCGAAAAAGATAAACCGCTGGACGTTTCACTCGACGACTTTGCCTTCCGTACCGTGGGCTCGAATTCTGCGACGAAAGCTGAGAGCGCTGAAGTTGTGGCCGCGACCTTGAATCAAAATGCACAACCTTCGGGGCGCCCCGTTACCGTTTCGGAATCCGTCGGCGTTGGAGTTGAGAGCGGACCGCGTTACGACCCGTCCACCGGCAATACGCAAGGCAGGCAAACAGGAGTATACACATCGGCGGGTGTGGGCGTGGGAATAGGGACAGACCCATCCATCGCGCGGCCCGGTTCGACCGACCGGGATCGCCAAGACATGGAAGCCGAACTGAATGAGAAAGGGCTACCCGAAGGCGCTGCGGTCGCGCCCGTGGCCGGCTACCTTTATATCCCCGTCTCTTCGTCAAAAAAGAAGAGTCATGGGCATCAGCTCGAATACACCTTGAATGGCATCAAGCTGACGCTTCAATTGCCCTGATCCTTCAAATGACCGGCGCAGGCGAAAAGGGCCTCCAACTGCCCGCCCTGCAAGACCGTTTGAGAACTGCATCATGGACGAAACCGAAGAAGTCGAAGTGGAAGGCGAGCCGCTTTATTGCCCCATGTGCGAGCACGAAGTGGACGACCCGCTGGTCTGCGGCGACTGCGGCGCGGTCATCTGCCGCCGCTGCGGTAGTCCGCTTGAAAAAGTGGACGAGCTGGGAATTGGCTAAAGCCGCCACCCGCCCATCGCCTCCCTCAAATTCAAAAATCTCCTCTTGACGGTCAACAGGAATGTGATAAACTCCTGTAGACCGTCAAAAGGAGTCTATGCCTTCTTCCAAAGCCGAGGTCCTGCAGGGAACACTCGATTTGCTGGTGCTGAGGACGCTCGATGCCATGGGGCCGATGCACGGCTTCGGGATCGCCTTGCGCATCCAGCAAATCTCCGAAGACCTCTTGCAGTTGAATCAGGGAACGCTCTACCCCGCCCTGCTGCGCCTCCAGCAACGCGGCTGGGTGGCGTCCAAGTGGGGCGTTTCGGAAAACAACCGCAAGGCGAAGTTTTACTCCCTTACCCGCGCCGGCCGCAAGCAACTTGAGGAAGAAGTGGAAAGCTGGGGCCGCATGTCCGCAGCGATCAACCGGGTTTTGAGGACGAGTTAAGCCATGCGCGAACTTTGCCGTGAATTCTTTCAACGTCTCGCCGCGGTTTTCCGCCGCCGTCATCTTGAAGACGACCTGGACGCGGAATTGCGCTCGCATCTGGAAATGGCGGTGGAGATGAACCTCGGCAAGGGCATGACTCCTGAGGACGCCCGTCGCAAGGCGCTGCGCAACTTCGGCGGCGTCGACCAAATCAAGGAAAGCTTCCGAGACCAGAGAGGAGTCCCGATGATCGAAACCTTCCTTCAAGACGTTCGTTTCGGCTTGCGTATGCTGAGGCGGAGTCCGGGCTTTTCCCTTCTGGCGATTCTTTGCCTGACCTTGGGGATTGGTTCCAACGCGGCAGTCTTTAGCTGGATCGAAGGCATTCTGCTCCGCCCCTTTCCCATGGTGGCTGGCCAGGACAGGATGATGGCGATTACCGGAACGGATCGCGGCGTGGCTGGTGCTGCCGGTGAAGCTACGGACATGTCGTGGCCCGATTTAATCGATTTGCAGAAGAATTGCAAAATGTTCGACTGGTTTATTGTGGACCGGATTACAGGGACCACTCTCAGCATCGGCAACCGCGCCGAGGTGGCGACGGGCAGCGTGGTTTCGTCGAATTACTTTGATGCGCTGGGGATTCGCCCTTTCCTCGGCCGGGGATTCGAGCCGGAGGAAGACTACGGGCGCAACGCTCATCCGGTAACCGTGATCAGTTACCAGATGTGGAAGGACCGGTTCCATAGCGATCCGGGAATTGTGGGCAAAACTCAGATGATGAATGGCATGCCGCACACCATCGTCGGTGTGGCGCCGGAAGGCTTCCAAGGGACCTTTGTGGGCTGGGCCATGCAATTCTGGGTGCCGGTTTCGATGCAGGAGAAATTCGATTCGAGTCAACCGGGGTACAAACTGGAGGATCGTGGCGCGCACTGGATCGAGGGTTTTGTGCGGCTCAAGCCGGAAGTGAGCGCGCAGCAAGCGCAGCAGGAGATCTCCACCATCGCTAAACGGTTGGAGGCAGATTATCCGGCGACGAACCGCGGGCGCGGCGTCAAACTGTTTCGGCTGTGGGAAACCCCTTTCAACAACGCGGGGACTCTGCTCCCAACTCTTGGAATCGCGGTCGCAGTTGTGGTGTTTGTGCTACTCATTGTCTGCGCGAACGTCAGCAATCTGTTGTTGGTCAGGGCTCTTGGGCGGCAGCATGAAATGGCGGTCCGGCTCGCGGTGGGCGCCGGCCGCGGCCGGCTGGTACGACAGCTTGTAACCGAAGGATTGATTCTCGCCACGCTTGCCACGGCCGGCGGCCTCCTGGTGGCACACTGGTGCAGGAACCTGCTCGTACTATTACTGAACCGAAGCCCGCTGATGATTCTGCCGGGAGAAATCGATTGGCGGGTGGTTGCGTTGACCGCTGGCAGTTGTCTGGTTGCGACGCTGCTGTTTGCCATTGTGCCGGCAATGCTGGCCAGCAAAATCGATCTGGTTTCGGCGCTGAAGACGGAAGCGGCCGGCAGCGTTGGCGGAGTACGAAAAGCGAATGTGCGCTCAAGCCTGGTACTGGTTCAGGTTGCGCTTAGTTTCGTGCTGGTAGTGGCCACAGGCCTGCTTTTGCGGAGCCTGTTACTAATGCGGGACACGAATCCCGGCTTTTCAACGAAAGAAATTCTAGTGACGGGGATTGACTTCACCGGGGCTGGTTACGATAAGCAGCGCACCAGGAATTTTGAAGACCAACTGATTGACCGCCTTCAGGCCGTGCCCGGAGTCGTTTCGGCGGTGTTCGCGCGAAAAATTCCGTTCACCTATCGAGCTTATTCTTCGGCTCCAATTGCGGTTGACGGTTACATCCCCGCCCCGGATGAACTGCCGACCGTCGACTATAACGAAGTAGGCCCGGCGTATTTTGCGACCATGGGCATTCCGCTGGTTTCCGGGCGCGAATTTACCAGCGATGACAACGAAACCGCCCTGCCCGTCGCCATCGTGAATAAGACGATGGCCGCCCGGTACTGGCGCGGGCAGAATCCCATCGGCTCGCGCCTTCAGGTCAATGGGCGTTGGCTGCACGTGGTCGGGATCGCGGAAACAGCAAAGTACAGAAGTTTAAGGGAAGCGCCGCTGCCGTTCTTCTACGTGCCCATGCGTCAGAGCGCCATGGGAATGGGCTTGACCATCCGGACCTCACTTGACCACGAAACCATGTCGAAGGCATTGGTCCGGGAAGTCCATGCGCTCGACGCCAATCTCGCGCTGGGAGAATTGATCCCGATGCAGGAAGAAATAAACCTGAGCACCGGGACGCAACGCGCCGCGGTTTTGATGCTCGCTGCATTTGGCTCAGTCGCGGTTTTTCTGGCCGCCATCGGGCTCTATGGTGTGATGTCCTATGTCGTGTCGCAACGCACGCGCGAAGTCGGTTTACGGATGGCCCTCGGCGCGACGCCATCCGATCTGTTGCGCCTGGTGATGTCGCATGGGCTCGCGTTGACGGCCGGCGGCGTGATTCTAGGCACGGCGGTGGCCCTGAGTTCGACGCGGCTACTCGGATACTTACTGTACCGGCTCAGCCCACGCGACCCACTGGCTTTCGGGGCGGCCTTCGTGGTGATGATTGTGGTGGGACTAGCAGCGTCGTTCCTGCCTGCCTGGCGCGCCGTGCGGACAGATCCCGTCAGCGCGTTGCGCAGCTGACGCTCATGGTCCGAATCTAATGACGAAAGACAACCACCGGTCCCTGCTTTTTACTTTTGCGGTGCGCCCGAGTGGTTTGGCTCCTGATAGAGTCCGATTACATTTCCCCCGGGATCACGGAAGCGCGCAGTGATCTCGGGGGCATCGGCGCCGATGGGCTGGACGATCTCGCCGCCATGGGCAATCACTTTGTCGATGGCCGCGGCCACGCTGTCCACCATAATATAAATGAGCAACCCAGGCTCCGATGATGGCTTGCGGCCCGTCACCCAAGTCCCGCTCACTTCGCCAGTGGCATCGTCGAAGGCGGTGCGACCGTCGCCGCGCTGTCTCAGTTGCCAACCGAAGACTTGGGAGTAGAATTCAGCCGAACGTTGGATGTCTAGCGCAGGTATCTGGATATAACAAATCTTGCCGTTCGTGGGCTTCGGAGACATTAGGACTCCTTTCGATCATTGTATCCATTTCAGTCGGATCAATCATTCTAGCAACCATTGTCAAGCCCCACCGGGCGGCACCGAGTTGTGACGCGGTAATCGCAGCTGGGGTAACTCGACAAATGGCTGCCGTGCAATCAAGCGCTCCCGACGCGCTATATTTCCGCTGTAATATTCCGGAACGAATCCCTGAATACCAACATCTATGATTCATAAGCGCAATTGCTGAAGTGGATTGATTGAGTAGTGGACCAACCATTAAAAGGGGGCAATAAATGAAGATCTTCGGGAAGAGTCTGTCCGAGTACGTGAGATTCGAAAAAGAACTGTTGATCCTGATCCTGTTGGTCGGAGTGGCGAGGTTGGGATTATCTCTGCTCGATGTGCCCAACTCGACGACGAAGTATCTCAGCTTGACGGTCGTGTTGCTTCTCGGGCTGGTCTACTACTCGGTCCGGGTTTACACCAGCGGCTTTGGGAGCTACAAGCAACTGCTCGCTGTGCTCGAGTTGGCGTCGATAGTCGGCGGGACCATCATCATTGCCGGAATCGTGATCTCGATTCTTACCGGCAAGGACAACATTTTCAGCGCTCCCGAATATTCACCCAACCATGCGGATGGCAAAACCTGGTTTCACGCGGGAGCCCACGTGGTGGCATCGCTGGTCGTGCCCCTCGTCCTCTGGCTGGTCGGATCTCTGATCATGTTCGTCACCAAGAAGATAACCGGCACTCGCGCGCCGAGAGACGGCGCGGCCGCGGCCTGACAGGATCCCCGCTGGATTGAATAAACGATTTCGTTCTCATTAGTGAGGGGCGCCCGAACCTTCATTGGGTTGCGTATAATCAGGCTTCCCATTTGGAGCTGGAGATATGGGCTGGGAAGTCGATGCGTTCCTGGGCCGCCTTGACGCGTTACTCGGATGGAAGGATTTACTTCCTGCGACGGTGATCTTCCCGCTGCAGGATGGCGTGGGATTGGTTCCTGCCACCGGAGGATTCCTGCAAAACCTGCAAGCGCTCCGGTTAACCAGCCCGCCTTCGTCAGAAGACGCACTAGTCTCAGCCTGGGGTGCCAAGGCCTCCAAAGATTGTACGATCGCCTATTTTTCCCTCTTCGAATTTGGAGACGAAGGCGATGCCAGTGGCAGTGCCTTCGCGTCAGTGTGGACCAACCAGCAGGCTATACCACCTTGTTCGGTTAATACGGCTCTTCAATTGTTGGGCGTGAAGGCCACCAGCGGATTGGACGAGTTTGGCACAGTTGGCCTGGGGCGATATCACAAGACGGATACCTGGGCTGCGGCCGCGATTTTGAACGGCATCGTGGAGCAGGCAAGCAATCGTGTGGAAGGACTCCTGCATGGGCTGGCGTACCCCGAACATCCTGGTGTCCGCGTGCTGGCCGCTGGCGAACTCGGCGCCATGGGAGCAGACGCCGTTGCGGCAATCCCCCACTTTGTGGAGCTCGCAAAATCCGATCCGGACTACAGTGTCCGGCTTAGAGCGATTTCTGCGATGCAGTCGATAGGACCGGCATCGGTGCCCTCACTGCGGGCGTTGCTTGCCCCCGGCCAGTTGCAGCACCAAGACAAAGATCGCTGGTGCGTGATCATGGCTCTCGGCAGACTCGGTGCCGCAGCCGCACCAGCCAAGGCGGAACTGGTCACTATCCTTCGGACGGAACCCGATCACGATCAACGGTCCCAAGCGGCCCAAGCCCTGGGCCAGATTGGCACAGATGCCCGCGTCGCTATCCCCGCCCTGATTGAGGCGCTTCGCGACCCGCACCATAGTGTCCGCTTTCATGCCATCAGAGCCCTCGGACATACGGACCCGGACCGCAGCCTGGTGATTCCCGCTCTGATGCCATTGTTGCATGACAAATACAATTTGGCCGCTGAGGTCGCCGCCGATTTGCTCATAAAGCTGGGCGGCGGGAGAGCAATGGTAGATGAATTGATCAAAGAGCTCCAAACGGCAGCGGATTTCAAACTCCGCGTGGCGGCCATCGTAAGCTTGGGCAAATGTGGAAACGATGCCGAAATTGCGGTCACCACTTTGGTCGAATCGCTGGGCGACGAAAACATTTATGTCCCCAACCAGTCCGCCGTGGCGCTTGGCCGCATCGGTTCCGCTGCGCGACCTGCCGTTCCGGCTTTGCTAAAGGCGCTTTGGGATAAGGACAAACGAGTGGCGGAGTCCGCCACCGAGGCCATGGGACTCATCGGCTCGGCGGAAGTCGCAGTGCGGGAACTAGTTCACATGCTCAAGACGGCAAAGAGCCCCCGGCGGCGGGGAACTGCTGCCGAGTGCCTGGGGAAGTTGGGGGCCAGTGCACAGATCGCGGTCCCCGCGTTAATCGAAGCGTGTCACGATGCGCAATTGGAAGTCGGAATCCTAGCGACAGAAGCGCTGGGCCGTATGGGGCCGGCAGCCCACGAAGCGGTACCTGCTTTAAGAGAGTTGATCAAAGACAGCCAAAAGAGGAATGAAACGATTCAGGAAATCTACAAGAATATTCCCAATGCCGCCATTGAGTCGCTCGGGCGGATGGGTCCCGTAGCCACAGCCGCCACGCCGGAACTGATTGCCGTCCTTCGCGAGTCGCCATCCGGCCGGCGGCAGGGGGGCGCGGCCAAAGCTCTGGGTAGAATTGGGAAAGCCGCGGAAGCGGCAATCCCGGCCCTGATTGAGGCCCTCGGCGACAAGTCCCCGGACGTTTCCCTCCCCGCCGCCGAAGCGCTGGGCTGCATGGGACCAGCCGCGCGTGTGGCCGTCCCTGCCTTGCGGGAATCCTTGAAATCCAAGAATAAATATTTAGTAGAGTATGCGCGCAAAGCTCTGGAATTAATCCAGGCAGAGTAGGAATATTTTCCGGCGCCGCTTAGTACGCCGCCAGCTCCTTGGTGGCGCGAATGATATCGGCGGGCTGAGGCAGGACAGCGTCCTCCAGTACGGGGTGGTAGGGAACGTAGAGGTCTTTTGCGGCCAGGCGGCGAACGGGCGCGTCGAGAAATTCAAACAGCTCATCGGCCACCCGCGCGGCGATCTCTGCTCCATAGCCAAACGAAATGCTGTCCTCGTGCAGCACCAGTACCCGGCTGGTTTTCTTCACCGAAGCGGCAATCAATTCCCAGTCATAGGGCGAGAGGGAGCGCAAGTCCAGGATTTCCGCTTGCACACCTTCCTGCGCCAGTTGCTTGGCGGCCTGCATGGCTCGCACCACCAGCGAACCGTAGGTCACAATCGTCAGGTCAGAGCCCTCGCGGACCAGCTTCGCCTTGCCAAAAGGGATCATGTAGTCCGGGCCGGGATAGGGACTGCGGTTATGCGTTTGCCGGTAGAGGTGTTTGGGTTCGAGGAACAGGACGGGGTCGTCGGAGCGAATGGCGGTGCGCAACAGGCCATTGGCATCGAGCGCGGTCGCGGGCATCACCACGCGCAGTCCGGGGATGTGGGCGAAAATCGATTCCCCCGACTGGCTGTGGTATATGGCGCCGCCGGATAAATATCCGCCGATGGGAGCGCGAATCACCATGCCTGCGCTGAACGCGTTGAGAGAGCGCCAGCGCAAGGGGGCCAGTTCGTCGCGAATCTGCATCATCGCCGGCCAGATGTAATCGAAAAACTGGATTTCAACCACGGGCTTCAGCCCTCGCACCGCCATCCCCAAGGCGCGCCCCACAATGCCCGCTTCTGCCAGTGGCACGTTGTAACACCGGGCGGTCCCGAAATGCCGCTGCAAGCCGTGCGTGACTTTAAAAACGCCGCCCTTGCCTTTCACTTTCTCCAAATCGGTTTCATGGCCGCAGTCGGCCACGTCTTCACCAAAAATCACCACCCGCGGATCACGCGTCATTTCGTCGCGCATGCACACGTTCAGGAGGTCCACCATGGTGCGGGGCTCGCCATGAAACTTGGGTGGATGGTCGAATTGCTCCGAAGTGGGATCGACGGAGGGCGAATAGAGATAAAGCCCCACCGACTCAGGGCGCGGCGGCTCGGCTTCCAGGGCCCGGTCGGTGGCCTCGCGAATCTCGGCGTCGAGGGTGGCCTCGATATCTTTCAACTCTTTTTCGGAGATGATCTGCCCGGCCAGCAAGTACTTTGCCCAGCGCGTCAGAGGGTCGCGCTTGGCTTCTTCCTGGCGAACCTTCTCCGGTTTGTATAGACGCTCGTCATCGGAGAGCGAGTGCGAGTACGGCCGAATCACGTGAGCGTGAATCAGCGCCGGGCCGCGCCGACGGCGGGCGTGCTCCACGGCTTTCTCGGTCGCGTCGTAACTTTCGAGAAAATTTGTCCCGTCGCACTCCAGCGTCAGGAGGTTGGGGAAATTCTTCACCAGCCGCGAAATGTTTCCACCCGCCGTCTGCACATCCACGGGCACGGAAATTGCGTAACCATTATCTTCCACCACGTAGAGCACGGGCAAAGTCCGGTTGCAAGCCCAATTCAAGGACTCCCAAAACTCGCCTTCGCTCGATGCCCCGTCGCCCAGGGAAACGTAGGCCACTTCATCGGCATGAAAACTGTGGGCGAGTTCCGCCGCTTCCCTCACCCGGAGAAAATAATCGCTGGCCTCCGCCGCGCCCACTGCGTGCAGGATTTGGGTGCCGGTAGGGCTCGACTGCGAAACAATATTCAGGGATTTGGATGTCCAGTGCGAAGGCATCTGGCGCCCGCCGGAAGCGGGATCGTCCTTCGATCCCACGGCCCCCAGCAACATGTCGAGCGGAGTAACGCCCAACTGAAGGCAAAGCGCGCGGTCGCGATAATAAGGGAAAAACCAGTCGTAGCCTGGCTTCAGGTGCAGCGCGGTGGCCACGTTGATGGCCTCGTGCCCGACGCCGTTGATCTGAAAATAGGTCCGGTTTTGGCGCTTGAGCTGAATTTCCTTGTCATCCAGCCGCCGCGACAGATACATAGTGCGATAAGCGCCCACCATCAGCTCACGTGAGAGCTTTGACGCCTTCTGCACATGGTTGGTTAAAGTGGCCATGACGCCTCCCCGGAAGGATGGGGGACGAGCCGCGCATCGAGGCCATTCGCCCCAGGAGTTCGCCACATTGCAAAACTGACCATCGTAGGCAAGAGATGATTATCAAATTCCCGCAGAGCAAAGTCAATTGGAAGAAAAGGCGAAATTGGAAATCCGAATCTTGGGGCCAGACAGCCGGCGGGGCCTCAGTCTCGCCGTCCCCGTTTTGCATCGCCACATGCCACCTACGCCCTGCCACCTTCACTCTTAGCTTACAATCTCCAGCAACCGGTCAATGTCAGCCTCACTGTTGTAAAGATGAGGCGAGACGCGGATCATTCCATGCCGCAGACTCACCGCCACATGCTGGGCCGTCAATTTGTCGTACATTTGTTTCGTGGCCTCGTGCGAATCCGCCTGGAAGCAGAGAATGGTCGACCGGCGTTCGGGCGCGGCAGCGGCGGATAACCGAAGCCCCCGGCGCAGGACACCCTCCGCCAACCGGTCGAGTAGCAGGGAGCAGTGTTCAGTGACAGTCCGCACTCCGGCACGCTGCACAAACTCGAGCGAGGCGTCCAGCGCATAAAGGTTGAGGAAATTCGCGGTCGCGGGAACGTCAAAAACTTTCGCCGCTTCAGGCACAGTGAACTGATCGGTGGGTAGTGAATCGAAATCTTCGCTTCGCTCGACGGTGAGCCAGTTGATGACCTGCAAATCCAGGCGGCCCCGAACTTCAGGCGTCAAATAGACGAACCCCGTGCTGTACGGACCGAGTAGCCACTTGTAGGCGGCGACCGTCAAAACGTCGACGGGCAATGCATGAACGTCAATTTCCAGCGCACCCACCCCTTGGGTTCCATCGACCACGAAAATACTGCCCTTCCGGTGCGCCAGCTCGCCGAGCGACGCGAGGTCAATTCGCGCACCCGTGGAGTAGCTAACCCAATCGAGAGCGAGAATTTTTGTGCGCGACGTAAGAGCCGCCGCCACGTCCGAAATGCGCAAAAAACCGTCGACGGGTTGCAGCACCGTAACGCCCACTCCCAACCGGCGGAGGTGCATCCAGGTGAAGAGATTGGAAGGAAAATTGTTGCTCGCAATGACCACTTCATCGCCTGCCTTAAGGCCCAGGCCGGCTGCCACAATGGCGATGCCCTGGGTGGCGCTGTTGGTAAGGGCAATCTCCGAGGGTTCGGCGCCCACCAGGGTCGCCAGGCGTTGGCGCACTTTTTCAGTCACCTCGAAAAAGTGGTGCGACACCATTCGAACCGGATTGGTCTTCAGCTCGATGGCCCGGCCAATTCGTTCCACTGTGGCGCGGGGGAAAGGGCCGTGGTATGCGCAATTGAGGTATATCGTGGGAGCGAAGCTGAAGAATTCCTGGGTGAAATCCTGCATAGGCGAGGAGAAGTTTACAACCTAGGTCTTAAGAAACTCAAGCGGTGAAAGTAGATTTCGGCCCTGGGCTGTGTGTAGTCCCCATACTTCACCCGGGGAATGGCCATCTGCCGCCACATCGCAATCCATAACTCGAAATTAAAGTTCCAGTAATCCCCTAATTTCCCCGGGAGCGTGGGCGTCTCGCCCGCAAGCAAATGTTAAGGAAAGAGCGGGCGAGACGCCCGCGCTCCCGGCGATGCGAATCCGGACACCACCAAAGTTCTCATTCGCTTCCCTTCGCGGTCCGCAGGTTGTACTCTCTTTCCCTGATGACCAGCAATAAAGCCGCGAAGGTGCGTCTGGACGAACTCTTGTTGACGCGAGGTCTGGCGGGCTCGCTGGCGGTGGCGCGGGCTATGATCCTTGCGGGCGAAGTGTTGGTGGGCGAGCAGAAAGTGGACAAGAGCGGGGCCAGAGTGGACGCGGAAGCGCCGTTGCGACTGCTCTCCAAACCTTCGAGGTTCGTCAGCCGCGCCGGGATTAAGCTGGAACACGCGCTTGATCACTTCGAGGTAAAACCAGCGGGAAAAATTTGCCTCGACGTGGGCGCATCCACGGGAGGGTTTACCGATTGTTTGTTGCAGCGCGGCGCGGCGAAAGTTTTTGCCGTGGATGCGGGAACGAATCAATTGGATTGGAAACTCCGCCAGGACGCGCGCGTGGTGGCGCTGGAGAAAACCAACGCGCGCTACTTGGAATTCGCCGACCTCGGTACTAAAGTCGCTTTGGCGACCATGGATGTCTCCTTTATTTCCGCCACCGCGATTTTGCCTGTGCTGCATGGCCTTCTGGAAACTCCCGGAGAGGTATTGGTGCTGGTGAAACCGCAATTCGAGGTGCCCCGCGAGCAGGTGGAACCAGGAGGCCTGGTGAGCGATCCGCGGCTCCACGAATGGGCCATCCAAAAGGTTTCACGCAAGCTGGAGGAGTTGGGATTTGTCGGATTGGCATCCGTCCTCAGCGCCTTGCCGGGCGCAGAAGGCAACCGCGAATATTTCTTGCATGCGGTTTGGGCGAAAGGTGACTAGAATAGTTGGCTTATCGGTGATCGGGTGAATGAGTGACTGAGCGATTTTCAAGACGGGCTACCCATAGGTCATCGCGACAAGTCTTACGAATCGACACAAATGCAAATTAAAAAAGTCGGCATCATTTCAAAACCGAAGAAGGCGGAAATCGGCGAAGTGGTTAAGCCGCTACTCGAATGGCTGAGGGCGCGCGAAATCGAAGTTTGTATCGACAAAGAAACCGCCGCCACGCTGGCGGTTCCGGAAAAGTGCGTGACTCGCAATGAAATGCCCTCCGTGGTCGATCTTCTGGTCGTCCTGGGCGGAGACGGGACCCTTCTCGCGATGGCCAGGGCGCTGGCCGGAAAGCCCGTGCCCATGCTGGCCGTTAATCTCGGCGGGCTCGGATTCCTCACCGTCATCACCCGTGAAGAGTTGTATCCCACACTTGAAGGCGTGCTGAGCGGCGCCTTCCAGACTGAGCGGCGGGTGCAGATCGCGGCGGAGATTGTCCGCGCCGACGAAGCCATTGCATCCTACGTGGCGCTGAACGACGTGGTGCTGAACAAGGGTGCCATCGCCCGCATCCTCGACTTCGAGGTCTACGTGGACGGCAAATTTGTTTCCACCTTTAAATCCGACGGCTTGATTGTTTCCACGCCCACCGGCTCCACAGCCTACTCGCTGGCCGCCGGCGGTCCGGTGGTGGCGCCGAGCGTGCAGGCTTTTATCGTCACGCCCATCTGCGCCCACACGCTCACCAACCGGCCGCTGGTGATCTCAGATACTTCCAAAATTGAGGTGGTGGTCAAGAGCCAGCGCGAGTCATCCTATGTGACCGTGGACGGCCAGGTGGGCATCGCGGCGCGCAGCGAGGATATTGTGCGAATGAAGAAAGCTTCGTCCTATGTGGAATTGGTTGAGCCCGTTGAGAAAAACTACTTTGAAATCCTGAGACAAAAATTGAAGTGGGGTGGTAGGTAAGCAGAAGGCAGTAAGCAGTAGGCACAGAGCACTATGCCCAAGGCAGAGGGCACAAGAGTACAACAGGCCTGCGTTTCACCCTTGTGAGGGATTCAGGGCCTGTCGGGTATTTATCCCGCGGCGCTGTCGCGATGCCTTGGAAAGCGACAGTGAGGTAGGAGTGCCTTCTGCCTTCTGCCTTCTGCCTTCTGCCTTCTGCCTTCTGCCTTCTGCCTTCTGCCTTCTAGACATCCTCCGCCCCCATCATATCTTCCTGAGTCTCGCGGCGACGAATCAATCGCGCGTCGCTTCCGTTCACCAATACTTCAGCGGGACGAGGGCGCGTGTTGTAGTTGGAAGCCAGAACATAGCCGTAGGCGCCCACGGTCATTACCGCGACGAGGTCGCCGGGACGCACTTCGGGAAGTTCGCGGTCAAGCGCCAGGAAATCTCCGGTCTCGCAAATAGGGCCGACAACATCTGCCAACATTGTTTTTTGTGACCGCAATTCGACAGGCACGATGCCGTGGTACGCACGATAGAGGGACGGCCGCAGGAGGTCATTCATGCCCGCATCCACGATCACAAAAGTTTTCTTCTCATTCGACTTTAAGTAGAGAACGCGTGTTATGAGTATTCCTGCCTCAGCCACCAGTGAGCGGCCCGGCTCCAATATAAGTTGGTAGGGAAGGCCGCGCATTCGCGCCGTGAGTTCCGTTGCCAGCAGAGCGACATCGAGCGGCTGCTCGTCCTGGTAGCGGATGCCGTATCCACCGCCCAAGTCTAGAAATTTCACTTCAATACCTTCTGCCCGCAATTGTTCCGCCACACCTAAAATCTCGTCGAGCGCTTTCATAAAAGGATCGAGAGAGAGAATTTGCGAACCGATGTGGCAGGTTACTCCCAGAACTTTCAAATGACTGGATGCGGCGGCACGGCGGTATAGCCCCAGGGCTTCGGCCTTGGGAACGCCGAACTTGTGAATCACCCGCCCGGTGGCCACATAAGGATGCGTGTCCGCCTCGACGTCAGGATTGACGCGAATTGAAACCCCGGCCCGGCGCCCGGCATGGCGCGCGCGCGCATCAATCAAATCCAATTCGCCGCCCGACTCCACGTTGAACATCAGGATACCGGCGGCGAGTCCGGCGTCCACTTCCGCTTCCGTCTTGCCGACACCGGAAAAGACAACGCGGTCCGGCGCTGCTCCCACTTTTTGGACAAGCATCAACTCGCCGCCGGACACAATGTCGAATCCCGCGCCCGCTTCATGAAGTAACTCGAGTATTCGCAGGTTTGAATTGGCCTTGACCGAATAGCAAATGAGGGCGGAAATTTCCCGCAGCCCGGTCTGGAGCCGGCGGAAGTTTTCCAGGATGACAGCGCGGCTATACACGTAGGTGGGCGTTCCGAAACGCTCGGCGATGGACGCCACCGCAACGTTTTCACAAAAAAAAGCATTGTCCTGGTGGTGAAAATTTGTCATGGCTGGATGTTGTGAGTCCGTGGTTCGTGGTCAGTTGTCCAAGGTCAGCTTCCTAAGCCGCACGTCGCCGATCGGATTCACGAATCGGCCGCGGACAACGGATTGCTGACCACGGACAATTTTATCGAACTCTAATCAGCATCAATGTCTGGTCGTCCCTTTGGGGGTGGCCTTCCTCATAACTCTCAATTTCATCGAAGATCTTATCCACAATTTCATTTACGGGGCGGCTGGCATTGTCCCGGAGCAGTTTTTCTATGCGCCGGTTTCCAAACTCTTCGTGATTGGGCCTGGCCGCTTCCGCCAACCCGTCCGAATAGAGAGCCAACAAATCGCCTTTTTCAAGGGTTTCCACGGTTTCCTCATAGTCGGTATTTTCGAGCAGACCGAGCGGAACACCTTCCACCCGAATCGACCGGGCGTGGCCTTGGCGGACCAGCAAGGGCAAGGGCATCCCAGCGTTTGCCAGGCGCAGGGTCTTCAACTTCGGTTCCCAAATCGCAAAGGTGAGGGTGATAAAGTGACCTTCGATTTTTCGTTCGAGAAGCATGACGTTGAGCTTTTTGAGCATTTCCGGGGGACTCAGCTTCTGCGGGGCAAGGCTCCGGAGGATGCCACTTACCATGGCGCCATAGAGCGCCGCGGGCGCCCCTTTGCCACTGACGTCCCCGATCACCAGGACCTGGCGATCGCGTCCGTAATTCAGAAAATCGTAGAGGTCGCCGCCCAGTTCGCGCGCCGGTTTAAAGCGCAACCCGACTTCAAAGCCCGGCAGCGAAGGAACGACGCCCGGCATCAAGTGCATCTGGATGTTTTGAGCGCGTTGCAGGTCGCGTTCCAGCCGCGTTTCACTTCGCACCACTCTCTCGTAGAGTTGGGCGTTTTCGATAGCGATGGTGATCTGCGGCGCCAGAATGGAGAAAATCTTCACGTGCTCGTCCGTGAAGTATGCCGGCTGCGGGCTTTCCAGATCCACCACGCCGATCACGCGCTCCCGGTGGATGAGGGGCACCACCATTTCCGAGCGCGTTTCCGGATTGAGCGAGATATAACGGGGATCGGAGTTCACGTCCGGAACCACCACCGTTTGCCGGGAGGCGGCTGCGGCCCCCACGATCCCCTGCCCGAAAGTGACCGTAAACTTTTCCGGCATGCGTTCATCCTGACGGAGGGAAATGACATTATTGAAAACCTGCGCCCGGTCATCGGCCAGCAGGATGCTGAACCGGTGGTAATCGATCAATCGTTTGGTGAGGGTTCCGATTTTGCGGAGGAGTTCCTTTAGAACCAGGACGGAACTCAACTCGCGGCTGATTTCATTCAACAGTTGCAGGGTGCGTGCCTGGCGGATGCTGCGGCGATAGAGCCGCGCATTCTCAATGGCCATGGCCATGCGCCCGGCCAGAAGCTCCAGCAGATTTTGGTGTTGCTCGTTGAAAAAATTGGGCCAGGGAGCTTCCAGGTCGATCACGCCAATCACGCGATTCTTGGCAATCAATGGAACGGCCAACTCCGAGCGCACCGCGGGCAGCGACTGGATATAGGCCGGATCTTTTCTCACATCGTTGACCAGCACCGAGTGTCGTGATTGGGCGGCGCGCCCCACAATGCCCTCGCCTACCTTGATCCGCAAATTTTTCACCACGTTTTCCGGATGGCCGACGTTGAAGCGAACGTACAGTTCCTGGGCTTTCTCATTCAAGAGAAGAATGGCGAAGACGTCATAATCGATGGCGCGCTTCACCACTTCGGAGATGCGCACCATCAATTCGTCCAGGTCGAGAGTGGAATTGATCCGCTCGCTCACTTCGAGGAGCAAAGTGAGGAGTTCGGTCAACTCCAGCGGCCGGGCCGGGATTTTGGTGGTTTCAGGCATGGGATCGGTCAGATGTGTTTTTCTCAATTGTTTTTTTGTTAGAGGCCCGTTAAGACGCTCGCGCCAAAAGTTCAATAACCCTGGGCTGCGCGCGCGGCAGACGCCGGAGCGGGATGCTGTTGGGAAACTCCGCCCGCCAAGGCCACGGCGGCTTCCTCAAGTATGGCAATGGACGCGCTGGTGCCAAGACGCGTCGCGCCGGCGTCAAGCATGGCCACAGCGTCAGCCAGATTGCGAATGCCGCCTGCAGCCTTCACGCCCATCTCCGGGCCCACGGTCTCACGCATCAGGCGGACATCCTCGGCTGTCGCGCCGGTGGGGCCAAAACCCGTCGAGGTTTTCACAAAATCCGCGCCCGCCCGCTGTACGATGCGGCACGCTTCCACTTTTTCCTGGTTGGAAAGATAAGCGTTTTCCAAAATAACCTTCAGGATGGCGCCCCCGGAGTGGCAAACCTCGACCACGCCGCGAATATCGTTTTCCACCGACTCGTGGTCGCCGGACCTCATTGCGCCGACATTCATCACCATGTCGACTTCTTCCGCCCCGGCCACGATCGTTGCCTGCGCTTCGGCGCGTTTGACCGAAGTCAACGTAGCGCCCAGCGGGAATCCCACCACCGCGGCAACCTTCACGCCCGAGCCGCGAAGTTTTTCTGCCGCCAGAGGCACCCAGCCCGGGTTCACGCAAATGGCGCCAAAGCACCACTGCCGGGCCTCTTCAGCAAGTTGTTCAATCTGCGCGCGCGTCGCCTGCGGGCGAAGCAAGGTGTGATCCATCAGGCGGGCCAACGCCCTTACTTCCGCCGGTTGATCGTTCACGCACTGGATTTTTCCGGAGCCGGACGCATGCCCGCACCCGCACTCCGCCTCCTCGGTGAGCCATGCGCCCGGCTCCGGCCCCATCTGGCGCACGACTTCCAAGGCAACGGATTCCACCAGCTTTTCAAGCTCGGCTTGGGAAAGAGTGATCGTTTCCATAGCTTAAGAACTCCTCGCAAGAATGCGACGGCGGTCAGCTTACGAATGCGATGGAGCAACGTGTAGAATGGTTATTGTAGCATATCGTCCATGCCGCCCCGGTAGCAGCGCTTTCGGGGAAACTCAGGCGGCATGTATCAAGCCGATTCCATGGACCACAAACGTTTTGAAATGCTGGTGGAGCAGGCGCTGGAGCGAATGCCCAAGGTCTTCCGCGATAAGCTATCGAACGTTGCCATCATTGTTGAAGACTTGCCGCCCCGCGAACCGGAACCCGGGACTTTGCTCCTGGGACTATTTCATGGCGTCCCGAGGACGGAGAAAAGCACCTTCTACGCTACTCCTCCCGACCATATATTCCTCTACCAGAAAAACATCGAGGCCGTATGCCGGACTGATGAAGAAATTCGCCGGCAAGTACGCGACACCCTCCTGCACGAGGTGGGCCATTATTTCGGGATGACAGAAAGTGAGCTACGCGGAATATGACAATGAACACACCGCCTCAGGCTTTTCCTCCACCCTTGCAAGTTCAAGCATATAATTACCTCCAATGCTGATTCTGGCCCTTGACACCACTAGCGAGCATGGGGGCGTGGCGCTTTACCGCGATCTCGAATCGCTGGCGAACGTTCACAACACAGGTTCCACGGGGTTTTCTGTAACCCTTTTCCAGATGGCGGACCAAGCGCTGGCGGAAGGGGGCGCGAAGCTCCTCGGGCAACCTATTCCCCTGCGTGAGGTTGAGCTATTTGCCGCGGCCAATGGGCCGGGATCATTCACAGGAATTCGCACCGGACTGGCCGCGGTTCAAGGCTGGGCTACGGCGCTCGGGCGGCCTGTGATCGGCGTTTCCATCCTGGCCGCTATGGCCCAGGAAGCTCAGTTCCAGACCGAATGGGCGGCTTCCATAATGGATGCGCGCCGTAACGAATTCTATCTTGGCCTTTTTCGAAGGGAAAGTTCCGCGGATGGCGATTACCTAAGTCAGGATGGGGACGGAATGGTCTTGAACTGTGACCAAATTCGGAATTTCCTTGCGGACCAGTTGAGCGAAGGCAAGGCGGTCACTTGCATCAATCGGGATCAAGACATCGCAGCACAAGCCCTCCGGGCAGATCTGCCCGGCTCAGCGTCATGGCAGGCCGTACCCGCGTTTCTGGGCGGGACAATAGCGCGCATGGGTCTGGAGGCTCATGGGCGCGGGAAGCTGCAATCCCCCGCCCAGCTTGATGCTCTCTATATTCGCCGCCCGGACGCAGAGGTTAATTGGCGGCCATGACCGGTTTCCCAAGATAAAGATGAAAACCCGACCATTTGAACGGGAAGACTTGCAATCCATACTAGCCATCCAGAACAAGGCTGCTGGCGCGGCCCGCTGGCAGGAGGGGGACTACTTGCACCTGGCCTCAGAACCTGGCGGAATGATACTGGTCGCCGAACTCGAAACCATGACGCCACCTAAAGTGCTGGGCTTTGCGGCTTTCCAGCGGTTGACTGATGAGGCAGAGCTCAGAAATATCGCCGCCGATCCCGAACATCGGCGGCAGGGGGTTGGGCGGGCACTGATCCTCGAGGCGTGCGAAGCCCTATTGCAAGTGGGGACTAAACGTCTTTTCCTTGAAGTTCGGAAGTCAAACCAGGCCGCGCTAGGGCTCTATTATTCATCCGGCTTCGCATTGGTGTCGGAGAGAAGAGAGTATTACCGCGACCCGCCCGAGGATGCCTACGTCCTGTCCTTGGACCTGTAAACCCTCGCCAAGGTAAAGCTCCACAGATCAAATTAATGTCCCTCTCTTCCAACTAATTTCTGGCTTGTACCCTCTGGAGGGGTGTGCTAGGCTTTCCCCAGAAATCACATCTCGACCTGGAGGTGAACCACCCGTGAGCAGCCTTGCCGAGGCCACCCGGGAGCAGTTGATGGCCACAAACGAACACTATCAGACCCTCCGCAAAGAGCATATCCGCTACGCATCAGAGCTTGAGCAACTGGCGTTAAAAGCACACCTCAGTGAGCAGGAAAAGCTGGAAGAAATTCGATTAAAGAAACTGAAACTGCGGGTTAAAGACGAAATGGAGTTGCTCGTCCACCAGCAGGCTCAGACTGTTACTCATTAATCGTTGGTGATCAGTGCGAATGCCGGCGGGGGCGCAATAAAGAATGAATGCCCCCCGCCCCAGACGCCCAGGCTGTCCAAGTGGGCGGCAGAAGTTAGGCTGTGGCAAGAATTGCAGGATGGATGCAGCACCTCATCGTCCGGCAAGGTGGGCTGAGTTGAGAAATATGACCCCATGGTGAAGGAAGGCTACTGGTACGGGTTGCCGTTGGTGCTGGTGACAGGCGGCCTTTTGGGCTTGGGTCTTTACTGGCTGAGCGCATTTTTCCTGGTCCTCACCCTCTTCATACTCAATTTTTTCCGCGATCCCAACCGCAATATTCCCACCGACTCTTGCGCCATTGTATCTCCCGCCGATGGCCGCGTGGTTGAGGTGCGGGAAGAACTTTTTGAAGGCCGTCCGGTGCGGCGGGTAAGCATTTTCATGTCCCCACTGGATGTCCATGTAAATCGGGCGCCCATCGCCGGGACCATCGAGGAAATAGCGTACAAGAAGGGCAGTTTCCAGATGGCCTCGAATGCCGCGGCTTCGGTGGAGAACGAGCAAAATGTATTCACCATTTCCGGGGGCCAGGGAGTGGTTGTGGTCAAGCAAATTGCCGGCTTGCTTGCCCGGCGCATAGTATTCTGGAAAAAGAAAGGCGATCTGCTGCAGCGGGGAGAGCGAGTGGGATTGATCAAATTCGGCTCGCGGGCAGACGTTATGATGGACCCCAAGGTTGAATTGCGCGTTAAAGTGGGCGATTATGTTCGAGCGGGGAGCAGCGTCCTCGCCATGACCCATCAAGAGGGATCTTGACCAAAAACCCCGGGTGCCAACTGAACGTTTAATAATGGAGGGGGAGGATCTTGGAAACCGCGGAGCCAAATTCAAAGCAGGGAAAAACAGGCCCTTTCAGGCGCGGCATCTACATCCTGCCCAGCTTGTTTACGGTCGGCTCCCTGGTCTGCGGCTACATCGCCATCCTCGCAACGCTGAAAGCAACGGGGATGGATCGGGAACAAGGCCGGTTTGTTTTCGATCTGGCCGCCAAGGCCATCGGCTGGGCCGTGCTTTTTGATGGGTTTGATGGGCGCATTGCCCGCCTGACCAACTCCAGTTCCGATTTCGGCCGCGAGTTTGATTCCCTTGCCGATGTCATTACCTTCGGTGTCGCGCCCGCCTTCCTGGCTTTTGCCTGGGGCGTGCGCCCGGTGGAGGAAATTTTCGGTAACCAGTGGGTGGAGTATTTGCGCAATACCGGCTGGGTGGTCACCTTTGCGTTCCTTATTTGTGGCGCCGCGCGGCTGGCGCGGTTCAACGTGGATACGGGAAAACCTTCGAGCGACCGCAAGCACTTTGTAGGTCTTCCCATTCCTGCCGGGGCTGGAGTAATCGCCGCGCTTGTCCATTGCATCAAATGGTCGGTGCCCGATTGGCCATGGAGTCTCCTCTGGCTGGTGATCGTGGGCGTTCTCGGATTCTTGATGGTCAGCAAGGTAAGATATCCCAGTTTCAAGGCATTTGATTTACGCCGGCGGCGGCCATACGTAGCCATCATTCTTATCGGAATTGTTATCTACGCAATTTGGACGTACTCCGAACCCGTGCTTCTCGCCATCGCACTGACATACGTTTCCTCCGGCCCAGTCTCCAAGTTCATCTCCAGAATTCGGCCGCACCCGCCAGCTCCCCAAGAGGTCCACGCCTCATGAAAACCTCGGCGGGGGGCTTGCGCGTGGCGGTGATTGGCGCCTCTTCGCTTCTGGGCAAAGAATTGCTTTCGGTACTTGAGGAGCGCAAGTTTCCAATTTCCCGATTGGTCACCCCCGGCGCCCTAGAAGACGCTGAGCCTGACTTGCCCGTTCTCGACCTGAGTGGCGGCCTGGAGGCTGTGGTGGCAGAAGCGGATGTAGGCGAGTCCGATTTGGATTTCGTCTTTCTGGCCGCGCCTGTTCGTCGGTCTGCCAAGAAAGGCATGGCCGACTCAGCTGACGATTCATCCTTCCTCCAATCCACCCGGCGGCTGGCCGCCGCCACCCGCTGCAAGGTGATTGACTTGAGCGACTGCCTGGCCGGGGAGAGTGGCGGAGGCTTGAGCGTCCCCTTCCTCGGCCGGAACGCCACTTCCGATGCGCGTCCAGTTGAGAGCCCTAACCAGCGCTTCAGCGTGTCCGCTCACTCCGCCACCATCGTGATCGGTGCAATTATTTTGAGGCTCGGGCGGCAATTTCCCGTGAAAAGTGTGGTGGCTCAGGTGTTTCAGCCGGTCTCGGAAATGGGCGCCCAGGCAATCGACGAGCTTCAGAAACAAACTCTGAATCTGTTGAGCTTCCAGAAAATCCCTCAGGCAGTCTTTGGGGCGCAACTGGCTTTCAATTTGTTGCCAAGGTTGGGACGTAATCGTGGAAACAGCAACAAAGGTTTGGGCGGCCAACTGCAATCGGAGCTGGCAACGCTGCTCGGCTCGAGCCTTTCGATTCCCGCCGTGGGCGGCCTCTATGCGCCGGTTTTCCACTCTCTGGGTTGTTTGCTTTATTTCGAATTCGATCCACCCGTGAAGCTTGAAGCCCTGACCCAAGCTCTGGCGGGTGAACCAATATCCATTCGCAAAGCCACTGACGCGCCTCCCACCCAGGTGGATGTCTCGGGATCAAGCGACATCGTGGTGGACGTGCTGACTCCGGACGGCTTCAACCCGGGCGGCGTCTGGGTTTGGGCGGTAGCGGACAATCTCCGGCTCACTGCGGTGAATGCCGTTGAAATTGCGGAAGGCTTGAATGTACAGCCACGAACGCCAACTCAGGAAGACACAAAGGCAAGCAGCGCTAACCCGACCCGGCCGCCGAAATGATTCAGCACCTGAAATTGATGGGTAACATCAGAAGGGACGCGGACCGTAAGACCTGCGGTCCACGCTACCTACTGCTTCACATCCCAACTTCATTTTCTTCAAAATCAGGATCATCGGCTCCCTACTCCCTACTCCCGACTTCCGCCTTGGCGAGACTCCGCTTTAGCGAGCCCGACTCCCTGTTCTACTGCCTTCTGCTTTCCGCCTTCTGCCTTCTGACTTCCGGCTGCGGCTATCACGTGGCGGGCCAGGGCGCGCGGCTTAGTCCGGATGTCAAAACCATTGCCATTCCGATCTTCGTCAACAAGAGTCCGCGCTACAAGATTGAACAAACGCTTTCGGGAGCCATCACGCGGGAATTCATCGAGCGAACCAAATTCAAAATCACTCCCGACCCCGTTCACGCCGACGCGGTCCTTAGAGGAACGGTAACGGACGTGCGCGCGGGCGTAGTCGCCTTTGACCTCACCACCGGCCGCGCCACAACCCTGCAAATATCGGTGGTCGCCAATGTGCAGTTGGTGGATTCTCACACCAAGAAGGTCTTGTTCTCGAATCCGGCTTATGTCTTCCGGGAAGAGTATCAAATCAGCCAGTCCTCGCCATCGCTTTTTGAGGAGGACCAGCCCGCCTTGCAACGTTTGTCGCAAGACATGGCCCGCACCCTGGTCACCGACATTCTGGAGAATTTCTAGCCTGGAGTTCTCGTGAATTGCATCTGCCTGAGGCGGAGTTGCGGGAAAAGTGGAACGCTTCGGAAAGGGACGAACGAAGAGGGAAATCAACTAATTCTGTAAAATTCATCAATCTAGATGCGTGGGTAGGGTCGCCTAGGCGGATCCGCCCAGGCGAGACCTCGCTTCAGCGGGCTCCGCTTTAGCGAGCTTGCTCTACCCTCTTCGCGTCGCCTATATTGCAAGAGAGTACGGTCCGTCGGCTGACGGATACCCCTACGTTTCGCATTCCCGTGAGGGTTAGTCTAGGAACGGCGAGCAACACGGCTTCTCGACGGGCTTGGGCTCCATCAGTTCCACGCGGGTCAGGTTGGGGTCATAGAGGTTGAGCTGCCATTTGCCGTCGCGGCCGATTTGGGGTCGTTCGGGCTTGAGGCCGCGCTCGACCACCGTTTTATAGCCTTCAGCAACGCTCGGAACACCCAGCGCCAGGTGGTGCATTACGCCCAGGGTACGAGGGCTGGGGTTGTGAACGTTCAGCATATATTCCAGCCAGTCGGTTCCTTCAGGCACGCGCATATCCACCCAGTCCGTGCGGTCGTCCTTCATGCCGCCATGCCATGTTTCCTTAAATCCCAGGATATCGCGATAGAAGCCGTTGGCCGCGGCCTGGTCCTGCACCGTCACGCCTACGTGAATGATGCGCTGTGAAATCCGGGTGGCAGGCATGGACTGACCGAAATTCTTGCTGTGGAGCGAACCCGGCAGGTATTGAATGAACATTACAGCGTGGCCGTCCGGGTCGGTCACTCCAAAACTCAGGTTGCCCTCCGGTTGAGGAGGCAGCTTGTCCGGAACTTTAACCCCGCGGCTGGCGAGGTAATCCCGCAGTTTTTGCGCGTCCGTGGTCTCAAAGGAGATGTGCGCCAGGCGATCCTCGGTGGGACTTTTAAGCTGAGGAAAAATTTCAATGTACTGATGATCGTTCACCTTGAAGCACGTCATCATCACCCCGCCGCCCGGGTTATCAAGGGTGAAAGCCTCCTGAAAACCGAGTTCATGACCGTAAAACTCGCGCGCCGCCTTCAAGTCATCCGTCTTGAGTCCGATATGCGCCACGCCGATGATGGGCGGGCGTTGCACCGCTTGCGGCATGGGCTGAGCGTGAAACTCCCCAAACCAAACAGGAATTGCGAGGACGATTAAAAGAAGAGCGAAAGAGATGAAAGGTTTTTTCATAGTTTTTAATCCCTAACTTCTCTTGCAGCCAAATGAAAAGGATCCTTCTCTTGCGGCTGCGGGATCAGGATGGCAGCGTAAGACTCACGATGACAGGCTCCCGAGCTTTTCTTCATAATTCGTACTTCACAATTCATAATTTCTTCAAATATTTCCCCGCTTCATCTCGCCCATCAAATAATCGCACGACCGCACGCACAGCGCCATGATGGTCAGCGTCGGGTTCTGGCAGGCAGTCGAGGTGAAGCCCGCGCCGTCCATCACGAACAGGTTCTTCACATCGTGAGATTGCTGAAACTGGTTGAGCACGGATTTTTTGGGACTGTCCCCCATGCGCGCCACGCCGACCTCATGAATCCCAAGCCCGGGCTCGCGGTCGTGGACCGTGTAAGGTTTGATGGACTTGGCTCCGGCGGCTTCCATCATTTTGGTGGCCGTCGCCTCCATATCATCAATCAGGCGGTGCTCGTTCTCTCCGTAGGTCATGTGGATGCGAAGCACGGGAATGCCAAACGTGTCCTCCACGTTCGGGTCAATCTCCACGTAATTATCCCAGCGCGGCAGGCACTCGCCAAATCCGCGCAGCAGCATGGTGGAAGGCCGGTCATTCATGATCGCTTTCTTGTAGGCCTCGCCGTAACCCGCCGCTTTATAATTGGGCTGAGGATCGTCGCCCCAAGTCTGGAATCCGAAACCGCGAATGTACTCGCGCGACTTCTCTCCGCCCGGCAGGTTTTGGAAGCGCGGGACGTAAATGCCGCCCGGCCGGTTGGGCCCATTCAAATTAGGTTTCACCGGCAGGTCCGGAAATTCACCATACGCGCCGCCGCCCATCCAAACGTGGTCCATCAGGTAGTGGCCCAAAATGCCACTGGAATTGGCCAGCCCGTTTGAATATTGCGAATTGGCGGAATTCAAGAGCACGCGCACGGACTCCAGCGCCTGCGCGCACAAAATCACGGCGCGGCCGCGAACTTCGTTCGGCTCGCGCGTGTTGCGGTCAATATACAGGACGCCGCCGGCGCAGTTGCGATCGCCATTCATCAGCACCTTGTAGACCATGGCGTTCGGAATGTGAGTGCAGTTACCGGTCTTGACGGCGTCGGCCACGGTGGTGAATGCGGAATTGAAATAAGAATGGGTCTGGCAACCACGGCTGCACGGCCCGCAGTAGTGGCAGGGGGCGCGCCCGTTAATCGGCTTGGTGAGATTGGCGAGCCGGCCCTGGGTAAGAGTCCAGCCCAGCTTTTCCTTGATCCGGTTGCGGACCAACTGTTCCACGCATGTGAAGTTCATGGGCGGCTGAAACTTGCCGTCGGGAAGTTGCGACAGGCCCTCGGCGAGGCCTTCAATGCCGACATATTCCTCCACCAAGTCGTAGTAAGGCTCCACGTCTTTGTAACTCAAAGGCCAGTCTTCCCCGTAACCATCGTGCGAGGCGGCTTTGAAATCCAGATCGCTGAAGCGATAGCTATGGCGTCCCCAGAGGTTGGTGCGTCCGCCCGTAATTCGCACACGTCCGACCCACCGGAAGGGCATTCCGGGAGTGGTGGTGTATGGTTCCTCAAGATCGTTCGCCACCCAGCTCTCGGTGGATTCATGCGCGGCCCCGGCCTGAATGGGACGGGTCTTGGTGTAGAGATTCCAAGCCTTGTTGCGGTATTTGTACTTGAAGTCGGGCTCGTGCTCGGTGAAGTTGCTGTCCGACTGCGGGCGTCCTGCGTCCACCAAAGCGACCTTGAGGCCGGCCTCGGAAAGCCGCTTGCACGCCCAGCCGCCGGAGGCGCCCGAGCCAACAACGACGACGTCGAAATTATTCTTGGATTTTTCTGACAACCGAAAGCCTCCTGTTGGGGGGCGAAGTCAATCAGGCATGAAACGATGAATGATGAACAATGAATGATGAAGTTTTAAAAACCGAATCACACAGGCCGGGTTGGCATGCTGTTTTTAGTTCATCGTTCATTATTCATCGTTCATCGTTTCTTAAACGTTCCCCTTTTTCATTTCACTCATCAAGTAATCGCACGAGCGAACGCAGAGCGCCATGATGGTGAGGGTGGGGTTCTGGCAGGCGGTGGAGGTGAAGCCTGAGCCATCCATCACAAACAAATTCTTGACGTCGTGGGCCTGCTGAAACTGGTTCAGAACGGATTTCTTGGGATCATCCCCCATGCGCGCAATGCCCACTTCGTGAATGGCCCAGCCAGGCCCGCCGGGGTGCGCTTCAGTCTGAACGTTCTTGGCGCCAGCGGCTTGCAGCATCTCACCGGCGGACTCCGCCATGTCCTTCACCATGGCCATTTCGTTGTCGCCGTAAGTCATGTGGATGTTGAGGACGGGTATGCCGAATGCGTCCACCTTGTTCGGATTGATTTCCACGTAATTATCCCAGCGCGCCAGGCACTCTCCAAATCCGCCCAAGCCGATATAAGTGACGGGATCCTGCATCGCCTTCTTATAAGCGGCGCCAAAGCCCGGTGCGCCCCAGTTGAAGCTGACGCCGCCTCCGCCCTGAAATCCGAAGCCGCGCAAGAATTTGGTCGATTGGGGTCCTTCGTGGGCGTTGCGAAAACGAATCACGTAGATGCCATCTGGCCGGTCGGGACCGTTCATGGAGGGCTTGCCCGGAAGGCCTTCCAGTTGGCCGCCCGCGCCGCCACCCGTAATGTGATCCATCAAGTAATGTCCCAGAACGCCGCTCGAATTGGCGAGGCCGGCGGGGTATGTTGTATTAGCGGAGTTGAACAGGATGCGGACCGATTCGAGAGCCTGCGCGCATAAAACCACGGCGCGGGCATGGACTTCCTTGGGCTGGTGAGTGTTTCGATCGATGTACAGTATGCCGTTGGCGCGATTTTTGTCGGAATCCATCAGCACTTTGTAAACCATGGCATTCGGAATATGAGTGCACTTGCCGGTGGCGACAGCGTCGGCGACGGTAGTGAAAGCTGAATTGAAATAGGAGTGAGTGACGCATCCGCGCTCGCAGGGGCCGCAATAATGGCAGGGTGCGCGGCCATTGATAGGCTTGGTGATGTTGGCGCTGCGGCCAAGCGTCACCGTGCGGCCCAGCTTCTCTTTCACCTTGTTGCGCAGAAGTGTTTCCGCGCAGGTCAGCCCCATGGGCGGATGAAATTTTCCATCGGGCAATTCGTAAACGCCTTCATTGATTCCGGTGATGCCAACATAATCCTCGACGATGTCGTAATAAGGCGCCAGGTCTTTGTAGCTGAGGGGCCAGTCAACGCCATAGCCGTCGTGCGAGGCGGCCTTAAAATCCAGATCGCTCAGGCGGTAACTCTGCCGTCCCCAAACGTTGGTGCGGCCGCCCGTCACGCGCAAACGGCCCTGCCAACTGAAAGGCATTTTGTCGGCCGTGGTGTAAGGTTCGTCCAGGTCGTTGGCGAACCAGTCGTAGTTGTATTCCATGCAGGCGTAGCAATCTTTTTGGATGGGGCGCGTCTTGCGGATGATTTCCGGCGCGCGGTCGCGATACTTCAGCTTGAATGACGGCAAGTGCTCGGTGAAGTTCTTGTCCGATTGCGGCCGGCCGCAATCCACCATCGCCACTTTCAGTCCCGCCTCGGAGAGTCTCTTCGCCGCCCAGCCGCCGGAAGCGCCCGAGCCTACGACGATCACATCAAAATCCCTTCCTGATGATTGCCCCATTTAGTCGGCCCCCTAGCTTCAGCCCAAAACGCAGCATGACAGCAATGAATCTATGAACGCAACTTATCACGCGGGTAGAATTGCGTCAATCGGCGCAACGGTCTCTCTGCCCTTGACTCGAAGGTTGGGCAGGGGTCTAATCAATGCAGGGAATGTGACCGTTATCATCATATTGCGCTTGGAGAATCTCTCCTGGAAACTAAGCAGCAGATTTTGAAGGCGATAGAAGCCCTCCCCGACGATGCAGAGGTAGAGAACGCCTTGGATCGGCTCTGCCTGCTCTACACGATCGAGCGGGGTCTCAACCAAGCGGATCGCGGTGAACTCATCAGCCAGGCGGAAGTCCGCCTGCGAATGACGAAATGGCTCAAGTAAGATGGACGCCATAGGCAGCGGACGATCTTGAGGCGATTTGTTTGTTCATTGCGCGCGACTCTGCGCAAGTGGCAGCAGTATTCGCCGACCGGGTACTTCGAACCACAGATCGACTGGAGAGATTTCTACATTTAGGGAGGATTGTTCCAGAATTGGGAATTCGGAATGTGAGGGAAATTTTCGTTGGCAGCTATCGCGTTATCTATCGAATTCAGAACGACGAGGCTCACGTCCTAACAATCCACCATGGCGCGCAACTTCTCGACACTTCAAAAATTGAGTCGGGTATTTAATTCCGAGTCTTCAGTTTGCAAGTCTGGCGCAATTCTTATCGGATCGGCTCCGCTAAACGCCATTCTCCAGAAATCTTGAATACCGTCCTCAATGAATGATATCTTGGCAATCGCAAGGGTGTTTCATCAGGAGTCCTTATTCATGGAGAAAAATTCATCACTTCCGGTGCTCACTGAAAATAAATCCTCGGCCCGGGCCCTCAACCGCCGGGAATGGATCGCCCGCATGTTGGGAGGCGTTACGGCAGGTTTCGCATTCCCCGGGTTAGCGGCGGCGCATCCCGTGCGCGAGTTACTCGCTGATTCCTCCACCCTGGAAAAGGCAGATGCCAGCGTGGCCGCCGCCGATTGGACTCCGGAATTCCTGGACTCTTTCCAGGCGGCATCGCTCACCGCGCTGGCGGAACGCATTATCCCCGGCTCGTCGCGCGCGGAGGTGGCTCGGTTTATCGACACGTTGCTGAGCGTGGACAAACTTGAGAATCGGGAGCGGTTTCTGAATTCCCTTACCGCATTCGAGAGTGAGGCAATGAAAAAGTTTGGGCACTCCTATAAAGACCTGACCGAAACTCAGCAAAATGAAATCCTCACCATGGCATCCACTGCGGATTCAGGTCATCCTCAATCGCCTGGCGGCCGGCGGCGTCGGCGCGCGTCCCTCGGGCCGCCGATTGGGGCTTCCGGTCAGGAACACGACACGATTCGCGACCAATTCGAGAATTTGAAGGGGTGGGTGCAAGGGGCCTATTACTCCTCCGAAGTCGGCATGCGCGAATTAGGATGGACGGGGGAAGTCATGTTTGAAAGTTATCCCGGGTGCGACCATCCGGGCGGGCACGCCTAATTGACGATTTTCGATTGATGATTGGCGAAGCCTGATTTAAGGTTGTCGATTCTCGATTCAATTTCTTCAATCGACAATCATAAATCTTCAATTCCAAAAATGAATCCAGCCGAATTTATTTCGTCGCTTGCCCGAGGGAAGCCAGGGCCGGCTTATTTCCTTTGCGGTCCGGACCGTTTCTTGCATGAAGAGTGCCGGTTGGCCCTAATCGCCTCCCTGCCCGCAGAGGCGCGCGAATGGTGCCTGGCGGAGATTGAATACGAGCCCGGGCGCTTGGCACGCGAGCTCGAGGGCGCGCGCCAGATGCCGATGCTCGGCAGCCATTTCTATCTGCTGTTCACTAATCCTGACGACTTCAAACATTCGACCGACGAAGATGTGGACGCTCTCAAGGATTACCTGGATCGTCCGTCGACATTTGCAACCGTTGTCTTTATGGCCATCGAGCCTGACCGGCGGCGGAAAATCATCACGTCACTCGAGAAGAAGGCCGTGGTGGTGGAAATGCTCCCCCTCTCGCGCCGTGATGCGGCGACGTGGGTAAAGCGTTATCTGGAAAAAGCCGGAGTCGAGGCCTCGCCCGAGCTTGCCGAAGAAATCGCGGCCAAGTTTGAAACCAGCCGCGACGCGCGGGGCCAGGCGGGCACGGGCGGCGTCAATCTGCTTTGGGTGCGCACCGAACTCGAGAAACTTCTGACGGCCAAACCCGAAGCCAAACATCTGGAGCGCGGCGACTTGGAATTGATGGTGGGCTTCCGGGAAGAGCACGTGATCGGCAAACTGTTGCGCGCCATCGCGGAGCGGCGATTTGGGACCGCCATTGAGCACCTGCGGGCTCTGCTGGCCAGCAAAGAATCCGAGATGTTGCTGCTGTGGTGTATTGCAGATCTCTTCCGCCAGGCGCTGAGAGGCTCTGGGGGCCAGCAATTCGGGCGCGGCGCATGGAACAAGTTTGCCAACCCTTATTCGACGCCCGAAATCGCCCAAATAGTGGCGCGCGACTATCCGCGCGAGCAGTTATTGCAAGCCATCCGGCTGGCCCGCCAAGCCGATTTGGGAATCAAGTCTTCGTGGAAGGATTCGCGAATTTTGCTGGAATTCCTGATCTGGCAAATCATCGTGGGCAAATCGTCAGACCTGGTTCCGGCCTTTGAGTTGCCCTCGACATCCGTTGAAGCGTGAAGTTGAGCGATTTTGTGATTGAGTGATTTGGCGAATGCCTTGATTCTTGTTGAAATCCTTTTAATCGCTAAATCACAAATCGCTCAATCGTCAATTGATTTTAGGCCAGCGCGTTGAACCGAACACTCAGCCGCGACTTATAGCGCGCCGCGGTGTTGCGGTGCAGAATGCCCTTGCGGATCGAATGGTCGATGAGGGCCAGGGTGGGACGGAGCAGCGCTTGCGCCTCCGGTTTATTCTTGGCGTCGAGCGCCACTCGCAGCTTGCGGATCTGGTGCCGGAGCTTGGTGCGGTGCGTGCGATTAGCATCTTCACGCTTTAAAGTTTGCTTGATGCGTTTGAGCGCAGATTTATGGCTTGCCACAGAATCTCCTTTTAGACAAAATGGAATCATCTAATTTAGCAAAGGTCTACCTCCGCGTCAATGGTATAGAGAATGAACAACCCGGAATCCAAAAACAAGATTGAACTGCTCCTGACAGAAGAGAAAATCATGCAGCGCGTCCGCGATCTCGGCGCCCAGATTACGGCTGACTATCAAGGCCGCCGGCTGCATCTGGTGGGGATCCTGAAGGGGGCCTGGGTGTTTCTCGCCGACCTCGTTCGGCACATCGATCTTGAAGTCACGGTGGATTTCCTGGGCATCGCGAGTTACGGGGCAGGCACAACCTCCTCCGGACAGGTGAAGATCACCAAAGACCTCGACCAGAGCATCGAAGGGCTGGACGTCTTGGCCGTGGAAGACATTCTGGATACGGGGCTGACCTTCACTTATCTGCACAAAATGCTGAGCGCGCGCAAACCAAAAAGTTTGAAGCTGGTGGCGCTGCTCGACAAAGCGGAGCGGCGCATCAAGCCCGTTCAAGCCGACTACGTCGGGTTCACCATTCCCGATCTCTTTGTAGTGGGCTATGGACTCGACTACGGCCAGAAGTACCGGCAGCTTCGCGACGTCTGCGTTCTCCATCCCACCCCGGAAGACGCGGGGATTGCCACCGCCGGACAGTAATATCACCTCCACTCTTTCCACAATCAGGTTTACAAAATCAGCGGGCGGGCACGATAATGCCCGAGTCACCCAAAATGGCAAACCCGGAATTTTCCACCCCGCTCATGCGCCAGTACAGCGCCATCAAGGAGCGCCATCCAAACGCTCTTCTACTCTTCCGCCTCGGCGATTTTTATGAGCTGTTTTTTGAGGACGCGGTCACGGCGTCAAAGGAACTGGAAATCACCCTGACCTCCCGCAACAAGGAAAAGGGCGTGGCCGTGCCCATGTGCGGCGTGCCCTACCACGCCGCCGAAGGATATATCGCCAAACTTATCCGCAAGGGATTTCGCGTGGCCATCTGCGACCAGATGGAAGACGCGCGCTTTACCAAAACGCTGGTCAAGCGCGAAGTTACGCGCGTGGTCTCACCGGGCACGGCGACGGATTCGCAAGTGCTGGAGCCGCGCGAGAACAGTTATCTGGCCGCCCTGGCGGAAAAAGACGGCGCGACGGGCCTCGCGTTCGCCGACCTTTCAACCGGTGAGTTCCGCGCCACCGAATTCCCCGGCCCGCAGGCCCAGGCCCGGCTGCGCGAGGAGTTGGATCGCATGCGTCCGCGCGAGATCCTATTGCCTCCGCTCGCTCAACCGCTGGAAGCGGTTTCTTCACGCGAGGGCGTGCCCATCACCCGCACGCCGCTCGACGACTGGATATTCACCGAAGAATACGGTGGACGCTTGTTGCGCGATCATTTTCGGGTGGCCTCGCTCGCCGGTTACGGCTTGGAGGATCATTCACTCGCCGTGGCGGCGGCGGGAGCCATCCTGCATTATGTCCGCGAAACGCAGCGCGGTTCCCTCGCCCATCTGGACGGAATCCGCTTCTACGAGCAGCGTGATTCGTTGATCCTCGACCCCGCTACCTTGCGCAATCTCGAATTGCTGGAACCCTCATTTGGCGGACCTCGCGCGTCCACGCTACTCGGCGCGCTCGACCGTTGCGCCACCTCTCTCGGCGCGCGCCTGCTGAAGAGCTGGATACTGCGGCCGTCCATCGATCGCGCCGAAATCGAAGGCCGGCTCGAAGTGGTGGAAGAATTGTTGAAGTCCACCATCGCGCGGGAGGAGTTGCGCCGCACCCTCGGCCAAATTCAGGACCTCGAGCGGTTGCTCAGCCGGGTCACGCTGGAAACGGCCAACGCGCGCGACCTGATCGCGCTTAAGAACTCGCTCCAGCAACTGCCCGTGGTGCGCGCCTCGGTTTCGCATTTTCGCGCTCCCCGCCTGGTTGAGCTTCACGCGCAGTTGGATGAGCTGGCGGATGTCCGCGACCTGCTCGAAAAATCCATTCATCCGTCACCAGCCGCGGTATTGACCGAAGGCGACTTGATTCGTCCCGGTTATCACGCCGAGCTCGATGAGTTGCGAGACTTGAGCCAGAACAGCAAACAAGTGATCGCGCAAATCGAAACGCGGGAGCGCGAACGCACGCGCATTGCATCCTTGAAAGTGCGTTTCAATAATGTGTTCGGTTACTACATCGAGGTCTCCAAGCCCAACCTTCCCCAAGTTCCGGCGGATTATGAGCGCAAACAAACGATGGTAAACGCGGAGCGGTTCACCACTCCGGAGCTCAAAGAGCTTGAGGAAAAGATTTTGGACGCCGAAGAACGCAGCCAGACCCTCGAGCGTGAACTGTTTGTGGAAATTCGGCGCCGGGTTGCGGCTGAAGCTCGCCGAATTCGTCAGACCGCCCGCGTCCTGGCGGAGCTTGACGTGGAAACATGCTTCGCCTTTCTGGCCGCGGAGCGTAATTACTGCCGGCCCCAATTTTCCGACGATGGAGAGATGGTGATCCACCAGGGGCGGCATCCCGTCATCGAACTGATCGGCGAAGAGGAACAAGGCGGGCGATTTATCCCCAACGACCTGTACATGAATTCCGGCTCCGATCTGATTCTCTTGATTACCGGACCGAATATGGGCGGGAAATCGACTTATCTGCGGCAGGCGGCGTTGATTTCATTGATGGCGCAAATGGGAAGCTTTGTGCCCGCGACGCAAGCCAAGCTGCCCTTATTTGACCGCATCTTCACCCGCATTGGCGCGTCGGACAATCTGGCGCGCGGGCGCTCCACATTTATGGTGGAGATGACGGAAGCGGCCAGCATCTTGAATACGGCCACGCCTAAGAGCCTTGTGCTGCTGGATGAAATCGGGCGCGGGACGGCCACATTTGATGGGTTGGCGATCGCATGGGCGGTGGTGGAGCACCTGCAAATGCGGACGCGCGGCAAAACACTCTTCGCCACTCATTACCACGAGCTTACCGAACTCGCCGACCTGTTACCCGGTGTGCGCAATTATCACGTTTCCGTGAAAGAGTCGGGCTCGAACATTGTCTTCCTCCGCAAAGTCGAGCCGGGCAGCGCGGACAAAAGTTATGGAATTGAAGTGGCCCGTCTGGCAGGTCTGCCGCCTGCGGTCATCGAGCGGGCGCGCGAAGTCTTGGCCAAGCACGAACAGTACGAACACACTTTGAGCTCGCGCCTGGAACAACGCCCAGGCGGTGAGGAGAAGGGGCCCGTCCAGTTGACGATATTTACGCCGTTGAACGCGGAAGTTGTGCGGGCCATCGAAAAAGCCGACCTCGACAACCTGAAACCCATTGATGCTTTGAACCTGCTGGCCGAACTCAAGAAACAAATTCAATCATGAACGCGTCACGAGCTGAAGAACTTGGACAACTTCTATTTATCGGTTTGGAGGAAGACTGTTGGAGTTCTGCGCTTGAAAAACGGCTTCGTACAATTCGTCCGGCAGGGATAATTCTAAACCAAGCAAATTTGACGTCCCCAGACTCCGCTGCGGCGCTCACCGCCAAAATTGCGCACACACTGGACACGCCTCCTTTTTTGGCGCTTGTGGGAGAGGTTGGTACCGTCAATCCGTTGCCGAGTTTTTTCCCTCCTTTGCCTTCACCGCTTGCCGTTGCCGCCATGGGCCCTCGTGCGGCAAGAGAACTGGGCAAACTTTCAGGCGCCGGATTGAAACTGATGGGCTTCAATATGACGTTTGCGCCGTCACTTGACATCTCCTCAAATCCCGCAAATGCCACCGTACGTCAAGTGAGCTTCGGAGTTGACGGAGAGAAGGTCGCAGCCTTGGGCGAGGCTTTTGTTCAAGGCCTGCAGTCCAGTGATGTCCTCGCTTGTCCGAAATCCTTTCCCGGGTTCGGCGATGCGCGGCCTGACGCCGATTCCGGCCTCCTGACCAGCGCCAAACCCATGGCCCGTATGTGGAGGGAGGATCTCGTCCCCTACCGGAACATTCTTCCCCGCGTTCAGCTGGTGATGGTGAGCTATCTTGCATATAAGGCGTATGATCTCAACTCGGCGATTCCTGCGTCGATTTCTTCCAATGTCCTTGAGGGATTATTGCGGGTGAAACTCGGCTATCGCGGCATTTGCCTGGCGGATTATTATAGTGCGGCAACGGAAATGCTCAGTTTTCTTAATCCATCCACCCCCGGATCCATTTCGATGGACTTCGAAACGCTCCCCAAGAGCATCGCGGCTGGTGTCGACATCCTGGTGGTTATGGGAGGGGCGCGGTTTTCAGAACTTGTTGGGGAGACCCTCAAGAAATCTCAAAAAGCGGGAACGCTTACAACACAAAGAATAAGCGAAGCTATTAAGCGGATCGCGCGCGCCAAGAAGGGCTTGCGCCGTCCCACGGGGAAATTTTCGAAGAAAACCTTCGACCGGATATGCCGTGAATTCGAAGATTTCAGTCAAGGGTGCCGTTCCGCGGAGCGAGGAATTGACTAAAACAAAACCGCAACACTCTCGATTGGTTGTTGGGCTGATCTCCGGGACGTCGATGGATGGCATCGACGCAGCTCTGGTACGAATCACGGGGACTGCCGCACAACCGCGCGTAAGTTTGCTAGCTTTTGCGGACCGCCCTATTCCACCTGCAATTCGGCAAAAACTCATGAATTTGGCCGCTGGGCTGATGACGACAGCGGCGGAGATCAGCGAGCTCAATTTTATTCTCGGCGAGTTGTTTGGTGAAGCGGCGCTTGAAGTCTGCCGCCGGGGTGGTGTCGCGCTCCGGCAAATTTCAGTGATCGGCTCGCACGGCCAGACGATTTTTCATGAGGGAGGTTCGAGTCTTCCTGCTCAGAAATCGAAACACAGGAAGATTCGCCACAGCGCCCTAAGCAGGCCTTCCACACTTCAGATCGCAGAACCCGCGGTCATTGCCGCAATGACTGGAGCGTCTGTGGTGGCGAATTTTCGCACGGCGGATATCGCCGCGGGCGGCCAAGGGGCGCCTCTGGTCCCCTTGGTGGATTACCTTCTGCTCCGTGATTCTCGTCTGGGAAGCGTGGCCTTAAATATCGGGGGGATTGCCAACGTCACCGTCATACCCCCGCGCGCGCGACCGCAAGACGTGCTGGGATTCGATACGGGACCGGGCAACATGGTGATGGATGCCTTGGCGCGTCATGCAACGAATGGCCGGAATTCTTTTGATAGGGGTGGCCGGCTTGCGTCGCAGGGACGGATTCTTCAACCTCTTTTAGATGACGTCATGCGGCTGCCCTATTTTCCCCAGAGGCCGCCCAAGAGCGCCGGCCGCGAGCAATTTGGGGCGGATTTTGTGCAGCGCTATTTCCTGAAACGGCGCGGCGCCCGTCCGGCGGATTTACTTCGCACCGCCGCCGAGGTGACCGCGCTTTCGATTTCAAATGCCCTCCAACAATTCGTTTTCGCGAAAACAAAAATTGATCGCTTGATCGTTTCCGGAGGCGGTGCGCGCAACGGCTTCCTTCTCGAGCGGCTCAAGGGGCTTCTGCCCGGAATTTCGGTTCATCTCTCGGATGAATTCGGATTGCCCGTGGACGCCAAAGAAGCGATTGCATTCGCCGTGCTCGCCGACCGAACGATGCACGGCCTCCACGGGAATCTCCCCTGCGTCACGGGCGCCGGCAAGGCAGTAATTCTGGGAGCGATTTCCACGAAGCCTTGAGGCCCGGAAATTGCCGGGGATGGACCTCAACCCTTGTAGCCCAAATACCAAAGGCTGGTAATGAGCGCCTCGCGCCAGGAATGGAGGGCGCGGTCAAAAGGCACCGCTTCAATGGGACTGGCCGGAGCAGGAGAACCGTAAACCGTGACGCCGGCAGCCTCGAAGAACAGCTTAATTCGATGCAGGTGGAACCCGTCACTGACCGCAACGCAGGTCTTTCCGTGAAGCTGCCTCAATAAGGCTGCCACGGCTTGCACACTCTCATAAGTTGATTCACTGCGGTCATCCACAAGAATTTTTTCCTTGGCGACCCCATTCTGTATCAAATAGTCGCGGCTCACTCCTGCCTCGGAGTAAACCGGATCGCCGCCCTTGCCTCCGGTTGTGATCACAACCGGCGCCAGCCCCATTTCTTCCAAATCGAAGGCGTGGTCCAGGCGCGCCTTGAGGACGGGAGAAGGAGTCCCGTTATATTCCGCGGCCCCAAAGACCACAATGGCATCCGCGGGCCGGGCCTCATCCTTGGCCGCTTGTTGTCGAATGGCTCGATAAAGAGCCCATTCCATCAATGCCGCACCTATGAACGCGACAACGAGGAAAGGCAAAAAGAAGTGGCGAACGCGGGGGACGTTCAGTCGATGTACTCCTTCAAGTCTGACTCCGAAACGCCACCGGGGCGGAGGATGCGAGCGCGCTCGCCGACAAGGTCCACGACGGTGGAGGCCACGGACCCATAGGTGTTCCCTCCGTCCAGGATGAGTGGAAGGTCAGGCCCTAATTGCTCATCAACCCCGGCTGCCGTGGAGCAGGGTTGATTCTTGGCCAGGTTGGCGCTGGTGCCCGTGATGGGGCGGGCTACCGCCTCAATCATGGCGATGGCCAGGGCCGCCTTGGGCCAACGCAATCCCACCTTGCCCGTGTTGGCGGTGACTTTCAAGGGAATCAAGCGGGACGCAGGAACCACGATGGTCAATGGTCCGGGCCAGAATTTTTCCGCCAACTTGAAGAATAATCGCGGAGGATTTAGAGCCAAATCGGCGGCCTGGTCGAGCGAAGACACCAGGAGGGGCAGAGGCCGGTCCGCTGTCCGCCGCTTAATGCGAAATATTTCGCTTACCGCAGCCAGGTTGAGCGGATCGGCGGCCAGGCCATAGAACGTGTCGGTGGGGAAGGCCACCACCTTCCCGGACGTGATCAGGCGAATGGCATATTCCAGTGCGTACTCCATACGCACTGTATCCGTGATGTCGACCTTGAGGATTTCCGCCATTTGGGCACCGGGACAAGGAGAATCTTGGGATGAGGAACTGACCGTAACATAAGCACCGGACAGGGTCAATGACCGGACCCCATACTTTTGATAATCGGCTGGCGGGCCATCCTGACCTTTACGGATAAGAAAATGGGCTTGACATTGGTGCAGGGCCTGGGTCAAAATGCATGTATATCTACAGGTTAGACGGTATTATATTCTCACTTATGAAACGGGGGTGTTTGCGAGTTGGCAGAAGTGCGACTTCAAGAAGGTGAATCACTCGAAAATGCATTGCGCCGGTTCAAGCGCAAGGTTCAACAAGAGGATATCATCAAGGAAGTAAAACGACATTCCTTTTATTTGAAACCGGGCGAAAAGCGGCGCGTGAAAGCAGCATTGGCCAGGAAACGGAACCGGAAGAAAGCCAGGCACGAACCCGAATAACATCCAACCCAAGGGCGAAGGGAGGACAGCCTGAAGATGTGCTGTTCTCCCTTTGCATTGTATCGTCAGGGAATTACACGCGATTTCAACCAGGGGGCCGTGTATGGAATACCTAGACAGAACTCTGAAATGCATCGATTGTGGTTCCGATTTTGTCTTTACATCCGGTGAACAGCTTTTCTACGCCGACAAGGGCTTTAAGAACGAGCCCAAGCGGTGCAAGAATTGTAAGTCAAAACGCAACCAGTCGATGAGTGGACAGGGTTCACAGCGCGTTGAGACCACCACCGTGTGCTCCCAATGCGGGAAAGAAACGACGGTGCCGTTCAACCCTACTCAGGGCAGACCGGTCTTCTGTCGTGAGTGCTTCCAGCAGCGGCGGGCTGCGGGCACGCTCGCTTAAGAAAAGCCTCTCTGATTCCACGCTCCTCAAACCATCAGGCGGAAGCATACCCGGAAGGTCACGTCCTTAACTCACTATCTCAATTCTCGGGTAATATGCTGTTCAAGAACCCTGAGCCCCGGAACTTATCCCTAATTCACCGGATTCATAACCTCGTTCGGTAAACGGGCTGGCGGGATCAGCCTGCAATGGCATACAATTAAATCCCTGCGATGTCCACTTTTCACCTTATCAATTTCGGATGCAGGGCCAGTCAGGCGGATGGCGCCGCCCTCAAGAAGCAATTAATGGATGCAGGGCTGTGCGAGGTCGATGTCGTGGACCAGAGCCGCGTGGCTGTTCTGAACACCTGCACTGTAACCGCCAATGCCGACGCTGAGGTCCGTCAGGTAGTGCGGCGCATTCATCGCGCGAATCCCCAGTGCCAGATCCTGGTGACGGGATGTTACGCCCAACGGGCGCCAAACGAAATCGCCCAGCTTGCGGGAGTAAAGTGGGTGGTGGGGAATTCGCACAAGCACAATGTCGCGGAGCTTCTCCGCACCGCCCTGGGCCAAGAGGCAGGGCGGGAAACTTCGGCCGCCAAGTCCGAACCTCGCATCGGCGAGAATTCGCCCGAAAATCATGGGCTCGTCCAAATCCTAAGTCGCGGTGATAAAGGCGACGCTGCGGCGCAACTAAACCCAGCCCAACGAATGCCGGACCCGGATGATTCAACAGCTCAGATCAGAGTGGGGGAGATTTCTGAAGAATTCCATTTCGCGCCCGTCTTCCCTGACGACCGGACTCGCCCCACGCTTAAAATTCAGGATGGCTGCGGAGCGCGATGTTCGTTTTGCATCATCCCGACCGTCCGCGGGCCCAGCCGGAGCTTGCCTGCCGATACCGTCATCGAACAAATCCGCGAACTCGAACGCGCCGGTTTCATGGAAGTAGTTCTTTCAGGAATCAATTTGGGAAGTTACGGCCGGGACCTCGGACGACAAATCACCTTCCTCGGCCTGCTCGAACGCATCCTGAAGGAGACCACCATCGCGCGCTTGCGCATTAGCTCGATCGAACCCATGGACGTCAGCGCCGAACTCATTCAATTGGTGGCCGGCGTCCCACGCACGGCGCAACACTTCCATGTGCCCCTGCAAAGCGGGTGCGACAGAATACTCCGGCAAATGAACCGAAGGTACTGGGCCCGCCAATACGCCGAGCGCATTCATTCCATCCGCGAGCAGATTCCCAACTGCGGCATCGGCGCCGACGTGATGGTGGGGTTCCCCGGCGAGAGCGACAAGGACCACCTGGCCACGATCCGCCTACTTGAATCCCTTCCCCTCACCTACGTCCACGTTTTCCCTTACTCCTCGCGTCCGTCGACGCCCGCCGCGGCCATGCCAAGCCAGGTGAATGGCAGGGTGGCTCACGAGCGTGCCCGGGAAATCCGGAGCCTGATTGCGGCAAAGCACCGCGTGTTTCTCGCCAGCCAGGTGGACCGCACTCTCTCCGTGCTTACATTGGATGAATTGGAGGAAGGGACGCAGGTGGCACTGAGCAGTAATTACCTTAAAGTTGCACTGCCCGGCTCCACGATTTCCCCCAACACCTTGTTCGATGTCCGGGTCGGGCGCGCGGACGCCAATCTTCTTTATGCCTATGATCCGGCGGATTCATCCACCCAATCCTTCCAAGAGTGTTTCATCCAGGCCTAATGCAAGAACGAAGAGGAAGATTTGAAAACGAGTGCATCCCTGGCTCTGGACAGGCCCGGCATATTCATTCAGAATATTTGAGCGGGAGCGATATGAATCTTTGCACCAGCTTTGGCGCCTGTCCCCAATCGAGGTAACTGAGCGTGAGCACTTTTGAAACTCCGGTCCGCGAAAGCATTTCGGTTGCGGAATACGTTAAGGGGACTTTTGTCCCTCTGTCACAGCTCGTCCGCGGCTGGGAATTGCATTCTGCCGTCCCGCTGACTCCCGCCGAGGAACGCGGCATGTTACGCGAGCCCGCTCAAGCTATTCCCGCGACCATTGTGGAGCGGCTGGGGAAGGTTCGGGTGTTGGTGGTTCCCTATGTGGGTTGCAAAGACAGCGGGGACGTGGTCTGCTTTTCGAAACCCAAAGGCGAAACGCATTCCGCCGTGTGGGTTGAGTCAAGCGAGCGCATTGACCTCGTGCTTCCCTGCCGTGAACTTGACCCGCATGATACCGGGTTTGAGTTTCTTGCCAGCATTGCCGAATTGCTGCGGCCAAGACTTACAAGACAGGAAGTGGAGCGGTACGTTCAGCTTCTTGAAGAAGAAACGCGCGCCGGCGTCCAAGGCGAGATTGATGAAGAGGCCCTGGCGGCCAAGCGCCAGATTGCCGGCACCCGTTTCCGGCGCCGACTCGTTCACGAGCAACACGATCGTTACCGTGAAATATCTTTCTCGGCCACCGTGGCCGAATACATGCACGGCCTCTGGCACGACGTCCAAGTCCGCATCGGACCCGAACACCTGCCTGTTCTGCAATTGCGCCGCCGCATGATCCTGATGTCCGAAATGTTCCCTCCCAATCAGGGTTATCAGGTTTTTTCCGAAGAGCTCAAAAAAGAGGATTAGCGGCCGCCAAAATCATTCCACCCTACTGTGGCGGGTGCACGAACAAACTCAGGACCAGGCCCACAATTGAAGCCGCGGGCTGCCCCTGCGCTTTGGCCCGATAAAGCCGGTAAGCCGATTCCAAGAACATATAAATCGGGCCAATCATCAAAAACGACGGTAGGCCAAGCATGAATAAAGCCCACCCTTGCAAGAAGGCGCCCGCCAGGAAAAATCCCGCTGTTACGGAGGTCCATCGGGCGGCGGGGAATTGGAACTTGGTTTGTAGCCGGAACTGTTCTTCGCGAGGATAAGTGCCCCACACCATGGCCATGACGTGCGCGTTGTCCCGGCGCCGGGTGTATTCTTCCACAACCTTCTGCCGCTGCGGATTTCTTGGTTGGGTATACTCCCGGTATTTGAGCTTTGGGTCAGCATCCATTTTCTCGAATTCGTATACCCACCGCCGCCTCAAACCTTTTCCTTCTTCATGCCAATGCAGCGATCGGTAAACACTGTCTTCAAAGAGAATGGGTGCGGCGCCGGCCAGCAGATCATCATAAACCATGGAGCGAATGGTCAAGTTGCCTGAACCGGCCCGCCGGATCACCTGGTCACCCTCCAGTGAAAAATCCGGGCCAGCGGTTTTCGCGGCGCGATTTTCCGGCCGCACGAGTGCCTCCCAAATAAGGTAAGGCAAGGACAGAATGAAGAGGCCGTGAGGTTTGCCGGAGTATACGATGTAAAGCATTCTCGCGACGGAGTCAAAACCGAGGTAGGCGAGCACATTCTCCACCCAGCCCGGCGGCGTCGAACCATAGGCCTGCGCCACGGTCATGAATATGAAAAAATTGGTGAGCGTGGACGCGGCGGAGATAATCATCATGTTCAACCCCGTTTCCATCTCCCACTTCCGCTGCAATGGGTCGGGGGCCAAACCCGCGAGGAAGAAGAAAGTAGCGATGCGTTTTCGCAGGTCCTGCCGATATACTTCTTCAAGGTGCCCTTTGGCCGCCTGAGCCTGGCTCTCCGGTGAATAAGAAATGGAATGTCTGACGGCATTGCTGAAATCCCATTTCTTCAAGCCATAGCGCACCACGTAGCCGGGCTCAACCGTTCCCTCCGCCGTCATAATCTCGTACATTTCATTAAAAATCTGGACGGCGGTCCCGGGATGGATGGCGTGGGTTAAATCGCCGGAGCGGCGCGCGACCCAATGATCCTTTTCAAAGGCGGAATAGATCCACACCTCAACCGGTTCGCCCGGCTGCGCATTTCGCAAGCGATCCGGGGCGAGATTGGATGAGGATGGCATGGTTTTTTCGCGCCCCCTCCACTCTGGTTTATCTCAAGTGGTTTCGTTGGCCGTCGTGTTGCACACTCTACCTGAAAACCAAATGGTCAAGCAAGGCGAGAGACATTTTGCGTTGCAGGGAGCGCGGGCGTCCCGCCCGCTCTTTCCGGATCACTTAGATTGCGGGCGAGACGCCCGCGCTCCCAGGAAACTGAGGACGCAACCGCATTATGATCGCGGCTGGGTCAAGACGATTTCAGCGCCAAGGCGCTGCTCGCATAGGCGAGGCACGTCCTCACGTTGTCTTCCTCCAGTTGGCGGTGAGCCGATGCTTCCATGCTCTCCGGTTCCGGAAGGGGCGAACGGGGCGGGTTGGTCCGAACCATGGTCAAACTTCGGGCCAGGAATGCGCCATTTCGCGCGGGGAAGGTCGCCCAATATTTTTCGGTGAGGCAGGGAATCTTCAAAGGATTGCGGGTGATCATTTCCAAAGTGAATTTGGTGCGCGGCCGCGCTTTCGCGATTGTCCTTGCAATGGCCCGCATATCCAGCATCCCGCTTCCCATGGGAACTTCAGCCAGCAGAAAACCTTCGGCATATTCACTTACCGCCATGTCCTTGATATGCGTGCTGATGGCGTAAGGCGCGAGGCGCGTGACCACGTCCATGGGGTCGTCGAGCAAAGAAATATTGTTGCCGGTATCAAGGCAAACGCCAAAGTACTCACTGCTGTGTTCTTTCATCAGGGCCACCAATTCGTCAATGGTCCAGTCCTTGTGGTTCTCGATTCCCATCGGCATCTTATGTTTTTCGAGGATGGGCAGGGCGCGCGCGATTCTGGCCTTCGAGTCTGAAACGAAATGCCTCCAATCATCCAGGTTCGAAAATGTTTCATACCGCCTGCCATTCAGGCAAGCCGAGCGAATACAAATCGCGCCCACCGATTTGGCAGCAACGACATCACGCTCAAAGGCGATGGAGTCGTCTTTCGGCAGGCCGGTTATAATTTCCAGATACATTTCCAGTTTTTCCGCGCGCTCCCGAAGTTTTTTGATGGAGTCGGAGTCAAGCGATGAGAGTTCCGCCTGGATTCCGCCTGCTCCCAGCGCGGCGCAATAATCCAGAAACTCAAGGGTGGATTTTCCGCGCTGACCAAAGCCAAACGAATAAATGTTGACGCCCATCGAGGTGCGAGGAAGGGATTGGGCGACGAGGAACCCGTCGCCGGCCATAGCCGGGTGTGCGGCGGCCCCTGCCGCAGCCATCGTGGTCAAAAATGTCCTGCGGGTCATCATGAAAAATCCTTCAATGCATCTTCCCAAGGCTTTCGATAGGGACGAACAAGGTATCCGGACGCTTCTGCGTCCCCCACGATCTCTTCTTTCTCAGGGTTCCACCGGATTTTCCGTCCCAGGCGTATTGAGATATTGGCCAGGTGACACGCCGTGGCCGTTCGGTGGCCATCCTCCACATCGGCTGCCGGTCTCTGGCGTGATTTGATGCAGTCCACGAAATTTCTTGCATGCGAAACAAGCAGATTATTGGAGGCCTGTTCTTTGACCGCATCCATCCAGGGCGCGGCCTTCACGTCGGTACGGCGCACGGGGCCGCCCACCGGATGTCCGGAAAATTCGGGAATTTGGTTTTCCGGCGCGGTCTTCATGTCGGCGAAAACTTCATACCCGGTGCGCGAAACCTTCATGCTGCCCTGGGTCCCGAAGAACTCGAGCCCGTCCCCCGCTCCGCGCCCCCGGCTCGCTTCGCGATGCGACCAGAGCATGGTAAATCCGGGATATTCAAAAAGCGCGTCCTGCGTATCGGGAGTTTCTCCGTTATCCTGAAGAGCAAATCGTCCGCCACTCGATTCGACCGCCTGGGGCCCTTGAACTCCCATCGCCCACTGCACCACGTCGATCTCATGGGCGCCCAGGTTGGTCATTTGGCCGCCGGAGTAATCCCAAAACCACCGAAAGTGATAAATCGACCGGTTCTTGTTGTAGCGGCGCTTGGGTGCCGGACCCAGCCACAGGTCGTAATCCAGGCCGCGTGGAGGGTCGGAATCCGGTGGCGATCCGAATCCGGGCATCACGTTGCGGAAGGATCCCATGCGCACGGTGTGAACCTTTCCGATATAGCCGCCTTTCATGCGATTCAACCCGCTGTGGTAGTGGATGCCGCTCCGCTGCTGCGAGCCCACTTGAACGATGCGGTTGAACCGCCGCGCCGCCTTCACCATCCTCTGCCCCTCGGCGACGAACAAGGTCATGGGTTTTTCCACGTACACATCCTTGCCGGCCGCGCAGGCCAGCATGGCCAGAGGTGCGTGCCAGTGGTCGGGTGTGGAAATCACCACGGCTTGAATATCCTTATCATCAAGCAAGGCCCGAAAATCCTTATAACCCTTGGATCGCGGGCCACAGGCCGCCAGCCCTTCTTCCAGGCGGGGCTTGTAAACTTCGCAGACCGCCGCAAGGTCCACATCGTTCAGGGTCTTGAAGTCTTGAACGTGCTGCGAGCCGATCAGGCCGTACCCGATAAAACCGATTTGCACTCTGTCATTCGCGCCCAGGACTCGCGGCATGAACGCGGCCGCCGTCATCGAACTCAGAAATGATCTTCGTGTAGGTAACATGTGAACGAATATATCATCCATTCCTCCGCACTGAATGGGAAGTGTTATGGGCATCGGGGAAAAATTCGTAAAGTTGATGGTCGGGAGGATGGCTTATCCGAATAACCGTTGAACAAATCTTGGTGTTGAGTGCTTGCATTCCCAGCCGCACACGACTATCCTTCCCGCGAACTGATTTCGATTCCAGCCTGCAAAACTTGGAGATTCCATGGCTACTGCATTGCCCGACTACATTAAATCCTCTGCGCCCAACCCGGCCGACAAACGGGCGCCCTGGTACAAAAACACTTTTCCGACTTACGCCGGAATTTTTCTGTGGGTCGCCTTCTACCTGGGAATGGCCGGCACCACCATCAGCCAGGCCAGCTTGGGGGTTTGTATCGCCGGTTTGTTGGTGGCGGGCTTGTTGTGTTTTGGCCTTTATTACTACGCACCCGGAATGTTGGGGATGCAAACGGGACGAACGCTGTACATCGTCGGCACGTCCACCTTCGGCACCACGGGCGGCTACCTGATGCCGGGCTTGCTCATGGGACTATTACAGATAGGCTGGTTCGCCGTGGCCACGTATTTTGCCACCGACTTCATCATGAAAGGCTTGCATCAGGAATCGCGCACGCTGTTCACCGTGATTGCCCTGGTGTGGGCTTACGGGCTGGCATGGGTGGCCATCAAAGGAATTGGCTATGTGGCGAAAATCTCCCAGTTCCTCAACTGGGTACCCCTGATCATGATCTGCATCGTATTTTGGGCCAACAAGGATGGCATTGCAAACTACCACCCGCCGCAGAGTGATCCCGTAAACGGATTCCTCACCATTCTGGCCATCGTGATTGGGTTCTTCGCTACGGCGGGAGCCGCGGGCGCGGACTTTGGCATGAACAGCCGTAATGGCAAAGATGTCGTTTTGGGCGGGCTGACGGGCATCACTCTGGCGATTGTGGTGGCGGGAGGATTACCGCTCCTCTCGGTCGCGGGCCACATTGGCCTTACACCGGGCGCGCCCCCGAACTACGATTATGCCGCCACCATTTCCACGGTGGGAAGCATCGCGCCAATTATGTTTTTTCTGTTCGCCCTGGCCTCGATGGCGCCCACGTGTTTCTGCACCTTCATCGCCGCCAACAGTTTCGGAACCATGTTGCCTAAAATTCCGCGTGGAGTTTCCACGGTCGTGGGCGTGACCATTGGGGCTTTACTCGCCGTCACCGGCGTGGCCGCAAACTTGATCGGATTCTTTACTATCGTCGGCGCATCCTTCGGCCCCATCTGCGGCGCCATGGCGGCGGATTATCTGCTGGCCGGGAAAAAGTGGTCGGGGCCGCGGCAAGGAATTAATTGGGCAGGCTATGTCGCGTGGGCCGTCGGCTTTGTAGTTGGAATTCTCGACAAGATTCCGGGCGTCCCGGCGAGCCTGGTGAGTGTTGACCGCCCTGCCGTGCTCTGGTCGTTTGTGGTGGGGTTTGTAGTGTATTTCGCGCTCGCGGGTATAAGGCCTCCCGTTGTTCCCATGGGGGATTTGAGTAAGTAAGGTACTGAGATTTCCATCCCAGTCACTTGTAGGGCCGACCCTTGGGTCGGCCTTTATCGGCCTGCGAAATCATAGACGGGGCGAGAATTCAACTTTACGAGCAAGACTAAGAAGCCAAGGCAAGCTCGCGCACGGCGAGTCGCCGAAGAGACCCCGGACCTACGTTTGGATTTGATCGAAATTCCAAATATTTCCGGATACCTAAACTAGGCGTGAGATTCCAACAACTCCGCACGCACGTTTTTCAGGACATAGGCGGCCCGCTCCACACCTACCTCGCCGGGTAGATAGGGGTCTTCGTTCTCAATGCTCATAATGCCCTGGAAATCGACATCCATGTATGCTTTCACGATTTCCTTCCAATAACCCTCGCTGTGTCCGTAACCCACGGCGCGAAACGTTTCCGAGGCTTCCGGCAATTCCTCTTTATGCGACCCAAAATTCAAGACGCCGTACTTGGCAAGATTCTCTTTAAACATCAACGTATCCTTCATGTGAGCGTGGAAAAGCGCGCCCTGTTTGCCCAAAAGCTTGATCACCTCAATCGCGTCGCAGCCCTGCCAGAACAAATGGCTGAGATCGCAATTGGCGCCCACTTCCTCCCCCGCGGCCTCGCGGAGTTTAAGCATGGTGCGAGGATTGTAGACCACAAAATTCGGATGCATCTCGAGCGCATACTTCTTGTGGCCATGTTCGCGGGCAAATTTCGCCGCTTCCTTCCAGTACGGAATGACTCTCTCGTTCCACTGCCACTTGAGGATATTCGTAAAGTCGGGTGGCCAGCCGTAAGTGGCCCAGTTCGGCGTTTTGTCCTCGGGCGAACCGCCCGGGCAGCCGGAAAATCCGACGACGACCGGGACGTCCATCCGCTCGGCGAGGAGCACGGCCACCTTCAGGTTTTCCGCATCGCGCTGAGCGCGCGTCGTATCCGGGTGAACTGGATTCCCATGGGCGCTGAAGGCTCCAATCCGAATGTTGCGGTCGTCAAACTTCTTCTTCCACTCGCGGGCCTTCGCCGGGTCGTCGAGTAGCTGTTTGGTCGGACAGTGCGCCGTGCCCGTGTAGCCTCCCACCGCGATTTCAACTGCCTCGAGTCCGAGCGCGGTCATTTTGTCCAGCGTGGCGTCAAGCGAGAGATGCCCATAGACGGTATCGAAGACTCCGATGGGAATCTTTTTCGCCGTCCCCTGCGGCTGGGGAACAGCCGGGGCCGCGTCTGGCGGCTGCTCCGCCGAGATGAAGGAAGCGCCACGGGCGGCAACTGGAGCGGCGGCGAGCAATCCTCCCGTGCGGGCGATGAAATTTCTGCGGCTGACCGATTTTGGGCCTGGCTTTCGGGGCATGGTAAGTTCCTCCTCAGGAAAACGAACGGGAAGTATACGCCAGTTTTATCGCGGCGCGACCGCGCTCATGGACTCTGCTGTGGACTCATTACCAGTGGGACTCTATAATCAAGGGATATGACAATCAGAGGAGGGTCTGTCGCGCCTGAGCTCACCGCCGGCGTTAACCGGCGATCTCCAATCGCTCAGGAATTCCAGCCCATAAAATTACTGCGGGCAATGGCTGTTCGTTCATTCGCGCTGCTGGCAACTTTGGCGCTTCTCGCCGTTCAGGCACGGGCCGCCACTCCCGTCAAGGCGTTTACTGACAACGTCGCTTACAATGTGGGGTCCGTGGTTCAATTAAAAGTGGTTTCCGCAGACACTCCGTTCGTGGACATCAAGGCGACCCTTCGCTACGCCGGCGACAATAAGGCTGTGCTCAGCGATCACCCTGTGGGAAAAAATGATGTGAAGTCCCACCCTCCGACGGGGTACAGTCCCCTCTGGCAGATCCCCGCCAATGCTCGTACCGGCCGATATTTTGTCGACCTGGTAGGCCTGGATCCAAAATCGCGCCAGCCTACTCTCACCTTGCAAAATGCCGCCACTTTTGTGGTGTACAAGAAACTCGTTCGAGTCGAAACTCTCAAACTGGACAAGACATTTTACACTTCGGGCGATCCGGTCTCGGCGGATTTCTCCATCGTCAATGTGAGCCATCGGCCCCTAACCGGCCTGCGGGTGGAATTTTCAAACCGCTATTGGCCCTGGATCGGCGGGCCGGCGGACGCGGCCAAGGCCAGCGTGGTAACCCTCAGCAGGAATCTCACTATCCCCGCGGGAGGAAGCAAGACCATACACGCGGCACACGTAGAAGTGGCTGACGATGTGAAACAGCCATCGACCCACCAATACGGCGTGGTGGTTTGGGATCACGCCCGCAAGACAGTTTTGGATATTTCCTTCAGCCCTCTTGCATATTTTCAACCGCCGGCAGTGAAGGAGCCCAAGCCTTTTTCCGGCTGGTATCTTTATCCCACGCTAAAAGATGTGAATACGGAAAGCTATCGCCGCTTTTATCCGGCAGGGCTTGAATCCCCCGCCATCCAATTTGACCGCGGCCACACTATGTTTCCCTCCGGCGGAGATGTGGAAGTGGAGTTTACTGTAAAGAACCCGACCGAGGCACCTTGGAAAGGAGTCTCCATTCGCTACCGAGTGGTGGGCCCGGGAGGCGACCAGTTATCTCAGGCAACTGAAGGGGGGCCAATCGACCTTGAATCGGGAGCATCGTCCGGCCACCTTCACGCTCACTTCTCGACCGCTCCCGATGCGGCAGGGCTCTATCAGATCAAAGCGGAAGTGGTGAGCGCTACCGGAGACGTGCTGGCAGCGGAAACGCTCGAACTGGGCGTGAACCCGTTGCCCAAGTCGATTATGATTTTCTGCGCCCATGAAGACGATGAAGGCGGTTACACGGGCCTCACTCGCGCCGCCATTGAAAACCACATTCCCATACACTTTGTCTACTTCACCAGCGGCGACGCCGGCTCTTGCGACGCCTATTATCAACATTCGTGCAGCCCCGCCGATGCGCTGAATTTCGGCGAGATCCGAATGGATGAAGTCCGCGCGTCGCTCGGCCACCTGGGTGTGCCGCCCGAAGACATCCTATTTGTCGGCCTGCCCGACGGTGGCTCGGGAAAAATCTGGTATGACAACGTGAACGCGTCCGACCCTTTTTTAGACCCGCTCCTTGCCGCCGACCATGCGCCCTACGAGGGATTGGTGGAGCCGAATATCCCCTTTGCGCGCAATGCCGTGGTGGACGCGGCAGCACGGCTGATTCAGAAATTCCAACCCGAAATCATCGCCACCCCGCATCCCGGCCAGGTGTCGCACATCGACCACATTGTGGACAATTATTTTGTGGTGAAAGCGCTCCAGGCGCTGGCGCGCGAAGGGTCAGCATCCCCCAGCCTGCCCGTGCTGGTAAATCATGTGGAGGATCCCAAATCTCAGCCGCCCACTCCTTACCACTACAAGGATCTCCTCTTCCACGTTTCCGGGGATGTTGCGACGCTCGGTCAGGAAAGTCGATGGTTTTATATGTCCCAGGGTGGGAGCCGCGGCGAAGGCAGCATCAGGCCGTATGACAAGCTGCCGCGTACGGAAGCGTTCCGGCAGCTGCTCGATTGGAATGAGCATGAGGGATGGAATGACAAACGGCCTTCCGCGCGCCCACAATGAGACTCGCGTGCCATCGGGAGTTTTCCCAGACTTATGCTAGATGCTGCAGCTTTGACAGCCGATAACGCATTCCCCAATGAGCCGTTCGCCTGCCCTCACTGTGGGCAAATGCTTGGGCCGGGGTGTCGTGTCTGCGTGGCCTGCAAGAATCCCATCGACCCAAATCAAATCCTAACTGCGGCCATCACAGTCCCGCCGCCTGACGTCCCAGAAGTTCAAGCGCGCCCGGATCCGGTGCGATTCCCCTGGCTGCTTTTCCTGGCGCTCTTCCTTCTTAGACTTTTATTGTTTGGGGCAATTCAAATCCGTTTGGGTTTGGTCAAAACCGAATTAGTACTGGGCGGCTTTGAATTGCTTTCATGCGTTTGGGTATTCTATGACGCCCAACGAAGCGGTGCTCCCAGGCCGTTTCGCTGGGCTCTGGGAACGCTATTTCTGTGGCCGATTGTTTTTCCCTGGTACCTGGTACGGCGCAGGACGCCCCAAGCTCCTTGTCCATTTGTGGAAGGAATTGGCCTGCCCATTGTTTTCCTGGCGCTAGTCGCGCTCGGAATTTTGCTTGTGATCATCAATGGTCCAATCAAGTAGCCATCAATGAGCATTACGCTCGGGATTATTCAATGCTGAATATTCGCCCCGCCAAAGCAGAAGATATCGGGTTGATCCTGCAATTCATCCGCGACCTGGCCGAGTATGAACGTGAGCCCCAGGCCGTGACCGCCACTGAGGCTGATCTCGCGCGCGATGGATTCGGCCTCAATCCCAAGTTTCGTGTGGTGATCGCCGAGTGGGAAGGAATGGCCGCTGGATTTGCGCTTTTCTTCTATAACTATTCCACCTGGCTGGGCCGTCCCGGCCTCTACTTGGAGGATCTCTTCGTTCGTCCGGAGTTTCGCGGCAAGGGCATTGGTAAAAATCTCCTCTTATACCTGGCCCGGATTGCTGTGGAAGAAAATTGCGGACGCTTCCAGTGGCAGGTGCTCGACTGGAACACCCCTTCAATAAAATTTTATGAATCGCTGGGGGCCAGGGTGATGAAGGAGTGGCTGACGATGAGAGTGGAGGGCGAAGCGCTCAACCGGATGGCCGGTGAACCCAAGTAAACACGCCTCAAAATACTGACTTCTTCTGAATGGAGCAAGAACAGAAACAATTCGCTGAAAATCCAAAAACTTTTCTGAGAAGGTAGCTCAGCCTTCTGCCTACGCGGCCAGTGCGCCGTTCGAGGCCTCGCAAACGTAGACCTCAGCCCGAAGTCCAAGCGCCTTCTGGTATCCCTCCTGAATGGCATGAATGAAGGCATCGGCAGAATCGCGCTGCACCAGGTTTACCGTGCACCCTCCAAACCCCGCACCCGTCATGCGCGCGCCCAGGACTCCAGGTTGACGCTGGGCTAAATCAACGAGCACATCGAGTTCCTGCGAGCTAACCTCATAATTGTCGCGCAAGCTTTTGTGGGAATCGTTCATCAATTTGCCGAAAAATTTGAGGTCGCCCTGCTCGATCACTTTCACCGCCTCGCGTACGCGGTCATTTTCCGTCACCACGTGGCTGACGCGCTTCAGCAAAAGCTTGTCCAAATTCCGCCCGTGCTTAATCAGGTCCGCCATTTTCACGTCCCGCAATGTCTCCACCTGCATCCCCATCTTGCGAAACTGTTCCACGGCCTCGCGGCACTGGGCCACGCGCACTTTGTATTCCGAGTGCGCCAGCGCCCGCTTGACCCCGGAATTGCAGACCACAATTTTCACGTCACCCTTCAGCGGCACATGCCGAAATTTCAAGTCGCGGCAATCGAGGAAGAGGGCGTGGTGTTCGCGGCCCAGGGCTGAGACGAACTGGTCCATGATGCCGCTGGGCACGCCGACGAATTCATTCTCAGCCCGACGCGCGAGCTTGACCGCTTCCACCGAGTCGAGCGGGAGGTTCAGAAGTGTTTTCCAGAAGGCCGCGGCGCCCACTTCCACGGCCGCCGAAGAACTCAACCCGGCCTCGCGGGGAACGTCGCCGCCGAATACCAAGTCGGCCCCCGAAAGGCGGTGGCCGTCTTCTTCCAGAAACTTGGATATGCCGCGAAGATAATTGCTCCAGGGACGGGTCAAATCTTTTTCAATGCCATCGAGTGAAAACTCCACAGCACCGGCAAAATCGAGGGCGTGGGCGCGGACTGTCCGGTCCGGGCGCTTGCGGCCGGCAAACCAAACGTACCGGTCAATGGCGGCGGGCAGCACGTAGCCGTGGTTATAATCGGTGTGCTCGCCAATCAGGTTCACTCGCCCGGGGGCGCGCGCCGTCACTTCCGGGGCAGAGCCAAAAATCTCGCGGAAACGTCCTTCAATCGGCATGAGGCGCCTGGGTTGTTTGACCTTCCTGCAATTCCTTTGGAGTGCGCGGAGAGATGGCGCGAAATTCCTCGGCCTTATCCTCCGCCAGCGAGTCATTCAAAAAAGTTCCACTGCCGGTCTCCACGCTGGCCAGGTATTTCAATTTTTCCTTGCTGCGGTGGGGCGGATAAAACTCAATGTGAAAATGGTAGAAAGGATAGCGGCCTTTGGCGGGCGACTGATGCAGCACCATCATGTAAGGAAACGAAAAACCAAACAAATTGTCGTACTTCATAGTCACCCACTTCAGCATTTCCGCCAGCGCCCGTTCTTCCACCGGACGGAATTCGTCCAGCGCGCCCAAGTGCCGCCGCGAAAAAATGTGGACCTCATAAGGCCAGCGCGCATAAAAAGGAATCATCGCCGTGAACGAGGCGTTCTCCGCCACCACGCGCCGCCCGTCGCGCCGCTCCTTCTTTAATATGTCGCAATAAAGGCACCGGCCGTGCTCTCTCGAATGGGCGCGCGCCGCAGCCAATTCCAGCTTGAGCCGCGGAGGAATAAAAGGAAAGGCATATATCTGACCGTGGGGGTGGGGCATGGTCACGCCAATCACGGCGCCCTTGTTTTCAAAAATCAAAACGTAACGGATGCCCGGTGTTGCCTTGTGTTCAGTAAACCTCTTTCGCCACAATTTCACCACAAGGGAAATGTGGTCAACAGTCAGTTGAGGCAAAGAAGTGTTGTGGTCGGGATGGTAGAGCACTACGTCGCACCTACCGAGCGAACGCTCCACCCGGTAGAAATCATCGCTCTCGATGGTTGGTTCCGGGGGCGGGATGGAAAAAGCGGGAAAATCGTTAGGGTAAATGAGAACGTCGTAGTTATCCGGGACGCGCCCGGAACCGGGGTCAAAGGGGCACCAGTCCGTTGGCATTTGGGGCCGGTTCTGACGGTGTGAGGCGGTGGAAACCCACTCGCGTACGGTTGGATTCCAGCGGAGTTCCGTCATAATCGAAGGTGGTTGGAGCGGCAACCGCTTTCTCCGCTGCCGGCCGGAAACTGAGTTGGGACGTCTCTAAATGCGCATTTTTACCACACGCACGCGGAAATGTAAACGCGCGGGAATGGCTGTAGATGTGAATCGAACGCACGTCATGCCGGTCCCGCGGCCCGAAAACAGGAGTCCGCCTGGCGTTCCGGCGCGGCCATTCCAACTCTAATTCAGGAAGTATGTGCGATAGAGTGTATCGCGTTTGATGGGACGAAAGCCGGCGTCCGCGATCAGTCGCCGGAGTTCGTCTTCAGAGGCGGTGTTGTGGCAGCCCGCGGCGCTCACCACATTCTCCTCAATCAAGATGCTGCCCACGTCGTTCCCGCCGAAGCGCAGGGCAATCTGGCAGATTTTATGGCCGGGAGTCAGCCACGAGGCCTGGACGTTCAGGATGTTGTCCAGATAGCAGCGGGAGACGGCCAGTGTCTTCAGGTAATCCACTGCCGTGGCTTCCGCCTTCACAAAACGTCCTAACGAATTGTTCTCAAGCTGCATGAACCAGGGGATAAACGAAGTAAAGCCGCCGGTTTCTTCCTGCAATTGGCGTATGCGCTCCAGGTGATTCACCCGGTGCTGAAGCGTTTCGCCGCAGCCGATCACCATGGTGGCGGTGGTGCGCATCCCCAGTTGGTGAGCCGTGCGATGCACCGAAACCCATTCATCGGAGCTGCACTTCAGGCGTGCGATGCGGGCGCGCACTTCATCGTCCAGAATTTCAGCGCCGGCGCCGGGGATCGAATCCAGTCCGGCATCGCGCAGGCGAATGATGGTGTCGCGAACCGAGATTCCGCAGAGGTCGGCAATATTTAATATTTCCGGTGCAGAAAAACAATGCAGGTGGAGCCGGGGGTATCGCCCTTTGATGCTGCTCAGCAGATTCTCGTAATAATCCATCTTGAGGCTGGGATGAAGTCCTCCCTGCATCAGGATGCCCGTCCCGCCGCGCGCCAGGGTTTCGTCGATTTTTTGATAAATGGATTCGAGCGGCTGCACGTAGCCTTCCGGAGAGTCCGAGGGGCGGTAAAACGCGCAGAAGGAACAATACTCGGTGCAGATGTTGGTGTAATTAATGTTTCTGTCGATCTGGTAGCTCACCACATTCCCCGGATGAAGCCGCTTGCGCACGGCGTCCGCTTCCATGCCGACGCCAATCAGGTCATCGGACCGGAGCATTTCCAGAGCTTGATTGTTGGTGATCGACATAGCTAATTCACTTGGGCGTCAGATTGGCGGTGTGATTCCTCAGTTGGTGAAAGCCGCCAGCCGTCGGGAAAATCGATGAACTCAGGCAAAGGACAGGTCTTTTTCCACCGGAATGATACCCGTCTCGCGCGCCAGCTTGTAAAAAAGGCGCAGCCCCTTGCGGTTATCCTCATCCAAAGAATAATCGATATTTTGGGTCAAGTAAACTTTCACGGCGGCGGGCTTCATGTTGAGCTTGGGCGCGTATTCCGCGGCGATATCATCAATGTGCGACAAGCCGAAATCCCGCGAGTCCTCAAAATCTTTGCGAAACCGGGACAGCCGCGCGTCCTCATATCCCACCCAAAGCGCAAAAACAAACGGCAGCCCGGTATTCTTCTTCCACTCCTCGCCGAGGTCGTAGACCTCCTGCACCTGGCCCGTGTAGGTCAGCGCCGGGTCGCCGATGATCAGCGCCGCATCCGATTTCTTGAGCATCTCGTCCGGCTTGGGGGAAAATTGCGAGGCGGTGATGAACCGCGAATAAAATTTGCGCATTAGAATGCGCAGTAGCGCGGCAGAAGTTCGCGAGGAATTGTCCACCGCCACGGTTTGGATCTTGGCGATAGGCACTTTGCTCAGTAAAAGGACGCTCCTCACTTCATTCTTGGCGGCTATGGAAATACCCGCCAGGATCTGCGCCTTTTCCAGGCGCTGGTACTCGATGGAAGGAATAATGCCAATCTCAACCGCCTTTTGTCGCACCGCATCCGCGCAAAACGAAGGCGTAGTGAACGAGAGATCGAACTTCCCCTGCTGCTCGCCCTTGAGCATCCCCCAGACCAGCGGCACCGTATTCAGGTATTGAACAACAGAAACTTTGGGTAAGGCCATAAGCGTCACGATTCGGAGGTCAACATTGATTAGTATAAGGGAAAAGGGCTGAAGGCGGTAGGTAGCATGTGTTAGATGGCAGGTGAGCCAGAACAGAATCCTACATGGCACATTCGACCTGCCACCTACGCCTTCGGGTGCGCCTTGTCGTAGACCTCGATCAATTGCTTGATGGAGACCTGAGTATATTTCTGGGTAGTGCCCAGGCTTTTGTGCCCAAGCATCTCCTGGATGGCGCGCAGGTCGGCGCCTTCCGTCAGCAAATGCGAGGCAAAGGCGTGGCGCAAGGAGTGCGGGCTCACCTTCACGTTCGGTCCCATGGCGCGTACATACGCTTTCACCAGCCGATCCACCGACCGCGTGGTGAGGCGCCCTCCGTGCATGTTCAGGAAAAGGGCGTTGCTCGATTTTTTCGCTTCCTTCAAAATTTTCTCGCGCGCCGGCAAATAATCGGCGAGAGCCTGTTTGGCTTTCGACCCAAAAGGAACTATTCGCTCCCGGTTCCCCTTCCCGCGCACCAGCACCATGCCTTCGCCGAAATTCACTCCGCGCAGGTCCAGCTCCACCAACTCGCTGACTCGCAATCCCGAGGCATAGAGCAATTCGAGGATGGCGCGGTCCCTCAAAATCGCGGGCTCGTGGCTCGCCGCCGCCTTGGACACCTGGTCAAGAAAAGTGTTCATCTCTTCCTCGGTCATGATGCGAGGGAGCGTTTTGTCCAGCTTGGGCGTGGAGACGGTGGTTGAAGGATTGGCGCTCAGGATGTTTTCCCGTGTCAAGAACTTGAAGAAGGCGCGCACCGCCGCGAGCTTGCGCGCGATGGAAGTTTTTTTCTTTTCGTTTGAAAACAGGTGGGCCAGAAACCCGCGGATCCGCAAGGCGTCAATGGAAGCTGAGTCCACCGGGGCGTCGGCATTCCCATCCGAAAGGAACAACCGAAATTGTTCCAGATCGCTTTGATAGTTACGGATGGTGTGCGGCGAGGCGTTGCGCTCGTATTGGAGATAGCGGACAAAACGCGCGATCAGTTTATCCATGAGAAATTGCCAATGGCCGCTCCACGCCGCCGAGCCATGCATCGATTGATTCCAGGGCCTTCTCACATTGCAGCTCACGCCGCGCCCGGCGGTCACGCGCGATGTGTTTCGGCAAGCCTTCCATAGGCGGCAAGAGATCAAAAGAAATATTGGCGGGTTGGAAATTGTGGGCGTCGGCGCGCGTGATGTAATTCACCAGCGAGCCGAGAGCGGTTTCGCGGGGAGGCGGGACAAACGTCTCGCCGTTGGCCCGCGACGCCATGGCCAATCCGGCCAGAAACCCCGTGGCGATACATTCAACATAACCCTCGACCCCGGAAAGTTGGCCGGCAATGAACACGCCGGGGGCGGAGCGCAAACTCAAATCAGGATTCAAAAGCCGGGGAGCATTGATGTAGGTGTTGCGATGGATTTGTCCGAAGCGCAGGAATTCCGCCCGCTCCAATCCCGGGATCATGCGCAGGATGCGTTTCTGCTCGGGAAATTTCAGATGGTTTTGGAATCCCACCAGATTATAGCTGGAGGTGCGCAGATTTTCCGCCCGCAATTGGACGACAGCAAAAGGCTGGCGGCCGGTCCGCGGGTCAACCAGGCCCACCGGCTTCATGGGGCCGAAGCAAAGCGTTTCGCGGCCCCGGCGCGCCAACTCCTCAATGGGCAGGCAAGCTTCAAAATAATTCGCATCCTCGAATTCGTGCGTCTGCACTGCTTCCGCGCCTCGCAGGGCATCATAGAATGCGCCGTATTCGGCCTCGGTCATGGGGCAGTTCAGATAATCCTCACCGCCCTTGCCATAACGCGAGGCGCGGAATATTCGGCTCATGTCCAAAGTTTCGGCGTCCACGATGGGGCTGATGGAATCGTAAAAGGCAAGGTTTTCGGAACCGCTTAGCGCCTGAAGTTGCGCCGCCAGCGCGTCTGATGTCAGCGGGCCGGTGGCGATGAGAGTTAGAGAGTCGGTTGTCGGGTGTCGGGTGTCGTGAGCGGACTTGCGTGCGGACCCCCTCACCCGTCCCGCCTCAGGCGGGCCACCCTCTCCCCCAAGGGGGAGAGGGTATGAATCCTGTCCTGTTTTTATTCCCTCAATTATTGAATCAAACTTTTGCCTCCCCTCTTCCACTTGGGGGAGGGGGGCCGGGGGTGAGGGGGTCGCGGCCGATACCGGAATTTCCCTGAACTCTTCCCTCCGCAATTCAATCAGAGGATGCTGCTCGATGGCTTGCGTGACCGACTCTGCAAAGCTCTCGCGATCGACGGCCAGCGCCATACCGCCGGGGACTGAAGCCGCGTCGGCCAGCCGCATCAGAAGCGACCCGCCCCGCCGCAGTTCTTCCTTCACCAGCCACGAAGCCGCTCCGCGCTGATTTGATTTCAGGGAATTGCTACAGACAAGTTCCGCCAGGCGGTCGGTTTTGTGCGCGGGAGTCGGCCGCACGGGGCGCGCTTCAAACAGCGTCACATGAATTCCGCGCTCCGCAAGTTGCCAGGCCGCCTCGCTCCCCGCCAACCCGCCGCCCGCAACATTTACAACTTTCATCCTTCCACCGTCCTGAATGAAATTATAGCAGGCGGGTTTGCCTGGGATGTTGGAATGTAAGGTAGCAAAGGCTCGCGCAGTCTCACGCCACCGCGCGCTCGAATTTGCAGCCTTCGGTACGGCAGTGGCGGTTGGAAGTGCCCGTCTTCTTATCGAACTTATCAAAGAGGATGGGGGAGCCGCAATCGGGGCAAGCCTCGGCCACGGGTTTTTCCCAGGAGGTGAACTTGCAATCCGGGTACCGGCTGCATCCGTAGAACGTTCCGCGTTTGGCGCGGCGCACCACAATTTCACCGGTGCAGCCCTTTTCCGGACACGGAATGCCGAGAGTCTGCTTCTTGATGTATCTGCACTTCGGGTAGTTGCTGCAAGCCGTAAACGGCCCATAGCGGCCGTGCTTGATGACAAGGTTGCCGCCGTCCTCGGGACATTTCTCGTCCAGCACCTGGTCTGTGACGGCTGTGGCCTGCCCTTCCTTCATAACAATTTTCTTCGTGTTTCGGCATTCCGGATAGCCCGTGCAAGCAAGGAAAAACCCGAAACGGCCGCGCTTGACGGCCATGGGCTTGCCGCACTTTTCGCAAACCTGCTCCGCCACTTCGGGCGCGGGCGGGCCCACGGGCGCGCTGATGCCGTATTTGGTTGCTTCTTCCGGGGTCAAGTCGCGCGTGCCATCGCAATCCGGATAACCCGTGCAGGCCAGAAACTGCCCATTCCTGCCCAGGCGAATGTGCATGGGCTTCCCGCACTTCTCGCACACAATGTCGGTGGCGATGCCCTCGCCCTTGATGTCTTCCATTTCGCGCTTGGCTACCCGCAGGTCTTTCTTGAACTTTTTGTAGAACCCATCCAGCGCGTCGGTCCAGGTCATTTTGCCGTCTTCGACCTCGTCCAACTCTTCTTCCATGCGCGCGGTATAGGCGAAATCGAAAATGTCGCTGAAGTTTTTTACCAGCAGGTCGCAGACCACCATGCCGAGCTCGGTGGGATAAAAACGTCCCTGGGTTTTTTCCACGTAAGCGCGGTTCTGGATCACGGTAAGAATGGCGGAATAAGTAGAAGGCCGGCCGATGCCTTTTTCTTCCAGGGTTTTTACCAGGGTCGCTTCGTTGTAACGCGGCGGCGGCTCGGTGAAATGCTGTTCGGGAAGGAGCTTATGCAGCCTCAAGGATTCGCCCTGCTCCACGAGCGGAAGCCGGAGCTTCAACTCCTCGTCGTCCTCCATTTCCGCTTTCTCGTCCTTGCCTTCTTCGTAGACCGCCCGGAAGCCGTTGAATTTTTCAACCGAACCGGTGGCGCGGAGCGTGTACTCGCCCGCCGCGATGTCTATGGTGGTCTGGTCGAAAATCGCCGGGTTCATCTGCGATGCCACAAAGCGCTGCCAGATGAGCTGGTAGAGTTTGTACTCGTCGGCGCCAAGAAAGCGGCGCACAAACTCAGGCGAGCGCTCGACGGCGGTGGGCCGGATCGCTTCGTGGGCGTCCTGCGCTCCTTTCTTGCTCTTGTAGTGAATGGCTTCCGCGGGCAGATAAGCATCGCCAAAATTCTGTTTGACGTATTGCCGCACCGCGGCCAGCGCGCTGTCCGCCACCCGGGTGGAATCGGTGCGCATGTAAGTGATGAGGCCGATCGAGCCCTCTTCGCCCAGATCCACGCCTTCGTAAAGCCGTTGGGCCAGCATCATCGCTTTCTTGGTGGAGAAATGCAGCTTGCGCACCGCTTCCTGCTGGAGCTTGCTGGTGATAAACGGCGGAACGGGGAATTTGCGTTTTTCCTTGGTGGTTACCGAATGGACGATGAGCTTGGCAGCATGGATGGCGGCGGTGTGCAGGTCGGCGCTCGCCTGGTCGGGAATCTCCAGGTCCTTGCCTTGAAATTTCACCAGGCGCGCTTCAAATTGCGGAGGGTTCTTGCCCTCCACTTTGGCCGCGATGGTCCAGTACTCGCGTTTGATGAAGGCCTGGATTTCGCGCTCACGCTCCACAATCAAACGCAAAGCTACGGTTTGTACGCGGCCGGCGGAGATGCCGCGCTTTACTTTTTCCCACAGAAGCGGGCTGACCTGATAACCCACCAGGCGATCGAGAATTCGGCGGGCTTGCTGGGCGTCCACCAAGTGAGCGTCAATCTGCCCCGGTTTTTCGAAAGCTTCGCGAACGGCATCTTTGGTAATTTCATTAAAGAGCACGCGATGGAAGGATCTCTTCTTGCCATCCAGCAGCTCACGCAGGTGGGCGCAGATTGCCTCTCCTTCGCGGTCCGGATCGGCAGCCAGATAAATGTCATCTGCTTTGCCCGCCGCGGTCTTCAATTCACTGATCAATTCTTTCTTGGAGGGAATGGCGATGTAAGTGGGTTTAAAATTCTTTTCCAGGTCAACGCCCAGGTCTTTCTTGGGCAAATCCATCACGTGGCCCATACAGGCCTTGACGATGTACTCCGCCCCCAGATATTTATTGATGGTTTTCGCCTTGGTGGGCGATTCGACGATTACGAGTGATTTGGACATAGGAAAAAGTTAACAGTTTACAGTTCACAGCCGACAGTTAAAAACCGGAAGAAGCTCAAAACAAACCGTCGCCAGGAAAAGCTCCTTTCATTTATACCTTGCAGCCAATTCCCTTGAACTGTCAACTGTGGACTGTCGGCTGCCAGCTTCGTGCCTCACAATTTACGAATAAAATTCTTTCCCGGCAACTGCCGGATGAGTCCGGTCATCTCCAGTTCGAGCAATGCAGCGAGCACGCGGGGATGGGGCATGGCGACGGATCCGAGAACCGAATCCACGAACAGTGCCTCATCCACGCGCAGTGTGTCAAATACAGCCTTCTGGTCCGGACTCAATGATGCCTCAAATAGGGGCGCCGATTTCGGATTTGCCGATTCTCCATCCGCGGCCTCGACGGGCGGCAAGAGTTCCACCCGGATAGCCTCGGGGAATTCCTCGATCACATCAATCCACTGGTCCACCAGCTTGGCGCCCTGCTTGATCAGGTGGTTGGGTCCAAAACTCTGCGCCGAGGTGATGTTGCCGGGCACGCCAAAAACTTCGCGGTTCTGTTCCAGCGCCAACCGCGCCGTGATCAGCGACCCGCTGTACTCCGCCGCTTCCACAATCACCACGCCCAGGGAAAGCCCGCTGATGATCCGGTTGCGAATGGGAAAATTCTGGGGCGTGGGACCCGTCCCCATGGGGAATTCCGAGATCACCGCGCCTGACTCCATGATCTTTTTCGCCAGCGATTTGTTTTCCGCCGGATAAATCACGTCAATGCCTGACCCGAGCACGGCCACCGTTTTCCCGCCCGCCTCGAGGGCCCCGCGATGTGAAGCGGAGTCGATCCCGCGGGCCAGCCCGCTGACAATCACCAAGCCTCGTTGCGCGAGGTCGTAAGCCAGGCGATGGGCGACCGAACTGCCGTAAGCCGTTGGACGCCGCGACCCCACCAAGGCCACGGTGTGCCGCAGGAGCAATCCCGCGTCGCCCCGGACATAAAGAACCAGCGGGGCGTCACTGATCTCCCTTAATAGCGGCGGATATTCGTCGCTGGTAAGGGTCACCAGGTGGCATCCTGCTTTGGTGGCGGCCTCCAATTCCTTTTCCGCGTCCGCCAAACCGGCTTGGGCGAAAACCGACTGGGCTACATGCGCCGGGATGCCGCAACTCTCAAGCTCGGTAAGCGACGCCATATAGGCGGCGTGCGGCGACCCGAAATGTTCAATCAACTTGTGGGCGCTTCTCACCCCCAGGCCGTCAACACGCGCCAAAGCCAGCCAATATGGTAGGGATTCTTCGATCAAATGCCGCCAGTCCAGTCCGCGAAGTGGATCAAGGAAGGCCCGAAACTTCACTTAACAATTGCAGAAGATGCGGGTTGAGCGCAAGAAGAAAACCTTCTGCCCTGAAACCTGCGCCTTTCTCCGCCCGTGGGGATTGCAGTTCCCTCCCTCGGCACGTGATCCAAATTCAGATTCTTAGGCGGCCCTTCTTGCACACCAACGGATCATTGCGTCTCTCATTAGATGCATGGAATAATGCGATGGTGCGCGTCGATTTTGCAGGTTAGACTCCCCTAACATGCACGGCCGTGAATATGAATTGCCATTTTCAATTTGATTTTAAAAGTTTTGGCAGCAGCCCGTGCCTTGCCTTGGGGCTGGCTCTCATCTTTGCAGTCTCGGGGCAAGCCCAGGGCAAAAGGAAAACTGCGGCCAAGACCGCGGATGAAAATGTGGCGTGGGAGACATTTCTCATCAAAGGCGAGCCGCAGCCCACCTTCCGGTTCGCCGTAGCGCATCAGCACGCCGCAACCGGGTGTTACGGTTATTTGTACATTTCGCGAAATGAAATCTGGTACGAAGTAAAAGCCCCCGCCACGGATAGCAACCATGCTTTCCGCTACCCTCGATCGACCTTGACTGAAGCCCGGCAATGGAGATTCATGGGGAGCACCATGCCCGAGGTGGAATTCAAATTCTCCCACGGTGGGACTTACCATTTTTTTAGGTTGCGAGAGAATATTATGGAGGGACCGCTGCCCGATCCTAAGAAAATGAAATGGGAAGACATTCGATCCTGGCAACCGGTGGAGCAGGCAGCAGAAAACTTTGACGAGATGGTCCACTTGGCCGAGCAACGCCAAATCGCGCTCGCCCCCAAACCCGCCCCTACGGTTACACTGCAAGCAGAACCAAGCTCAGTAGATAAAGGACACTCCGTAACGCTCACGTGGACTTCCTCCCACGCGGACTCTCTTGATCTCGAACCGGGCGTCGGCCAAGTCCCCGCCACCGGTTCGAAAACTCTTACCCCGACGGAGTCGGCGACATTCACCATTACGGCCGCGGGGCCCGGGGGCAGGATTAACGCCACCCAGTATGTGACCGTCAATGTGCCTGCATCTCCACCGACCATACTCCTCATCGACCCTTCGGTCTCGAGTTCCGGTCAGTCGATTGAGGCGAGCAGCTCCCCGCTGACCATCCGCGGCGTGGCCATGGACAATTCCGGATTGCCGGCCGTGACCATCAACGGGATACCTGCCAACATGCGCTCCAAGAGCACCCAAGCGGCTGAGTTCACCTCCGATCCGATAGTCCTTCAACCGGGAGAGAATCGATTCGAAGTAGCCGCCACCAACGCCGCTCACGCCGAGGCCAAGGTCACATTCATTGCACGCTACACACCCCCGCCGCCGGCGATCAAACCTCAACCCATTGTCCAAATGAATCCCAAAGCGCTCGCCAAGTCGGACATCATCGACCTCCTCAAGGGCGATGTTCCCAGCGGACGCGTAGCAGGCTTGGTGAAAGAACGTGGAATAAAATTCGACCCGACTCAGGATGACTTGAAGGAGATTCGCGCCGCGGGCGGCGGAGACGATCTGGTGGATGCTCTGAACGACGCCGCCTCCGGCACGAAGAAGTAAGCCGGGCGGGCTGGCTTCATAATTCAATCTTCATAATTCATACTTCAGACTTGGTTACTGCGGCTTCTTGATTCCGAATTTTTCCAGACGATACTGCAAAGTTCGAAACGTCATGCCCAGAAGCTGCGCCGCCCGGGTGATGTTCCAATTGGTGCGTTCGAGCGCCTCCATGATTTTCGCTTTCTCGTGCTCTTCCCACGACTCTTCCGGGATGACGGGCTGGCGCGCATCTTGGGCGCCGGCGCCGGACGGAGAATGGGCCACGGCTTGGCCCGCGGCGATTGCCCCCGCGGATTGGAGAATCTCGGGTGGCAAATCTCGCAGCTCCACGCGATGGGTTTCACCGAGCACCACTGCCCTTTCGAGGGCCCATTCCAGTTGCCGTATATTGCCCGGCCAATTGTGCGCCTTCAGGGCTTCCATCGCCTCAGGCGCAATTTCGTTGACTTGCCGCGCCGAGGCCAACGCCGCTTTCTGGAGGAAGTGCTTGGCCAGCAAATCAATGTCGTCCCGGCGCTGGCGCAAAGGAGGACATTCAATGGGTATCACTTTCAGCCGGTAGTAGAGGTCTTCACGAAATCTGCCTTCCTTCAAAAGTTGCTCCAGGTTCCGGTTGGTGGCAGCGATGATGCGGACGTCCACTTTGATCGATTCCGTTCCGCCCACGCGCAAGATCTCGCGCTCCTGAAGCGCTCTCAGGATCTTGGCTTGCAATCCCAGGCTCGTATCGCCGATCTCATCCAGGAACAAAGTGGAATGGTGCGCCCTTTCGAAGAGACCCTTTTTCTGCTGGTGCGCGTCGGTGAATGCGCCCTTTTCGTGCCCGAAGAGTTCGCTTTCGAGCAATGTCTCGGTCAGCGCAGCGCAATTGACCGCCAGAAACGGCCGGTCGCGACGCGGACTGTGATTGTGGATCTCACGCGCCACCAATTCTTTGCCCGTCCCGCTCTCGCCGAGAATCAAAACTGTGTGGGCGGTGGGCGCCACCTTCAGGATCATTCGCACCATGGCTTTGGTGGCCGGAGAATCACCAATAATGGTCCGCTTAAGGGCGGACAGATGTTGGAAGACTTCGCCGACCACAGACAGGAGCTTGTCGCGGTCAACCGGTTTTTCCAAATATTGGTAAACGCCGCGCTTGGTTGCTTCAATGGCGGATTGAATGGAAGGATAGCCCGTAATCAGGATGACAGCTACGGTGGAGTCGGCGCCCAGGATTTCCGCCAACAGTTGAATGCCGGTCATGCCGGTCAAGTTGAGGTCGGTAAGGATTAAGTCAAAGCGCTTTTGCGCCAGGAGTGGAAGCGCGACCTCGCCGCTGGGCGCGGTTTCGGTGTGGTACCCTTCGTCCTCCAGAATATCGCGATAGATTTCGCGCTGTCGTTCCTCGTCGTCAACAACCAGAATGCTTCCGCCAGGCATGGGAATGGGTCCTTAGGCAACCGCCGTTGTGGCATTGACAGCGGGTTCGGAAAGAGAGGGCCGGGAGAGTGGAAGCTCAACCACGATCAAGGTTCCGTGAGTGTTGCTTTCGTCAGCGTGGATCCTCCCACCGTGGTCTTCCACAATCTTTTTGGTGATGGCCAGACCCAGACCAAATCCTGTTGCTTTGGTGGAATAAAATTGATTGAAAACTCTTTCGCGATTCTCAAGAGGGATTCCGGGACCCGAATCCGCAAATCGCAATTGGAGCGACCCGGGATGACCGTTATCCGATATCCGCAGAGCGCTAACCTGGATTTGGCCTCCTGAGGGCATGGCCTGAATGGCATTGGTCAGGATGTTCAGGAAGCACGTCTTCATCTGCCCGGCATCGGCTTGCAGGATGGGCATGTCGGCAGGCATTTCGACGCGCAGGGTTATGTCCTGGCTGTGCGCCTGTTTTTCAACCAGGGCGATGGCCTGGTCGAGCGTTTGCCGCAGGTCGCAAGGAGCGAGGGCGGGCGGCGCCTGGCGCCCGGCGGCCAGAAAATCATTCACCAGGCGATTCTGGCGGGCGATTTCTTCCTTGATATTATTCAAGTTGCGCTGGAAATCGCCCGATGCGCGCTCGTTGCCGCGGGATTGCTTGGCGCCAATGTGGTCAATACTCAGGTTGATGAAGTTCAATGAGTTTCGCACTTCGTGCGCGACCGTGGCGGCGAACCGGCCCAGCAATGAAAGTTTCTCCGCTTCGTTCAACCGTTCCTGAAGTTGGCGATTCTCCCGAAGCTTCTCCACCATCTGGTTGAAGGTTTGGGCCAGTCGGCCCATTTCGTCGGTGCCCGCCGCTGGAAGCGAGGCATAAAGGTTTCCCTGCGCCACTTGCTTGGCTCCCTCCACCAGGGCGTTGATGGGTTTGGTAAACCGCGAAGCCAGATAGACCACCGCCATCATCCCGAGGAGCATGGTGGCCAAAATCAATTCCAGGCGATCCCGATAGTGTTGCCGCAGGAACGCATTCACCTGATCGCCCACCCCTCGCACCTGGACCTCGGCATAGCCGATGACGTTGTCACCTTGAACGATGGGAAAATCCACCGAATAGACTGCCTGGTCCGCGTTCACACTCGAAGCCGCATCAATGTTGTCCAGGGGAACGGTGAACCGGATGGGTTCCTGCTTCACGACCGGAGGCGGCCGCTTAATTTTGTATTTCTTGCCCACCATAGTGGGGTTGGTGGTGCTCTTCAGCACTTGTCCATTGGGAGAAGTGAGAGTGTAGGCCAGGCCGTAGTCATCCAGCGCCTTTTCGTATTCGGCAATGGCCTGGTCGCGCGTCGCATCGGGAGGAATTCTCTTTTGCGCCAACTGGCTGATGGCCAAGAGGTCGGAAGTGGTTGCCGTCAGGTAAGCCATAATCCGGTTGGTGTTGTTCACGTACGTCACGGTCAGGAACGCACTGGTGAGACCCATAACCAAAAGCATCACCAGCGCCAGCCGGGTCTGGAAACGGAATTTGGACAACGGATTGATCAATTCAGGCCTTCCACCTTGCGTTTAACCTGCACCCGCCTACTCAATTCTATAAGATTGGCCGAACAGGGTCAACGCAGTGCCGCGGATAGCGGGTCAATATGACGTAGAGGCGGCTCGGGGACCCCACATGGCGAGGTAAACTCGCCTCTACAAAACTAAACTGACCCAATACCGTGGCGCGGGCAAGAAGGGCCACTTAGTTTTGTGGGGCGCCGCTTTCATTAACCTTATTTCCGACCGTAAGCGGGGCAACATTTGCCTGGTGAAGCACCTCATCCAGCCTTTGAAGGTCCTTGCCTTTGACGCCTTCCCACTCATCCAGAATTTTACGCGTCATGGCCTGATTGTGCGCGAAAGCGGTGACTGCGTCGGCGGTGGGAGCGGCGTCCGCGCTTTCAACCGCCCGCTCGAGCTCGCTCCATGCCGCCCCCAATGTCCGTAAAGTGGTTTCACTGGAGTCGGGTTCTTCCACGCCGGAAGCATCGGGACTCCGCGACGGCGCAGCTCCCGCGATGGCAGTTATTCTGCGACCAAAAGCCTCCGCCTGAATCGCAAGCGACTCCTGTCCGTTTTCGAGTTTCGCCTTCAAAGCCTGGAGTTGTTCGCGTAATCGATTTCCCTCGAGCTGCGCCTTTTGAATCTTTGCTTGTTCCTCGTTGATTTGCCGCGCCATGGTGAATTCCTTCATCAAGTCGGTCGATGAAGTTTTGACGCGAGGGTCCATCATTAGTGTCAAGGGCTGCGAATAAGTCTTGCCATCCACGGTCAGCTGCAAGGTATATGACCCGGGAGGAGCCCATGGACCAGTTCCGCCGCCAAAAGCCGCCGCTCGCCGGCTCGGAGCGGAAGTCGAAGCGTAGTGAGCGTCCCAAACCCAGCGATGCATGCCGGGCTCCGCCGAAAGTACCGGCGCGGGATGAATCCAATACATGGGAATGTCGAGCGTTCTAGGATTCACGCCCGGCGGCTTCTCATCGCTCGAATACCGCCGAACAAGTTTTCCCCCGCTGTCGAGAATCTCCAAAGTGACGGGAGCGGCAGGCTTCGAGTTCAGGTAGTAATCGATGATCGCTCCGCTGGGCGGATTTTCTCCCACGGGCTCCTCCGGCGGTTGGGGCGTGCCTTCAAAGCTGGTGGTCCTCACGCGCAGTGCGGTTTGCGGCTTAACCAGCCATGCGCTGGAATTGTGGACTTCCGAATTCAATTGGCGCAAAGGTGTGACGTCATCAAGAATCCAAATGGATCGGCCGTGAGTGGCGATCACCAGATCGTCCTGATGGACAATGATGTCGCGCACCGACGCGGTGGGCATATTCAATTGCAGCGGTTGCCAACTGTCTCCGTCGTCAAATGAAACATAAACCCCAGTCTCCGTGCCCGCGTAGAGCAGGCCCTTGCGCACCGGGTCCTCGCGCACAACATTCACATAGCTCCCAACGTGGATTCCTTTGTTAACGTCTTCCCAGGTTTTTCCTCCGTCGCGGGTGCGATAGATGTGGGGCGAAAGATCGTCCAGCCGATGGCGGTCCACCGCAGCGTAAACCGTGTCGCCGTTGAAGCGGGAGCCTTCAATCAATCCAATTTTGCTCCATGGCGTCAACTCGGGAGGCGTGACGTTGTGCCACGTCTTGCCATCGTCGCGCGTCACCTGGATCAGCCCGTCGTCGGTGCCAATCCAAATCTCGCCCGCGCGCACGGGGGAAGGCGCGATGGTATAGATCACTCCGCGGCGCTTGATGTTGGGGCCGTCAGCGGCGGTCGGGGGGTCGAGGTTGGGCGGCACGCCGGGATCTTCGCGCGTGAGATCAGGGCTGAGCACCTGCCACGTTTCGCCACCATCCTTTGTCCGAAAAAGGATTTGCGCGCTGAAATAGAGCTCGTGCGGATTGCGCGGCGAGAAAACGAGCGGCAGCGTCCACGTTCGCCGGTAGTTGCCCGGATGGGCCAGAGCCGGGGAAATATCCCGCGACTCACCGGTGGTCAAATTGTAGCGTGCGACCGCGGCCCCAAACGCGCCTCCGTAAAGGATGTTGGGGTCGAGCGGATCGGGCGCGATATACATACTCTCTCCACCTACACCCACCGGCCTCCAATCTCGCGCCGTGATGTTTGACCCATTGCTCCGGCTCACCACGCCAACCGAGCCCGAGTCCTGCTGAGCTCCATAAACCCAGTAAGGAGAACGATTGTCCGTGATCACGTGATAGAGCTGGGCAGTGGGCTGGTTGTACCAGGAAGTCCACGATTTCGCGCCGTCCACGCTGATCACCACACCCTGGTCGGTGGCCAGAATCATCCGGCTGGAATTCTCAGGGTCAATCCAAAGGCTGTGGTAATCATCGCCGCCGGGCGCGCCCTTGATGGCGTCAAAACTTTTACCGCCGTCGGTCGAGCGATAGGTTGAAGTATTGCAAACGTATACCATGTCCGGATTTTTTGGGTCCGCGGTAATCCCGCCGAAATACCATCCACGCCCCCAAATGCGCTGCTCTGAATCGGCCAGGCTCCAATGTGCCCCCGCGTCGTCCGAGCGATAGACCCCGCCATTCTTTGCGTCCACCAAAAGGTAAATTCGATTCGGCTCCGCGGACGCCACGGCAATGCCCATGCGGCCAAGCCCTTCGGAAGGAAGTCCATTGCCCTTGAGTTCGGCCCACGTGGTTCCGCCGTCAGTCGATTTGTATAGCCCGCTCCCCGGCCCGTTAGAAGGTGGATAAACATTCCATGGCGGCCGGCGCGTTTGCCAGAGTGCGGCGTAAAGGGTTCGCGCGTCGCGCGGATCGAAGGCCAGATCGATGGCTCCGGTGTTTTCGTCTTTGAAAAGTACGCGGTCCCAATTCCTGCCGCCGTCGGTGGAACGGAAAACGCCGCGCTGGGCGCTCGGGGCATAAGCGTGCCCAAGTGCCGCGGCATAGACGATGTCCGGATTACCCGGATCGATCAGGATGCGCCCAAATTGCCAACTGTCTTCCAGACCGATGTGCGTCCAGGTAGCTCCGGCATCCGTTGATTTGTAGATTCCGTTTCCGTAGGAAATGTCCGAGCGCATGTCCGCTTCACCCGACCCGACGTAAATCACGTTGGGGTCAGAGGGAGCCACGGCAATGGCGCCAATAGAGGCAATGGGCTCGTGATCGAAGATTGGCTTCCACACCTGGCCGCCGTTCGTAGTTTTCCAAACCCCTCCGCCAACAGCGCCAAAATAGAAAACCTCAGGCTGCCCCGGCACTCCTGTAGCCGTGAGCGCGCGCCCCCCTCGAAAGGGCCCAATCATCCGCCAGCGCATAGCTGAAAATAGATTGGGGTCAAACTGTTGCGCCGCCGGGGACGCGGGGCCCAGCATTCCTGAAACTAACGAAAGGAAAATTGCGGCCATTAAAAGGAATTTGGAAAAACGGCGCTGGCTGGGCATAGGACGTAGACTCCCGTTGGGTTTGGGATGAAGCGCGAATCGGCGAGTATACAACAATCCGCGGTCCCTTCAGGACTTGGCAAATTCCTGGCAGCGGTACAGTTTGAAATTTTGTAGCGGCGGTCTATGACCGCCGTTCTTATTTGATCAGGATTTCCGGCGCTCATAGAGCGCCGCTACAACAGACCATACCACTACCGAATTCCTTGGTAATGCCCTATCTCGATAGCGACATCCGCAGGATTCTTCCAGCAACGGCGGGTGGGTCAGCGGTACGCGGCGGCCTGGATGTTATACAACTCAGAATACTGACCGCCCTTGGCCATCAGTTCATCGTGCGTACCGTATTCCACCATCCTGGCCCCATCGAGCACGACGATGATGTCGGCCATGCGGACGGTTGAAAAGCGGTGGGAGACAAGAATCGTGATGCGGCCGCTCTCCCGGTTCCCGCGCGACGCTGCGGCGTAGCGTTCGAAGAGCGCGTGTTCAGTCTCGGCGTCGAGCGCTGCGGTTGGTTCGTCGAGTACCAGCAGCAGGGGCTGGTCGCGCATGAAGCCGCGCGCCAGAGCAAGTTTCTGCCACTGACCGAAGGAGAGCTCGACTCCGCCCGGCCATGTGGGACCAAGCTGGGTGTCGAGGCCCGCGGTCAAACGCGCGACCACATCTCCGGCCCCGGCGCGATCGACTGCACTGAAAACGGCCGGCTCGTCGTCCAAACGCGGGACGTCGCCCAAGCCGACCGTCTGCCGCGCGCGGAACTCGAAGCGGAAGAAATCCTGGAACGCTCCCGCCAAACGCGCCCGCCAATCTCCGGCCGGCAGGCGGGCCAGGGGGGTGCTGTCCACCAGAATGGATCCCGACGTCGGCTCGTACATTTTCGCCAGCAGTTTCACCAGCGTCGTTTTGCCTGCGCCGTTTTCGCCCACAATCGCCACCACGGCGCCCGCCGGCAATGTCATCGACACATCGTCCAGAACAACGCGCGAGGTGCCGGGGTAAGTGAACGACACATGTTCGAGCCGGATGCTGTTCTGCAAAACCGTGGGAACCGGCAAATCGCCGGAGGATGCCACAGCCGCGGCATAGTCCTCCAGCCAGGCGAGTCGCCGGGAGCCGTCCATCCAAAAGCCGCGCAGGAATCCAATCTCGCCCACGGTCGCACCGATGTATCCCGAAAGCCGCGCTCCGGCGGCGAGCACCAGCAGTACGGCGCCAGCCGGCGCTCGCAGGCCTAACGAAACAAATACCACCGCGCCCACGTAGGCGCATCCGAACACCGCCCAAGCCAGCGCGTGCCACATCGCGGAGTCCCACCGGGTGGCCGCCACCGGGCCATACCAGGCCTCCCATGCAGTTCGCCGATCGATAACCAGACGCTCTCCGATGCCGATAACGCGCACTTCCTTTCCGGGCGGCGCGGTAGTGGCGATGGTGAATAGATGGCGCGCCAGCCGGCTGGTTTGTGCGCCGCGTTCCTGCGCCGACCTTTCCACCACCGGCCGCCACGTGGACGTCCACACTGTCGGCGCCGCGAACACCACCAGCAAAATAAGGGCGGGGTGAATCGACGCCAGCAGCGCAACGGTCACGGCCAGGCGCAGGATCCATCCCAGGGTGGAGAACACCGACATGTACATGTGGTCGAGCACGAAAACCTGATTGCGAAGCATGAACAGGCGATCAAGATACTCCGGGCGTTCCTGATGGGCGATGGTCTCGACCGACGCCTGCAATTGCGCGACGTGCGCCTCCAGCGCGATGGTGACCTTGTCGCGAAAGCGGCGCTGCACCCGCGTGCTGATGGTGCGGAGGAACCACGTGGCGGCGGTGGACACGCCGAATCCGATGGCCGCGACCTGCACCAGGCCGAGTCGATGGTTGATGACGCCGAGGCCGAACAACATCAGCCACAGAGCGAGAAGCGCATCGGGGAGCGCGGCAAGTTGCGAAAGCACGAGCGACGCGATCATCAAACGAGGCTCGTGGCGATACCCCAGCTTGCACAACCGCCACATGGAAGATAGTGCGGGCGGCAGGGGTTCGATGGCGGGACCCCGATCAGGAGAGGACGTCATACGTGGCGCCCTCCTCGTCGCCGGGAACACTGAAGCGTTGTGCCTGAAGATCAAACATGGTCCGATAACGCCCGCCAAGCGCCATCAATTCGTCGTGGGTGCCAAGCTCGATGACCCGTCCGTGCTCGAGCACGCAGATACGATCGGCGTGGCGAACGGTGGAGAAACGATGCGAGATCAGGATGGTGGTGCAATGGCGGGTTGCAGCCAGCAGGCGATCGAATATCTCCGCTTCACCGCGGACGTCGAGCTGTGCTGTCGGTTCGTCGAGCAGCACGACGCCGGCGCCGAGCTTGACGGCCGCCAGCGCCCTGGCTAGGGCGACGCGCTGCCATTGTCCGCCCGAGAGGTCGGTGCCGCCGTCGTACCCGCGCGCCAGCACCGTGTCCAGTCCGGCCAGGCTCCCTGCTCCTGCTGAGTCGAGCGCGGCGAGAATCACATCGTCAGGAGCGCCCGCCGGGGCCACGTTGTCGCGCAGGGGCAGCTCAAGCCGAATGAAGTCCTGGAATACGGCTGTGAGCCGCGAGCGCCACGACGCGATATCGAGATTGCGAATGTCGGTGCCGTCGACCTCAATCGCTCCGGACTGTGGATCGTACAACCGGCAAAGCAGCTTGGCGATTGTCGTCTTGCCGGCGCCGTTTTGTCCCACGATGGCGAGCGACGAACCGGCGGGAATGGTGAGATCGAAGTGCTCGAGCACCGGCGCGTGGGGGCTCGAAGGGGTGGAGGCGCCGGCAGGGTACGCGAAGGTTAAGTCGCGGAGATGAATCTCGCGCGCAGGCATGGCGTCCGCAGGACGGTCGCCGGAGCGCAGTTCTCCGGCCGCTCGCATCGCCGGCTCAAGCCGCAGCACTGCGGCGACGGGAGCAGCCGATCCATCGAGCGCCCAACTGAACCCGCCGAAGGCGATCATGGACACCCCAACGGCGCTCTGCACATAAACCACCGCTTCGGCGAGACCGATGCGGCCCGCGGCGGCGGCGCTCCCCACCAGCCAAAATACCAGGACGTTGGCAGACAAGATCAGGAGAATGCTCCAAATGACAGGACGCTCGCGCAGACGCGTAGCCGCGTATTGAAGCTCGTGCAGGCGAGTGCGTCTGGCCTTGAAACGGTCAATCGTCCAACCGGTGAGTCCAAACAGGCGCAGTTCCTTGCTCGCCGGCGGATCGACCGCCAGCCGGTAGGCGTAGTCGGCATCCCGCTGTGCGCCGCGCACCTCATCGGTGTTGCGGTCACGCCAGATTGCGCTCTCACGCAGAAGCCAGTGCGTTGCCAGCCACGCGCCCCCGAGGACTATTGGCGCCCACCATGCGTACCTCGAGAGGATTAAAGCGGACGCGATCCCTCCAATCATTTCAACCATGCCGCTGGCGATGAAATCCATGGAGATTGAAAGTGGAGGGCCGGTCATCCCGAGGTCGAAGTCGCGCGCCACGGTGAGGTCGCTGGTAAGTCTTGGGTCTTCGAGGTGCCCCATCCCCGGCGGGCGCACGCAGGCTTCGGTGAGCCGGTCATAGAGCCAGGCGGCAGTACGATCCCCGAGGCTGGTGCTCAGGGCCTGATGAATCGGGCTGAGCACTTGAAGCAGGATGAAGATCACGCCCACCAGCGCGAGCGGACCGGCGAGTGAGGCGCCGCGCTGCAATGCGGCAACCAGCACTCCCATGGATATCGCGAACGCCGCGGGCAGGATGCCTCGAAGCAGGAGGACCGTCCACCAGGCCGCAGCGAGGCCGGGCGCCGCTTTGGGCAGGACGGCGAAGAACTTCCATTCCTTACGCTCGGTCAATCGCTTTAACACAACTGCATTTTGCCTCAGAACCGGCGGGGAGACAACTCTCCCCTATCAGGCAAAACCGGGCGATCACATCAAATAGCGCCACCAACGTGCGACTGTGCCGAGGGCCAGGAGGGATGGCTGCCACCAGGTTAATCGGGCCGGATTGTGGAATAATATCTTCGCCGCGTTCTTTGGATTAAAATTGTGAAAAGCACATGAGTCTTTCCGCCGGAACTCGACTGGGGCCGTATGAAATCATTGCGCCGCTCGGCTCCGGTGGCATGGGCGAGGTCTACCGCGCCACAGACTCGCGATTGAACCGCTTCGTAGCCATCAAAGTTTCCGCCGCACAGTTCACCGCGCGCTCCGAGCGCGAAGCCAAAGCGATCGCCGCGCTCAGCCACCCCAACATCTGCCAGATTTTCGATGTCGGCCCCAATTATCTGGTCATGGAATACATCGACGGGGCGCCCATTGTTTCCTCCAAAGAGCCGCAAGCCCTTGCGCCGGAGGAGGCTCTGCGGCTCGCCACTCAAATCGCCGCCGCACTCGAAGCCGCCCATGACAAGGGGATCATTCATCGCGACCTCAAACCCGCAAACATTCTGGTGACCACGAGCGGCGTGGTCAAGCTTCTGGATTTCGGACTGGCGAAGCAGAGCCAGCCTGAAATGGAGGAGGACAAGACGCAATCGATCGCCGCCACCCAGGCGGGCATGATTATGGGCACTCCGGCTTACATGTCTCCGGAGCAAGCCGAGGGCAAGCCGGCCGACGCGCGCTCCGATATTTTCTCGTTTGGGGCGGTGCTATACGAAATGCTTTCCGGACGGCGCGCCTTCTCCGCAGGTTCGGCTGCCGCCACCATGGGCGCCATCATTCACAAGAATCCGGACGCGCTCGACGCACCGCCCGCGCTGGAAGCGATTGTGCGCAAGTGTCTGGCGAAATCTCCCGACGGCCGCTTTCAGACGGCTACGGATCTGCGCCGGGCGCTCGAAGGTGCGTCGGCGGCGGGCATATCTGGAATCAAACGGCGCACTATCGGTTTGGCAATTGCGGCCGGCTTACTTGTAATCGCTTTGGCCGGAGCCGTCATTTATATGAGAGGGACGAAGGCCGGCCGCATTGATTCCATCGCTGTCTTGCCGCTTGAGACTCGAAGCAACGATCCCGATGCGGATTACATTTCCGATGGAATTACCGAAAGCATCAACAACAGTTTGGCGCGGTTGCCAAATCTGAAGGTGATTCCGCACAGTGTCGCTTCTCATTACAAAGGTAAAACGATGGACGCGCAAAAAGTTGGCGACGAGCTCGGCGTCCAATCTGTGCTCACAGGCCGCGTGGGGCAGCGAGGTGACGACCTGACCATTGACATCGAACTCGACGACGTTCGTAATGGCAAACAACTATGGGGCGAGCAGTACAGCCGCAAATCAGGCGATCTTCTGGCAGTGCAAAGAGCCATCGCCAGCGAGGTTTCCGAGCGCTTGGGCCCGCAACTTTCCGCGGCGGACCGGCGAAAGCTGACCCAAGGCTCAACCGACAATCCCGAAGCCTATCAACTATTTCTCAAAGGCAAATACTACACCAACAAATTTACCAAGGACGGTTTCAGCAAAGGCATCGACTATTTCAATCAGGCCATCGCCCTCGATCCAAACTATGGTTTGGCATACGACGGCTTGGCGTACAACTACATCAATCAGGTCGATTGGTTCATGAGTCCCAGGGAAGCAGGTCCCAAAACAAGAGAAGCGGCGAAGAGGGCGCTCGCCATTGACGACTCGGACGCCGGCGCTCATCTTTCGTTGGCCATAGAAACTCAGTGGTGTGAGTGGGATTGGGCCGGCGCTGAACGAGAGTTCAAACGAGCTATTGAATTGAGTCCAAAAGATTCGGAAGCTCACGCATTCTATGCCTGGTTCCTGGCGCCGATGGGACGAAAGGACGAAGCCCTCGCCGAAGCCCGGCTGGCTCAGCAGGACGACCCGCTCTCGTCGCTTGCGAACTTCGGCGTCGGATCAGTCTTCGTCTTTACCCAACAGTGGGACCCGGCGATTGCCCAACTGCGTAGTGCCCAGGAGCTTGACCCGACTTACTGGTTTGATCCTTGTTTCCTGGGCCGCGCTTATGAGCAAAAAGGAAGATTGCCGGAAGCGATTGCCGAGTTTCAGCGCGCGGTCGAACTGGAAAAGGACAATGGCGAGACCTGGTCAGGCCTTGGACACGCTTACGCGTTGGCGGGGAACAGGACCGAAGCGCAAAAGGTCCTCGATCAATTGAAAGAGTTATCGGCGCACAGCTACGTCGCGCCCTACAACTTCGCAGTCATTTATGCCGGCCTGGGAGAAAAGGACCGGGCATTCACCTTGCTCCATCAGGCCTATTCAGAGCGGTCCTACTATCTGGCAGTTTATCTTACAACGGACGCGCGCCTGGACAGCCTCCGCTCCGACTCGCGCTTTGCTGACCTTTGGCAGCGCGTTGGGCTACCTAAGTAACGAGGGGTCTCCACCCGCGATTAACCGAATCGGTCCCAGCAATCCCGCCGGCAAGGGCTGAAGATTTTCCATATCCTGGGGTTTGAAGCGTTCGCCGTAGGGGTGACCCTTGTGGTCGCCCAAGGGCGGGCAATCACCGCGGCTGAAAGTCCGCCGAATCTTATCGCGGGCGACCCCGCCCTACGTCTTACAGCCCTAGTCCTTGGCCGTCAATTGGAAAATCTTGGCTTCCACAAACAGATGGAAAAGGACAGGGTCGAGAAGCTGGGACTTCACTTCCTGTCCGATGATATCGAGCGCGCGTTCGATGGGGACGGCGCGTTTGTAAGGGCGGTCGCGAGCCGTCAGCGCGTCATAAATATCCGAAATGGTCATCATCTTCGACTGGAAAGGAATCTCTTCCGCCTTCATGTGGTATGGGTAGCCGCTCCCATCCAGTTTTTCGTGGTGGGCCTTGGCAATGTTGGGAATATTTTTCAGCTCCTTGGTCCAGGGAATCTGGCTCAAGAAGCGGAAGCTGTGGATGACATGCGATTCAATCTGCATGCGCTCGTCGGCATCCAGGCTGCCTTTGGGGATGGAGAGAAACCGCAATTCTTCCGGGGCCAGGAGCGGTTCGGCCTGTCCGCTGGGATCATCGAATGTCCAGCCCGCGATTTCCAAAAGCTTTTCCGAACTCTTTTCGGGCAGGACGGTCGGCTCGTTGGCTTGAAGGATGGCCTGGAGGAATTCCTCCAGCCGCGCCGCCTCACCCTGAAAGTCCACATCCATTTTGCCAAACGGCTCCAGGTAATTCTGGTTTCCGTTCTCGATCAGGAATTTGACCTTCTTGCGCAGGCTTTCGAGTTCCACGGCTTTTTTAACGTAGAGGAAGCGTTTCTTGATCAGGTCCAGTTGCGAAGGATAGAGCTTCTTGGCCTTCACCAGCACGTCCTCGCGCACGCCGACCTTGCCGAAGTCATGCAGCAGCGACGCGTAGCGAAGCTCCTGAATTTCCTGCCGCGAGAAATTGATGGCCTTAAAAGGCCCGCTGTCCGACCGGTCCACCGCCTCGGCCAATCCCACGGTGAGCTGGGCGACTCGCTCCGAGTGGCCGAAGGTGGTGGGATCGCGGGATTCGATGGCGGTTACCGACGCTTTCACAAAGCCCTCAAACAGGCGCTGGATGTCGCGATAGAGCAGGTTGTTCTCAAGAGCCACCGCCGCCTGGCTGGCGAGCGAGGAGGCAAGGTCCTGGCTGCGCTGGGAAAAAGGAACCACTTCCTGGTGCACGACTTTGGGCGAAGTCAATTTGACAGACGGGTCTCGCTTGGCATTGATGAATTGCAGGACGCCAATGACTTCGTCTTTCTGATTCTTCATCGGGACAACCAGCATGGACTTGGTGCGATAGCCGAACTTCTCATCGAAATCCCGATTCAGGCGGAAGGGGAGTTTGGTGACGCGGTAGGCGTCCTTGATGTTGAGAATTTCTCCCGTCGCGGCCGCATAGCCGGCGATGCTCTTGGTGTCGATGGGAAGGGTGAATTGGCGGAACGGAACTGAATGGCTGTCGCTTTGGGTCAGCTTGAACACCAGATGCTTGCCGCCGCCCTGCTCTTCCTCGGCCAGATAGAGTGAGCCGGCATCGCAGCCGGTAATTTCACGGCTCTTGGTCAAAATCAGCTCGAGCAGCGCATCGGTATTGCGCTCGGTGGATAGCGCCACGCCGATTTTATTGACCGTTTCGAGTTCCGCCACGGCCAGGTGGAGCTCCTGGCGCGTCTGTTCGTGCGCAATCTCAGAGGAAAGATTTTCAAATGCCTTGTGGATGGTGCTCACCAAAACGGATTGCGGCACCTGGCGGGGGAGAGTGGAAAAAACGTGCGAATCCACTTTGGAGCGTGACACGGAAGGCGCGGCTCCTTGAATAAGTGAAATCACCCGCCAATGGCCATGCGGAGGAGCCAGGTGGATGAAGCGGCGGACATCGTTAGTGGTTGCATCGGCAATCAGGACGGCAGGCAGCTCCAGGGTGAAACCATCTTTCCCATCACGATCCAGGGGGACAGCTTTATACGAGTGAGGCAGTTTGCGAAGGACGGGGGCAAGCGTTGTTGGCTTGAAATAGTAAACTGTCTTTGCCATTAGCTTTGAACAAAACCAAACTGCGCGGGGGCAACCGTTAACCCGCTAATTATTCGGGTTCCGATGTGACTCCACTCGCACCGTAGGGGTATCCGTCAGCCGACGGACCGTACCCTTTTCCTTTCCTTGCAACGCCGGAGGGTAGGGCAAGCCCTACCCCTACAGCTTGATCGATGTAAGTCAACTCGACGGGCAGGCAAAGGGAAATGACTCGGAGCAGGCAAGCTCAGGCTCCCGCAGACTTTCCGTAGCTCGCGATGGCTTTGGCCTCGTCATCGTGAACGTCAAATACAGTGTAGAGCTTGGTGATCTGAAGCAGGTCGTGAACCTTCTTGGTCAGATTGAGAAGTTTCAACTGTCCGCCCTGATTGGACACCGCGGTAAAGGCGCTCACTAATTCTCCAATCCCCGAACTATCGATGTAGGTGACATCCGCCAGGTTTACCAGAAGATTTTTATTGCCCCGGCCCAGCTCGTCTCGAATTAATTGGCGCAGTTGAACGCACCCTTCCCCCAGGGTAATTCTTCCGCTGAGGTCGATGACGGTTATAGAATCAACTTGGCGTGTTGTGGCCTTCATGCTCACGGTCCGTTCCTCCTTGATTGGGCGTTATACTGGAATTCAGTTTCTTCATCATCGTCACTTCAGTGCCGACGCCGGGCAGGTTCTCCACTTTAAACTCGTCCATAAAAGCTCGAATCAGGAAAATCCCGCGCCCGGACACTTTCAATAAATTCTCGGTGGCCAGTGGATCGGCGACAGTATCGGGATTAAAACCCTGGCCCTGGTCCCGGATATGGACCACCAGCCGGTCGCCATGAATCTCAAATCGCAAGTAGACGTACTTGGTTTCGTCATTCTTGTTTCCGTGATAAATGGCGTTGATCAGGGATTCGTGGACAGCCATTTCGATCTTCTGCCGGTCGTCCTCGTCAAACCCCGCTGTGGCTGAGACCCGTCGCGAGATCTCATCGGCGAACTCCACTTTCTTCAAATCACTCTCGAGTGTTACCTCGACGACGCTGGTGTCAGTTGTCATTTGAGGCGGAGGTCCCCGCACTGCCCGCTTCGCAAGCTACATCAGACCTTGTCGAAAGTCAACGAAGGAAGGGATTAGGTAATGGGTCATTTTGATTTTGTAGCGGCGAGTTTACCTCGCCATGTGGCGGCGTAAAGCCGCCTCTACGTCAAACTAACCCACCACCAGGGATTACTCTCCTGGGTCCTCCTTATAGTTATCCATTCTAAAGGGCAATCAGCCTTTCGTCCAGCGGCAGCCTTACTCCCCCCTTGGCTCGTAACTTGCAGCCAAAAGCGAATAAAAACCCGGAGGCGCTGCAAATCCGCGGGCACCTTCTACCGGTGCGGGAAAGAGCTACAGCGTAATTCCCAGCCCCTCCAGTCCCGGCCCAGCCTGTCAAAACGCGGGGTAGAGGATAATCGAACCATTTCCCCGCGTCAACATTTCCTGTGCAGGGTCCTGGTCTTATTTGCCAAACGCCGGCGCTCCGATGTGCTGTCATTCCCGCGAAAGCGGGAATCCATTCCACTTAATTATTTGGAGGTGCGCTGCCGAAGAACTGGATTCCCGCCTTCGCGGGAATGACCCACTCGGCGGGGCTTGATAGAAATCAAATTCCAAATGACACCACCACCTGTGCCTGGGGAGGGTCCTAATTTCCCTGGAACCCCGGCTCGCGCGCTCGATTGTGTCAGGTATTTCCCCAATTCAAAGCAGTGATTCACCTGATTGCGTAACCTCTGATGGTTGCGTAAGCTAACCTTTCTGAAAAATATGGGTCGCAATCAGGACGACATTATTGAAGAGGCTCAAGCGTAAAGGAAGGAAAAATATGAATGTAAATGTCAGTAGATTCGACCCAAGGGAGACGGCCATGGCCAAGGATTTTACTCTGCTTCCTGGAATTGCCGAACCTTCCGACCATAACCTTGACCCTGGAACTTTGGTTATGGCCATGATCGTGTGCTCAAGGTGTAAGCACGCAGTGTATAGTCCGGTTGATTCCTTCGAGGGCGATCATCTACTAAACGGCGGGCATATTTCCAGGCATTGCCACAACTGCGAAGCGCCTACAAATTGGGTCCAGTTTGAGTGGCACCCGACTGACGCCGGCAAACCTCTACTGTATCAAACCACCCAACCGGACCCTGTTTGAGCGCCCACGGTAATCGGAGAGCACCCATCTGGCGGCCGGGTAGTGACTCAGTCTGTTGTAGCGGCGCTCTATGAGCGCCGGAAATCCTTACAAATTAAGGTCGGCAGTCATAGACCGCCGCTACAGGATTCCAAGGCGTACCACTACGGGCGGCCGGGGGGTAACCGGTTTCCGAAGCTATCAAATATTCGTTCCGATCTTGAGACGGGCCCGTTTTGCCGGAAGACGCGCAGCGATCGCTTCCTCCCCAACAAAATCCTAGGCTTGGACCAATCCTCTGCGCACCGCGTACCGGACCAGCCCGGCCGTTTCATGGATGTTCAGTTTATCCATTATACGAGTGCGGTGCGATTCGGCGGTCTTGAAGGAAATGTCCAAAAGGGCGGCTGCCTCCTTGGTGCTTTTTCCTTCCGCGATCAACTGGAGGACCTGGAGTTCACGCGGGGTGAGCGGCTCGGCGGAGATATTCTTTTTGCTGAGGAATGCGTCCACCACAGTCTGGGAAATGCCGGAACTCAAAAAGGTCAGGCCTTTCGAAACGTCACGAATAGCTTGAACCATTTCCTCCGCCGCCCGAGTCTTCAGCACATATCCGCGGACGCCGGCGCGAAGCGCTTCCAGAACGTATTGATCCTCCGTGTGCATGGTCAGAAGAATAGTCCTGGTTTTGGATTTTTCCCGGGCAATCTCACGCGCGGCGCCGATGCCGTTCATCTGCGGCATGCTGAGGTCGAGCACCGCCACGTCCGGTTGAAGCTTGCGTGTAAGTTCCACCGCCTCGCGGCCGTCGGACGCTTCGCCTTTCACGATATACCCCGCGCGCTCGAGAATCGTTTTGAGTCCCTGCCGGAAGATAGGGTGATCATCAGCGAGAATGACTTGCAGAGACATGCTATGACTCCGTGGGAACTGAGGCTAAGATTTTGGTCCCTTCCCCCGGACCCGTTCGAATCGCAATCGTCCCTCCCACCGCGGCCAGCCGCTCGCGCATGGCGACCAGGCCCAGCCCGGGCCTGCCATTGCGCCCGGCGCCGGCTTTCGACTCGAAGCCGACGCCATCATCGCTGACCGAACAGTGGATTGTTTTCGCGTCGCGCGATATGGAAATATTCACCCCTTTGGCTCCGGAATGTTTGGCGGCATTGTTGAGCGCTTCCTGCACCACGCGATAAAGGGCGACCTCCACTTGCGCCGGCAGCCTGCCCTCGATGTCGCTCTCCACCGTAATCGGTAAATGGCTTCGTTGGGAGACTCCCTGGGCGAGAAACTCGATGGCGGAAGGGAGACCCAGGTCGTCCAGAATGGTGGGGCGCAGTTCGTGAGATAGCCGGCGCAATTGAGATTCAATTTGGTCCAGCAGGTTCTTAATATTCTCCAGAGCTTTCTTCTCCCGCGAGGCCAGGTTCCGCGCCACCCCTTCCAGCGCGATGTGCACGGAAGCCAGAAGTTGGCCTGACTCGTCGTGCAACTCGTGCGCGATTCGCTTGGCCTGTTCCTCCAGCGCCTCGTTCAACTGGATCAAAGCAGCCTGGGTCCGTTTGTGTTCGCGAATGTCGCGCGCGATCCCATGCACGCCCACGGTTTCCGCGCCCCGGACTAACAGGCGTGTGCTCACTTCCATGGGCACCCGAAATCCCTGCTTGTGGATGATTTCCAGTTGATAAGTCGTGGTCTCAACGCCCTCAAGCTTGCGCTTGAGCATATCGCGCACCATCTGCCGGTGTTCCGGCGCAACGATTTCGGTGAGGTTCATCTTGAGGAGTTCTTCGGCGGAATAACCCGTCAGCAGCTCGGCGGCCTTGTTGATCAGGATGAAATTCTTTTTCATGTCGGTCGAGAACACAATGTCGCTGGCATTTTCAACCAGGGCGCGATACCTTTCCTCGCTCATTTTGAGGGCAGCATTGGATTCCCGGAAACCGCGCAGGCTCATTTCAAACGGGGTCAGGTATTCCAGAAAAAATCTGCCGGAGGCGCGAATCACCCTGATCCGGTTGGCCGAGGCCGGAAAGTTCATGAGGCAGACGGCCAGGGCCTCATGGTGAACGATGGTCATTTCAAGCAATCCCCGGCCATGGGCCAGAGCATCGCGGCCCAATTGGTAGGCCTTGTGCAGATCTTCCTCGTTGAGGTTTTCGAGATAGGACTTTAGGGCGGCGCCGTAGTGCTCCACCAAACTGGGATCAGGGTTCATGGCTCGGTTCCTTCGTACCGCGCAACCAGCACCAGCGAGTCGTCCGTATCCAATCCATCGCGATCTAAAATACGCTCGGCCACCTGTTGGGGTGAGTTGTTGATGGGGAGCCCCTCATCAAAGCCACTGCGAATGCCGTCGGTGGTGAAAATAAGGGTGTCTCCGCGGGCGATGGGAAGCACGGCGGCGCGCAAGGCCGGAAGCCGTGCGCCCACCACGCCCCGTGAAGCATTGAGGAATTCTGAATGAGCCCCCGAGTGGTGATTGCTCCGGAATAGAATGCCGTCCACATTGCCCACGCCCAGCCAGGTCAGGGTTTCGTCCGTCAAATTAATGGATGCCAGGCTCATCACCACGCCGCGCGTTCTATGAAGTAGTTTGTCGCACTGCAGTACCATCCGTATGATGCTTTCGCCGGGATTCATTTTCATAAACCCGGCCGCGGCACGCGCGGCCTCCGCCGCGGGAACGCCGTGCCCCAGCCCGTCGATTACGGCCAGCAGAACCCCATGGGCAAATGGCTCCACCAGGTGCAAGTCACCCGATTCTTTCTCGCCCGGAATCGGAGCTCCCGCCACCGCCCAGTCAAACCCCGAAGTTTTCATCGTTTCCATTTAATTGCCGTTACCGTTGTTCCCTTTGCGCCATTGGAAGTGATTTCAAAGGTGTCCATCAGCCTCCTGACTCCCGGCAGACCCAAACCGAGGCCCCCTGAGGTCGAATAGCCATCCTGCATCGCCAAATCAATATTGCGGATGCCGGGGCCGTGGTCCCGGGCAATCACCTGAATTCCGGTCCTCCCGGCCACCTCGACCGGAGTTATATCAACCTCGCCGGAGACGGCGTAGTTCACAATGTTGCGGGCCAATTCAGATATGGCGGTGGCAATCAAGGCCCCGTCAGAATAGGGAAAGCCCATCTGGACGGCCATCTCCCGCCCCTTCTGGCGGCAAGTAACGATATCCAGATCGCTTTTGATGGGACACCGGATTTTATCTGGGGGGTTTGGGGGCATGGGCTACTCGTGCAGTCTTCCGGTTCAGAAACTCCAGGCCTTCCTCCAGATCCAGGGCTGTTGCCACATCTTCCAGCTTCAGCCCCAATTGAACCATTGAAAATGCGACTTCAGGTTGGATACCCACGATCACCGTCTCCGCCCCGCGCAGCTTGATCATGTTCGCCAGATCGCTGAGGGTGCGGCTGGCAAATGAATCCATGACGTCCAGCGAAGTAACGTCCACAATCACGCCGCGCGAGCGATAGGTTCCCACCTGCTCGGTCAAGGCATCCCTGAGCTTGAGCAGATCGGCGTCGGTCAGGGCAGCCTGAACGGAGGCGATCAGATACTGCCCTTGTTTGAGAATAGGAACGAGCATGGTTTGGTTTACTCCGCTTACTGAACAGCCTCAGCAAGCGCGGCAACTTTGTAACCCAGCAGCCGCTCCGCTTCTTCGATTCCACCGCGCAAATCTCCCACCGTGTTCATCTTGCCCAAATCGACGCCAATTGTCACCAGCGTTTGTGCGATTTCCGGCGAGAGGCCGGTCACAATCACCGTGGCGCCCAACAGGCGGGCGGATTCCACCGTCTGCACCAGGTGGTTGGCCACCGTCGAGTCAATGGTGGGCACGCCGGTGATGTCAATCACCACCACTTTGGCGCGGTTGGAGCGAATGCCACGCAGCAATTGTTCCGTCAACTGGCGCGCGCGCTGCGGGTCGATTACACCGATGATGGGCAAAATCAAGAGCCGTTCCCGCACCGGCAGCACGGGCGTGGAAAGCTCACGAATGGCTTCCTGCTGCTCGCGGATGATGCGTTCGCGTTCCTGCACGAATCCCACGGACACGGTCACGGCGATGCGGTTGGCCGCCGGCTCGTAGGCGTCAAGCACCCGGTTGAGCAGGGCGAAATCCGATTGGTATTTCTTGAACAACGAGCGGGCCAGCACGTCGCGCAAAAGCAACACAATTCCCACAACTTCATTGGTTTCCACGCCTCTGGGAATGATGCGTTCCGAAAGATTGCGCGCGTAGGCCTGCAACGCCTCCACGGCTCCGGTCTCAAGCACGTCGACGTAGTTGTCATAAATCGAGGTGGCCTCGGCGAAGATTTCCTCTTTGGTCATCGCGGTCAGCAATTGCGCTTCCGTGATTCTCCGCGCCCATTCTTCGCGAAGCTCGGTTCGATTCTGGCGCAACAGGGCTACCAGTTCCGGCAGAACGGCCGCGGTGGCCTCCGGATTGAAACGAACATTCGCTTGTCGACGTTTGCTCGGTGCCATAGAACAATCTCCTTTTTAAAACTTGCCGATCTCTTTGCGTGGTGCAGGCGGATAGCCTGGAACGGCGGGCTTCCCCCGGTCATGGGCGGCATGAAGTCACCCCCCGCGACAAACTTAAGTGTCTAATTTCCCTGGGAGCGCGGGCGTCCCGCCCGCAATATATTGATAAGAAAGAGCGGGCGAGACGCCGGCGCTCCCAGCGATGCAAATCCCGATACCACCAACTTAATTCTCTGCGTTGAATAGTAAAGAAACGGCGCAACCATCGAAGAGCATGGGTTCAACTTTGGATTGAGTCAATCAGGTATTTCCCTGATACCCGGGAATAATTTAAAGCGTGCCTTCTCCCCGGGCAGAAGGTGGGGGCCCCGGGCTCTGCCCTGGCGGCTCGCCGCGGCGAGACGGATGAGGGGCTACTGCCCACATTCGCGCTCTCCGCTCAGATCTTCGACAGTAGACGAGGTTGGATTCAGAACCAATCCTCAACGAATTGGCCGGTCCGCAAGAACGCCCACACACTGGCCGTGTCCGTAATTCTGATGCAAGAGGTGGGGGCGCAGAGCCGGAGGAAGGCTCTGCGCTTTGGGTTGGTGGGTGTTTATAGTCAAGCCCCGAGAGGCTTGAAGCTTCTTTGGGCCTCAAAAGTGGCCCCGTAAATCTTGAGGGCGCTCCCCTTCAAAACCTGCTCGCGCACTATTCTTGCGGGCATCCGGGTGTGTCGTGAAAATGACGAGCTGGGAAAGGCGGTGGTCACGATTTCGCCGCGCAAATAATTCCTCTGACTGGAAAAGGAGAGCCCGATTTTCGAAATATTTTCGGTCCGCACCTCGTCCGATTCGCCATAATGGCCGCGTATCCAAAGCGGCATTTGCATGCAAACGCGGGGCTGGCCGCGATGCCGGGATTCGGCTCCCGGTGTAATCAATCGGGCCGTCATTTCCACCGAGCTCCGCGCCCGCTCCGTTTCACGGTTTCCCAGCGAGCCCACTTCCGCGAACCACCAATGGGTCATGGCCGCGCATTTTTCGCAGTAGATGGCTGTCATCCCGCCCATTTCAAGCCGCTCAACATCGGAAATGGCCAGAGGCATCAATGCTTTGGTGTGGCACGTGCCACAATCGAGAAGCGCTTTGGCGTCCCCCGTGATGCCCTTGCGGGAGGGAAACTCGATGCCCCAGAAATTATTCGCTTCCTCAAGGCACTCCACTCCGTACTCGTAACCATGTTCCCCGCCGTGAGTGATGGTATCAACCAGGCGGAATTCGGCCGCCCCTCTTCCCAGCGGACTCAGCAGGCTGATCGACCAGCTCCGGTCCAGATCCAGGGGAATCTGAATCCGTCCCCCGTGGCGATTCACACTCACCGCCCTCCCCGCGCAAGCGGCGATTTCGCCGCTTGCATCCACGCCCTCAGCGCGCAGGGGCATGGTAATCCAGAGGCGGTCCGACCGGCGTCTCTCCGCAGAATCGTTATTCATGCCCTTCCCCTCCCCGGCTGAATATTTCTTTACCGATCTCTGTCCTCGCCGCAGTCCTGGCGCATGGAGACGGATTGGACTGGCCTGCCCGCTTTGGGGATGATTTCGTCCACATCCGCATTGCTGCTTTTCTTTTTTGCCAAGATGACTCTGCGCTGGTTTTTCTAAGTGCCATGACAACCTCCACCCCCGGCTTCAAACGTGGCCCCATAAAATCTGCTTGGACTTCCTTCCATGACCCACTCGCGGACAATCCGGGCAGGCAAGTGGCTGAGTTGGGTGATGGAGGCCAGGGGAAAGGCGGCCGTCACAATCTCGCCCCTCGAGTATGTTTTTTCGGTCGAGAAGTACAACCCGCATTCCGAGATGTTCTCGGTTCGAACCATGTCCGAAATGCCCTTGTAATCTCTTATGGCTAGCGGCATCTGCATGTAAACGCGGGGATGGCCTCGATCGACAGACGAGGAAATCGCCTTAATCCAGTTGGCTTGCCCTTCAATCAAACTCTGCCCGTGCCCGGATTCGCGATTGCTTGGCACTCTTATTTCCGCGTACCGCCAAAAAGTTACTTCCGAGCACTTGGGGCAGTCCAACCCCACCATGCCGATCATTCGAAGAGTTTCAATTTCCATGAATGCCAGGGGCACAAGAGAGATCCTGTGGCAAGTGTCACATTCGAGCAGCACTTTGGCGTCCAACGCTTCATCCCCCCGCGAGGGAAATTCGATGCCCCAGAAATCCTCCTCATCATTGAGACGCTCCACGCCGCATTCACAACCTTGACCCCGGTGTGAGGCGATGGTATCCACCACGCGGAATTCCGCCTCGAACCGCCCTATCGGACTCCGCACGCGAATGGACTGGCCCGGATCAATTTCCTGGGCAATTTGAATTCGCCCCCCGTGGCGGTTCAGGTTGACGGCCCGCCCGGGATACTCGACGGTTTGGCCGTGTGAGTCCAATCCCCCGACGCGCAAAGGAAACGTAACCCATAGGCGATCCGACCGCCGTCGCTCGCCTGGATCAGGAGTCATGCCTTCGGTCCCCTCGTAAAAGATACCCTTCGGAAAAAGTTTCATCCTCACCGCCACTCAGCCCGTCGACTGCAAGCCGCAGGCGCGAGCAGGCAAGTGAAATCATCTCGTTCGCAGTTTCCGCTGGGTTGAGCTGGCCGCTTCCATGACGGCCAAAACGGCCGCTACGGCCACAAAGGAGAACCCTCCGGCGATCACCGCTACCAGGACTGCAACCGCATATTCAGTCAATTCGTACATTGGATTCTCCCCTGCCTTTAAATAGATATGTTCGTTCGGCGAAGTGGCCGGAGCCTCAGGCAACATTCAGGTTGCTTTGCGGCGGCAGGATGTCAAGCCGCCTCCACATCGTATTTTCCAAGCAAGTGCGGCAATACCGGGAGACTGATCCCTGGCAAATCAGAGCCTCTGCCTCCGCATAGGCCAGGCAACTAAATCCGAGGGATTTGCATTCTTCACATTGAATGACGGTAATGGGGTGCATCGTTTCGCTGGCAACCGCTGGTGATAAACTGCTGATCTCTCGTTCCATGATTCCTCCATCCGTGTGGCGTGTCTTCCGGTTTTCATGACCAGTTCTTTTCATTTCATTCGCCTTTAACAGCGTGAACTCTAAGGTGTGAAGCGTGCCGGGACAAGCGGGTGAATACCTGACCCAAGTGAAGTAAAACACCTTACGAGCCTGTGAAGGCGCGGCTTCCCTCGGGAAAAATCGAGAGCGGGCCGGCTGGCGCGGGTCTTCTCAAGCCTGCGCTTTGGGTTCCACAGACAGCCTGAAACCGCAGACCAAGGATGATCTGCGCCAGCCACGATCAGCCCGTCAGTTGACGGATGCTTTCGGGGCTACCCTCTTGCAAATGACGGTCAAAGAATTCATAATCCGGTCATGAGCCTCAAAAACGCGGCGCTCCTGGCATTGATTGGGATGGTTCTGCTGACGGTCTTGGTCGCAGTCAATTTCGTTTCCAACCTTTTGGGATTAATGCGCGGCATAGTCCCGGCGATAACAGTGTTCACGTCGCTGGTTTATCTGTTCACCAGCGTCACTTTGTCGCTGTTCTTTTACATCTTCCACCGAAAGCAATCCTGACATTCCAGGAGGGCGGCCTCACGCCCTCGATAGCCTGCGAGTCCCAAATATTTGAAGTGGAAGCCGAAGTTCAGTTCGCTTGCGATGCGGTATACATCTGTTGAGGTCAAGAGACGAATTAGGCTATGGCTTCGATTAATTGCCACACTTGCCCGGCTTGATCCATTTGTGCGCGGTCTTGGTGATTTCCAAAATCGACACAGGTGGGCCCACGATAGTTGGCTCCGCAACTATTTCGCTGAGGATCAGCAAATCGATGAGCTTCGGATGGTCGAGGTCTTTCCATTGGGGGGTCTTGGAAAAGAAAATTTTGACAGCAGACTGAGCCCCACTTACCAGCATCCGGTTACCGTCGCTATCGGGAATTTGTGTAGACGGCCGATCCAGAAGTTGGCCTGACGGGTCCAGAGAAAACGTTTTAATTGCCGCCAACGGTTTACCTTCTCGAAAACCGGCAAAAATAACTTCCAGAACAACCTTTCCCCTGTAGTCGCGGTCATAAGCCGCCGGATCATTGTGATGGAAGTCTTGCAACGCCTGCCTGAGGGGCTCTCTGACGGAATCCCCGAAGGAATTGGCTATCTTCTCGAGCGGCACGTTACTCTTGCATGCACGGTTGGCGAAGGATTTCGGATCGAATCCGGTATTCTGATCGTCTCGCATGCCGACCAGGGTGAACGAACAATCCGGCCTGGGCGTCTCAATCTTGCATTCCAATCTGCTGGGCAGGTCATTACTGCTCAAAAGAGAATCTGCGCCTATCAGGATTCTGGCATCCTCAACAATAACGACTACGGTGGTGGCCTGGCAAAGAGCCGGACGCAATATCCAAATGAGACACATTGATATAATGGAAATATTCCGTTGATTGGGCCAGACGGTCAGAATATTACGGATGAGAATATGCGCGTAAGGTGTGATGGCAAGGGACAGTTTCATTCGTGCGGCCGCTCCCTCGCCCGGAGATTTCCCGCGCGGGTAGCTTAATTGTTCGTTCTTTAATCAGTCAGGAGGCGCGATAGCGCGGAATTTTTAGTTTTGAAACAAATTCCCCAACCGACTTGAGCCAGCCGGCCTCTTCGTCGTTTAGCGCCACCATGAAGCGTCGGCCACATCTCCCGCAAAGGAATGGGTAAATGGACATCGCAGGACATATCCACCTTTCGAATATGCCTTGCCGGCTCATCCGGCGTACTTCGCTGCAATGGCAGTCATCGCAGACAATCTCGCGCATTGTACCTCCACCCGTCTGTATGCTCATACATCATGAGAGTCTATAATCCGGCCGAACGGGGCTTGATCCAATCGGGTAAGCACCTGATTCGCGGGGGGGCAAAACACCGTTGTCGCCGCGGCGACGGAGGGCAAACCATCAAAAACCTCGCCTTCCCCCAAGGGGGGGGAAGGTCGGGGCCCCAGGTTCTGCAGTGGCGGCCGCCAGCCGACGAACGGATGAGGGGTTACTGCCCACGTTCGCGGTCCATCGTCAGACCTTCGAAAGTGCGCAGGTTCTGATCAGGTTGAAAACCAAATCTAAGTCACTACCGAACGCCTCTCCGAACTAAAAGCCCGGAAATCGATGAATGCTTGCAGCGAATTCGCGGCATCCAATAATAGGCAAGCGGAGTCAGGAATTCAGTAGTGGGTCGGTTTGATTCTTTTGTAGCGGCGGTCTCTGACCGCCGTATTTTGATTCAATGGTTTCCGGCGGTCAGAGACGGCCGCTACAACAAACTGACCCACCACCAGGAATTCAGGTAATTACCTAATTGACCTGCGAACCACTCAGGTTGAGTATGAGTCTTCATTGGATTTTATTGCCGCAAACTAAAAGCCCTCGGAGGTTCGAATGAGCGACCGGATTTTCGCGATTCTGATTCATGATCAGCCCGGGCCTTTCGATTCGTTAAGAGAGGTTTTGAGGGATCTTTCAGTCGAGACCTACAGCGTGGAGAGCCTGGAAGATGCACGGCACCTCATCCCGCGAACCGAGCCGCAGTTAGTATTCACCGCTACCACGCTTGCCGATGGGTCCTGGGTGGATGTAGTCAGCCTGGCTGAGCAATCGGAAATACCACTCAATGTGATCGTTGTCTCAGCCATCAAGGACGTCAAGCTTTACGTCACAGCCTTGGAGCGCGGCGCGTATGATTTTGTTATGCCGCCATTTGAGCATGTAGGGATGGACATTATCGTGCGATCGGCGTGGGAAAATGTGCGCCATCGCAGGCATGCCCTCGCGCGCATGGCTGTAGCCTAGGATCGCTTTGAAGGAAGGGCTTTTATTCCCCCCCCCCCCC
>DATGFN010000021.1:0-211011 GCA_035308965.1 Terriglobia bacterium | reverse complement strand
CATGCATCCCCCCTGGGGAGTCTTCACACCCGCCCAAGGGTATATCCGATTTCAAATCGATTTTGCTCATCTTGGCGCTCAACTTACGGCCTGACATGCACTTAAAAGAATTTTCGAACTCAACATTGGGACAGTACTGATTATAAATTCTGAAATCGGGGACCCAAAGAGAATGCGCGGCTCAGAGTTTATAATTCAGAATTTATAATTTAAAATTGCTCCAAAAATCTAACGTCCCCCTGGAAGAAAAGCTGAATATCATTGATGCCGTAGCGCGCCATGGTAAACCGGTCGATGCCGAGTCCAAATGCCCAGCCGGAATAGCGCTCGGGATCGACGCCGCCGTTTTTCAGCACCTGGGGATGAACCATGCCGCAGCCCATCAACTCGATCCATCCGCTTTCCTTGCACGTCCGGCAACCCACGCCGCCGCACACATAGCAACTCACTGCCACCTCTCCGCTCGGCTCGGTGAAGGGAAAATATGTGGGATGGAAACTGGTGCGCGTTTTCTCGCCGAAGAATTTCCGGGCGAAGAAATCCAGCGTCCCCTTCAGGTCGGCAAAAGTTATGTCCGTGTCGATGGCGAGGCCCTCGCACTGGTGAAACATGGGTGAATGGGTGGCGTCCGGACTGTCATTGCGATAGCACTTGCCGGGGGTGATGATGTAAAGGCCCCCCTGGCTGCCTTGCTTCACCCACTTCTCCATGGCGCGGATTTGCACCGGCGAAGTGTGCGTGCGCAATAGGGTCTGCGCGTCCACATAAATGGTATCGAAATCGTCGCGCGAGGGATGATTCTCCGGAATATTGAGCGCGTCAAAGTTGTAATAGACCGACTCAATTTCCGGCCCGGTTTCAATCTTGAATCCCAAGCCGAGGAAGATGTCTTCAATCTCACGCTGCACGCGCGTGACGGGATGAATCGAGCCGAGCGGGCGGCGATTGCCAGGAAGCGTAAGATCCTCATGAGCGGCTGATTCATGCCCGACTTGGACGCTATCTTTCGAGTGCCCCGCGTCCTGTCCCTGCTTCCTAAGATCGGCGAGGTCTTGGCCGGCAGAAATTCTCTGTGGCAGTTCGTGCCTTTCGTCGCGAGATTCTAATAAGCGCACGACTTTTACGAGTTTTTCCACCTTCATGCACGCGCCGAGCTGTCGCAATTCATTGAACGCACGCCCGACTTCAGGCTTCAATTCTTTGGGCGCTTTTTTCAACCAGTTCTCATCGGCGAGAGATATTATCCCGTTCTTGCGAGCGAGCCATCGGTCGCGAGTCTCCTTGGCCACCTTGGATCTCTCGGCATCGTCGACCGCCCCGCGCTTCCGAAGGTTTTCAAGGTCCTCTTCCATGGCCGAGCGGACTTCGGCAAAGAGCGCGGCGACCCCGGCGGCATCAGTCACGCCGAGTTCCTGAAGCGTCTTGCCAACTTTCTCGTCGATGATCATCGAGGTAGGGGCAGGCCACGCGCCTGCTGCTGTAGCGGCGGTCTATGACCGCCGTCTATCGTTCGGCGCTCATAGAGCGCCGCTACAACGGGCCGTAGGGCACGGCAAGGCGTGCCTTTTGGAGTGCGGAGGCTTGCCTCCGCGTTCTGTGCCGGCAGCTTGTTGCCGGCACATCCCCAATTTTGATGTTTTGCCCAGGACAAAGCGGGAGCAAGCTCCCGCACTCCAAAAGCTATGCTTCGGCTTTTGGCTTTTGGCTGTCAACTGTCGGCTGTGAACTCTTGACCGCACTTTTCACCTTGCCTGCCAACTCGGCAAAGCCAGCCGCGTCGCGCGCAGCCATCTCCGACAGCATTTTCCTGTCGAGGACGATATTCAACTTCTTCAGTCCAAAGATAAGCTGGCTGTAGGTCAGTTGATTCAGGCGGGCCGCCGCGCTGATGCGGGTAATCCACAGGCGCCGAAAATCGCGCTTGCGCCGCTTGCGGTCGCGGTAGGCAAACTTGCCCGCGCGATCGGCGGCCTCCTTCATGGAGCGATACAGTTTGCTCTTGGTGAGGAAATAACCTTTGGTAAGACGAGCGAGCTTCTTCCGTTTGGCGCGGCGGACAGTGCCGCGCTTGACTCGAGGCATGGGGTTTTCTCCTTTCGAAGAATTTCGGGGCAGTAAAGTTCCATGCCGCGAGGCACGGAACGAAGGCACCCAGCCATTGGCCTGCCTGCGCCCGTCTTACGGTCAGCATGCACCCGGCTGAAGGCAGTGGGCAGATGGGTCGGCTGAATTGCCACCTCGCTCTCTTACTGCCCGCTGCTTTCTGCCTGCTGCCTACTGATTTCTATCTTCCGTACGGCAGCATCATCTTGATGTGCGGAGCGTCTGCCGCTGAAACCAATGTGTTCTTGTCCAACTGGCGTTTTCGTTTGCTCTTCTTGGACGTAAGGATATGGCGCGAAAACGCGTGTCCGCGAATAATCTTTCCGCCCGCGGTGAGCTTAAACCGCTTGGCGGCGCCCTTATGAGTTTTCAATTTCAATTTCACTTTAGCCTTGGCCAACTTCAACCTCCCGAAGATTCTGTTGCGTCTGTCGTCTTTTGCGGTCCCTGAGTTGATGCCGGGCCCTCGGCCGCCGGACCAGTTGCCGCCGCGCTCGAAACCGGGGCGACGCCCTGTGGCGCCCGGGTTGATGATGCTCCCGGGCCGGCGGGCTTGCCTGCTGAGTGCGGCTTGGGGGATGATCCTTTGCCCCCTGTCTTTTTCGGCGCGAGCACAGCCGTCAAGTTCGGACCTTCCTGCTTGGGCCGTGATTCCACCAGCGCCACTTCACCTACATCCGCGATCAACCGTTGCATCATGTTCCAGCCCAGCTCCCGATGAGCCATCTGGCGGCCTTTGAACATGATGGTGGCTTTGACCTTATCCCCTTCTTTCAAAAACGCCAGGATATGGTTGCGCTTCACGTTGAAGTCATTGTCGGAAGTTTGGGGACGAAACTTCACTTCCTTGAGTTCAATGGACTTCTGGTGCTTCTTGGCTTCGTGCTGTCGCTTGCTGAGCTGATAGAGAAATTTGCCGTAATTAATAATGCGGCAAACCGGAGGATTGGCCGTCGGCGAAACCTCAACCAGATCCAACCCTTGTCCGCGCGCCATCTTCAGGGCATCCGCCGGGGTCATGATTCCCAGTTGCTTACCTTCGTCGTCAATCACCCGGACTTCTTTCGCTCGAATCCGTTCGTTGATGCGTGCAAATCGATCGGCGATAAATCTTCCCTCCTGGCCCACCGTGGGGCCCCCAAAAAATCAAGGGTCAGATGTTGGGTCTCAAGTGAAAGGGGCCACATCAGGACGAATGTTGCAGTCTACTCTGCTGGCTGCTCGCCTCCGCTGACCACTAACAACCGACCACGGACAACTGACTACCGTGCCTTAAAGCTTACCATTTCACAGCCCGCGTGTCGATAAGCTGTCTTACCCAGGGAATAAATTCGTTTAGCGGCTGGAACCCCGCGTCGCCGCTGTCACGCTTCCTCACGCCCACGCCCTGCGCCTGGGCCTCGCGATCGCCCACTACCAGCATGAGAGGAACTTTTTGCAGTTGCGCGTCGCGGATGCGCGAATTCAGCTTTTCATTGCGGTCGTCCAGATGCACTCGAATGCTCGCGGCGCGCAGCGATTCCACCACCTGGCGGGCGTAATCCAGATGCTTATCGCTGATGGGCAGCACCACAGCCTGCACCGGAGAAAGCCACACGGGAAACGCGCCCACGTAATGTTCGATCAGGACTCCGAAAAACCTTTCCATGGAACCCACCAGGGCGCGATGCACCATCACCGGTTGATGAGGGTGCCCGTCGGCGCCCGCGTATTCCAAGCCAAAGCGGGCGGGGAGCGAAAAGTCAAACTGCACGGTAGTGAGCTGCCACGGGCGGCCCACGGCGTCAACCAGCTTAATGTCAATTTTTGGGCCATAGAATGCGGCTTCGCCCACCATACGCTTGTGCGGGATGTTGCGTTTTTCGAGGGCGGCGATCAATCCGCGCTCGGCCATTTCCCACTGCTGCGGCTCGCCGGAATACTTGGTGCGGTTTTCGGGGTCCCAAACGGAGAGTTCCACTTCATACTTGTCGAACCCGAAAGTTTTCAGGACCAGCATGGCGAAGTCGACGCACTTTCCTACTTCATCCTCAATGGATTCCGGAGTGCAGAAAATGTGGGCGTCGTCCTGGGTAAATCCACGCACACGCAACAGGCCGTGCATCACGCCGGACCGTTCGTAGCGGTACACTGTTCCAAATTCGGCCAGGCGCATGGGCAGCTCGCGATAGCTGCGGCGCGAGTTCTTGTAAATCAAGATGTGGCCGGGACAATTCATGGGCTTCAATTGGTATTCCGCGTCGTCCAATTGAATGGGGGTGAACATGTTTTCACTGTAGAAATTCGCGTGCCCGCTTGTCTTCCACAAATCGAGCCGCGCCACGTGCGGCGTAAAAACCAAGTCATAGCCCTGGCGCAACAACTCTTCGCGAAGAAAATCTTCAATCTCTTTTCGGATCAGCCCGCCCTTGGGATGCCAGAAAATCAGTCCCGGACCCGCATCGTCCTGAATGCTGAACAGGTCCAGCTCCTTGCCCAGGCGCCGGTGGTCGCGCTTTTTTGCTTCTTCAATCTGGACCAAAAAAGCTTCGAGGTCCTTGGGATTGAAGAACGCGGTTCCGTAAATGCGCTGCATGGGGTGCGAGTGTTCGTCCCCCTTCCAGTGCGCGCCCGCCACACTCAGCAGTTTCACAGCTTTGATCCGTCCGGTGGAAGGAATGTGCGGCCCGCGGCAAAAGTCGAGAAACTTGCCCGTTTTGTAAGCGGAAAAAACCGGGTCCGCCTTTTCTTCAATCAGCTCGCACTTCAGGAACTCGCCCATCTCTTTAAAGCGCTTCAAGCCTTCTTCCTTGGGAAAGTAGACGCGCTCGTAGGGCAGATCGGCTTTTGCCAGTTCGCGCATCTTGGCCTCGATTTTCGCCAAGTCGTCTTCGGTAAAGGGCGTTGGGCGGTTGAAATCGTAAAAGAAACCCGTGTCTGTCGGAGGCCCAATGCCTGGATGAGCGTCGGGAAAAAGCTCGAGCACGGCGGCAGCCAGCAGGTGCGCGGAGGAGTGGCGATAAATGGTGAGCCCTTCAGGCGAAGATGGCGTTATGAATTGAATGGGAGCGCTCTTCTCGATCGGCGTGGAGAGATCCACCAAGTGGTCGTCCACTTTGGCCGCCAGCGAGTCCGCAGCGAGCCGGGGCCCAATCGATTTGGCAACTTCCAGCGCCGTGATGCCCTGAGGGAATTCCTTCGTGGCTCCATCGGGGAAGGTGATTTGAACGTTCGCCATTCCTAAGTTCCGCTTTCAAACATCAAAAAAGGGACTACCAAAATAGCAGATGGCGGCTCCCCTGGTCAAACTCGGCAACGACTGGGAACGAGTTCGGACCAGGGAAAACCAATCTAAATTACCGGGACTCATTTGCCCAGTCCAGACCCCGGACTTGGAGAACTTTTCGTGTTAGTGTAATTTTGACCTGCCTAGGACACCGCAACTCATCGCTCAAAATGTCCGTAACCTATTAAGATTGTTGCGGTTATTGCGATGGATTCAAAGCTGGAACCAGAGGTGCAAATGACAACGGTGAAGTCATAGGTGGTATGTCCCGGGAGGCGACTGATTATGAATAGACGAACGGCGGGAAACAAAAGTGGAATCAATAGATGGGCGCGAGGAATCGGTAGACTGGCCGCAGAGACTGAAATGGCGACCATGGATGTCAAAACTGATTTCGAGGCGAAAATTCGACGCCTTCGAATTCGGCAACAGAAAATTTTGAAAACACTTGCAGCTCAGCATCTGGCGAATCAGCGCGCGCTGAGTGAGTTCCGGACCGGGATAAGACGGGCCAGCGCCGATTTGCACGAGGCGTATCACAGCGCTATCGGTGAGTTTCGCGCCGGAGGTTCTCAAAAATCCAAGCGCGTGAGAGCGCGCAGAAAATTAGGGCGGGCACAATGAAATTATTCTCTATTTTATTTCTTGCGACATTTGTATCTATAATTAGCGCTGCTGCGAACGCAAAACAAGCGGCAGCGCGACCCAAGGAAAGAACGGAAAATGGGACAAGTGAAAGACAGCAATATCAGGATAAGATTGAAGAGAAGCTGCGCGAGTTGGACCACGAAATCGCCGACTTGAAAGAGCGATCGGCCAAGGAGGGCAGAAATGCAGGGAAAGAAATTGACCAACAAATGCCCGAACTTGAACGGAGGTACCAAATCGCCCGCCAAAAATTCGAGAAGTTCAGGGACTCCAGCGGCGGCGCCTGGCAGGACATGAAGGCGGGAATTGATGCGGCCATGAAGGACCTTGAAGCCGCTTACGACCGTGCGTCCACTCACTACAAGTGATTTAGGAAGGATCTTGAAATGGGCATTATCTGGTTTCTTCTCGTCGGGCTTATTTCCGGCTGGCTGGCGGGAGTGTTAACGGGAGGAAGAGGGTTCGGAGTAATAGGAGACATCATCGTCGGTGTCCTTGGCGCCATAATCGGCGGGCACGTGCTGGGGTGGGTCGGCATTTACTCCTATGGGCTGCTCGGCTCGATTCTCACCGCAGTTGTTGGCGCCATAATTCTCCTCACAGTAGTTCGCCTCATCAAGAGAGCGTGAAGTGAAGAAGCCAACCCCAAGATTTCAAGCGGCCCAGTCCCTGAACATACGTGAAGCTTACTCTTACACCGGCTGAGAACGGATCGTCGGTGTGGCCGCGATCTGTCGTTCGCTATTAGGCGTCCATATCGTACGCAACTTTCATCCAGCGCTTAACTTCGCTATCAATTTCGGCCACCGTAGCAATCTCGATGCGGCGCGTAATGCGGTCCTTTTTGGCGAACCCTCCGGTATCGATTAGCCGCTTCGGTACGCTCATATCCTTCAGCGCCAATCCGAGGTCAATCCGCGTTCGGGTGGTGGGTTTAATTTGGGCGAAAACGTGATTGCGATAGAGCGGCACCATCGTTTGACATGGGCATATCTTGACATCTTTCCCCAGCTTCTTGCCTAAGGTCAACAAGGCGTCGTAAACGGGTCGCAAGCCTTCCTTGGACCCGGAAAACAGTTTCTCCACGTAATCGGCGGCGGACTTCAAATAAGTCTTGGGATCACCGTCATCACCTTTGCCCACCGAACGCTCGGCAATCCACGAGGCATAGTTGGTCCCCAGGCCGTGTTTTGATTTCAGCCATACGCGGCGTTCTTTTTTTGTAGGCGGTCCATCTTTTTCCACAAACTGAATCCATTCATCAATGGACCGACCTGTTTTCTGCTTCATCCCGGCGAGCACGGATTGGTACATTGCCAGGCCGGGGTGAACGTCGTAGGTCCAGTGAACAGGGGCTTTTGAAGAAGCCATGCTTTTCACCTCCGGTTAGAATGAACCCTCGTCTGCTGACGGACCGTAAATGGCGGGCACAGGAATGTCATTCAGGCGGAGGAAAACTCCCAATTGGGCCCGGTGATGAATCAAATGGTTCATCACCGAGGACCGCAGGACGTCGATTTTGGGGGCGGTAAAGACGGTTTTGCCTCCCACCACCATCGACCATGGTTTTCTCAATTGCTCGTCCGTCGCGCCTGCAATGGCGGCACGGCCTTCACGCGCATTCTTGTCAAATAGATCCAGCAATTCCTGGCGCGAGTTCACCTTTGGCTGCTGGTAGCCGTCCAGGCTTAGCGTGTCCATGTTGATGGTGTGAATGGCCCATCCGGGCATCATGGCCACCAGAGTGGCGAGGCGCAGCATGGTCATGGATTTATCATGTGGCTTCCAACCGAATTTCTCTTCCGGGACCCGTTCGAGCGTCTTGCGTGTGCCGGCCATCTCCTGATCGAACTCGGGCAACAACATTTCACTGAAAGGCATAGACAACCCCCTTGTGTGCGAGATTTTTCATTTCAGGTTGCTTTGAGAAACGCGATTAAAGCACACCCGAAAGGCCTTGTCAAGAAGAATATTCGCTTTTTCTTCGCCTTTCGCTTGAGCAATTCTGGCTGAGGCTCCCGGGTTGCTTGATTTCCATGTTATGTCCGCAAGCGCACCTGGAAGCCAGGCTGATCGACAATGATGATACGGACTTTCCAGTACTCGACAGCCGCATGAGGTAAAATCCCAACGTGGCTATGGAGCATACCAACGATCGGGAATCCCCTCCGACCTCGTCGCGACTGCCGCTGATGTTTCGCGCCCTGCGCCACCGCAATTACCGGCTCTTTTTCAGCGGCCAGATCATTTCACTAGTCGGCACCTGGATGCAATCTGTGGCGCAATCCTGGCTGGTATACCGGCTCACCGGCTCGTCGCTCTTGCTGGGCCTGGTCGGCTTCGCGGGTCAGATTCCGGTTTTCCTGCTTGCGCCCGTGGGCGGGGTAGTCGCGGACCGATACAGCCGCCATCGCGTGGTGATTGCGACGCAAAGCTGTGCGATGGTGCTCGCCTTCATCCTCTCTGCGCTCACCTTGCTCGGACACATTCGCGTGTGGGAGATCATGGTGGTGGCATCGCTTCTTGGACTGGTGAACGCGTTTGATATTCCGGCCCGTCAGGCTTTCATCGTCGACATGGTGGATTCAAATGACCTGATCAACGCCATTGCGCTCAACTCCTCCATGGTGAACGGAGCGCGAGTTCTTGGCCCGGCGATTGCCGGCATCATGGTGGCGGCGGTAGGGGAAGGCTGGTGTTTTTTTGGGAACGCGGTAAGTTACATCGCGGTGATCACCGGGCTCTTGCTGATGATCGTTCCTGGACGCGATGTACAGCGAGGTTCGGCCTCCAGCCTGGAGCGCATCGTGGAAGGGTTTCGATGGGTGGCCCGCACCGCCCCCATCCGCGCTTTGCTCCTCTTGCTTGGCTTGGTGAGCGTGACGGGAATGCCCTATGCTGTTCTAATGCCGATCTTCGCCGATAAAATACTGCATGGCGGCGCGCGCGGGCTCGGCAACCTGATGGGCGCTTCCGGAGTGGGCGCGCTGGCCGGCACGTTGATGCTCGCCGCCAAGCGCGAAGTTCGCGGATTGGGGCGATGGATTACTTTCGCCACATTCGGCTTTGGCGCCAGCATGATCCTGTTCGCGTCCTCGCACTCGTATCCGCTTTCCGTGGCGTTGCTCGTTCCGGTGGGATTCTCAATGATGTTGCAAATGTCTTCCTCCAACACGCTCATTCAGACCATGGTACCCGACGAATTGCGCGGGCGCGTAATGGCCGTCTACTCCATGATGTTTATGGGCATGGCGCCTTTCGGCGCCCTGACGGCGGGCGCAATGGCCAACCGCATTGGAGCGCCTATCACGGTCGCGCTGGGCGGGCTCACTTGCCTCACGGGCTCGATTGTTTTCGGTTCGCGCTGGCAGCAGATGCGCGCCGAAGCGCACCAACTTATTGTGGCCCAGGGATTGTTGAGCGGCGAGCCGTCTTCGGAAATGACCAGCCAGCCGGTCAAGGTTGAGAAGTAACTCTGGGTTTCGCGCACGTAATTGATTCGGGCCACCCATGCGCATGCCCCGGCATCCAATTGCAGCGTACCGGCCAAGGTGACTATTGATGCGTCTTGCGAGCTTGATTATTGCCATCATCCTTCTGCCACCGTCCGCCATGAGTCAGGATGCTGGCGCCTTGGGAAGTCAGCCCCTGGTCAAATCAGATCAACTCTGCACCGTGGAAGGATCCGTGATGAATTCCGTCACCGGCGAACCAGTAAAGAAGGTAATGGTCACCCTGACTTCCTTCGGGGGCCGCAGGTCAATGAGGCAGCTTTCCTCGACGACTGACGTCAACGGCCACTTTGTAATTGGAGAGATCGAGCCCGGAAGTTATTCCCTCCAGGCCGGGGGAGGTGGATTTCCCTCTCAGATCTATGGGCAGCAAATCCACGCCTACCGGCCGGAAGTCATATCCCTGGTTGCAGGCCAAAATAAAAAAGACATTGTATTTAAGATTGCTCCTGGCGCCGTAATTGCCGGCGCGGTTTACGACGAGGAAGGAGACCCTGTCATCGGCGCCAACGTGCAGGCTTATACGACCGGCGGCGCCGCGCGACACGGAGGACGAGGAGGGTCGGCCCAAACCAACGACCGTGGTGAATACAGAATCTATGGTCTCGACTCCGGGAAGTATCTATTGATGGCGGCGACGCGGGGTCCTAACGAAGGGGGCGATGAGCTTTATCTTCCCACCTTCTATCCCGGGACTTCTGATGAGGCCCAAGCTTCACCCGTGGAAGTTCATCCCGGAGATGAATTAGCCGCCATCAATATGATCATGACCAGGACGCGCGGCGTTCGAGTGCGAGGCCGCGTAATCATCGAAGGCGCCCAGATGCCGAATGGGATTTACGTTAATCTCTCCCCGCAGACGACCGAAAAGGGATTTTCAAGGTACTTCAGAAACTACGGCGCACAAGTGTTGGATGAGTCGGGCGACTTTGAAATCGTGGGCGTACCCCCTGGCGCATATATTGCTTTTTCAAGTGGGGGCGACGCCAAGACCCGATTCGCCGGGCGCGCACCGGTTGATGTCAGTAACGTGGACGTTGATAATGTCGCGATTGTCCTCAAGTCTCCGGCCGCACTTCACGGCCGCGTGCGGACCGAATCCGGCGCCCGCATGAATTTCAGTCAATTGAGGATATGGCTTCAACCCGCCGACAACCAAATGATGGGCGGAGAACCTGCCGAGGTCGCCGCTGACGGGACCTTTGTGATCCGCAACCTTTATGATGGAAATTACGGGATAGTTGTAGCGGGCCATACGGAGGAGTTTTACGTAAAGTCGGAGCGCCTGGGAGGCTCCGACGTCCTCGGCTCAGGCCTTTCGCTCGGCGGTACCGAGTTGACGGGGATGCTTGAGATTGAGTTGAGCGGAAACGGGGGCGCAGTTTCGGGAACGGCCATGCACGATCAAGCACCCGCTTCCGGTGCGATCATTGCGCTGGTTCCCGAACCTCCAAATCGTAAACGGGACGATCTGTACGACGTCAAGTTCACCGATCAATCCGGAAAATTCAATATGACCGGCCTTGCACCGGGCGACTATAAACTCTTCGCCTGGGATTCAAGCGTGGGCGTAGATCCCCATGACCCGGACTCCTTGAAGGCCTATGAGGACAAGGGACAATCCGTGCACGTGGAGGAAAAACGCCAGCAGGCTGTTCAGCTGGAACTGATCTCATCTACCGAAGCACCGGAATAGGCCTCTGCGAATATCAAGCTTGGGAGCGCGGGCATTCTACCCGTAAAATGATAGACCGCAAACATGCGGGCAAGATGCTAGCGCTCGCCGGAGTTATTTTTGTTCCCCCATTGGTTTGGCAAGTTCATCCAGCAAATCGGGTTTCCCTTCGACGCGCACCAGGTGCGGATAGCGTGGGCCGCCCTGATAAGTCACTGCATATGTTTTGTAGTAATCGTCATTCAGGGTTAGGAAACGAATGGTCTGTGGACTGGTCTTGCTAGCCTTCAGCGCATCACTGATCTCGTCGGGAGTGAAAGCGCGGTCGTTAATGGCCACCACTTTCATTCCCGGCATTATTCCGGCCTTGTAGGCTACACCGCCCACTACCGAGTCTCCCACCGTGCCATCGCTCGAAAACCGCAGGCCGAGGGAATACATGGCGTCCACGCCTCCGCCCATGCGCCCACCGCCTCCACCACGATTTTCAGGCGGCTTATCGTTGAATTCCACTTTCCATCCACCCGCCTCAATCCCTCCTGTGGGCGATTGCGGTGACGTGGAACTCAACCGCTCATGAAAGAATCCTGACCAGTCATACGCCGCCACAGAATTGAGGTCCTGAACCATTTGTTCGAAGGTGTAGGTTTTCAGCTCCGGCCCGTTATTGGGGCCGCCATGGAAGATGTGGCAAAAATCCGCGATGGACTTTTTGCCCTGGCTCTCCCGCTGAATAATCATGGAAACTTCCAGCCAGATCAAATCGCCTTCGTCATAATAATCAGCTCCGCGTTTCCAACCCGCCCCGCCGCCGAAGCCGCGGAACATTCCGGGAATCGCGTCAGCCGTGTCCTGCAAGGGACGCCAGGTGCGTCCGGGGCGCCCGGGTCCGAGGTCAGCCGCGATATTGGCCAGATTGTCGCGGTACTGTTCGGGCGTCCATAGTCCGCTGCGCGCCGCCAGCAGCGGCCCCAGGAAATCGGTAAGACCTTCGTATACCCACAGCAGGTCGGTTTGCATTGGGGTCTCATATTCCGGAGTGCTCAAATCCGCCGGCCGTCGAAATTTTCCGTTCCACGAATGCATGAATTCGTGCGACAGCAGGCCACCCACCCCCCGCTGTCCTTGAGGGGTAAGCAGAGCGCGCTCCCCTGTGCGGCTGTCGTTGGACTCGTGATGTTCCAGGCCGAAGTGCGCCACGTGATCGCTAAGTGTCAAAAGGAAATGGTAGTCACGGTAATGACGGGCGCCGAAAAGCTTCCCTGATTCCGCCACCAAATTAGTGAATTTCTTCTGCAACTCCGGACTCATGTCAAGCGCTTCGGCGCTGTCCGCCACCATGTCGATCTCGTGATGGATCGGCTCTCCGGGCGGGGTCACGTCCACGGCGCGATAGAATTCGCCGGCAATCACGGGGGAATCCACCAGGCGGTCCAACTCCACCGGCTTGAAGGTGATTTCGTTCCCCGCCGCGTTCTCGACCGGAAGCGGCGTTCCGTATTTCCACCCTTCGGGCAGCCGCAGCGTCGGATTAAAAGTGATATGGTTGGAGGGCACGCCGGCGGGATAGAGCACATCCTGATTCCAACTGATAATTACCAGTTTGTCGGTGGCCGAAGCTCCGCCGCTATACGGGCCGCCTGTGGGTTCAAGATATTCGAACGTCGCCTCAAGACTATCTGCTCCCGCAGGCACATCCACATGCAACGTGAACACGTCCAGCAAATCGCGGCGCCATGGAATGGTTTTCCCGTTGGCGGTAAATTTCAGCCCTGCCACGTTGCCCACCGGGCCGGAGGGCTCGTGTTCGCCCGGTATCCACTTGGGGTAATACAGTGTCAGCGGGCCAGCCTTCACCGGAATCACTTCCCTCGTGCGGATAATCTTATCAGGGGCCTGCGTGGCATCAACGGTCAGCTTGATGGCGCCATTCAACGGAGTCGATAATAGCATCGCGCCTGGAACAATCAGCCCCATAAGCAATAGTGAGAACTTCAAACGGCTGAAACTCATTCTGGTGCTCCTTTGCTGGAAGAAAGTTGCCAAACCTTGCTCGTCAACGCGCATGGAGAAGTCCAAAATCATAGGCCTGTAGCGCTCTTAGTGCAACAGACAAGAAAGCGAAGGAAGGCAGCAAGACAAGAATGATAGTCCGGACTTATAAACGAGAGACATAATCTCTGAGATGCGGAAAAACGGTCCCTTGCCTTCCCCCATTCATCATTCATTGTTCATCGTTTCCCCCAGGTAACCCTCGACGGATTCCCGCCGTCTGAGTATATTTCCAATGGTTATGCGAATGGCGTTGCCCAAATCAACCCGCGAAGGAAAGACCGGAGTTCGGACCTCGCTTCTTTCCCCCGGCCTCCTCCGCGGCTCAGAAGGAGAGAACACCTCCACGTGACAGTTCTCGATCTCTCCGCATACATTGGCCTGGTCGCGGTATTTTTCGCGACCCTCAATATTTGTGTCGGCCTTATGATCTGGGGACGCTATAGTCCCGTCCGCTTCTGGCCCCACCGGCGCTTTGATATTTTTCGTATTCACCGCTGGACGGGCTATCTCACTCTGGGGTTAACCTTACTCCATCCCCTGCCACTCCTATTGTCGAGCCAGCCCGCGTTTCGCGTGCTGGACATAGTCCTTCCCCTCTGGTCGCCGCAACAGCCTCTGGAGAACACCATCGGCGCGGCCGCCCTTTATCTGCTACTGATCATCATCGTGACTTCGATTTACCGCATCGAGCTCGGCCGCCGGTTATGGAAACGTCTTCATTACCTCACTTACGCGGCCGCCGCGGGCCTGTACATCCACGGGATCACGACCGACCCAACCTTGAAGCCCACTCCTATTGACCCATTCGATGGCGAGAAGGTTTACATTGAGGTTTGCCTGGCCCTCATCATTGCCGGGACCGCCTGGAGGATGTGGTATGCGCGAAAGAAACGTGCCCGCGAGCTGATGAAAATCCAACTCGCCTTTGAGGCAAGAGTAAAATCCCGAGCCTGATTGGAGGGCCGCAACCCCGCGACCTTGGGGTCCGGCCAACGCTTGTGTCTACGTTTGGGGCTAAGAGCTCAGTTTCATCTTCTCCGGGTCCCAGTGAACTGTCTTTCCTTGTTCGAGACTTAAGTTGGCCAGCAGGGCCGCGCCCGCGGCGCGAAATCCGAATATAGGATCTTCCAGCACGGGCCGCCGGGCGCGCACAGCCTCAAAGAAATTCTTGAAGTGATCGTAACTGTCGTTGTATTCAGGCGGCGCCACATAGCGCTCTTCGATAAGCGGCGGATCGCCCGCCGGATGCTCCGTCGGATATTTCTTCCTGTATTCGGCGAGGAATTCATCCTGGGTCGCCTTAGCCCAGGAACCCACGTTATACCCTGGCTCGGTTCGACGGGGCGCGCGCGAGACGCTCACTCCGTAGCCGATTTGCAGCGTGCCTTCAGATCCGTTAAAAATGAATCCTTCGCTCTCCGGCGCGCCGCTCACAAAATTCACGCGGAGGTGGAGATTAAATCCTTCCGGATAATCGAATAGTCCCAGCAGCACGTCGGCCGCGTCGCGGCCGTCTTTCCAGTGGCGGATCCCTCCCGTGGCCGTGGCGCGCGTGGGCCCGTGCGAGCCGGTGATGAAGTGGGTGCCGCTGAAGAGGTGGACGAAAAGATCTCCTGCCACGCCACTGCCATAGGCTTTCCACTTGCGCCACTGGAAAAAGTGTTCCGGATTGAAGGCAATTTTAGGCGCGGTTCCAAGAAATCGCGGCCAGTCGATGGTCTCAGGTGATGCGTCCGGGGGAATCGAATAGTCAAACGCGCCAATAGGGTCGTAAGTGTTGCGATCCCACCAGGCGTTGATCACGATGATCTGCCCGATGGCGCCTGAATCGATCAGTTGCTTCGCCTTCCTGTAAATCATAGAACTGACGCGCTGGCTGCCCACCTGAAGAATTCGTCCCGTCTTCAGCGCCGTTTGGATAATCTCGGGCCCGTCGCTGTAAAGGTGGATCATGGGTTTTTCGAGATACACGTCTTTGCCCGCGTTCATCGCATCAAGCGCCGCCTGCTTGTGCCAGTGGTCGGGTGTGGCGATCAACACGGCGTCAATATCCGGGCGCGCCAGAATCTCTTGATAGTCGCGCGTGGTGAAGAGGGTGTCTCCCCAGAGTTCGCGGCAATGCGCCAGGCGGCCATCGTAGCAATCCGCTGCGGCCACCAGACGCACGCCGGGAACTTGGAGCGCCACCTTGGTGTCGCCCTGTCCCTGGCCGCCCGCGCCAATCAGCGCCAGTTGGATCTGGTCATTGGCCGAGCGCGGCGATGAGGGCGCCGGTTCCTGCTCCTCTGCCAGCATGTGGACTCGCGTTCCACCCGCCAGCCAACTTCCGCCCGCCGCCAAACTGCTCCTCTTCATAAAGCTTCTTCGGTTGATTTTTTCACCCATGCGTTTGCTCCCTTGCACCATCCCGCCATCGCAGCAAGAATTGAACGGCGGAAGTATATACTACGGCGTCTCGTAGGGCCGAACGGCGTTCTGCCTTGTGCATAAATGGTTTTTCCCCGACTTGCCTATTGTCTTGTTTGGACATGGCAGGACGCCGCCCGGCCCTACGATTCATATCCCTTCGCTCGCTGTCATTCCCGTGAAAACTGGAATCCATGCTCAGTGCTTCCCACCAGTGGGCCTTCATTTTTTTACGAAGCGCCATCCCAGGCAACTCCAACGCGGCGGTCTACATCTGGTGAAGGGAATGTTGCATAGCAGAAAAACTTGGCGCACCAAATTCTTCCTGTCAAAGACCGGGTTGCGAGGAGGTCGGGATGTCTCAAAAACTTTTACCGGGTGAGGACGCGATGAGTGATCCAACCGGAACCAATGATTGCCGCTCGAAACCGGAATATCATCCTACCCTGGTTACTTCCCAATTCTTCCTGATATCGCTGTTTCGCCAACTGTGGGACCGATGGCGCAATCCGATCCCCCGCGTCCCTGAAGAATTGACTTACGAGAGTAACTGTTCGCAGCCAAGGGAAGTGAAAGACCTCGGGCAGGATTTTCGATGGCAACCTGGTTCCCTGTTAAATTCACTGCTGCTCCACGTGCTGGTTATTGCGGCGCTCAGCATTCCGTTCGTAATGACGCGCCCTAAACACGTGACGGCTGACGCCGGTACTTTTACCCGCATTTACTATACGGCGGCTGACGTGCCAGCGCTCGCCAAGGCTGCAAAGGACTTGCACGGAGGTGGTGGAGGCGGCGACGAGTCGCTTACGCCCGCCTCGCGCGGCCGTCTCCCCAGGTTCGCGCGCGAGCAACTTGCTCCTCCATCGGCTAAGACTTACGTCATAACACCCAAGCTTGCGGTAATGCCCACGATGATCGGCCCACCGGAAATCATCCTCCCGCAAATGGAGGCCCAACTTAATTGGGGCGACCCCAACGGACCGGTTGCCCCGGATTCAAATGGGCCCGGGCACAATGGGGGAATCGGAGGGGGCGATGATGGCGGAGTCGGAAATGGCGTGGGGCCGGGCTTCGGTAAGAATGATGGCGGCGGGTTTACTCCCGGCGTAGACGGCGTGACCGCGCCCAAGCCAATCTTCAGCCCGGCGCCAAACTATTCCGACGAAGCTCGCAAGGCGAAACTTCAGGGTGCAGTAATTCTTTCGCTGGTCGTTGACGCCCACGGTAACCCAACCCATATTCAGGTGGTGAGATTTCTGGGCATGGGCTTGGACGAGAACGCGGTAGAAAAGACTCGCATGTGGAGGTTTACCCCGGGTACCCGGAATGGTGTTCCTGTGCCGGTGCGTGTAACTCTGGAAGTCACCTTCCGCCTGTTCTGATTGAGCCGCCAAACGACGAAATACAGCGCAGGTTTCGTGGGGCTGTGCTGCGGCATTTCCAGTTCCCTTCGGAGAGCCATCGGCGCACAGTTCTTGCGCGAGCCGCGCACCTGAGCCTAATTCCGCCATCAGCGTCCGGGAATCTTGGTGGCTTCCTGCCAGACCTGATAGAAATAAATAAATGCAATCGCCAGACCGTAAACGACGGTAAGGACGGTGAGCGCCTGCCCCCAGTGATCGATGGTTCGAATTTTCTTGACGGCCATTTTCTGGTTCGCGATCACTTTTTCATCATGCACCATCAGGTCCAGGGAGCGGTCGTCGCGGCGGGCGATGGCCATTCGATAAATCGCAATGGCGAGCACGACCAACGCAAGAAACGACCAAGTGGAAATATAGGGAATGAGATTCATAAACATTCTCCTGATCTGAAATTCGATCGGGCCTCGGGCAGGCTGGCGGGAAATGTCCCAATGCTTTAACAGGTGAAGAGGAATCGGTCCAAATTCATATATCCATCGCCAGCCTACTCGCGAACGATACTATTGAAGACTTGGCGGTTCAGTGCCTCTTGTCACAATTCAATGTGACGACGGTCAGAAGGGTTGAGGCGCGTTCAATTTGAGGGCTGGAAGCAGTGAAATGGGGTTCGAACGGATAAAGATATTCCTGCGTACGAACTGTTACTGGGCAAACAAAAAGGTGGCGGAAGGGGCCACGGCTAGCCGCGTCCATATTGGGCTGCCGAGTGCAGGAACCGTCGGCGCGCTCTCACAACCTCTAGCGGCCGCTGGGGTGACTGTTTTGACCTCGTCTTCCGCCACCAGTCTTCTTAATTTCACTTCCTTCCTACTGACTACCCAATCTTTCTTGCATTGACCGCGAGTTTGGCACCATCCCGTTTTACTTTCAGTGATTTCCATCACACTCGTCGGTGACCACTTCAGGTATGCCCAATACTCAACGCGATCAGGGTTTTGAGAATCTGGCGACTGCGAAATAGGGATCCGGCACCTTCCCATTCAAGACAAGGTCGCTGAGCATTTCTCCAATGACGGGACCATGCTTGTAGCCGTGCCCCGATCCTCCGCCCGCGATCCAAACGTTGGTGGCGCGCGGGTGGCGGTCAATGATGAACCTTTCGTCCGGGCTCTGCTCGTACTGGCAGACGCGCGCCTCCACCAGGGGCGCTCCTTTCATCAATGGAAAACGAAAGTGCAAATAATCGCGCGCTGCCTGAAGTCCCTCCGGACTGACCATTCGTTCTCCCGAGGTCGGATCGAATTGAGGGCCTCGAAGGTCGCAGGCCAGCTTGAAGCCGCGCCATTGGTTTCCGGGAATTCCGTAGAACCGGCGTTCGCCAAAATCGATCCAGATGGGCATGCTGTCGTCGGTAAATCGCGGATCGCCTGCCGGGGTTCCGAAAAAGAAAACTTCCTGGCGAGTGGGTTTGATGAATTTCCCCAGCAAGTCGGGAAAGATTTTTCCCAGCCACGGGCCGCACGCAAAAACAAAATGGTCGGCGGCAAGCTTCGAGCCGTCGGAAAGGGCGAGGTCTTTCAGTTCGCGGCCTTCCACACGCCCCGGCTCCGCGGAAAGTTGGCGGTAATAGCCACCCTCTGAATGAAAGGCCTCCAGCACCACCTCGCAACCCCGCCGCGCCAATAAATACCCGGCGTTTTTTTCCAGCAGGGCCCAGTGGATTCCTTCAAAGTTAATCTGCGGAAAACGCTTCGCTGCGTCCTGCGCGCTGAGTCCCTCGAAGGGAAGCCCTTCCTCGCGCAGGATAGGCATAGCGGATCTTTCAAACCGATCGTCGCTTCCCGCCAACCACAACACGTTGGTCTGGTGAAACAGCTTTAACTTCCATCGCGTTTCATTTTCTTTCCAGAGTTGAAGGGCCCGTGCTGCCATCTTTACGCAGACGCGGTCGGCGCCATATGTGCATCGAATCACACGCGTCTCGCCGCCTGAACTCGCCCGCGAGTTTCCCGGGCCCCAGGCATCGAGCAAAGTGACGCGCGCACCTTTGCGGCGAAGAGACAAAGCCGTCCATCCGCCAAACGCACCAGCTCCAACCACCGCGATGTGAGTTCCTTGATTCATATTTCAAGGTGTCCGCGAAAGGATTATATGTGGCGGCCCATCAAAAAAGGAAGTGAAGGATTTCCAGGTTGGATCAAGGATTGGCATTTGCATATCGGCAATCTTGTCGTGGGGAGGCGGTGAGGAGGTGCCAGGAACTGCTGAAGAAAAAGAGCAGAAACAGTTATGAACAGTGGTGTCCCATGGAGAGGCGGCACAAATTATCATGCCTGCCATTCCAATGCGGGCGATGTTCCGCCATCACCTTATCGCACACATGATTGTGACAGCCGTCACCTGAGCCTGTGACATGCATCATAGGCTGCTGAATCGGCGAGGCGCTATGCTGCGCGAGTGAGTGGGCGGAAGAATCGAAGTTCGCTTCACTCCAAATTTGAACGACAAGGAGAAAAATGATGAAAACCATCAGCAAATACATGATGGGAATCGCCTCCGCGGTTTTGCTTCTGTCTGTCCCCATGATGGCGGCAAAGCCTCAAGAGAAAGATACCCTCACCAAGAATGAGCTTCACGCGCTCATCCGCAACTCGAAAACTTCCCAAGATCACCAGAAGTTGGCCACTTATTATCGCCAGGAAGCAAAACGCTTTGAGGAAGAACGCGCCGATCACGTTCAAATGGCAAAAGACTATGCCGACAACCCTATGACCCATCAGCCCATGAAGTGGCCGAATCCGGCCGGCCATTGCAAGCAGTTGACCAGCTACTATGGCGAGCAAGCCAAGCAGGCTAAGGCCCTGGCCGAATATCACGAGGGGATGGCCTCTGAAGCGGCGAACGAAGGGTCGCCAGAGCATCAGCCCGAGTGAGACGCACTACGCGCCGAGCTGGAACAAAGCGATTTAACCTTTATTTATTTACCAGCATGAAAACCCGTGATAGGATTCGACAAGATGAGGCTGGTATGAAGCGAGGGCACTCCAGAATCCGAATTGCAATTCACAAGAAATCGGTCCTTTGTCTGTTTCTTGTGGTTGCGACAGTTGCGCTGCCGTTGAGCATGGCGCAAGCCTGCCAGACTAGCGTGGCCACGGAAACTGCCTGCTGCCGCGCGATGCGCTTTGCTTGTCACGGAAGCGGAACGCCCAACGCGTGCTGCCTGCGCAACGCCTCAGTTCCCGCGCCGAGTGCCATGCCTCTGCCCGTGAAGAGTGCCTCCATCCATGCGCCGGTTCTTACCGTGCTTTGGATGCTCCATGCGGCATATCCAAATCTGCAAAACCCGACTGCCCGCCAATCTCGAAATCCTTTGGCGGGACACTCGCCTCCTGGGAATGTCCACATTTTCCTTCTTCATTCCGCCCTGCTGATTTAATCCATTCTGCTCGATCCCGCTCGCGGCATTGTTGAGCTGTGTCCGTTGCCTTCCATGCTTTCTGGTTTGCTCATCGCGACCGGCAATCGCACAGCTATTCCGAAGCAAGGGTGATCTCCGCCCGCCCTTGTTCCAACTCTCTCTTCACCGGACTTAAAGCTTGGAGGTAGGAACCATGTTCAAGAGTTTTTTCCATTCGTTCCAATGGACTCTGCCGGCGGTCTGGCTTGCGTGCACTGGCATCTCCCAACCGCTAATGGCCGCTATGGCCGCGGCATCGCGTGCCGGCAGCGAGTCTGAAGCCGCATTCAACTGGCAATCGCCCGCCCGTCTGCATCATGGTCTGCGGACAGTGCGCGGAACATTGATCTTCAACTCCAAAGGAGTCGAATTCAATTCTGAAAAACATTTTTCTCATCGCTGGCCCTTCGTCGAAATCCAAACCTTTGAACTCTCACCGCATCGGTTTCTGCTAACGGGTTATGAAAACCGAAGCAAATATCTGCCCGGCGACCGCCAATTCCGATTTGACCTAACCTCGGACGTATCTCCAGTCGTCGCTGCGGAACTCGCTCGCCGGGTCGCCAAGCCGGTGAAAAACGACGAGCCTGATCCGAATGTCGCCGGTTACGCCACCCTTCCCGCGCGCCACACTTCTCGGGCGGGAGGCAGCAACGGCGTGCTCCGTTTTACCGACGATGGGATCGATTACATGACTGCGTTCAAGCAGGACGCTCGCAGGTGGCGATGGGCGGACATCCAGATCCTCGCCAACCCGGACGCATATCACTTTCGTGTGGGAGCCTATCGGGAGACTTTCGAATTCGAACTCAAGGAACCGATGGCAAAAGAGCTCTTCGAGAAGTTGTGGGACTACGTATACGGACGCGATTTGGACATCAAGCCACTGAATGGAGGCAGCCACCAATGAGAGAACATAGAGGGGAAGGCAGGCGGCAAAAGTCGGAATGCAGAAAGCACGCTGCGCTCGTTGGCGTGGCCCTGATTAGTTTGTGCGTAATTTCAAAAGCCAGCGGCGGGCAAGACCAGGATAAGAATCCAAATCCCGTTCATCCCTCAAATGCCGTTACAGCCTTGGGTAAGTTAGTAGTTGAAGTCCAACAGAAGAATCCTCAGGTTCTTGCCGCGCGCCACGGCTGGAAGGCCGCCTCGCAGGTTCCTTCCCAAGTTTCCACCCTTCCTGATCCGGAATTTACGGTTCAGCAATTCAGCGTGGGCAGTCCGCGCCCTTTCGCCGGATACACCAACAGCGATTTTGCCTATCTCGGCCTGGGGATTTCCCAGGACCTCCCCTACCCCGGAAAACTGAAATTGAAAGGTGAAGCGGCGCAGCGCGAGGCGAGCGGCGCGGAGAAGAGGTACGAATCCGTTCTCCGTTCCGCTGTTGAACAACTCAAGGCGGCATATTTTCGCCTCGCCTACCTGCAAAAAACGCTTTCGGTTCTCGATCGTGACGGTGAGCTGCTGGACCAGATTGAAAAAATCGCGGAAGCCCATTATCGCGTCGGACAGGGCAGCCAGGCGGAGGTCCTTAAAGCTCAATTGCAGCAGACTCAACTGTTGCGCGAGATCGCGATGCACCATCAGGAAATGTGGACACAGGAAGCGCAGCTCAAACAGATTCTAAACCGGCCGCCTGATTCGGAAGACTTGATGACCGAGGATCTTTCCGAATCCCCGCTGCCTTACACTTACGATGAATTGCTGGAGCGGGTGCGCGCGGAAAACCCTGAGGTCGCCGGTGTCCAGGAAATGGTGCGCCGCCAGAGCACGCAAGTGGAAATGGCGCGCAAGGACTTCTACCCCGATTTCAATCTCCAATACATGTGGCAGCACACCGGGCCCCAATTCCGCGACTACTACATGCTGACCCTGGGCGTGAAGGTCCCCATCTTTCGCAGCCGGAAACAACAACCCGAAGTGGCGCAAGCCGTCGAAGAACTGAACCGCTCGCGACGGGAATACGAAGGGGCTGTCCAGCAAGCCTACTTTGAAGTGCGAGACCAATTCCTGGCGGCGCAAACGAGCGCCGAACTGCTCAAGATTTATCGCGAAGGGTTGATTCCCCAGTCCACTGCCGCTTTTCAGGCGGGACTAACTGCGTATCAGTCCAATCGGTTCGATATGGAGTCGGTGCTCTCTTCCTTCCACGACGTTTTGAATTTCGACGAGGAGTACTGGCGCACTCTTGCCGAGCACGAGACCGCGCTGGCACGATTGGAGCAATTGACGGGAATCGAGATTCATTGATGGAGCCGAACGGTTGAAAGAGGTAATTGCTATGAACACCTATCGCAAAGCGTTTTGGATTGCTCTGGGCGCGAACGTCGTATTGGTCGCGGCTCTGGCCGCGTTCTGGTGGCGCACGCGCGCAGCCGCAGGACAAGTTTCGACCGGCGCACCGCCCTCGCTTAGCACCCCCGAAGAGTCTACTGGCAATGCCAGCCAGCCGGCAGCGACCGCTCCCGGTGAGGCGCAGCTTGTGCCCATCCAGCTTTCGCCCCAACGATTGCAAAGCATTGGCGCCAAGACCGGCGAAGTGAAAATGAAATCCATTCATGACGAGATCCGCGCCACGGGTAGCGTGGAAGTGGACGAAGAGCGGCTAGCCTACGTTCAAGTTCGCTTCCCAGGCTGGATACAACACGTCTTTGCCAACGCCACTTATCTTTACGTCCACAAGGGCCAGCCGCTTTTCACCATCTACAGCCCCGACCTGGTCGCTTCACAAGGAGAATACCTGTTGGCAAGGAAGAACGGCGGACTCCTGGCACAGAGCTCAGTGCCCGGCGTAGCCACGGGCGCGGCATCGCTGGAAGATGCCGCGCAAGAACGGCTTAAACAATGGGGAATTCCGGAGAAGGAAATCGCGCAGCTTGAGTCCACCGGCAATATCCGGCGCGAAATGGAAATTGATTCACCGGTTTCCGGATACATCACGGAGCGAAACGCACTGCCTAATCAGTATGTTCAACCGGAGACGCGCCTCTACACCATTACTGACCTTTCCGTGGTTTGGGTCAACGCCGAAGTCAACCAGAACGATATTGGAAAATTGAAAAAAGGCGACGCTGCTACGGTCACCGTGGATAGCTATCCCGCAAGAAAGTTTATAGGCCGCCTGGATTCGATCCTGCCTCAAGTGGACATGACGACCCGCTCGGTGCGGACGCGCCTTGTTTTCTCCAATCCGGGTCTGGCTTTGAAACCGGGCATGTATGTGAATGTAAGTTTGGACTTGTCCCTGGGACGGCAACTCGTGATCCCAGCCTCGGGCGTATTCCAGTCGGGCACTCGCCAAATTGCATTTATCGACCACGGCGATGGGAATCTCGAGCCGCGTGAAGTTCAGTTGGGCGCGCAGGTGGGCGATGACTACGTCGTGCTGAAAGGCCTGCAAGCGGGAGACAAAATTATCACCTCTGCGAATTTCCTCATCGATTCCGAGAGCCAACTCCAGGCGGCGATGGGATCGTTTACGCCACCGCCTCCGGGTGCGGGCGCCGCCTCAGCCATCAACGCGACGGCAAACGAGGCAACCGCTGATTTCACCACTCTGCCATCGCCTCCCCGCAGAGGTAGTAACACATTTCGCATAAAGTTGGCGGGCAGCGCCGGCGCGCCAGTAACCGGCGCCCAGGTTACTGTCACGTTCTTTATGCCTGCCATGCCCGCAATGGGCATGGGTGCCATGAGTGTGGTGAGCAACCTCAGCGACAAAGGTGGAGGCGTCTATGAAGGGCGGGGCGAGCTGGAAAGCGGCGGAACCTGGCAGGTGACGGTCGTGGCTCAGAAAAACGGGCAGACGCTGGTCAATAAACAAATACGCGTGGACGTTGAAGGAGAAATGTAACGTGATCTCCCACTGGATTGATTGGTGCGCCCGCAATCGTTTCCTGGTTTTCACGGGAACTCTTTTGCTTACGCTGGCCGGAATCTGGTCGCTGCGCCGTATTCCTTTGGATGCCCTGCCCGACATCTCAGACGTGCAGGTGATTATCCACTCGTCATGGGAAGGGCAGCCACCCGACATTATCGAAGACCAGGTTTCTTATCCCATCGTCACCACACTTCTGGCGGCGCCGCACGTGAAGGCCGTGCGCGCCCAAACCATGTTCGGTGACTCCTATGTTTTTGTGGTTTTCGAGGACGGAACAGATTTGTACTGGGCGCGCTCGCGAGTCCTGGAATACCTGCAACAAATCACAGGCCGCTTGCCGCCCGCCGTTCATCCGGTCATCGGGCCGGACGCGACGGGAGCAGGCTGGGTTTACGAATACATTCTGGTGGATCATAGCGGGCAACATAGTCTGGCGGACCTGCGCAGCCTTCAGGATTGGTACTTGCGCTATCAGCTCGAAACCGTTCCCGGCGTAGCCGAGGTTGCAACGATCGGCGGATTTGTTCGCCAGTACCAGGTCAGGCTGGACCCCAATAAGTTGCGCGCTTACAACATTCCTCTGATGACGGTGATGACCCAGGTGCAAGCGAGCACCAATGAAGTGGGAGGTCGAGTGCTGGAGATGAGTGGCGCCCAGTACATGATTCGCGGCCTTGGTTATTTGCGCTCCCTCTCTGATCTGGAAAATGTTCCTGTGTCCTCCAAGAATGGGACGCCCGTCTTAATCCGGGACCTGGGCACGGTATCGTTCGGCCCTGACATCCGCGAGGGCGTTGCAGAATGGAACGGCGAGGGGGAAACGGTTGGGGGCATCGTGGTGATGCGGGACGGCATGAATGCACTGACGGTGATCAATGGCATCAAACAAAAGCTGAAAGAGATCAAGCCCTCTCTCCCCAAGGGCGTGGAAGTGATTGCGGGTTACGACCGGTCGGGCCTGATTCAGGCGTCTATTGCAACTCTGCAGCGCGACTTGCTGGAAGAGGCAGTGATCGTGAGCCTGGTGATTATTGTTTTTCTTTTCCACTTCCGTTCGGCTTTGATTCCCATCCTCACTCTGCCCATCGCGGTGGTGGCCTCATTCATCCCGATGTATTACCTCGGCGTGAGTTCGAACATCATGTCCCTTGGGGGCCTCGCGCTGGCCATCGGGGTGCTGGTCGACGCCGCGATCGTGATGGTGGAGAACGGTTACCGGCAGCTTTCGGAGCGCCAGACAGGGAGCACGGGCGTCCCGTTACTTGCTCCCACCCATAACACCGAAGATCGCGGGCAGGATGCCCATGCCACGGAACGGCGGCGAATCTTGCTGGCCGCTGCAAAGCAAGTTGGCCCCGCGATCTTTTTTTCACTCGTCATTATCCTGGTTTCGTTCATGCCCGTATTTCTCCTGGAAGCGCAGGAGGGAAGAATGTTTCGTCCGCTGGCGTGGACCAAGACCCTGGCGGTGGGCTTTTCTTCCGTGCTTGCTATCACGCTAGTGCCTGTGCTGATGGTGCTCTTCATTCGCGGGCGGCTGCGGCCAGAATCCGAGAATCCGATTTCCCGCATCACCCAGGCTCTCTATCTGCCCGTATTGCGCCTATGCCTGCGCTATCGAAAAATAACTTTGCTGGTTAATCTTGTCTTCCTGGTAGTCACCTTTCCGTTGGTGTGGCGCATTGGAAGTCAGTTCATGCCTCCGTTGTACGAGGGATCATCCCTATATATGCCCACAGCGCTACCCGGCGTCTCCATCACGCAAGCCTCCCAACTCCTTCAGCAGCAGGACAAGATAATTCGCGCATTCCCGGAGGTGGAGAGTGTTTTCGGCACTATCGGGCGCTCGGACAGTGCCACGGACAATGCCCCCCTTGACATGTATGACACCACGATCATGTTGAAGCCGCGCGAAAAATGGCGGGCCGGCATGAACTACGACAAGCTGGTTCATGAGATGGACGAGAAACTGCAATTCCCCGGACTCTCGAATACCTGGACGATGCCGGTGGAGAACCGTTTGGACATGGAACTGACAGGGATCAAGACCCCTGTGGGATTGAAGATTCAAGGTCCGAACGTGGAAGGGATCCAAAAACTCGGGGGCCAGATTCAGCAGATTCTCTCCGCGCTTCCGGAAATGCGCTCCATTTTCGCCGAACGGGTGGCGGAGGGATTTTACATTAATGTGGAGGCGAACCGGCTGGAGGCGGCGCGCTACGGACTTACGGTGGCCGACGTGCAGCAATCGGTTACAAGTGGAATCGGAGGAGAAAACATTGCCCAAAACGTGGAAGGACGCGAGCGTTATCCCATTAACGTCCGGTACGACCGCGACTTTCGAGATAATCTCGATCAACTGCGCCGCGTGCTGATCGCCACGCCCAGCGGATCGCAGATTCCTCTGGGAGAAGTGGCGAAGATTTCTTTCTCGCGGGGGCCGGCCATGATTCGAGACGAAGATGCCTTGCTCACCGGGTACGTCTATATTGATTTGAATACTAAAGATTACGGGGGCTTCGTCGAGCGTGCCCGCAAGTTGCTGAACGAAAAATTGACTCTGCCTCCGGGTTACACTTACAAATGGTCGGGCGAGTACGAGTTTGAAGTCCGGGCGAAAGAGCGTCTGAAGATCATCCTTCCCATGGTCTTATTCGTAATATTTTTCCTGCTCTACATGATTTTTCATTCCGTCACCGAGGCCGCTGTCCTGATTTTCCCCACTTTTTACGCCATGACTGGAGGCCTGATTCTTCAATGGCTCCTTGGGTACAACTTCAGCGTGGCGGTCTGGGTGGGTTACATCGCTTTGTTTGGAATCGCCGTCGAGACGGGAGTGGTGATGGTGGTTTATCTGCACGAAGCGCTCGACCGCCGCCTGGCGAGTGGAGTGCCCGTAAGACACGAAGACGTGGAGGCAGCGGTCATCGAAGGCGCAGTGCAACGCCTGCGCCCCAAATTGATGACCGTATTTGCTGTGTTGGCAAGCTTGGTCCCCATATTGTGGGAGACGGGGATCGGCTCAGACGTGATGAAGCCCATCGCCGCTCCCATTGTAGGTGGAATGATTACGTCCACGATCCATGTGCTGATCCTGGTGCCGGTGTTCTTCGCCTTGATGAAGGAACGCGCACTACGAGGGGGAAAACTTCGAAGCTCGCATGAAATCGATAACGATGAATAAGGCTCCGGCCTCAACTGCAAGAAATCAATCTGGCCGGTTCCGAAAAAAAGGAGGGGGCAGGGCCAATAAGCGGCCCTGCGCGTCTGGGTGTGGCAGGGTTTCCATTAAGCCACTGCGGGCTTGAAGCTTGTTTCAAAGGGAGAGGCCCCGTGCCGGTGTTCGCAGATGCCTCGATCGCGTCCCAAGATTGAGATGGAGGACCTGATCCAACTCACGAAGCAACGGCCAGACGGGCGAGAGCTCGTCGGCGATGACGCACATTCTCACCCGCCGATCGCACCACAATATCCAGCGCCAGAGGCTCGAAGGGGGGCAGCACAAAGTCATACGCGCCGCGCTCCAGGGCTGTGATGTAAAGCTTAATATCTTTGTTCGCCGACACGACGATGACATTGAGCGGTATATCGGCTTGCTCGGCCAAGTAGATAACATCCGTCCACGATCCATCGGCAACCGAAGTGGCTGTGAAGAGAATGTGCGGGCTGGTTTGCGGAATAAGCCGCCTGGCTTCTTCCAAGCTCGTAACGCTGAAGGTCTCGACCGATAAATCCCTCAAGACCAGTTTCAACGAATCCAATGGACCGGGTTGGTCGTGGATCAAAATTGCAAAGATGCGATCGCTCATTTGAAACTCCTTTCTCCCGCGAACTTCCATGATTGCTTTCCATCCTGGTTAACATAGGTCGTATGAGACGCAATTCTTCATTTGGCCCGCGGGGGGGGCGGCCACTAACTTTCAGACCAAAGACTCCATGGTGAAATGCTGAAAGACAAATCTTGAAACCTCAAAAATCTGAAGTTGACCGTTCACTGCCGCCAGTCCTGCCATCAATTGCAGCAAATCGGGGTTCACTCTGGCCCGGTCTAGGAATTCGCAAGCCTTAATCTTGGGAGCGCCCTGGGCCAGTTTCCCGAGGGTGGGCACCACTTTGGAGGTGGCCTCTTTCCGGGCGCGGTCATTTTCTTTCTCGTTCCACAAACTGATGGCTACCGCCTGGCTTGCTCCGAGCAGGACGAATACAATATGCCCGCGAAATCCCTTTATTTTTTTAAGCGAGGGGTGAATCTCCTGTTCCAGAACAAATGCAAACTCGGAAAAGCTTCTTGGTTTTAAATGGGCGGAAATTCTAAGCGCGACCATATTTTCATCTCCATCATCGACACGTGTTGCGACGGAGTCCGACGTGCCACCCGGGCGCCCCTGACCTGCGGAAACCAGAGCAGACACCTGCCGGGGCCTGCCCCTTGAATTCGCCGGGTGTCGCGGGGCTTTTCGAGCCTCGGGCAAATAGCGGCTGACCAGCAGTTTCTTAGCTGGCTCGAACGCCGATAGCTCTGGCGCCTTTATCCCCTTGCTGTACTTCAAACCTGACACTTTCGCCTTCTTTGAGAGTATCGAAGTTCAAATTTTGCAGAGCGGTGCGATGGAAGAAAACCTCCACGCCGTCATGACATTTTATGAACCCGAACCCTCGATCACGGACCAGTTTCTTCACAGTGCCTTCCATAGTTTCCTCCTGGACGTTAAAAAAGAATGGACTTCTTCTGAGACAACTTCCGAATACGAGTTCTTCTGTCCTGCCACATCAGTCTTGAAGGTTTCCCGGCAGATCAAATAGCGTTGGGCGCGGTAAAGATGGCCCCACGCTGTCAAGTCCGTGCAATTCCGCCGGAGCTTTTCGATCAGATTCAATGCGTCCTGCGTCGCGCATTGAGTATCAGTCAAGTTCATTTCCGTTTTCCAACGAGGTAGGGGCACGCCCTACCTGTGAATTTTCTAATTTGGCGCTTCCGGCCGAATGACGATTGCGACACGGCTGATTTCCTGCCCGGGGGGCAGGGAGATCGCGCGCTGTGCCGCTACATCGCTGGTGACAATTTGGAATCGCTGGTTCTTTCCGTTCGAAGGAGGATCGTCGGGGATCGGTTTCACTTCGTAGGCGATGCAACCAATTTTGTACAGCCAATCTTTAACGTCCAATCGAGACAAGGGTTCCGTTGCTTCAAGCACCAATCGAGTCATCACACGCTCCAACTGTTTGGTTACCCTTGTACTGTTGAGTCTCCAAATTAAACTGAGGGCCTAAGGTATTCAATCGGGGAAAGTGCTTAGTATCGAGCGGATTAAGTTGTATGAGGTAATCTAACTTTAGATATAGGCGGCTGCGGGCAGCATTTGATTCGGTCCGCAGCGAATGGCGAAGTGTGAATTTTGAATAACAATAATGGTAATTCTTTGGAATCTTGGGCGAACCCAGAAATACTCTCCGCGCAGGCTCATTCTTGAACCTATTGTTTATCAAAATGTTCTGGACCTGAGCGCCTCTGCGAAATTGGCACGAAGATTGCAGGTTTAGGTTGGCTTTACTTATTTTAAGAAGAGGAGGTTGAAGGTGAGAATGCGGTTTCTAATTTCATTGGCAGTTGTCCTCTTCGCTCTTCCCCTGGTGGGCAGAGCTGATTCTTTTCATTTGGGTGTGGGGACAAATTACGTCATCTTATATAGAGGAACGGGAGGCCACAATCTACAAATTACGAACGTCACCAGCAACATAGCGAGCGAGGTCAACCCGGCCGACAGCCTTTCAACGGCCCTGGAAGGGCTTACAGAAACCCCGCTGGAAAATAATAGTGGTAGCCAAAAAATCCACGCGCCTAGTGGAACGTCATTATTTACGAGCGGCGGCCGCTCTAATCTTGTATTCAGAATTAATTCTTATAGCGAAACCGGCGGAATAATGCTGACCCTTAATGGGGTTCCGGCCCACGATAGCGTTGTGTTCGAGTTTGGCACCTCGCTCGGCAACGTTAACCTGGGAGGCGAAGGCTCCCTTAATGGGCGTGCAAACGGCCAGTCCCATTCGAATGTCAGCAGTAGCGATGATCATGTAAACCTCAATAACAACTCTTCCAGTCATCACGACCTCGCTTTAGAGGGCGTGATCCATGGTCCCGGCATGTCGATGACCAACGCGAGCCTGGACGGGCCTTTATTTGGCAGTGACGGCGATACGCAGATTGTCCCCGACCCCACGCTGACTGCCCCCGTATCCAGCGTCCCGGAGCCTGGCACGCTGGCGCTATTTGGCACAGGCTTGTTTGGTTTTGCCGGATTCCTGCGGCGCAGGCTTCGCAAACCGTAGTGGCATGCTCAACAACTCACAACGCTGATATTTGAAGATCCAACCTCGATCCTCCGTCCGCCCTTGCGAACGGAGGATCGTTCCCACAGCGCCCTCATGGCGATGCAAATCAGGACACGACCTAAATTCTCTAGAACTTGCTCAAATTGAAATTGACCGGGACGAAGTTCCCGGCCTGCATCAAGAGATTTTGTAATACCAGGTCTAAGAAACTACAAAGCGATTGCCGCATGAGCACGTTTGACTGATGACGGCGCCTGCAACCAGAGAGCTCCAGCTGGGAATTGATTCAATTCAGTCTTATAGAGGTTGCCGCAAAGAGGTGGAAGGAAATCTATTTGGCGTTGAGGGGAAAGCGGGACATTTGTTCATGGATCAGGAGGCCTCTTTCATAGGCCACCTGTGTGGCTGCGGTGCGATTGTCTGTCCCCAGCTTTTTTAAGACGTGGTTTACGTGGCTTTTCACCGTGCCTTCGGTGATACCCAGGGCCGCTCCGATTTCCTTATTGGCCAAACCCTTTGCCATGGCGCGCAAAACATCGAGTTCGCGCGAACTTAATTCGGGATGATGGATGCGAGTTACCAGCTTGGCCGTTATTCGGGGCCCGACAATTGTTTCGCCTCTGTAAACGGCACGGATGGAATTCAGCAATACATCCCTGGGGACGTCTTTAAGCAGGTAGGCTTTGGCGCCGGCGCTCAAGGTCCGGTAGATGTCTTCGTTATCATCGTAGGTCGTGAGGATGATCACATGCGCGTGCGGATTGATTTTCAGGATTTCCTGAGTCGCCTGCACACCATCCATCACCGGCATGCGGAGGTCTACCATGATGACGTCCGGCTTGCATCTCCTAAACTCTTCAACCGCGGTCTGGCCGTCTGCGGCCGTAGCTACAACATCCATACCCTTGTCGCGGTTAAGAATGGAAACCAGCCCCTCGCGCACGACGGGATGATCGTCGGCAATGAGCAAACGAATTTTTCGTTGGGGCTTCACATGACCTCACTTCTTCTTTTCGAACGGCACAACCACTTCAACCCTGGTTCCCTGGCCGGGCATCGATGTTACTTCAAACCTGGCGCCGATGGATTCCGCCCGTTCCTGCATGCTGATTAACCCAAAACCGTACCCGGTGCGGGAGGCCTTTAAATCAAATCCCTGACCCTGATCGGACACTTCAAGCCGGGCCTCCCCGTTCTTAATCATCAGCCGCACGCGGACCTCAGTGGATTTCGAGTGACGCAAGACATTTACCATCGCCTCCTGGGCAAGTTTCAGAAGATTGTTTGCAATGGGGAGGGAAAAATTGTGAGGATCCCCCTGCGCGTGAAAATGAAATTTGATCGGTGTGGAGTCAAACAGTCTGTGACCGATGCGCTCGATGGCATCGGACAACTGACCTTCTTCAAGGGGGCCCGGAGTGTGCCAGGCCCATGCTGTCCTTCGCACATCTTCGAGACCTTCGCGCGCCAGGCCGCGGGCCGAGGCGAGGTGTTTCCGCAGGGCATCCTGCTGGGGAGAAAGTAAGCCGTCGGCCGCCTCCAGTTGTACGGCGACGCCCGCCAAAACCTGCCCGAGACCATCGTGCATTTCGCGCGCCATGGCGTCACGTTCCTTGGAGACTGCCGAATCCTGCAAACGCTGATGGACGCCCCGCAATTGGTCTTGCGCTTCCTGGCGCTCCTCGGTCTGGTGTTGCAATTCCGCCGAAGTTTGCTTCATCTGCGCCTCGCGCGTCACCCGGGCATGGATGTCGATCAGCGCGACGACTGCGCCGTCGATTTCCTTGTCCGACGTGGTGTAGGGCCGGACTTGCAAGGTGAACCAATGGCCCGTTTCATCCCTCACGTCTTCCGGTTTGGGGGTGTTTCCGGCGATGGCATCCCGAATATATTCGGTGAGGTGAGGCAGAGGCAGCATCTTAAAGCTGAAGTCCGTGATGAGCCGGCCGATGTCGGTGGGGAGCAGGTTGAACAAGGTTTGGGCGGTGGGAGTAAACCGCCGAATGCGCAATTCCGGATCGACAATCACCAAACTTAAATTCATGCTGGTCAGGATGTTCAAAATATCATTATTGGCCCGGCCCAATTCCAGGTTGCGATTATGCAGCTCTTCATTCAGCGTGGTCAGTTCTTCGTTGGCTGATTGCAATTCCTCGTTGGCGGTCTCCAGCTCTTCGCTGGTGCTCTGCAACTCTTCATTGCTCGACATGATCTCTTCATTGAGGGACCGCAGCTCCTCATTCGAGGCATCCTGCCTGGCGATGACGGATTCCAGGTAGGCCTTGGTAGCCAGTTGCTCCTGCTTGAGCTTGAGAAACTTATCAGAACTCACCACCCCGTGCGGCGCCTTCTTCTTTCGCATTTCCCCCTTGCGCGCCCGCGAGGCAGCCCGCTCCGCGTGTTCCTGGAACATGACAAGGAAGCATCTCTGTTGTGTGAGCGGAGTATTGACCGGGGTAACGAATAGATTCAAGGTTTTCGATTCTCCGTTTTGATCAAACTCCACTCCTTCCCGCCGGACAAACGAGTTCTTTCTCCGGGCCTCGTCGAGCGCGACGTGGAGATCGGGAAGCAGCCCTTCGCGAGCCATCTTCAGCAGGTTCAGAGTTGCGTTGCCCGTAGCCGGCTCAAGGTAGGCGCCAGTGCGGCCCCGGAACTGAAGGATATCCGCTTCTTCATTTACCAGCACGGAAGGCGGAGCGTACTCGTTAAGAACCATCAAGTCGGCGGCTTCCTTGAGCGCTTCGGCGGAAGCCGGAAGCCGCTCGGGGAGTTTTGATTCCCTCTGGACGGCTGCTTGCAACGTCAGATGCTCGCCGCCAAACTCGATTCGGGGGCGGACCGAAAACGGCTTCTTAACAAAAATCTTGTACTTTTTGTCGATCGAGTTGAACAGGTTCTGAAATGAACCCACTGACTCGGCCACGCCGAGGAAAAGATAACCATCGGGCTTGAGAGCGTAGTGGAATAACGGGATGAGCTTTTGCTGTAACTCCGGCCCCAGATAGATCAACAGGTTCCTGCAACTCACAAGGTCCAAACGGGAGAATGGGGGATCTTTGGTCGCATCGTGTTTGGCAAAAATGACTAGGTCGCGGACGGCCTTGTTGATTTGATATCCATCCTCCGTCTTTGTGAACCACCGCTGCAAACGCCTGGGTTCAATCTCCGTGCTCACATCATTCAGATAGCGGCCTCTCCGCGCCTTTTCAATGGCGTCGTCGCTGATGTCGGTTGCAAAGACCTGAATCTGAACTGAACCCGCTCGTTCCCTCATGAATTCCAGCAGCGAAATACCGAGGGAATAAGCCTCTTCACCGGTGGAACAGCCTGGTACCCAAACCCGGATGGGTAAGTCACCAGGTTTCTTCTTAAACAGTTTCGGGAACACCAAACGCTGCAGCCGTTTGAATGCCTCCGGTTCCCTGAAAAATCCGCTGACATTTACAAACATGTCTTTGTAGAGCGATTCAGCCTCCCTGTGATCGGCCTCAAGATAGCTTGCATACTCCCGCAGGGTGGCGACTGAATTCAGTGCCATGCGGCGGCGAATACGCCGCTGGATGGTGGACTGTTTGTAGTGGATGAAATCAACCCCAAACAACCTTCGCAGGTTGTTCAGGATGGCGCGATAATTGCCGTCTTCTTCCAGTTCGAGTGGAACCATCCCCGTTTTCTTTCCGGGTTTGGGCCGGAAATAAGGATGACTGCCCATCTTCTTCAATTCATCGGCGATCCCCTCGGGAGGAAGAACAAAATCCACCACTCCTGCGCTTATGGAACTCTGAGGCATCCCCCCATACCTTGCCGAATCGAGATCCTGAGCGAAGGTGACACCGCCCGCGACTTTAATTGCTTTCATTCCTGCTGCGCCGTCCGACGCCGTGCCGGAAAGAATTATTCCCACGGCCTTGTGTTTCTGGGCGTTGGCAAGGGAGCGAAGGAAGAAATCAATAGGCAAGTGCGCACCAAATGAGTCCTGCCGCGGAACCAACTCCAGAACTCCGTGGCGGAGCGTCATGGTGGTGTTGGGCGGAATGATATAGACCCTGTTGGGCAGGACACGCATGCCGTCTTCCACTTCCGCAACAGCCATGCGGGTGGCGCGGGACAGGATTTCAGTGAGGTGGCTGCGGTGAGTCGGATCGAGGTGCTGCACCAGTACGTAAGCCATTCCGAGATTGCTGGGCAGATGCTTCAGTAGACGCTCAAAGGCATCCAGGCCGCCGGCTGATGCTCCAATCCCGACGACTGTGAACGAGTGGAACGCCTTCTTAATTTGTTTTTCATGCTTTCTCTTTTTTCCGGCCCGGGCTTTGGAAATTTTCCTCGAACTTCGTGCGATAGTCATCTGAGACTCATCTCCACTCAACGGCCTACTGCATCTTCAACATTCAAATATGCAAGTTGGCCTCCAGCTCATCATAGCTCGTAATCCTAAGAGATTCATCAAGTTATCGCGTCAGCCCGGTATTATTTGCCACTCTCGGGTGAAACCCAAATTCAATTAAGAGGTAAAAACTACTCGCGGGCACAGTCCAAAACGCGAACCCAATTTGGCTCCTATGGCTTGAGAGGATGTTAGCGCGAGAGTGAAATCATGCAGTTCGAATTTATGTTGCCCATAAGCTCGGCTCGCTTCACACGGGGATGGCGCGTTATGCACTGGCTTGAGGATTGCGTAGGCGCGATTCAAATCGCTCGTAGAGCCGATGCAAGACCGTCCGGAGGACCGGCTGCGCAGGAGGTAAACTTGAAACATATTCTATGACGGTGAGCCGTGGGGGCATCGAACCCTGAACCTACTGATTAAGAGTGTCGCGCAGCTGAAAGTCCGCCGATCTTAATGGCGGGCGACCTCTACCAATTGAGCTTCTGGCCCTCCGCACTAGTGTCCGCTCAGAAAGGGTCGGAGTTCTTCTCGTCCTTTGCCGGTCTTCAAATAGCGCTCCCGTTGCATGGCTGATTGTCGCGTGGGATACGCCTCCGAGTGAACCAAGTCCCACGGGCCCCGATTTTTTGTCGCCATCGCATCGTTGGCTTGATGCTCGCCTAGCCGGCGATTCAAATCACTAGTGGAGCCGACGTAAGATCGTCCAGACAATCTGCTACGAAGGACGTAGACATGAAACATGGAAAATGTTGGTGAGCCGTGGGGGAATCGAACCCTCAACCTACTGATTAAGAGTCAGTTGCTCTACCAATTGAGCTAACGGCCCATCCTTCGCGAACCCTCAAACTACTAATTAAGAGTGTCGCCGGAGCGACCTCTACCAATTGAGCTAGCGGCCCATTCTCAAACGTGTTCAGACAGTGTAACACGAACTCCATCGGCCGTGTCATGTTCTGCTTAGGAGTCCGCGTGGTCCGCCGACGCGGATCCTTCCGCATGGGCTGAGGTCACTGCCCCGCCAAGTACAATGGCATTTTGGATCTGATTGTAGAAATCTTTGAGAGCCCCCGGGCTGTGGGGCATCAGGATGGTATTCGAATGCGCTCCAGCGCCGATATCTTTGAGCGTGTCAAAATATTGGGTGAGCAGAACCAGGACCATCACGTCTTTGGCCGACGCGCCCTCCACGCCCTGCTTGAAAAGCTCCACCGATTCGCGCAGCCCATCGATAATCGCTTTGCGCTGGTTGGCGATGCCCTGGCCCTGAAGTTGCTTGCTTTGCGCTTCAGCTTCCGCCTGCTTAACTTTCAGGATTTTCTCCGCCTCGCCACGCGCATTGGCCGCTTCCTGTTCGCGCCGCGCCGCGTTGATGTCGTTCATGGCGGCTTTCACTTTCTGGTCCGGAATGATGTCGGTGACCAGAGCTTTGACAATTCCGTAACCGAAGCTCTCCATCACGCCGTCCAGTTCCTGCTTGACGGCCACCGCAATGTCGCTCTGCCGCTCAAATGCTTCGTCAAGAATCATCTTGGGCACGTGGCCCAGGATCACGTTAAAAACGTATGAACCGATTTGTTCCTTCGGATCGGAGAGCTTGTAAAAAGCTTCATAAACGCGGTCGGGTAAAACGTGATATTGAATTGAAACGGGAATCTGAACGAAAACGTTGTCCTTGGTCTTCGTTTCCATTTTCAGGTCGAGTTGCTGGACGCGCAAGTCCACTCGGGATACCACTTTCTCGATCCAGGGCAGTTTGAAATTAAGTCCGGCCCCGGCCACGCGCACGAATTTGCCGAAGCGTTGCACCACGGCAGCTTTCGCGGTGGGGACGGTAAAGAATCCGCCGAAAAATGTACCGATGCCGAACAGAATCGCAACGATAAAGAGAAAACCAATGAACCCATCCATGGAAGTCCTCCTTAATAACTCCTCAACCTGCATTGTTTGAGAAATCGATCCTCTGTGCGCAGGAGTGTACCACCGGATGGGACGTGTCGCAATGCCGCCCCAAACTCATTTCAAAACTCTTTGGAAATGTCTGCGGGCCCGCTATGGATTTTTTTTCTTCTTAAACGCCCCCGCGAGGCCTTGGATAAGGCTGGCGGGGTTTTGTTGCTGGTTGGTATTGCTGCCGGAGGTCGTTTGTCCGTTCACAAGATTCTGTAGGCCGTTCAATTGGTTCGCGCTACCCATCGATTTCAAAGCAAATTTGGGGACAGAAAGCGTGCCGCCGATGCCGAAGGGCAATGACATTTTGCCATTGGCGAGTGTCGCGCCCGACATTCCGGCAAGGAGGCTCGTAAGCCCATTGGAACCGGCGGCAAGGTTGGCCACTCCGTTATAATCCAGGCTGCCTGGGCCCGCCAAAGTCATGCTGCCCGCTCCCTGGGCGTCAAGGCCGTTGCCAACCACGTTTATCTTGTTGCTTGTGATTTTGCCGTTGGCGATATTCAGATCGGCGGCTATCGAGGAGAATGCTCCAGGATCGCCCTGGGAGGCTCCAAGGTTGCTCAACTTGGCCAGTTGCATCAGGTTCTTGTTCAACTGAAGTTTGGGCAAGTTCCCGTCCTTCACGCTCAGGTTGCCGGTTCCACGCATACCAGCCAAAGGGTCGGATGATCCAGTGACTTCACCATCCAGGTTCAAGTCGCCTTTCATTTTCCCGGTCATATAGCCGCGGGCGCTGGGAATCTCCTGGAGAAATTTCGCCACGTCCACGCCGGCGATTTGCGTTTTAACTTTGTAGCGCGGGTTGGCGTCGGCAAAATTGAATTCGACGTTGCCCTTGGCGTGCCCCTCATAAAGGCTCAGGTCCAGGTCGTCCAAGTACACCTCTTTGGGATATAGCCGCACATTGGTTTTCACCGAAGTGACTTGCAGGGTTTGAAATCGCAGCGATTCCGCTTTTAGAGTTCCGTGTGCTGCCGGTTGCCCTCCGGCCTGCGCGTGAACGACGAAGGCGCCCCACCACGGGGCACTCGCCATCTGATTCTCATGCGGCGGCGCGAAAGGATTGGACAGAGATGCCCCAAAGGCATTCAGGTCAACCTCCTCGAGCTCGCTGGAGAATCCGCTGGACTCAAAAAAAGGCGCCTCCGCCCTTCCGGAAGCGGTCAGTTTCGACACAGACAAATGTCCGCTGGTCACGGTCACCTGATTAATCACACCCAAGGTGAACGTGGAGGCGGAGCCGGATGTCTCAGAAACCTTTTTCACCGGTTTGGACTGCTCTTGGGATTCAAAGTTCCATTGGCCGTGGGAGGATTGGAGCAAGGTGATTTCAGGTTGTTCAAGCTTGAGAGATTTGATAACAATTTGCCGGTGGAGCAGGGCCCAGCCATCCACCACCACATCAATGCGTTTGGTCTTCACAAATTGCCCCTGGGGAAATCCCTTCGGATTGCCGAGAGCAAAATCGTCCATTCGAATGGCTACAGAGGGGAACAGGCTTAGGGAGAGCCGCCCGATTTCCACTGGCTTGCCCGTCTGGGCTTGGACGCGATCCACCACTTCCGGCCGGTAGCGGTCCACGTTCACCAGCAGGGGGACAATGATCACCACGGCAAGCACCATGACGACCAACAGAATGAGAAGGCCAAAGAGGATTTTTCTTCCCTTGGACATAACCATAATTTCCTTTGGATTCGCGCGCCCGGAAGCGTAGCCCGACAGAATTCCTCACCCACCTGCGCGCTTCGGTCACCCTCAAAGATTTTACAACACTCCGGGTTGGACTAATCAAGTCTTACTTGGATTTTGCCGCCTCGGGTTGGGCTCTGGTCAGTTTGGCGGTGAAGTAATCAAAGAAGGGTTTTTGTGGCGGCGCAACTTGAACCGTTTCGGTCAACGCGTCTGTATCCGTCCGCGTCAGCTTGCGGCGAAAAAGCCATCCCGGTGGAGGCTGTTCGCCTCCTTCCGGATTGAACTGAATTTCAGCGCCCTCAACCGTTACCCGATAGCGAGTGACGAAGCCGGTGGATGAGAAAACGCGAAGACTATAACCCGCTCCCGGACGGTCCGCCGTTAAAATTCCCATCCAGGTTTCGGTAATTTCGGGATTGGTTTTAGTGCCCGGAAGCGATACCGATTCACGGAAAACGGCTACTCTCTTTTCAAGATCATAAGAGACTTTTAGATGAATATCGCCCTGAGACTTTTGATCACCGGTTTTTCCCGACCATTCACCCATCAGCCAATTGAGTTGCGAGAAATCCGGCAGAGGTGGAAGAGGAATAGTGTAGGTGGCCGCCGGTTTCTCTTTGGGCTGCGGCGGCTGCGCCTGTGCGGAGATCTGGGGGATGATTGCGAAAGCTGCAATACAAAGGCTGAGGAACTTGGCACGAAAATTGTACTTCGGTGGGCAACCTGAGAAGCCGTATTCCCGAGGGTGCCGGGATTCTAATTCATTGACTTGTCTTGCATCCATTGCTCAAAAGCTCCCGGTGAACGCGTGGACGGGGACCGGCAAGGTCGCCTCGATCATGTCGCAAGCCAGGTTGATTGCGGGCCCGTGCGGGAAGTAAATAGGCATTTTGGATACCTTTTTTCCAAGACGCGAATTCAAGGTGGTGGAATTACGATTGTGTACGTTCAACCCGTTGCTTCCTCTTCACTGGGCACGGGATTTGAAAAAGATTTGATTGATGGCGCCCCCGAAAACTTGCGGGTCCGCCAAGCGGTCTATTTGTTGGCGTTCTTATCCTTCATGATTCGGGCCATCAATCTGAGCATGTCCGTAGTTGTAATGATTCCCACCAGCTTCCCATCATCCACGACCGGAAGACATCCGAAACGTTTGGTGGAGAAAATCTCCGCCGCGTCGGCAACATCCTGGCTGGGTTTGAGGGTCATCGGGTCACGCGTCATCACCCGGCTGAGAGGGGTTGTTTCCATAATCTCATTGTATTTTCCCGAGGTGACTCCGCTCAATACTCCGGGGGCAAATCGCTTCACGTCGCGTTCCGTGATCACGCCAACCAGTAAGGAATCCCTGAGGACGGGAAGGTGCCGGAGGGAAGAGCGGGCGAAAATCATTGCCGCGTCCAGCAGCATTTCGGTCTCTTGTACGGTGGTCACATCAGCGGTCATGATCTCTCGGACCGTCATAGCGCTACCCCTTTCTCGCGCGACGCCGCGATAATCCCAGGTGGGAAACGACTCCCGGAAGCGGCCGCCGGAATTCTAAGTGTCGGGAGGGAATTTGATTTCCCAGAAGCCGTCTTGATCCACAATCTCAAACCCGAGCTCCATACCTTGTGCGGTCACTTTGGTTGAAGTCCAGACCACGCGCGCCTGAGCAAATCGGTCTTTGTTGCGCACCCGGATGTCCAGCGTGGAGCCAATTTGAAAATTCTGTCTGGCTCGAATCATGCCCCCGTGCTCGCTCACCATGATGGTTTCCACGGGTTCCCACTCGGTCTCCTGCTCTGAATTCACCGCGTTCACCAGCAAGGGAATGCGCAGGACCATTCGAGCGCTCCGGCGTCGCGCCGGCTTTTGTCCAGCTTTCTTGTCCATAGGAGTGCTTGAAGCCAAACTATGTTCCACAGCTACTCGCCGTCGAGAGTATCCCTCATCATACCACAAGGTCAAATCCCCTTGAGGAGAAGTTGAATCGCAACCCTCGAGTCGAAGCTTTTGTAAACCGGGCCCGCTCCGTGGTATCAAGGAGTGTATGCGCGTCGAAATTCTTTCCGAACTTGAGCCCGGCGACTCGACTTTAGAGATTCCGTGGGCAAGCCCCAACCGGCCACTCCTGAGATATGTCGACTTGAGAAGGTTTCCGGAAAAGATTTTATCCCTGGCGGAATGCCGGAGCAATCCTCCGCTGGCCCGATTGCTCCAAAGAGTCAATATGCCTGGTTCAACATTTCGCACCGCAAAGTGCGACTTCGAGGCCACGACCCAATTGACGGATGAAGAAGAGCTGGATTTCCAGCTTCCGCTCAAGGTGGGCGGTTATGTGGATTTGGTTTTTGAGCGGTCCGATCTCCATTCGCGCCTCGATCCGCACGTCAGGCTGGCAAGAAATCTGGAGAGGTCATTGGCCGGGTGCCGCCTTCGCGCCCAGATGAGTATTGTTGTCCGGCGATGCTTGTATCACGAGGATAGGAAATGGGGATACTCCCTCACATTCTTCATTTACGCCTATGGCGCAACCAGATCCACGGCTAAACGAGATTGGGCGCGCGCGCTGGATAAACTGGGTGATGCTCTGGCCAAAATTGCCCCCCAGTTCCCTAAGAAGAGTGCCAAATGATTGGACCCACCGACTCGTGGCGCGATATGATGGCTGTGTCAGGATTCGTCTAGCCTCGATGTTTAAGGTGAGATCTGCTCCCGAATCGACGGACCAAAGGGCGCGGGCAGAGCCTGTGCTTCGGTCAAACTTGGTATCCAGCTATTGTTATCTGCATGGGATTGTGTTATATAGCTTCACTCCGACTTACCGCGGGCCGATGAGAACCCATGCCCGGATTTGAGGCGAAAGTCAGGCGCCTTGTGGGGCGGTGACTTAGGGCGCTTGGCGGAACTGTGGATTAGGGAAAAGGGGATCGACCGAGTGAGTTTTATCAATTTTGCGGCTCGCGAAATTAATTGCAAAATCGTCTACTACGGCGCCGGCCTGGGGGGCAAGACCACCAACCTGCAATGGATCTTTGACCAGACACTGGGCAAAACCGGCGGCAAGATGATTTCCCTGGCTACGGAAACCGACCGCACCCTCTTTTTCGATTTCCTGCCTCTTGATCTGGGTACGGTGCGCGGATTCAAAACGCGCTTCCACCTCTACACGGTCCCCGGACAGGTTTTTTATGATGCCAGCCGCAAGCTGATCCTGCGGGGCGTGGATGGCGTGATCTTTGTCGCCGATTCTCAGGAAGAACGCATGGACGCCAATTTTGAGGCGCTGGATAATCTCCAGGAAAACCTGAAGGAACATAATTACGATTTGATGAAGATTCCCTACATCCTCCAATTGAACAAGCGCGACCTTCCCAACGCTCTGCCCCTGGAAGATCTGAAGAAAGCCTTGATGAAAAAGAATGAACCCGTTTTGGAAGCCATCGCCTATAAGGGCGTGGGCGTTTTCGAAACCCTGAAGGAAACCGCGCGCTTGGTGCTGGGCGAATTAAAGAAGGGATAATCCCGCCGCAATTTCATCCTGATCTCGCAGCCGCGGGAGAAGGATCATTTTCATCTTTCTCCCCTGAAAATATTCATCCGCAGATGACGCAGATTTCGCCGATAGCGGTGTCCTAATTCGCAAGCCCCAATTTTTCAAATGGAATGTTTATAATTGGATACTCAGCCCAGGATTTGTAGTCGAAGTGCCACCATTCAGTCGGGTTGACGGTGAATCCCTCCGACTCCATGGCGTCGCGAAGGATCTTGCGCCGCTGGCGTTGCTGGTCAGTACCGCCGGGATAGTCAGAGTAGGCTCGCGTGGTCATTTCATCGTAGACGCTAGGCATCCCTACTTCCTTGCCCGTCTTCAAGTCGTATAGTGAGAGGTCCACCGCGCATCCGCGATTGTGCCTGGAACCTTCGGTGGGATTCGCCACGAAGATATGCCGATCGGCGGGCGTGGCATCCCAGAAGATTTTGGTGACGTACCATGGCCGGTAGGCATCATGGATAATCAGACCATACCCATCCTGCCTCAGCTTCTGGTTGATGCGAACCAGCGCCTCGCCGGCGGGCCGCTGCATAAAGGCCCGAGCCTGGGTATATACGGGTGTGCTGAGAAAGTTGTTTGAGGTTGCGTAGCGAATATCCAGCTTGATGGTGGAATCGAGCTTGACCAATTCTACAAGATCTGGCGCTCGCTTGCCTTCCTCCTTGGGAGGCGAGGCTCGCAAGGCTTCGGCGCGGAGCTGATCAATGGGACGGACCGGAGTGATTCGATAGATGCCGTCCGGAGTGACTGTGTCCTGGGCGAGAGAGAGGCGAACGGCGAAACACAATACCGCAAGTGCGATGAGACGCTTGTGGCTTTTCATAATGAGTTTATTAGAATGATTGCCGAATGCAGCCCACTAGCCACCGAGCGCCACGCTCTCACTGGCCCAGGTCAATTCGAAGAAGTGATGGCCCATGATGGCGAGGGTGATGGCCTTATCGAAATGACTGCGATGCCGATGCAGAGTTTCCGCAATGAATTTCCAGTATTCCATCCGGTAGTCACTCAGCACGCCCTGCCGCCACAATGACCGTCCCAAAGCCATCAGGTCCGAGAAGACCATGGGTGCGCGCGCCGAGGCGCCCAAGTGGGACAGAAAATCCGAGGCACGCTTGAAATACTCTTCCGGGTTGTAAATGGTTTTGAGAATTCGCTGATAGCCGGCCAACAGTTCCTGGGGGTCCATCTTGGGAATGTAGTTCAAATCCAGCAGGGTGTTACTGCCCAAGCTGTCTTTCAGAAGCCGGCCCTCTGACTTTAAACGGCGCCAAAGCTGCGTGTTGGGTAAAGCGGAAAGCAGGCCCACCATGGAAAGGGGAATCGCCGCGTCGCGAATGAACTGGATTTGGCGGTCGAAAACGTCGTGGGGGTCGCTGTCAAACCCGACGATGAATCCCGCCATCACTTCAATCCCACGCGCCTGAATGCGCTTCACGCTCTCCAGTAAATCGTGCCGCAGGTTCTGGAATTTGGTCGTTTCCTTCAAGCTTTCAGCCACCGGCGTTTCAATCCCCAGGAACACCCTGGTGAAGTGGGCCTCGCGCATCATGCGCAACAAGTCATCATCTTCGGCCAGGTTCAGCGAAGCTTCGGTGAAAAGGGAGAAGGGAAACTTGTGATTGCGCATCCATTCCACCAGATGGGGGAGAAGGAGCTTCACGTTTTTCTTATTACCAATAAAGTTGTCGTCCACCAGGAAGACGGGGCCTCTCCAGCCCAGCTTGTATACCAAATCGAATTCGGCGCAAACCTGTTCCGGAGTCTTGGTGCGGGGGCGGCGGCCATAGATTTCGATGATGTCGCAAAACTCACAGGTGAACGGGCAGCCGCGCGAGTATTGGACGGCCATGGCGCTGTAGCGCCGCAGGTCGGCCAGATGAAGTTGAGGCAGCGGTACCCGAGTGAGGTCGGGCAAATCTTTTGCTTTGTAATGAGGCTTGGCTTCGCCCCGCTCCAAATCCGCGGCCAGCTCGTCGATCAGTTCTTCCGCTTCACCCTCCACCACGTGATCGACGCCGGCAAAATGATGATCCTGCGTGCTGGCGATGGGTCCGCCCACCACCGTGCGCAGCCCCCGGCTCTTGCAGCGGTCGATGGCCGCTTTCATGGACGGGCCTTGCACAATCATCCCGCTGAAAAAGACCACATCCGCCCAATCCAAGTCCGAATCCTTGAGTCTTCGGACGTTCAGATCCACAATTCGCTTGGGCCAGCTTTTCGGCAGCATGGAAGCAACCGTCAGCAACCCCAGAGGGGGATAGGCGGAGCGCTTGCCCTGAAAGGGGAGGGCGTGTTTGAAACTCCAAAATGTGTCGGGGAATTCCGGATAGACGAGAAGGGTTTTCATTAGCGATCCTTCCGATATCTAAGCTCCGATACGGTCGCACGCCCTTGGAGGTATCGGCGACGGCACTTTCCCCCGACCAGATATCATGGCTCTGGACGAAAACCAACCAGTCAGGCTCTAGAGCTTGGATGCAGTGTACCACCTTAATTTTCATGTCCACATAAATAATTCAGGGCTTGCGGGCAAGGCGGAAGTTCACGCTGGCGACCCGAATAGGGTTTGGTTGTGCACTAATCTCCTGGGAGCGCGGGCGTCTCGCCCGCAATCAGTTGATAATGAAAAAGCGGGCGAGACGCCTGCGCTCCCAGCGATGCAAACCCGGACACCACCAAATTGTGTGTATCCACTGACAGGGGCTCCTTAAATCGGCTAAGATACAGGATTGTGTTCTCGATTCAGTGAGGGGTTCACAGGGCGACCCGCAGTCGTTGATAATTTCGGGGCGTCATCCTGGAATTGACACAGGAGGTCTAAATGGCAGGCACAAGTTCCGGCGCTCGGCTCAACATCACGCAACTCGTCTTAGTTCCGGCTCTGATCACACTAGCGATAACAATTTTGAGGTTGGTGGGAGAGCTTCAACAATGGTCTCCGGCGTTGTTCGGTACCGGCGCGGCAGGTGGCGCCGGAGCGATTGTCGGAATCGCGTGGTTGCCGATTATTTTTGGCCCCTATTTCGCACTCAAGCTGGCGAGCGTTGACCTCGGCCCGGCGAGCAAGGGGAAAGCGATTGGTCTCGCTCTGGCTGGCGTTCCCGTCATGTTCCTGGGAGGGTTCGTCGTCTTCAAAGGTTTTACTTCTGGCGCAACACCAATCCTCATTCTGGGATACCTGATCGTTTTCAGTTCAGCGTTCGTCGCGCGCGTCGGCTGGCAGGCTCTGGGAACAACACTTCTTGCCTATGCTTTTGCGGCTCGCATCCCTGTGCTGATTGTGATGTATATTGCCATGCAAGCGGGTTGGAAGACGCACTACAGCGCCATCGACCCCAGCTTGGCCAACGCGCCATTCTGGCGGCAGTTCCTAGGTTTAGCTGTGCTGCCCCAGATGTTCTTCTGGGTTGGATATACGGTGGTAGTGGGGACTCTACTTGGGAGCATTGTCGCTGCCGTCGTTCGCCGTGGCAAAACAGCCGTGCAGGTCGCAGCCTGAGAGGATTGGTGGATTGGTTTTCGGGACGGATGATTGAAAGTCAAGGGCGTAGTCGCCCGCTGACTTGACCGAAATCCTGATTTGGAAACGGCCTTCGAAAAACTATTAAGGGGGTAGATATGTCAGAGAATTCTTCCAGCGCCCGTCTCAGCACCATTCAACTTATTTTGGTTCCGGCCGTCATCACGTTGACCGTAACAGTTCTGAGAGCGGTTGGGGAAATGCAAGGTTGGCCGAAGCCGTGGTTCGCCACCACTCCAGGCGGTGGAGGTGCTGTCATCGGCATTTCGTGGCTGCCTTTGATCTTCGGACCCTACTTCGCGGTCAAGCTTGCTGGCCACGGAGGCGGGCCGGCCAGCACCGGAAAGTCCTTCATGTTCCCTCTGCTGGGCTTGGCCGTATTTATCTTGGGCATCTTCGTAGCGATCAAGGGGGGACAGGCGCAAGTTCCATTGCAGGTGGTTCTTGGCTTCGTCATTGCTGCGGTGGGCGGAGCAGTTTGTCTTCCGGGCTGGAGCGCGCTTGCCAAGACGCTTTTCGCTTACGGTTTGGCGGCCCGGATTCCAGTCGCCATCTTGATGATCTTCGCCATCAGCGGCAACTGGGGTACACATTACGACGCTCTGCCTCCGGGCTACAATGGGCCAACCGCACTTTGGCCCAAATGGGTCATGATTGGCCTGATCCCGCAGATGCTTTTGTGGATCCCATTTACGATGGTGATCGGCTCACTGTTCGGAGCCGTCGCCGGAGTTGTCGCTCGCCGTGGCAAGCCGGCTATTCAAAGCACGGCATAGCATGTTGATCACTTTCGATCGGCGGGTAGAACTGAACCGCTCGGTTTGCAGGTCAGTATTTCAGGATTGCCGCCAGAACCGATGAACTGAAATTCAGAATTACTTTACTTTCGTCGCCGTCACCTCAACTTCAAACCGGCGATTCGAAGACGCATCGTCAATGCTGGCCACCGACGTTGGTTTGCCAGGCGTTACGGCGGCGTCAACCCGAGCACGGACCGAGCGTACTACGGGATTGGGTGTTTGATTCAACCCCGGCGAGTCCGGCTTCACAACACTGCTGATCTCAATCCCGATGTTTTCCAAGGAGACAAAGTTCCCATGCTCGCGTAGATGACAGTCGATATTGATTCCAACATCGAAATACTGGAACTGATCTTTCCCCGTATAGTAAGGAACCTTGCTTCCTACGCGGATCATTCCAGTGCTCTCATCCTCCACGGACATGACATATGAGCGGCTATTCAACCGCTTCCCTTCTTCCGTTTCGCGGACGATGAATTCCAGCCGATAGACACTCTTATCGGGTTTAGCAGCGTTCGACGAACGTTGGTCTTTCGCTGTTTCTTGCCCGAAAACACCTTGCGAGATGCTCATGGTTGCGGCGATCACTAAACCCGTCATCAAACCCATCAGTGCTTTTCTTGGCATGTTCTGCTCCTCATTGTTCGTTTGTGCTGTCAGCCGTTTCTTCGGCCAAAGGGGGTATTTCCAGTTCCTTAATTTGAATTTCCGGGATATTCGCGCTCTCGACTACGGGAGCGGACAAAACCCCCGCGGGAGGCACGTGGATGTACTGAACCAGAAGCATTTCTTCATTCGTTATCGCTGCCGGCGAGGGAAACACCGGCAGGCGCATTTCCGTGCGAGCCACCAAAGTAACCTCTGCCGATCGCTTTACCTGGGGCCTCCGTGGAGCGTGTGTTTGCTGCATCGGTGGTACCGCGGCGGTACCAGCCCTTAGGTCCGGCATTACCCCAGGCTTTACGGCTTCGACGGTCTTTGGGGGTGCAGGGATCGTGCTTCGGTGCGACATGGTGAAAATGCCGATGAAAATCAAAGTCGCTATTGCTCCCGCGGCCAGCCACCCTGCCCAGAGGAACCAGGTTCTGCGCTCTTGTGCTGCTTTAGCGTTGGCCAGGACGCGGCCTTCGAGTCCCGACCGTGGTGTCACGCTGCTGTAGCGCGAAAGGCTTGCTTCCAGCAGGTCGTCAACGAATTGGCTGCGTTCTTTGTCATCCATAGTTAGTGCACCCCTCGAAGCAGGGGCGGTTTGCGAACCGCCCCTACGTGGGATTCTTACCGGCTAAAATTACTGCGAGCTTTTCTTTCAATACTTGCCGAGCGCGCATCAGGCGCGTGCGTACCGAACCGTCGGGAATGCCAAGAACATTCGCGATTTCGGGCGACGTCATATCCTCCACCGTGGAGAGCATCAACGGTTCGCGCAATTCGCGGGGTAGCGTGGCGATCAGGCGTTCGAGCAACGCCTCCATTTGCTGATGGGCAGCTATCTCATCAACCGGCGCGCCGCCTGCGCGCAGAGTTGAAACCGCCTGCGCGGCGTCATCCAGCGAAACCTCGCGATGCTTTGGCCGCCGGTCGAGGGCCAGGCGCCAGGCTGTCCGCGCCAGCCACGCCCGGCGATCGCGCCCCGGATCAAGGCGTTTCCACCAGCGCAGGCAACGGATGAACGTTTCCTGGGTGGCGTCCTCGGCGTCGTGATGATTGCGGAGCACGGAGTAGGCTATGCGGTAGACCACCCGGGAGTGATCCCTGACGACGGCCTCGAACTCATCCGCAGTGTCCTTCGCCAACGGAAAGGCCTCACTCAAGCTCAACGGCTCCCCGACCACCATATTTGGGCCTCGATATGAAGAGTTGAAATAGATGCTCGGCGTTCAATTATATTTTTCTGAGAGGACGATCCGGGTTTATCCGACGCGCAGTTCTTCCACGCGCAGTCCCTCACCACGTGCGGCGGCACATTGTATTTCGTCTGCGGAAACGAACAACTCGGCGGACCATTCGGCGGCAGAGGCAAGATGGAGCGCATCGGAGGACCGCAGCGGCCAGTGCTCGATTAAATCAACGGCTCGCGCCATGACTTGATCTGTAAGGTTCACTACACTCGCGTCTGCAATGTCTTCGAGAAGCGCCTGCTTCGATTTTTGGTATTGTTCCCGTGTCAGTCTCCCCTCGCGCCGGCGGCGCGAAAGCGCAGATATAACCTCCGAAAGACAAATGACAGATACTCCAAGGGAGGATGCGGAATACAAAATTGAGTCGACGCGATCGCTGCCCGACTCTTTCACATACCGCTTGGCCAGCGCCGAGGAGTCGAGGAAGACGTTCAAGGCGTCGACCGCCTTTCTTGCAACACAGCCCGGCTTAGAGTGGCCCCTTTTATCTCCAAGCGCGGCCCGGGGCGTTTCCACGCCGGCCGACTGTGGCGCGAATCGGCAGGAACGATCTTGGCGATCGCCTTGCCATGGCGAAGGACTCGAATGCTTTCGCCGTTTTCGACGCGATCAAGAACTTCTGAAGCGTTATTTCGGAATTCAGTGAAAGTAAGGGTTTTCATATCCGAACACCTCTCCCCAAGGCCTTTCTTATTGTACAGTGTTGTACATGAATGGGCAAATTCCAGTATGTTGAGGATGGACGCCGGCCTAAGGATTTATGACAAAAGCCTGTTTTATTTCCCTTCCAACTCGTCTGCCAGCGCCCCGGCGTCATAAATCTTGCGAAGGGTCTCGCTCATGAAGCCGGGATGAACGGACACGGCGCGGTTGGCCTCATCGTTGTAGACATAGTCGCCCACCAGACTTTCGATGTTGCCGTCGAAGATCAAGCCCACCAACTCGCCCTGCCGGTTGATCACAGGGGAACCGGAATTGCCGCCGATAATATCGCACGTGCTGACGAAGTTGACCGGCGTGGAAAGATTCAGGCGGTCCTTATGCTCCAGATAGCGTGCGGGCAATTCGAATGGAGTCTTCAGGCCAAAACTATAGGCGCGATCGTACAGGCCATAGAGGGTGGTGATGGGCGGCGCGATGGTGCCATTCATGGGATAGCCTTTCACCGTGCCATAGGAGAGTCGCAACGTGAAAGTGGCGTCGGGGTAGGTCGATTTTCCGTAAACCGCAAAGCGCGCCTTGCCGATTTTTTCTCCCGCCGAGGTTTCCACGCTCTCTACGTTGTTTTCAACCCACTTTCGTATCTCACGCACCGAGGGATCGATGTTGCGGGCCATCACTATCATGGGGTCAGTGGAAGCCGCAACCGCGGCCTCGCCGCCATCCACCAGAGACTTGCGAAACGCCGCGTCCGCTAGCTTGGTTCTGTCCACCAGTTTTTCCGCGGCGCTTTGGGGCGATTCGTCCCCAACCGCCGCCCTCACAAATGGGTCAGTCGGTCCGAGCTCTTCGCGAGCTTCGGCGAAAGAGTTGGCCAGCAGGGCTTTCTCCATGGCGGGATAGACAGGCGCGGGAGAAAGCAGCCGGAACTTGAGGGACTCAAGCTCCGAGTCATGGAAGCCGTCCAGGCGAATCCCGTCGGGCTTTTTTATTTCCGCAACTAACTGAACGATGGACAAAGCATTCGCTGCCAGGCGCGACGCGGCGACGGAGCGGAACCGGGATTCTTTGGTGCGTGAAACAAGTTTTTTCTCCGCCCCGGCAATCTCGTTCCATGCCGGCCCATATTCCTTCTTCCATTCGGGCTTGCCGTCCACCAGAGCCCGGAAATCGGTTTCCTCCTTCTGGCGTTTCGCAATCAGATTTTTGTCGAGCAAGCCGCTTTGCATCCCGAGGAAGGCCTTGACCGAGTTTTCAATTCCAAAAATCTGGCTTGCCGCCTGTCGTGCCTGCTCGGGTCCCTGGGAGGAATATTTTCTCAGAACATCCAATCGCCGTTTAAGTGTCTTCAATCGAAGCGGCAGGAGATAATCGCGAGCGCCTTCAATCTCCGCCATGGTGTCGAGGCGCGAAGTGGAGCCGGGATTCCCGGAAACAAAAACCAGCTCGCCATCCGCGGCGCCCTTCGCATTCCATTTCAGATAATTTGGGGTTTCAATCGCTTTATCATTCTCGTAAACACGGAAGAGGGCAAAATCGAGGTCGTACCTTGGATAGGTGAAATTGTCCGGGTCGCCGCCAAAAAACGCGGCCTGTTGTTCGGGCGCAAAAACAAGGCGCAGGTCGGTATATTTCTTGTACCGGTAGAGCCAATACTCGCCGCCCTGATAAAGCGGGATCACGTCCGAGCGCAGTCCCGTTGAATCCAGGCTTTCTTTTTCGATTTTCGCGATTTCACCTTTGCGGGCCTCGAGCGCATCCTTGTCGCTCATGCCCGGTTTCAACACACCCATCACTCTTGGGGTGACGTTCACCATGGACATCAGGACATTCACTTCCAGGTCAGGACACTTCAATTCCTCGGCGGAAGTGCGCGCGTAAAAACCGTCTTTCACATAATCCTTCTGCGGCGTGGAGACTTTTTGCAACTGGCCGAAAGCGACGTGGTGATTGGTGAGCGCCAGGCCGTGCGGGCTTACAAACGAGCCTGAACCTCCGTCATTAAACCGAACGCTGGATAAACGCACGTGGTCCAGCCATTCCGGGGTGGGATTGAAGCCGTAGCGCTCTTGCAATAACTTCGTGGGCGGATTATCAAACGTCCACATTCCTTCGTCGGCAAAGACTTGCACTCCAATTATTGCCAGACTGCAAAATGAAATAATTAGTGCTACGCGAGTAATTGGACTTAATTTAATGGTGATCACGGTTTCTCCCATCGTAATTTACATGTAGGGCGGGGGCTTGCCCCGGCCTTTTGGCACGGCATTCGCGGCAAGAAGGCCGACCCAAGGGTCGGCCCTGCTCGCGTCTTTACTTCGATCCCAACTTTACGGCGCGCCCCGTCCGAATGGATTCCTTGGCCGCGTCGAGGATTTCAACCACGCCCACATTCAACTCCGCCGCCAGCGGATTCTCCACCGGCTTCTCATTGCGAATGCAATAAAGGAAATAGGCAATGGGGTTGCTGCTATCGTGCTCCAGGGGGCTGAGCGTAACCGGCTTCCCCTCCGGGTTGTCAACGTCGGCGGCAGTTTTTGCATCGCGATAGAACAGGACGGAATTGGCGGCCATCAGGCTCCCTTTGGGGCCGAAAACCTGCACCTGCCCTTTACTGTAGGGCCAGTCCCAACTGGCCTGGATGATGGCGGTCGAATCCGGATATTCAAGCAGTATCACGGCATCATCATCCACGGCGTTGGCCTGGTCGGTCTTGATTTTGAGTGTGTGCGCAAAGACGCTGGAAGGCCGGCCTTTCAACCACAGGGCCCACTCGGCGCCGTAGCAGCCAAAATCCATCAGCGCCCCGCCGCCGTTCTTGACGGGGTCGTAGAGCCAATCGGCGAAATATTTTGACACGCCGATTTCCTTCGGGCCCTGGTGTCCGTATTGCACGATTATTTTCTGCACCGGGCCAAGCTCGCCGGCATTAACACGGTGGAAAAGCTCGTGCGATGAAGCGACCCACGCGTTCCAGTAGTTCACCATCAACTTGATGTGCGCGTCGCGCGCCAGGCGCTCCATCTCGCGGGCGTCGGCGGCGGTTGTGGCCAGAGGTTTTTCCACAGAATAATGAATGTGCCGCTTGGCGCACTCTTTCAGAATTTCCAGATGCCGATTGTTGGCCGTGGTCACAATCACGGCGTCGGGCTTGGTCTCGTCGAGCATCTTGACGTATTCGGGAAAGAACTTCACATCGGCGGGAACTTGCTTCCTGGCTTTTTCAACCAATTCTGGATGCGGATCGGCGATGGCCACAAGTTCCGCGTCCGGTTCTTTTGCGATGTCCCTCAGCAGTCCCCAAACATGGTCGTGATCGAGACCGATGACGGCCAATCTTGTTTTGGAAGTCGCTTGTGCCGTGGCTAGAGAAGCAAGCATGAGACATGCCGGGACAAGCATACAAGCTCTCTTTGTCATTTTCCTCGCCTCGCTATAAGGGTTTCGCACAAGGCGTTTAGTATAACGCTGCAAAGGCGCGAACGACTATTTTTCGTCTCCTTTCGCATGATGCGCTGGCCGGGGCTTTCTTCCATCTTTTGCAGGATTTAGAATTCAATCTCGGACACGGAGGGATTGAGCTGGAAAATTCTTGAATCTGTGGGACAATTTACACACTCTAACCCTTTAATGACCGAAGCGAAGGGAGAAATACCAATGTCCTCCTCGGGGAGAGATTATTCCTGGGTCCACCGGCATCTCGAAGCATTGGGAATAGGAGCCATGTTTGCCTTTTCCGGAGGCTTGGCCGCACGCGCTTGGCTGAACTTTACGGGGGGAGCGGCACCATGGGTGATTGCGGCTGCGGCCCTATGCGGCTACATTGCGGCTGATTTCGTTTCCGGCCTGGTGCATTGGCTTGCCGACCGGTTTGGGACCCCTGAAACTCCATTGATCGGCCCCGCTTTCGTCCGCCCATTTCGCGAACACCACGTTGACCCGGAGGGAATTACCCGGCACGATTTCATTGAAACCAACGGGAACAACTGTCTGGTTTCAGTGCCACAGTTGGCGCTTACTTTCTTCTTGCTCGACGTCTATCCGGGGCAACACTTCAGGCTCTTCGTGCTGGCGTTTATCCTGTTTCTAAGCAACGCGGTCTTCGCCACCAACCAATTTCACAAGTGGGCCCACATGCCCAACCCGCCCGCGCTGGCGCGATTCTTGCAACGAGTTCATTTGATTGTTTCTCGGAGCCATCACCAAATCCACCACGTCTCGCCGTTCAACACCCATTACTGCATCACCACGGGGTGGTTGAACGTTCCCTTGCGAAAGCTGAAAATCTTCGAAACCCTTGAAGCAATTTTTCACGCCGGCAAGAGTAGTGGACAAAAAATGACCGGGGCTCGAGTTTAGGATTTCCATGTCAACTCAACCAGGGAAACCAATGGAAACTGAGCGGCATCTGTGGGCCAGGAGTACGCACGAGAACGCGGTGGAACACTTTTACGGCCACGGGGCCGAACACTTTGGCGATTTTCACGGCGGCTACTTGAATTTCGGGCTTTGGGAAAAAGGCATCAGAAATTATCTGGAGGCGGCGGAAAATCTGGTGCATCGTATGGGCACATGGCTCGGCCTCAATCCCGGATGCCGTCTGCTGGATGTTGCTTCCGGCATGGGGAATCAGGACCTCTATTTCTTCAAAAACTTTGGCCCCCTCGAGATTGACGCTGTGGATGTCACCTGGAAGCACATTGAGCATAGCCTGAGGCGGGCGCGCGAAAATAATTGCGAATCGTCAATTCGCTTTCAGCACGGGTCGGCGGTTTCACTTCCGTTTTCCGGCGAAATCTTCACCCACGCCTTGTGCATTGAGGGCGGCGTCCACTTCAACACCCGGGAACACTTCTTTCGGGAGGCCTTTCGCGTTCTTAAGCCCGGAGGCATTCTTGCTTTCACCGATTACACGGTCAAGCGCGAGCCAAGAAATCTCAGGGAAAGATTTCTTCTGGAAGCTGCCCGCGTTTTGTGGAAAGTTCCCCGCGCAAATCTCGATTCGGGTGAATCATTTCAAATGAAACTCGAGCGATGCGGCTTCGGCCAAATTACAGTCCAGGAAGCGGGAGAGTTGACCTTTCCCGGCTACTACGCCGAACAGCGCCGCCCGGAATGCCGTCGCGAGTTGGCTCGCATCCGCGGGTTTGTGGGCGGCAGAGTCGGCCAGATTGTGGATGTGGTCGCCATTCAGGCATATCGAGCGGGTTTGGTGGGTTACATCCTGGCGCGCGCTGTAAAGCCGGGGTCGTCGATGCCCGGGGGGAAAGCCAGGTGAATAGTTAGGTCAGTATAATTACGCACGTATATTCCGGCCGGAAAACAGGGTAAATACCTGATTGAATGTCTTATGCCCCAGAGTGAGAATAGTCGGCAATCGTTTCATCAACCCGAGGGGTCTCGGGCTGGCTCTGGCGAAGGGCGAAGGCAATGATTGACCCGGAGCAGTGAAGTAATTTCCGAGACCCCGTCCTCCAATCCAAGACATTATCAGAAAGGTTCAAGAAACGGACCCGTCGCAAGTTTGACACTCTGTCGTGCGGATCATTCTGGGAGTGCAAGCGCGCGCCAAGCGGGATAACGCAGGAGCTTTCCCTCGCACACGTTCGCAATATATCGACCGTTGCAGCGAAACTGCATAATGCGATTCCCGTCGCGTGCAAGCTCCGCCCAGCGCGAGGTTGTTTTGGGATTCTGTTCGATCCCTGCGATGCTGAAATCGCCGAATTCAAACTCGACCATTTTCAACTTCTTGGCGCGCAAAGTAGTGACGGTGTACTCGGCTCCCTCGATCTTCACTTTTAGCTTTTCGGCAACCAACACTTGTTGCCAGACGGAAATAAGTGTCTTGCTGGCGGTCATGGCAATCACCTCTTCATCAGGGCGCGCGATCCACGGGCGATATCTTGATTGCGAAGGCATAGTTGCCGGGTCTTGTGGCCGGCAAATCTACGGAGAGTCCCTCTGTGGTTTGTGCCCACTTCAGCTTGCCCGCGTACCCCAGCATTTGGACCTTGCGAATTTTCTTTTGGCTGAGCCATGAGCTCGAAGCCAACGACTTCACGATGAGCTTCCCATCCTCCGGCCATGCCAGGGCAATGGCGTAAAGCGTGTCCCTTTTGGCGGTAAACCGAATGTCCGAGCCCGTGAACGGCGTCCCGGCGGTATCTTTGAATGAACCCGCCACGATTTTGGTGGGTCCTTCCCCGGAAACTTTCCACGGTCGCGTCCCGTAAATTGCCTCTCCGTTGGTAGTCAGCCACGCGCCCATATCGAGCAGGACTTTTTGGACTTCATCCGGGATGGTGCCGTCGGATTTGGGCCCCACGTTGAGGAGCAGGCAGCCGTTGTTGCTGACAATATCCACCAGCTCATCTATCAGCGACTCCGGGGTGCGGAACTTGTCGTCTTGAATGTAGCCCCAGGACTTCTCGCTGACCGATGTGTCCGTTTGCCAAAAGATCGGGCGAATGGTGTCCAGTTTTCCCCTCTCGATGTCCAGCACGGCGGCACGCTCCGGGAAAGACTTGTTCTTATAATTGATGGCGACGCCGAGATTCCATTCCGCCCCCCGGTTGTAATAGTAGGCGGCAAATTTTTGGAGATAGGGCTGAAAAACCGGCTGCTCGATCCACCAATCAAACCAGACAACTTGAGGTTGATACTTGTCCACAATTTGCGACGCGCGCACCAGCCAATCATCCAGAAACGCCTTGTCCGGCTGAGTTTTGTCGGGCTGGGCGGGACCGTACAAAGACGCGTATCGCGGGTCCTTCACATCGGAATCAAAGGCCATGCCGCCATTGTAAAACCACCAGTGCTCGGCGCGGTGGGAAGAGGCGCCAAAATGCAAGCCTTGCTTGCGGACGGCCTTTGCCAACTCGCCCACTACATCGCGGTTGGGGCCCATTTGGGCGGCGCTCCAGTCGGTAAAATCGTAGTCAAACATGGCAAATCCATCGTGATGCTCTGCTACCGGCACCACGTACTTGGCTCCCGCCTTGCGAAAGAGTTCGGCCCACTGGTCAGGATTGAATTTTTCCGCCCGGAACATGGGAATAAAATCTTTGTAGCCGAATTTGCTTTGCGGACCGTAGGCCTCAACGTGGTGTTTGAAAACGGGACTGCCCATGATGTACATGTTGCGTGGGTACCATTCGCTGCCAAAGGCGGGGACCGAATAGACGCCCCAATGGATGAAGATCCCGAATTTGGCGTCGCGATACCACTCCGGCACTTCATATTTTACCAGAGAGTCCCAGGACGCCTGGTAAGGGCCGCCTGCAATTACGGCATCAATCTTTTTGACGGCCTCCTCCACTCTGGGATCCTGCGCCCGAGCCTGGCCCGCCAAAAACAGAGTAATAAGAAATGCGATCATGGCCACGAGCGTCAGCCGGCGCACTTCAAATATTTTTGCCTGAAGGCAAGAAACCTCGGCTGGTGCGCGACGCATGCGGAACAAGGATGCTGGAAATGGATGAAAATGGGAGGTCATAAATTTTACCCTCTTTCAAGTCTTATATTTTCAGGCAGCATCATGCGCCCCGACCTCCGGCAAACGCGCAAAGGAAGTCACGGGATGCCGAATCATCGTACGACGCTTTCATAAACCGGAATCGCACTGCGCGCGGCGTTCTTGTAAACTACCCCGCCCTTCATCACAAATACTACACGCCGGACGGCCGTAATGTCTTTTAACGGGTTCCCATCGAGCGCAATAATGTCTGCCTGCAAGCCGGGCGCAATGGAGCCGATTTGGTCCGCCATCTCCAGCGCTTCTGCCCCCAGTGAGTTGGCCGAGACCATCGCAGCCATGGGGTCCACTCCGCAGTCCCGCACTCGGTGGATAAAGTCCTCCGCGTTGCGCCCGTGTGCGCCCGCCACCGCATCGGTGCCGTAAACAATTTTCAACCCCGGAATGCGCTCGGCGCGCTTGATGAATTCCTGATGTGCCGTGATTAGCCCTTTCATGGCCGCAAAGCTCTCTTCGGTGTAGTACGGCGGGGAAAGATACCTATCCTTGTTATGGAGATAAGTTTCAAGCAGCAATCCGGCTTGCGGATCAAGATATGTCCCATGGGCGGCCATCAGCATCAGATCGTCGTCTGACGCTCCCAAGCCGTGCTCGACTTCGGTGCATCCTGCCTGGGTTGCCGCGCGCACTGCGTCTCTGATGGCGTGCACAAGCGTGCGCAATCCCAATTTCTTCGCTTCATCGCACGCTGCATTAAGCTGTTCCTGGGACATCGTCATCGTGCCCCGGCTCATGCCTCCGGAGGCGTATATTTTAATCAGGTCCGCGCCCGCCTCTTTTTGTTTGCGTACGAAAGCACGGATTTCGTCCGGCGTTCCAGTCTGCTCGCCACGACCTGAGAGCGGTTCGACGGCCGTCAGGATGCGCGGGCCGGGGAGCGTTCCCATGGCGATCGCCTCGCGCATGGTTGTGGGGGAACCCATGTCTTGCACAGTGGTGAAGCCCGCCATCAACGTTACCCATGCATTGGCGGCTTCAGCATAGGCGGCCTCATCCGGCGCCACTCCTTTGCCCGCCAGTTTCCCATCCTTGCCAAAGAACCAGGTCATGTGCACGTGCGCATCAATCCAGCCCGGCAATACCGTCAGCCCACGCAAGTCGTAGTCCACTGGCCCGGCCTTAGGGTCAATGGCCACAATCTTTGAGCCTTCGATCGCGATGCGAGTATTGTGCAGCACTCCGCCCTTGCCATCGAGCACCGTGCTCGCGCCAATCACAATGCGGTCGCTTGGCGCAGGCGGCTGTGGAGCAATTCGCCGCGCCGTAGCGTTGATTGCAAGAATGCCGAACAGGAAAAGGAAAACGTTCGCGGGTCGCACGTTAGATACTTCCTCCCTCGGTGTTCAGGAGTATAAACCAGTCTGCGCTGATGCCCGCGTCATTCGATGGGACTGTTTAAGGCGGCCACATGTCTGTTAATCTAGATGAAGTGAGGGCACGGTGATCGAGTTTGGCGAATTGCTGCGGGTGGCCACGCGGGCGCTGGCGCGCAACAAGATGCGCAGCCTTCTGACCATGCTTGGGATCATCATTGGCGTGGGCGCCGTAATTTGCAGCGTGGCCATTGGCGAGGGCGCCTCCAACCGAATCCAGGAACAGATCCAGAGCATCGGCGACAACATGGTATGGATCGAGGCCGGTGGCCGCCAGGTCAACGGATTGCGCACGGGCACTCGCGGCACCAAGACGTTGACGGTGGGCGACTGGATGGCGATCCGCCAGCAGGTTCCTTTGGTGCATAACGTTTCGCCCAACGTGGATGAGCACGTCCAGGTCATTTATGCCGGGCAGAACTGGCAGACCTCCATTCATGGCGTGACACCGGAGTATCTCTCGGTGCGCCGCTGGAAAATCGCGCGCGGAAGCGCCTTCCAGATGACTGACGTGGAGCATTCGGCCAACGTCTGCCTGCTGGGCCAGACCATCGTCGATCAATTATTCGGAAGCGAGGATCCCATTGGGAAAACCATTCGGGTGAAAACCATTCCCTGCATGGTTGTGGGCGTGCTGGGGGCCAAAGGGCTTTCTCCGTTTGGCCAGGACCAGGACGACACTTTGTTTATGCCTTACACCACCGCGCAAAAAAAGATTCTGGGCTACGACTGGCTGGATGACATTATGTGCTCGGCAAACTCGCGCGAAGTGACCGCCGCGGCCGAGCAACAAATATCCGCGCTGCTGCGCGACCGGCACCATCTGCGGCCGGACGAGCCGGACGATTTTAATATCCGCCATCCCGCCGATGTCGCGCAGGCGGGCGCGGAATCCGAGCGCGTGATGACCATTCTCCTGGCCAGCATTGCCTCCATTTCGCTGGTGGTGGGTGGCATCGGGATCATGAATATCATGCTGGTCTCGGTAACCGAGCGGACGCGAGAGATCGGAATTCGCCTGGCCGTGGGCGCGACGGAGGCAGACGTCCAAATGCAATTCCTGAGCGAGGCGACCGTGCTGAGCGTGATTGGAGGCTGCCTGGGTCTCGCCGCCGGAGTTGCGGGAACTTCGGTCATTTCGGACACGCTCCATTGGCCCACCCTTATTCCCATTCAGGCGATCGTCATCGCGGTTGTATTTTCAGCCGGCGTCGGAGTCTTTTTTGGTTTCTATCCCGCGCACAAAGCGGCGCACCTTGACCCCATTGAGGCGTTGCGCTACGAGTGACCGATGGCTTGCGAATTTTGGAAATTGCGGGGTGCCTCGGCCCAACCTGATCAAAACCTGTTTTCTGTTGGAGATCTGAGGGTGGACCGCGAATGTGAGGACTAACCCCTCATCTGTCTCGCCGCGGCGAGATACCTTCTCCCCTGGGGAAGGCTAATCTTTGAATGGTTTGTCCTCCCCGCATGACTCTCAATTCATCCTTCATAATTCACCATTTTCCTCACTATACTGGAAGCTATGCCTGAGGATACCGAATCACGAACTGGCGCACAAACCGCCCGGCAATCCTCCGCCTATCAGGTTCTGCTGGAGGTTTCGGAGTTCATAGGACTGCACCGCGAACTTCCCGCCTTGTTTCACGCCGTAGCCGAGTGCCTTCCCCGCATTGTAAGCTTCGACTCACTTTGGCTCGTCCTGCACGACCCTGTCCGCAATACCATGCGCCTGCATATTCATGAGATGCGGGCCCGGGTGGATTTTAATGTCGTAGAGCGACCAATTGAAGATTCGCCCTCCGGCCTGGTCTGGCAAACACAGCAGCCGTTGGTTGTCTCCAGCATTGACGATGAGACCAGATTCCCCGACGCACTCGCGCTTCTCAGGAACGCAGAGGTCCGGTCATTTTGCATTCTCCCCTTGACCACGGTCCACCGTCGCCTGGGAGCCGTCGGGTTCGGCAGCCAAAAATTGAACGCCTATGCCGACGCCGACGTTCAATTCCTCCAGCAAGTGGCAAGACACGTGGCACTCGCTATGGACAACACGTTGAGCCACCAGGAAGCCCTCAGCCTACAGCGCCTGCTCGAGCACCAGCGCGACCGTCTGCGCTTGCTGTTGGACCTGAATAACGTGGTGGTACCCAATCTCGATCTGCGCCAACTCCTGCGAGCCATTTCAACCAGCGTTCGACAGGTGATGAAATGTGATTTCGCCAGCGTCACCCTGCCCGAGCCCGGTGACGGCGAGCGCCTGCGGGTCTACGCGCGAAACTTCGCCAAGGGCGGAGGCAGCGAGGAAGAAGAATTGGTGATTGCCACGGCCGGGTCGGCGGCGGGGGAAGCGTTGCGAACCGGCAAGCCCCTGTCCGTGACCAGCAAGGAATTGCCCCAATTCAGTTTTCATTTTAACCCCGCGTTGTCGGCGATGAAGGCAGCCTGTTTTCTCCCTCTCATCAGCAAGCAGCGCGCGCTGGGCACGCTGAACCTGGGCCGGTTGGAAGAAGTGGCGTTTACTGAGGAAGACTTGGAATTCCTCCGTCAGGTGGCCAGCCAGGTAGCTATCGCGGTCGAGAATGCCCTGGACTATGGGCAGATGGCCGAATCGCGGGAGAGGCTCACCGAAGAAAAAATCTACCTTACCGAAGAGATTTTGACCGAGCATAATTTCGAGGAGATCATCGGTGAAAGTCCGGCGCTGAAGCGTGTCCTTCAGCAGGTAGAGATCGTCGCTCCCACGGACTCCACCGTCCTCATTTTGGGCGAGACGGGTACGGGGAAGGAGTTGATCGCGCGCGCCATTCACAATCTCAGCTCGCGGCGCGAACGGACGTTTGTGAAAGTGAATTGCGCCGCGATCCCGCTTGGGTTACTGGAGAGCGAACTCTTTGGCCACGAGAAAGGCGCCTTTACCGGAGCGATTGCGCAGAAGATCGGCCGCTTTGAATTGGCTCACTTGGGAACGCTTTTTTTGGACGAAGTAGGCGATATCCCTCTCGAGTTGCAGCCCAAATTGTTGCGCGTGCTTCAGGAACAGGAGTTCGAGCGTTTGGGCAGCACGCGCACCATCCGCGTGAATGCGCGCCTGCTGGCGGCCACCAGCCGCGATCTTCTTCAGATGGTCGAGGACCGGGAATTTCGCGAGGACTTATATTACCGGCTCAACATTTTCCCGGTGGTGGCGCCTCCGCTGCGAGATCGCCCCCAGGACATTCCCCTGCTGGTGGATTACTTCGTGGATAAATTCGCGCGCCAAATGAACAAACGGATTGACACAATTCCGCCTGAAATTATGGAAGCCCTCAAGCGGTATCATTGGCCGGGCAACGTTCGCGAGTTACAGAACTTCATCGAACGCGCCGTGATTCTGACGCCATCGAAAACCTTGCGCCCTCCGCTCGCGGAGCTGAAACTGCAAGGGCAACATGGTCTCTCGAGGGTTCGCACCCTGGCTGAAGGCGAGCGGGCCCAAATCCAACAGGCGCTCAAAGAATCAAATGGAATGTTGGGAGGGCCCGGAGGGGCGGCGGAACGGCTGGGCCTGAAGCGCACCACACTATTTTACAAAATGCGCCGGCTGGGCATCACGCGGCCGGCGAAATGATGGACGCGCAGCCCACTCTAAGAAAATAGCTCACCTGCGCCTCGGGACGAACGATGGGCGGACGTCAAAGTCATTTGGAATCTTTGAACATGATAATAATTCCTTCGTAAGGCTTCGCACTCATGTTTTCCGCCTGGTGGCGGCGCGCGTCATACCACGCGACCTCGCCCGCCTTGCCGAATAAGCGTTGCGTTCTCCCGTTGGGCATGGTGAATTTAATATCCCGGTCGGTGACCGATACCGACATCATGGCGGGAAATCCAAGCATGGGAGCTTTCTCCCCGGGTCCAAACTTGGCGCGTAACACTCGAACTTTTTCATTCTCGAACTCAAGCGTGAAGTGCTTGGGGTCGGCAACCAATGGGTCGTCCGCCGGAAGGCCGGCTTCAGGGGTGGCCATGGAATTCCTCCTTACTCGCCCGAGCGTTGAAGGGCTTAAGGATAAGACTCCTCTTTCAAGAATACAAGCGGCCGGGAGAGAAACCGGCGAGCGTCGTAGAATCCGGGCTCCGCGTGGCCTTGTCTCGCAAATCCCTCCACAACCTACCAGTTTGCAGAAAAACGTTTTCCACTCATGTCATTCCGCTCCGTCAGCCGACGGAGAGGAATCTCGCTCTGAAAAGACAAGCAGCCAGCGCGAGCCGGGTAGCGAAGACCGTCCGTCGGCTGACGGATCTGCGGCTTCTCAGTCGGAACTACATTCTTATAATCCTAATATGTGTAATATCCACCGTGCACTTATCCTACAGGCGCGCCGCGACAAACCAATATCGATCAGTAAGAAAAGGCCGGCGAAGCGTGGACATAGCGGTAGAATACGTCACGATGACGAAGATTGCTATCGAAGGAACGCGGACCGCAGAATCGGCGGTCCGCGCTAACCTCTAGGGAGCAGAACCTATGAACGTAAAAGAACAGATCAAGAGGTATATTACCAGCCAACCGGAGCCAAAACGCAGTGAGATGCGGGAGTTGCATCGGCTCACACTTCAAGTGTCGCCAGCGTGCAAATTATGGTTCTTCGATGGTAAAGACAGCAAAAATAATACTGTTTCCAACCCTACGATTGGATATGGATTTCACACAATAAAATATGCCAATGGAAAAAGTAGAGAGTTTTTTCAAATTGGTGTGAGCGGAAACAAGACCGGAATCTCTGTCTATGTTCTTGGCCTCAAAGATAAAAAGTACTTAGCCAAGACGTATGGAAAAACATTAGGCAAGGCGAGCGTGACCGGATATTGCATTCGGTTTAAAACTCTAAAGGATATCAACATCGATACGCTTGAAGCGGCAATACGAGATGGGCTTGCAGCTCAGAATGAAAAAGGGAAGCTGAGGAAATAATTCCACTGTTAAAGGCAAGCAGCGGGTCGCGCAGAGTCTGTGCCTTTCAGACTCTGCGGCTTGTACGTGTCAAGCGCGTTGAATAATCCTATGAAGGGTATTGCTTGTGTTCATAATCTTCTACGGCCGCAGTGGAAGTGCCGCAGACTTTCAAAAGCAGAAACTCTGCGCTGGAAGTCTTTCCGCCGCTTGGCCCAGATACGATAGTTTTTTCAATACTCCAACATCCGCTTTGAAAGAAGAAAGAGAGTAGAAGCAAAGCTACTAAATGACGTAGCTTGGACCAAACTGGACCTCCCCCGAATCATTACGTGAATTGACCGCACTTCGTCTTTCTGCTACAAATCTAATGGTTCAATGACGCAGGAACTTACACATGTCCGTGAGATCCTGGCGGCTACCCGCCTGGAGCATGTGCGCTACGCCATTCGAGAACTGGCCGTGGTGGCGGACCAGCTCGCTCGCGAGGGCAAGAAAATCCTGCCTCTCAATATCGGCGACCCGCTGAAGTTTGATTTCGAGACTCCGCCCCATATCATCGACGCAGTGGTCAAAGCCATGCGCGACGGCAAGAATGGTTACGCGCCCTCGGGCGGGGTTGAGGATGCCCTGGACGCGATACGAGCTGAGGCGGACCGAAAAGGCATTTCTAATGTTCAAAACGTTTTCATCACCCAGGGCGTAAGCGAGGCAGTGGACGTTTGTCTGACCGCCCTGCTGAATCCCGGTGAAAACATCCTGACGCCCAGCCCCGAATATCCGCTCTATTCCGCCGTTCTCGCCAAGCTCGGGATTCAGCCCAACGCTTACATTCTGGACGAAGGTGCGGCGTGGGAGCCCGACCTGGAAAATCTCGAGCAGCGGATATTTACCGGCACGCGCGCCTTGGTGTTGATCAACCCCAATAATCCCACGGGCGCCGTTTATTCGCGGCAAACGCTCGAGGCCATCGCCGAACTGGCGCGCCAACATCAACTGGTGATCTTTGCCGACGAAATTTACGACAAACTTATTTTGGATTCGGACCCGCACATTTCCATCGCCGCCCTGGCGCCGGATGTGCCCGTGGTAACATTCGGCGGCCTTTCCAAGGGATACCTTGCCCCCGGATGGCGGATCGGGTGGGCCATAGTGAGCGGGGAAGCGGCCTCAGTGAAACCTTATGTGGAAGGAATCCACAAACTGCTGCGCGCGCGCCTTTCCGCCAATTGCCCGGAGCAATACGCGGTGCGCGCCGCTCTCGAAGGTCCGCAGGACCATGTGGCCGCGGCGGTGGGCAAGTTGCGCGCCCGTCGCGACCTCACCATGAAATGGTGCGAGACGACGCCGCAACTGAGCTGCGTGAAACCGCGGGGAGCTTTCTATGCGTTTCCAAAATTGGAAATCGCGGAGAGAGATGACGAATTTGTGCGGGCGTTGCTGATGGAGAAGCAGGTGCTGGTGGTGCACGGCAGCGGCTTTGGACAAGCTCCGGGCACGCGGCATTTTCGCACCGTCTTCCTGCCTGACGAATCGACGCTTAGCCGCGCCTATGAGAGCATCACCGATTTCCTGCGCCAACGCGCAAATTGAGGAGTTGAATTGAACCTGCCTGAAATTGCCATGCCCGGCGGCTTTCCCATCTGGGCGACGCTGACTCTTGGCTTTGTGCTGGGCCTGCGGCACGCTCTTGATGCTGACCATGTGGCCGCCGTCTCCACTTTCGTCACCGAGGAACGGAATCTGCTGCGGTCCTCGCTGGTGGGCGCCTATTGGGGCATGGGCCACACGGCGGCGCTGCTCGTGTTTGGATCCGCCATGTTGGTTTTCCGTTTCACCGTTGCTCCCCACACATCAAGTTTTCTGGAATTTCTTGTAGGCTGCATGTTGGTGGTGCTGGGGCTGAGGGTTTTGCTTCAGACAAAAAACAATGGCGCGCTGCACGTGCACACCCATACTCACGATGGCACCGCTCACTCCCACTTGCACGTTCATTTGGGCGACGGGGGCCACGAACATCGGCATCACACGCTGCGATTCGGGAAGCGGCCGTTTGTGGTAGGCGTTGTGCACGGTCTGGCAGGAACGGCAGCGGTTTTATTACTCGTGGTGGGCGCCATACCTTCCATGCTCCTGGCCTTCGGGACCATTTTGATTTTTGGAGTGGGGACCATCGGCGGAATGATGGCAATGAGCATCCTAATGAGTGTGCCCCTGGCTCTGGCGGCAGGACGTTGGCTGATGATGGAACGCGCCATACGCCTGGGGGCCGGATTGTTCAGCCTGGGATTCGGATTATTTCTGGCTTGGGAAGTGGGATTCCTTCAGGCATACTTTCACTAGGAGGAGATCTCATGGCCGAAGAAACTGGTGAAACATCCGGAACAAACCCGCGGGAAGAGCTTCCCGTTCACTTTTGCCCCGTGTGCTCATCCAGGCTCGAGTCGCGGCATTGTAAAATGGTTTGTCCGCGCTGTGGCTATTTCATGTCCTGTTCGGAATTCGAATAACGGTTATCCATCACAGAGGAGAGTTCAAATGGCATTGTCAATGTTGGAAAAGGATATAGGCGGGATTACCGTCCTCGAAATCACGGGACGCATTACACTGGGCGACGAGAGCATGCAGCTTCGGACGAAGTTGAAGGACCTTTTAGGCCAGGGCAAGACCCGGCTGGTTCTGGATCTCGCCAATGTCAGCTACATTGATAGCGCCGGCTTGGGCACGCTGGTGGGCGGATATACGTCCGCCTACAATATGGGGGCCATCATGAAGCTGGCCAACCTCACCAAGAAATTTCACGAGCAATTGCATATTACAAAATTGGTGACCATTTTTGATGTGTATAATACGGTGGATGAGGCATTGCAATCCTTCGTGCCCGTCCACTGATGCCCGGACATAGGCGCGAGACTATTTGCTGCCCGGGTTATCCAGCCAGTAGACAGTGAGCCCCGAAAGCAGTTTGGGATAGAAGTCGGTGGATTTTTGAGGGAGTACCCGTCCCGCCAAAGCGTTTTCCCACACCGCAGCTATGGGCGTGGGATTCATCAGGAAGCACAATTGAGCCTTGCCCTCTTCGACCATGGTCAGTGCGGGTTTGATTTCCCGCACATAGTGCAGGTTTTTCTCTTCGCGGACGGCTTGCGGATCGATGCCGAGCACCCGCTCCAGAAGAATCCGGTGCAGGATCACCACATCCAGCCGCGCGAGGCTGGAAGGAATCTCCGGCAGTAATTCGGAAATCCGGAAATCGCGTCGAAGAGTGAGAATGCCCTGGGTTGCGCTGCCCGCAAAAACTCCTATGGCCGGGCCTTGCCGGCCGGCATGCTGTAATTCCTGCATCAGGCGGGTGCCCGCCTCCTGCGTCGGTTCATCCAGCTGCATTTCCTGCCAATCGAAAAATTCCTGAGCGTCTCCCACAAATTTCCCCCATCGGTAAACGGGCAGGTTGTGCAGCACGCGATGAGTGGGCAGCACCACCAGGCCATCCGCTTCCTGCCGGACGCAGGTGACCATCACGTATTCGGCGGGGGAATTTTCCCGGCCTTGCTTGCGGCATTCATTACGGTAGGCCAGCGCGGTTTCGTAGCGGTGATGGCCGTCCGCGATAACAAGTTCCTTGGGCCGCATGCCCTCGACCGCAAGATTCACCACAGATGGGTCTGTAACCTTCCACACGGAGTGGGCAGTGGAATATTCGTCCACCACTCTCTCCCAGGGCTGCTCCCGGGTATTTTCGTCCAGCGCCGCCTCAATGGCCCCGCCAGGGTCACTGTAGAGCATAAAAATCTGGCCCAGGTGGGCGCGGGTCGCTTTCAGTAACTCGAGGCGGTCGGCCTTGGGACCGGAAAGAGTTTCCTCGTGGCGGTGAACCACGCCGGCGTTGTAGTCCTCCAGCTTCAAGAGAGCAATGAAGCCCCGCCTCTGTTTCCTGTTGTCGGGTTCGCCCGGCACCGAGTAATCCTGATAATAAGGGTAGATTGCGGGTTCGGGTTCAGCGGTCAGGATTTGTTTTTGAATCCAATCTTGAAAATAACCGGCGGCGCGAGTGTAAACGTTGTCCTGAGGGGAATCGCCGGGCTTCTCCAGTCCGCGAATGATATGGGCAGCGTTGTAGGGGCTCATTCTATGGTAACGCGCCTGCATCTCAGCGGAAATCTTGTCATAAGGTTGCGTAACCACATCGTCAAGCTTCGCGATATTGTGCGGATGATAGTGCAATGCTCGAAAAGGAAGTATTTCAGCCATTGTGGTTTTGTAATCCCTAAAATAACTAGTGGAATTTCTTGATGATCCAAATTACCACAGGGAGGAGAACCCGTCGAGAAATATCACCCGCAGACGTAGATGTCATTTCGAGATGGATCCCTGTCAGACCCTTCATCTGACGCAGTCATTCCCACCTTCGCGGGAATGACTGCGTCAGGCTGCGCCCGTGGCACCCGAACCTGCGCGTAGCCAATGCCATGTTTTGCGGCTAAAATGGAATTACCCGTAATGTGATGAAAAACGGGAATGGGTTTTGTGGCCTCGACCAGTGCCGGCCTTCGGAGCGCGAGCGTATATTGATGACGGTCCCCAAGCAATCATTGAAGCAGATCCAATTTTTGATTTTTGATTTGGACGGCACGCTGGTTGACAGTGAAACAGATTTGACTCTGAGCGTGAACGCGGTGCGCTCGCAGATGGGACTGGACGCGCTTCCGATCAAGACCATTTCTTCCTTTGTGGGCCGGGGCGTGGTCTCTCTGATCGAGCGCGCGCTCGGTTCTTCCGCCTCCCCTGAGGACGTTCAAAAAGCCGTAGCCCTATTTCTTGCCTATTACCGGGGACATATGCTCGACCACACGGTTACTTACGCCGGTGTTCGCGAGACACTCGATGGACTCAAGGGCTGGAAAATGGCGGTGCTCACCAACAAGCCGGTCCGGTTCAGCCGCGATATGATTGCGGGCCTGGGGCTGGCAGGGCATTTCTCATTCATTTACGGGGGTGACAGTTTCGAGCGGAAAAAGCCCGATCCCATGGGCGTGGCGAAATTGATGGAAGATACGGGGTGCTCCGCCGCGCAGACCATGATCGTGGGTGATTCGGACACCGACGTTTTCACAGCCCGCAATGCCGGCGTGATGGCTTGCGGTGTGACCTACGGGATTGGGTCCCACACTTTGGAGGCGGCGCAGCCGGATTTCACCGTGGACAATTTTCGGGATTTACTTCCACTACTGAATGGAAGGGCGATGTAAACGGATCTTGGTGATTCAGGGACAGGGCCGCCGGAGATCAGCAAACCACCAACCTTGCCCTGCCATCCGGCATCCAACTGAAGGCTGCATGAAATCATCTCTGAAAAAAGCAAGCGAACCGATAATGCGATGGTTTTCCTTCCTCGCTTTTTGTTTGATCGCCTTGCCAGTTTTTGCACAGACGAGGCAACCGGACAAAACCTCTCCCGCGCCTCCTCCAGCCGACGACCAGGAGGAGCCGGTTATTCCGGGCGATTGGGCTCCCGAGTTGCTGGACGCAATCCTGACTTCGCCCAGTCCGGACGCCCGTGATGCGTTGCTGGACGCGACTTTTGCCGCCGGCCCTCCCATCATCCCGCAGCTCGAGGCAGCGCTAAAGGACGATCGCACGGCGGAATTTGCCGCGCAATCGCTGGCTTTCATCGGCGGGCCCAAGGCGTTTACGATCCTGGGGAAACTCGTGGCTGATCCCCGCGATCTCGACTTGCGCCGATTTTTCTACGGGGCGCTGGGTGAACTTCGAACGCCCGAGGCCACGCGGTTCTTGATGGACGCAGTAACCCATTCGGACGCAGAACCGGACCGCACCGTGACCGAGGCGGCGATCATCGCCCTCACAGCACGTTCTGACGTGGAGATGCTGCCCCCTCTCCGCGAAGCCGACAAAAAGATTAAAGACGTGGTCATCCGCGACGATCTGGAAAATGCCATTGACGTTATCGAAGCGCGGTCGAAGTACCTCGCCACTCCTCAGGGCAAGAGCGCGGGCGGTTCGGTGGAGCAGGCGGTGCGATCTTATTTCAGTCCGGCCCTTGAGCCGTCCATCGCCCCCTCCGAACCTGCTATCCCCGCGTTGAAGGGTTCGGTTCCGCAAAAGTCACTGGCCAAGCCCGCGGCGAAGGGCGCGGCCACGGGCAACGGAACGGCCAAATCGCCGGCTCAGCCCAAGCCTGACGCGTCGGTGGAAATTCAGAACCTTACTTTTTCCCCGGACAAAAGCCGCGCCCTGGCCCGCGTGGTGTTTCAGGACCCAATCGCTCTGGCCGACTACGATATGATTTTGAAAAAAGAATCGGGAGATTGGGTTATTGCCAGCGTCTGGCTGGGCAACGAAGTGGATAAAACGCCGCCCGCTCCAAGCCCGAAGCCCCCGCGGGAAAACTGAGAGAGCGCATGAGTACCAAGAGACTCAGCTCGGACCCTGGATTCTGAATCTGCCCACCCGAACAAAAAATAAATCGCGACTTTCCTGAATTGAAAAGGGTATTGTGAAACCATTGAAAGGGTATTGAGCAGATTGATGCGATATATCGTTGTGGGAACGGCCGGACACATTGACCACGGGAAATCCGCGCTCGTCCAGGCGCTGACCGGCACCAACCCGGATCGTTTGGAAGAAGAGAAGCGGCGCGGCATTACCATCGATCTTGGATTTGCCCACCTCGATTTGGGCGAAGATTTGCGCGTCGCTTTTGTGGACGTTCCCGGGCACGAGCGGTTTATCAAGAACATGCTGGCCGGCGTGGGAGGAATCGACCTGGTCCTTCTGGTGGTGGCCGCCGATGAGTCAATTAAACCGCAAACCCGCGAGCACTTCGACATTTGTAAATTGCTCGGCCTTCGAGCCGGCCTGGTGGCCATCACCAAATCCGACCTGGTAGAGAAAGATGTTCTCGATCTCGTCGCCCTGGAAATTCACGAGATGGTGCGAGGCTCGTTCCTGGAAGGCGCGCCCATGGTGCCGGTGAGCGCGCGCACGGGCGCCGGCCTCGAGCAGCTCAAATCCGAACTGCGCCAGCGGAGCCTGAATGCCGATCCCAAACCCGTCGACCGTCCCTTTCGACTGCCTATTGACCGCGCCTTTGTGATGAAAGGCTTTGGAGCGGTCATCACCGGCACTCTGGTTTCGGGAAAGATTGAGAAGGATGCGGAAGTCGAAGTCTATCCCCTGGCGCGGCGCGCGCGCGTACGCGGAATTGAGGTCCACAATCAACCATCAGCTGAGGCTTCAGCGGGCCAGCGCACTGCCTTGAACCTGGTGGGGCTTGAGGCCAGCGACCTCGCGCGCGGCATGGTTCTGGCGGAACCGGGCCTCTTCAAAACCACCGACCGCTTGGATTGCTCGCTCTCTCTTCTCCCTGCGGGACGCCCGTTGAAGAATCGCGCCCGAGTTCATTTCCACTGTTGGACGGCGGAAACAATCGCCGAAGTGTCGCTGCTGGGCGACCGCGAGTTGCGTCCAGGCGACCGAGCCTATGCGCAGTTGCGCTTGGCGGAAGGCGGACTTTTTCTGCCCGGCGACCGTTTTATCATCCGACAATTTTCCCCGCTCATTACACTCGGCGGCGGAGTGGTGGTGGACAACTTGCCGCCCAAGCATAGGGGGGATACCGCGGGCGTGCGCTCATTCCTCGCAACTCTGGAGACCGGCTCGCCCGAGTCAAGGCTCGAATTGCTGGCGCAACAATATGGTGAAGTTTCCGCACGCACCCTGGTGGCTCGAACGGGCTGGCCGCTGGAAGTAGTTTTAAAAACCGCCAGCGCCCTTGAGTTGGAAAAGCGTCTGATGATTCTAGGAACGCCGCCGAACCTAGTCGTTCATCCCAAATTCTTCGAACACCTGGCAAAAACAGTTGTTCAAGAACTCGCCGCCTTTCATACCGCCCAGCCGCTGGTATCAGGATTGTCCAAAGAAGATTTGCGGGGCCGATTGTCCGGAGCACGACATTCGGGCCAGGAATCGGCGGTAATTTCTGCATCGCTTTTTAATTCCATTCTCGCGTCGCTCAGCGCCCAGGGAAAATTGCGGGTTCAGGGGGAATTGGTTCAATTGGCGGGCCGTGAGATTCAATTGAGCCCGGAGGAGGCGGCGGCCAAGGCCGAAATCGGAATGGCATTTGAAAAGGCCGGCCTCACCGTGCCCAGCGCGCGCGAGGTTCTCCAGGGATTAAAGATCGATCGCGGGCGAGCTGAGAAACTTCTCCGGATTCTTATGAAGGAGAAAGTTCTGGTGAAGATTGCCGACGACCTGATTTTTCATCAGGGGGCATTGTCAAGACTTCGCCAACTGCTCGCGCGGCGCAAAGCTCAGAGTGACCGGTTGAACGTCGGTGTGTTCAAGGAAATTACCGGCCTGAGCCGCAAATACGCTATTCCGCTGCTCGAATATCTTGACCGCGAACACGTCACGCGGCGCCAGGGAGACGAACGGATCATTCTGTAGCGCAATGATCCCTCGTAGGGGGAGGGCTTGCCCTCCCCTCAGTTGTCGAGGGAAAGAAAAAAGGGGGCGGCAAGCCGTCCCCCTACATATCGTTCTCACGCTATCCTTCAAACGGTTTCAGCATTTCGTGGACAAGGTGAATGGGCAATCCCACCACGTTGGAGTAGCTGCCCTCAATTCGCTTGACGAATCTTGAAGCCAGTCCTTGAATTGCGTATGCGCCCGCTTTATCCATGGGCTCGCCGCTCCGAACGTAGTCGCTGATTTCCTGCTCGCTGAGCGGAGCAAAGGTCACCAGAGTAACCTCATACTTTAAATTCTTGGGGCCCTCTGGTGCGAGATGAACGCACACCCCTGTAATCACGCGGTGGGTGCGGCCCGCAAGTTCTCGTAACATTCGCACTGCGTCTTCCGGGCCATGGGGCTTGCCAAGAGTTTGTCCATCAATAACCACCACGGTGTCCGCGCCCAATATCAATCTTCCCGGTGGAGCGGAAGCGCCAACCTCCCACGCCTTTTCACGGGCCATGCGGCAGGTGAAATCTTCGGCGGATTCCCCAGCCAGTCGGATTTCCTCCACGTGGCTGGCGCGCGCTTCAAAATCGTATCCGGCGTTGCGCAGCAACTCTTTTCGACGTTCGGAAGCGGAGGCGAGAATAAAACGCATAAGGAACCGATTATATGAGGGATGCGCATCGCCCCACAACAAGTCGCTCAAAACATTAGTAGTGTCCTCATTTCCCTGAGAGCGCGGGCGTCTCGCCCGCAATCAATTGATGATGAAAGAGCGGGCGAGACGCCCGCGCTCCCGGCGATGCAATTCCGGACCCTACCAGGCGTTGGTACTGGTGTCATTTGGAGTCGCATTCCTATCGAGGAAATGGTCATTCCCGCGAAAGCGGGAATCCAGTCTTTACTTAGTGAAATGGCTTCCCGCCTTCGCGGGAATGACTGCGCGGCAGAGCTCGCACCAGGCAAATGACACCACTACCCAGGCGTTCAAATCATTTGCGCCGGCCCAATGCGGATGTATACTGGCGCGGCCCGCTCAAGGGCCAAATCCACTTTGCGCAGGTTGTGCCATGAAAAATGAAGTCCAAGAATCCACCTCGCTCAATTTAAACCGGCGGGCTTTCCTTACCAGTGCCGTCGCCGGCTCAGCCCTGATTCCTTCACTTGCCTTGGCCCAGCACGAGCGCGATTGGAGCGGCAAGAATCCAATCCACTATCCCGATCCGGATGTTGTGGTGCTGGACAAACGCTTTGCGAAATACAAGGTTGGCAATGCCGCCATCGAACGGCTGGCCACCGGATTGCGTTGGGCGGAGGGCCCGGCGTGGTGCGGCCAGGGACGCTATCTGGTGATGAGCGACATCCCCAACAATCGCCAGATGCGCTGGTTGGAGGAGGATGCCCACTTCAGCCCCATGCGCAGCCCGAGCGGCTACAGCAACGGCAACACGTTTGACTATGAAGGCCGCCAGCTTTCCTGTGAGCATGCGAATCGCCGCGTGGTGCGTTACGAACACGACGGCGGCACCACGGTGATCGCCGACCAATGGCAGGGCAAGCCGTTCAATGCGCCCAACGACATTGTGGTGCACCCCGATGGCGGCATTTGGTTCACCGACCCGGGGTACGGCATTCTGGTGAACTACGAAGGGACGCTTGCCAAGATGGAGCTTAAGGAAGCGGTTTATCGCGTGGACGGCAAGTCCGGAAAAATTGAAATGGTCACCGATTCGGAATATAAGGCCAATGGACTTTGTTTTTCACCCGACTACAAATTGCTCTATGTCTGCGACACCGGCTCCACGCACTATCCACAGGCGAAGAATGTCATCCGAGTGTACGACGTGATGGATGGCACTCGCCTGCGCAATGGGCGGGTTTATGTTTCCATGGAGCTGGCGGGTAAAGGCTCCGGGCTGGCTGATGGAATCCGCGCCGACAAAGACGGCAATATCTGGGTGGGCGCCGGCTGGGTCGGCTCCGGCTACGACGGCGTCCACATCTTCACCGCCAGCGGCGATCGCATCGGTATGATCCTGCTCCCCGAAATCTGCGCCAACATTTGTTTTGGCGGCCCCAAGCGCAACCGACTGTTCATGGCTGCCAGCCAGTCGCTCTATGCACTTTACGTAGAGGCGCAAGGCGCGCATATTGCGTAGGGTTCGTCTATATGAATCTCAAATAAATTCCTAGCCCTCTCCGAGGGGAGAGGGAGGGGGCCCCACTCTCTGCCCTGGGGACTGCTGCCGGCGCTCTAATCAGCCGGAGCAGGCCGGGTGAGGGGTCGCTCAAGCACCAGCCTGCTCACACAACACTCTCGAATCTTCTTTACAAACTCATCTGGATTCTCCATCACAAGTCCGTTTGGCAAGCGAAGCACTCTAATCCCGAGGCTCATCAAGTACGCTTCTTTGGCGTGATCCTTCTTCACCTGACTCGGCTGAGCGTGCACACTTCCGTCAAGTTCTATGGCTAGGCGAAATTCAAAGCAGTAGAAATCAACAACGTAATTTCCGATCGGATACTGACGACGAAACTTGTGTCCAGCGCGACAGTCACGCAAAAGATGCCACGCAAGTTTTTCTGCTGATGTTTCATTCCGCCGCAACTCGCGGAGTCTTGGAGTTGGAACTTTCACGCAGGAGTCACCCCTCACCCGTCCCGCCGCTGCGGGCCACCCTCTCCCCCTGGAGAGGGCTAGGTCATTTGCATTCGACTCATGATCTTAGATTTTTGAGGTGGAGCGCAAGACGCAATTGTTTCTTCGCCATGCGCACGGTGTGGTCTTTCATTTTTATAAGAATTGCCGGAAGAAGCAAGAAACTCCGTGGTCTATTCCTTCGCGCGTTCGTGGGTGCGGCGGTCGGCCACGCGGCGTTTGTGGGCCAGGGCGGCCAGGCCTTTTGGCGTTTTCACCTGCACGCGTTCCGGAGCGAGGAGGCGGGCCTGGGTGTTCATGGCGTCCGGCTCTTCCGACTTGGCGCTGCGGGTGTACGTCCCATCGCTCTGGAGGAAGCGCGCCTTCTTTTCGTCCGCCAAATATAAGGTCAGGATTTCTTTTAACCGGCAAACCAGCTTGGGATTCTCCACCGGAAAAAGGATCTCGACGCGGTGGCTCAGATTGCGTCGCATCAAATCCGCGCTGCCCAAATAAATTTCCTCAGCCCCGCCGTTCCTGAAATAAAAGACGCGGCTGTGCTCGAGGAAGCGGCCCACGATGCTGATCACGCGGATGTTCTCACTGACGCCTGGAATCCCCGGCCGCAAACAACACAGGCCGCGAACCAGCAAGTCGATTTTCACGCCCGCCTGCGAAGCTTCGTAGAACAACCGGATCATCTCCGGATCTTCCAAAGCGTTCATCTTGAAGATGAGTCGGCCCTGCCCGCCCTTTGCCTGCTGGGCAATCTCCCTCCGGATCAATTGCTCCAGACGCTGCCTTAAATTGACGGGCGCCACCAGCAATTTGCCTGGCTCTTCTTTTTTCGAATATCCGGTCAAGGCGTTGAAGAAATGGGTGGCATCGTCCGCAATTTTTTCGTTGCAGGTCAAAAAGCCGAAGTCGGTATAAAGTCGGGCCGTGGTGGGATTGTAATTGCCCGTCCCCAGATGCACGTAGCGGCGAATGTTTTCACCTTCGCGGCGAACGACCAGCGCAATCTTGGAGTGCACCTTGTAACCCACCAGTCCATAGACCACATGAACGCCCGCATCTTCCAACATCCGCGCCCATTCAATGTTGCTCTCCTCGTCGAAGCGGGCTTTGAGTTCCACCAGCACCGCCACTTGCTTGCCTTTCTCGATCGCCTCCAGCAGTGCGGAAACAATCGGGGAGTTGTGGCCCACGCGGTACAGGGTCATCTTGATGGCCAGCACGTTCGGGTCGTGAGCGGCCTGACGAAGAAAATCAACCACCGGCTGGAAAGATTCAAAAGGATGATGCAAAAGAATGTCTTCGCAACGGACGAGGGCGAACATGTCCTCTTCGGCCTGGGGTCCCATGTTGGCGGGCACGAACGGCACAAAGGGTTTGTCCTTCAGGTCGGGGCGGTCCAGGGCATAGAGTTCCATCCACTTTCCCAGGCCAATGGTGCCGTCAATGCGGTAGACATCCTGTGGATCGACCTCGAGATTGCTGGTCAGAATCTCGAAAACCTTGTCAGACATCTTGGCGTCCACTTGCAGACGAACCGCGGAGCTGAACCGGCGCTGCCTCACGGCCTCTTCCACCGATTCCAAAAGGTCGTCGCTCTCCAGTTCTTGAATGGCCATCTCGGCATCTCTCGTCACCCGGAAAGGATAGGCCTCCACTATTTCCGTCCCGGGAAATAAGTGATGAAGGTTGGCGGTAATCAAATGCTCGAGAAGAACGAATTTTCTTGGCCAGGGCGCGGCACTTTGGGATTTCGATTTCGGCGCGGAGGAGGGAACCGGAACGAGTCGAGGGAGCGTATCTGGAACTTTGATGCGGGCAAAGTTTTCCGTGCCTTGCTTGTCTCCCACCACCACCGCCAGATTCAAGCTGCGGCTGGAGATGTGCGGAAACGGCCGGCTGGGGTCGGAGGCCAGGGGAGTGAGCACAGGGAAAACGTGCTCGAGAAAATAGGCTTCCATGGCCGAGCGTTCTTCAGCGGCTAAAGAAGCATGTTCCAGGATGAGGATACCCGCTTTTTCCAAGGCTGGCCGGAGGCTGTGGCGCAGAAGATCCTGTATCTTCTGCACCAATTGGCGAACCTCGGGGCGAATGATCTCCAGTTGTTCCGATGCGCACCGGCCATCGAGGCCCACATCCTGGCTGCCGCTCGCCAGTTGCTTGTGCAAAGCGGCCACTCGCACCATGAAGAACTCATCCAGGTTGGAGCTGAGAATGGATAGAAACCTCACCCTTTCCAGCAGCGGATTCTCCGGGTCTTGCGCTTCGTCAAAAACGCGGTACTGAAAATCCAGCAAGCTCATTTCGCGGTTGATGTAAAGCGCAGGAGATTTCAGATCCGTCGGCGGGGAAGGAATGGGCGCGCCGGACGGAGTCGCGGCGGTTCGCCGGCTGGATTCGGCCATGCTCAAATCCTGACCCGGGGTGGTTGCCATGGGAACCACTATGTTACCCGAATCGGTTGTGTTTCGCAATTTGTCCCCCGGGGGCGCCCTAACAATGCACGCATTTTTTCGGGTAGGACTCGCAGAAGTATTTTCTCGAGCGTAGGAGGCTCGTGTTCTTGACCTGGGCGCGCGTATGGCGCAGTTGTGACAATTCGGGTTTCCATCGTATGGCAGACCTCCGTGTGATACCATAAGTTCGTGCGCGTCGGGCGCCACCGGTCCGCGGAAAGGGCTGAGCCCACTGAATGAAGTTCGTTTAGGCGACACCTTCATGGTGATCTTCCTTTTGCCCGAACTGGCGGACATCGGGCACCACGGGCCGAAACGGCCCGGAGGGGGTCATCATGTCCCAGTCCGTTCATTCAACCTTCACCCATACCCTGCCTAAGAAGCCCAATCTGAACCAATTGAGGAAGCAGGCCAAGGAATTGCTGAGATCGTATCAGGCGAGCGAACCCGCCGCCGTCACCCAGGTGAACGGGCATTTTCCCCGCCCTATCTCCGACATACAAAGAAAGTTATTTAGGCTCAGCGATGCTCAATTGGTACTGGCGCGTATCTACGGGTTTGATAGTTGGCCGAAGCTCAAAGCCTTTGTCGATGGCGTCACCGTGGGCCGGTTCATGGCCGCTGTGCAGTCAGGCGACATTTCGAGGGTGCGCGCCATGCTCCGCCATCGGCCCGAGCTGGTTCACAAGGACGCTGTCGAAAACAATGAACATCGCAGCCTCCACTATGCAGTGCTACGCCGCGACGTACCGATGGTACGCATGCTGATGAAAGGCGGCGCCGACGCGCGTCAGGGCATCTGGCCTCACCGGGACGCAACCACAGCTTATGCGCTGGCGCGCGAGCGCGATTATCAGGATATCGTCGCGGTGATCGAGGAAGAAGAGCAGTCGCGCCGGGCTGGCATGAGCTGCCCCAACTCCGCAGTTTCTCCCGTTCAGGAAGAGATCAACCAGTGCATCCGGCGGGGCGATGCCGTTACCGCCAAGCGCCTTCTGGAGGCGGACCGTTCTCTGATCAACGCTTGCGACCGCGGCGGCGGAACGCCGCTGCACGCGGCCGCCCAGGCAACGGATAAAGAAATGGCCGAGTGGCTGCTCGGTCACGGCGCCAAGGCAAATAAGCAGGACATCGCCGGCATGACTCCCCTGGACCGCTCGGCACTGGCGGCAGATCCGCGCAACGAATGCGCGCAGAGGTTTCCTTCAGTCGCCAAATTGCTGATCGATCGCGGTGCGGAGGTAACTCTGCGCGCGGCGGTGGCTCTGGCGCACGCTTCGCGCGTCCGTGAACTGGTAAGCGGCGACCCGGAAGTACTGCGGCGAGACATCTCCTGGACATCGGGCGGGCTGCTCACCATGGCCGTCAAGCACGGGCACATCGAGATGGTGCGATTGCTGCTCGATCTCGGAGCAGACGTGGATGAGCGCACGATCTTAAAAGAAGTGGAAGAGCCCACCGAGAGCTGGGGCGCGCCGCTATGGTTTGCGGCTTTGGCGGGGCGGCGCGACATCGCCGAGCTGCTTCTGGACCGCGGAGCCGATCCCAACGCCAACGTATACGCGTCCGGCTGGCCGCTGCGCAATGCCTACCAGCGCCGCGACGAGGCTCTCAAGAAATTGTTGGTGGAGCGCGGAGCCAAAGCGCCGCCCTACATGGTGGCCGAAGCCGGCGACGTCACTGAAGCCCGCCGGCTGCTCGAAACGAATACGAGCGAGGAGCTGGCCACCGAGTTGACCTGGTCCGCCGCCGTTAACGGCTGCCCTGCCATCGTCGAGTTGGCACTGCCTCACCTGAATCGGCCCGCCAGCGACCCACGCTGGCATTGGATTCTGATTCAGCCCTTCCGTGGCGTCGGCGACAATTCAGGTCTGAGGCCGGTGGTGAGCACGGATGAGCGCCTTGCGTGCCTGGCCATCCTCTTGAGGCACAAGATCGACGTGAACGTGGCGCGGCTTGGTCAAACGGTTTTGCATTTCACCGCGGCACGGGAGGGATTAGAAAATGAATCCGACCGAGTGCGTTTTGCCGCCATGCTGGTGGACGCGGGTGGACGGCTCGACCTGCGCGACGACCTGCTGAAATCCACGCCGCTTGGTTGGGCCTGCCGCTGGGGGCGAAAAGAATTAGTGGCTTTTCTGATATCGCGTGGCGCGCCGGTAATTGAACATGATGCGGAACCCTGGGCAACGCCGCTCGCTTGGGCCAGGAAAATGGGGCACGAGGCTATCGAGCGCCTTCTTCACAGCAGGGGCGCGAAGGCCTGACGGCGACATAAGCACACCCATCTCTGTCGCTTCTTTCAACCTTCGCGTCCGCAGCGAAGCGAGGTTGGATATAATCACTTCCTTCAAATCAAATTGAGCTGATCGCGCCGGTGGAGGACGTATGGTAGAAGAGAAAAGTTTCCACATGACTCCGGAAGAATTTCGGCGGCACGGTCACGCGGTGGTGGATTGGATTGCGGACTATTACGCACGCGTCGAATCGTTCCCGGTTTTGGCGCAAGTCGAGCCGGGCGGCGTTCGAGCGTCGCTCCCTAAGCAAGCGCCGGAACGGGGCGAACCGTTCGAGGTGATTCTAGGGGACATGGAGAAACTAATTTTGCCCGGCATCACTCACTGGCAATCACCCAATTTCTTCGCTTACTTCCCATCGAATTCATCCGGGCCGGCCATCCTGGGTGAATTGATGTCGGCCGGACTTGCGGTTCAGGGAATGCTTTGGACCACCAGCCCCGCCTGCACCGAACTTGAAACGCATGTCATGGACTGGCTGGTGCACATGCTCGGCCTGCCGAAGAAATTCTTATCCTCGGAGAGCGGCGGCGGGGTGATTCAAGATACCGCTTCCAGCTCCACGCTCTGCGCGTTGCTGGCGGCGCGCGAGCGCGCCACGCAAAATTCAAGCGGCCGGCATGGCTGCGACGGACGCCTGGTTGGGTACGCCTCCTCGCAGGCGCATTCCTCGGTGGCCAAGGGCATGATGATTGCCGGGCTGGGCGCGGAAAACCTGCGCTTGATCGATGTGGATGGCGAATCCGCTATGCGCCCCGATGCCCTGGCGCGGCAGATCGAGGAAGACCGGCGGGCAGAGAAGATTCCGTGTTTCGTGTGCGCGACGGTGGGGACGACGTCATCGAACGCCATTGATCCCGTGCGCGACATCGGCGAGATTTGCAAACAGCATGGCGCGTGGCTGCACGTGGACGCGGCGATGTCGGGCACGGCCGCACTTTGCCCCGAGTTCCGCCATTTCCAGGATGGCCTGGAACTGGCCGATAGTTACTGCTTCAATCCCCACAAATGGATGTTCACCAATTTTGATTGCGATGCATTTTTTGTAGCGGACCGCAAAGCGCTGATCAACGCGCTCTCCATTCTCCCCGAATACCTGCGCAACAAAGCCACTGAGTCAGGCGCGGTGATCGATTATCGCGACTGGCAGATTCCCCTCGGCCGCCGGTTCCGGGCTCTGAAACTTTGGTTTGTGATTCGGCACTACGGCGTGGAAGGTCTGCGACACCACATCCGCCGTCACGTGGAAATGGCACAACAATTCGCCGGCTGGATCAGCGATGACAACAGATTTGAATTGGCCGCGCCCGTTCCCTTGAACCTGGTTTGCTTCCGCCATCTCGGTGGCGACCAGTTCAATGAAGCGCTAATGGACCGGCTCAATCGAAGCGGCCATCTCTACTTGACCCACACAAAATTGAACGGGCGATTCACGCTTCGCCTTTGCGTCGGCCAAACCCACACCGAAGCGCGTCATGTAAGGAGGGCGTGGGAAAGGATTTGTGATGAAGTTTCGAAACTAGAGGAAGAAAGGATGAAAGATAAAGGATAAATGCGAACGCCGGCTTAGCGGGTGTAATTTACTCGTCGCCGCCCTCCGATTTTTCGTTACCGTGCCCGCGGCGGTTGAGTGAGTAGACCGGCAATCGCCTCGTATTGCGATATGAAACCCGGAGCCAATAATCTGACATCCGCTGGCGCCGGGTAGTTGAGCGACCAAGAGAGCCCTGGTGCTGCCTGGCAAAGAAGAGAAAAGAAAATCGTCCGGGCTAGCGTCGCCGGGATTTTTTCTTGCCAGCCTTTTTCTTTGCCGCTTTCTTGGCAGGCTTTGACTTCTTCTTGGCCGGCTTGCGAGTTTTGGCTTTTTTCACGGCCTTCGCTTTTTTGGGTTTGGCCGCCTTTGCTTTCGAGGCGGGCTTGCGCCCGGGGGCGGCGAGCTTCGGGGCGGGTGCCGGTGCAACCGGAGCGGGCGGAGCTGGAGGCGTAATGGAAGGGATTCTGGTCACCTCCGCCTCATAGGAAACTTCTTCCTCGAGGTCCTCGCTTTCCTCGCCCGCACCTTCTTCCTCTTCTTCCCGGTAATCGGATGTGAGTTCTTCTCCGTAATCTTCCAGCTCGTCACCCGGCTCATTCTCTTTATCGAATGTCATTAAATCCTCCCTGTGGAGTCACGTGGCTCCCACCAAGATTGAATCCGACTCTGGGATCCCAACCAAGTAAATATGATTGCTTCAACCAGCAAAAGGCAGATGTATACCAGAGATTTCATCCTGTCAAGCGCAATGATAAAAGTTGGGGAAAAAGCGGCTAGCGCGCCGCCCGGACCGGCTGGGGAGATTGTTCCTCCGATGGCTTGGGATGGTTCCCGGTCCGGGAAATTTTACTGATGGAAGTTTTCTTCTTGTCAGTGGATTTCCCCGAATTCTTTGCACGTGGATGCGATCGAGAGGATACGGGGCCGGTCCCACCGGAGTACACCAGTAAAGTCTTTCCGGGGACCAGTTGCGCGGACTTTAAGTGATTCCATTTGCGGATCTGATAGGCAGAAACATCAAACCGGTCGGCCACAAGTTCCACCGTATCGCCCGATCGGATGCGATACCTAACCGCGTGGATTGGGACACGCTCATGCACCCTTTGCAGGGAGGATTCGCTGCCCGGCGCCAAAGGCAGCACCAGACGCGTGCCTTCATCGAGTTCGGTGTCCCGCTCAATTCCATTCGCGCGCGCAAGGGCAACCGTGGAGATCCGGTATTTCTGAGCGATGGAAGCGACCGTCTCGCCACCGTCCACTTTATGTGATCGCCACCAGATGCGTTTGTCGGAGGGAATGGAAGCAATGTCCTTTTCGAACACGTCCCCCGTGCCAGCGGGAAGGTTAAGCTTGAATTCCGGGTCATTGGCAGGCGTCGTCCAACGAAGAAGGGAAGGATTCAGCTTAATTAATTCATCGACGGGGTGGTCAATTAATTCCGCAATCAAGCGCAGGTCCGTCGGCTGGTTCATCATCACCTGATCTACGCTAAGAGGGGGATCCGGCTGAACGTCAAAGCCGTAGGCTTTGGGATCTTTCCCAATCAGAGCGGTGGCCAGAAAAATGGGGACGTAATTCTCCGTTTCCCTGGGGAGAGCATGAAGGCTTCGAAGCGTCCAGTAATCGGCGTAGCCTGTCCGCTCAATGGCACGCTGGACGGTCATGGGACCGCTATCGTATGCGGCCATGGCCAGATACCAATCACCAAACGTGTTGTAAAGATCTTTCAAGTGCCTCGCAGCGGCGGCAGTGGACTTGGCAGGGTCTTCGCGCTCGTCTACCCAGCTATCTCGCCTTAAACCGTAAAGCGCCCCAGTTCCTGGCATGAACTGCCAAATCCCTTTTGCGCCCTTGCGCGAGCGTGCCAAGGGGTTAAAAGCGCTTTCACCCGCCGCCAGGTAAACCAGCTCTTCCGGAAGCCCTTCTTTATTAAGCACTTCCGAGAAAATTGGTTGATACGCACCCAGGCGCCGGAGGACCCTCTCAATGAACCCCCGCCCTCTGCCCTGAAAATAGGTCAAAACACCGTCAACATAATCGTTGGAAATGAGGGGCAAGTCCGAATGGACGGACTTAATCTCCTGTTGCGCGCGTTCCTTAACGTGGGGGTCAACCGGAAAAGTGAGCCCTGAAAACGACTCGATCGCCGTGGGTTCTTCCTTGTGGGCAGTTGGCGCCGCCTCGGCTTCGAGCGACGTAACTTCCAAGGCATGAATATTCTCCACCAGCTTGTTAAATTCCTTGTTCAGGCGGTCATCGGCGGTCAGATCCAGCTTTGATTCCAGAAGGACCCGCACGGCCTGATCAAACTTCTCCCTGGCCTTATCAAAGTTGCCGGCGCGATACTCCTCCATCCCGGACATATAAGACGCCTCGGCTTGCTGGATTAGCGTGACCACAGGATCAGGGGGAGGGACAGGGGTAGGAGCAGTCTGAACAGGAGGGCGAGCCGGTTGAGGGGCAGGAGTTGGCGGTGGCGCCACCGCAGCCACCGGCGGCTGGGTAACGGGCTTAGGCCGTTCGGAGGCTGTACACGCAGCCAAGGCGGCAGCCAGTGCCAAACACAGAGGTACCCTTAGCCTCCCCAAATTAGTCCCCTCGCACTTGGTTAGACGTAAAAAGGTTGCGTGCCGTTTGCTGTCTGGCCGCGGAATTATGAATTCTAATCATATTAAATACTTGGGGTCAACCCGAAATTTGCGAGTGTTCTTGACACCTTCCAAATGTCCGTGGTAGTTTCCTTAGTCCTAACAGCTTGTTGGAACTCAAACAAAGGCTGATCACACTACATGGGTGGAATACTGAGCCAGCTTGGACAGCTTTTTGTCCAAAGTTTACCGACGGTTATCTTTGTTTTCCTGCTTTTGGTGGTCCTCAATAGAATCTTTTTTGGGCCCCTGATCGGCGTCTTGAAGCAACGTGAGGATATGACCTCTGGGGCGCTGGTTCGCGCGCGGGAGCAGGCCGCGGCGGCGGAAGCCAAAACGCGCGAATATGATGCGGCGTTCCAATTGGCCCGCCAGGAGGTCTATCGTCAACGCGAGGCAGACCGGCAGGCGACTCTCAAGGAACGCGAAGGGTTGCTCCAAAAGGCGAGGGAGCAATCGGAAGTTTTCATGCAAACCGCGCAGCAGAACCTGAAGGCTGAGGTCGAATCGGCCAAGAAGGAGTTGGGCGCAGCCTCGCAGTCAATGGCGAGTGAGATTGCCGATCTCGTGCTTGGTATAGGACCTTCAACCAACCGGCCTGGGGGTGCCCAGGCTTGATGCGCGTGCCCAGACTGCCAATTCTGCTTTCATTTCTCATTTCATCCATCCTGGGAATGGCCGTAGGCATGCGTTCAAGTTCCCTGTGCATGGCGGCGGTTCCCCCGTCAGTGGCTCCAGCTGCAAGGACAGCACTGGCGTATTGGGCGATTCCTCCGGAGAGCAAATCGGAAGAAGATAATTCCGAAACCAAAGAACTAATCTTTAAGACCATCAACTTTATCCTTCTTGCCGGAGGCCTGGGTTACCTGCTTCGCAAGCCCCTGGCTGAATTTTTTACCCAACGGTCGGCGGAGATTCGGAAGCAATTGGATGAAGGCAGGAAGGCGCTGGAGGCTTCCCAGGCCCGGATGGCGGCCATCGAAGAAAAATTGCGGCACCTGGAAGAGGAGATTTCCTCTTTCAAAGCCGCGGCCACCCGCGAGGCGGAAGCGGAGCGCCAGAATTTGCGGGCGGCTGCCGCCGAAGAAGCGGAGAAGATTCTCGAATCAGCCCGCGCGCGAATGGAAACTTCAACCCGGGCGGCCAAGCTCGAGCTCAAATATTTTGTCGCCGGAGAAGCCTTGAAGCAGGCGGAACAGTTGGTTCGAGGGCGATTGGACGAGGCTACCCGAAGGCAACTGGTAAGCCAGTTTATGGCCAAGCTGGGCGCAGGGCCAAGTCAAAATTGAATTGTCCGGTGCGAGCCGGCCGAAAAAATTCGCGAGCAAGGTGATACCAAAACTATGGCGATGGCGGTTGCCAACCGATACGCGCGCGCCCTCTCCGACGTTGTAGCTTCGGCGGGCAACTACCGTGCCGTTCTCGGAGACCTGGAGAATTTCCTCTCGGCTTACAGGGAGAGCTCTGACCTTCGTGACGTCATGGAGACCCCCGCCGTTTCCCTGGCGAAGAAGTTGAAAGTGCTGGAAGCGATCCTGGCGCGCACAGGGGCAGGGGAAGTATCCGGGAATTTTTTGCGCGTCCTGGTCACCAACTACCGGATTGGATTGTTAGGCGAGATTTCAACGGCGTTCCTCAAAATTGCCAATGAGCGCTTGGGAGTGGTTCAGGTCAGGGTTTCTTCCGCCACTGCGCTTTCCGAGGCCGAGCAGCAGGCGTTGCGCACCCGTTTTGAAGAAGTCACGCGAAAGAAAGTGGAAATGGAATTCCGGACGGAGGACGAATTATTGGGTGGCATTCTGGCCCAGATTGAAAGCACGGTTTACGACGGATCCGTCCGTGGGAATTTGGAAAAACTTCGAGAGCAATTAATGGCGAGATGAGGATGAGGTGGGTTGTAGGTGGCATGTAGTAGGTGAGAAAGAAAAGGCCGCAAGCGCCAACTTCCCCCACCTACCACACGTGATCTGCCACCTACCCTAAAAGAGAGGTCGGACAGTGGCACAAATCAGAGCTGACGAAATTACCAAGATTATCCGCGACCAGATTGAGAATTATGATCGCGGCGTCACCGTCACCGAAGTGGGCGCGGTGATTTCCGTGGGAGACGGCGTGGCCCGCATCCACGGCCTGAATAACTGCATGGCCGGCGAGTTGCTCGATTTTCCCCACGAGGTCGCCGGACTGGCCCTGAACCTTGAAGAGGACCAGGTCAGCGCGGTCTTGCTGGGGGATTACACAAAAATCCAGGAAGGCGATACGGTCAAGCGCACCGGACGGATCATGTCCGTGCCGGTGGGCGATGCTTTGATAGGCCGCGTGGTGGACGCACTTGGCCATCCCACAGACGATAAGGGACCTATCCTCACCGATAAATTCAACAGCATTGAAAGGCTGGCGCCGGGCGTAGTGGATCGCCAACCCGTTCGCGAGCCCCTGCAAACAGGCCTGAAAGCCATTGACGGGATGATTCCGATCGGCCGTGGCCAGCGCGAGCTGATTATCGGCGACCGGCAGACGGGGAAGACCGCCATCGTGATTGATACGATTTTGAATCAGCGCGACAGCGGAGTGATTTGTATTTACGTGGCCATCGGCCAGAAAAGGTCCACCATCGCTCAGGTGATCAAGACGCTTGAGGAACACGATGCGATGAAGTACAGCATTGTGGTGGAAGCGGGGGCGTCTGATCCGGCGCCCATGCAATATCTCGCTCCCTATGCCGGATGCGCCATCGGCGAATATTTCCGCGATAACGGCCGCCACGCCTTGTGCATCTATGATGACCTTTCAAAACACGCCGTTTCTTATCGTGAAATCTCGCTCCTGCTGCGGCGGCCCCCGGGGCGCGAGGCCTACCCGGGCGATGTATTCTACCTTCACTCCCGCTTACTCGAACGCGCGGCGAAACTCAGCCAGGAAACTGGCGGCGGGTCGCTGACCGCGCTTCCCATCATTGAGACGCAGGCCGGCGACGTTTCCGCTTACATCCCGACCAACGTCATTTCCATCACTGACGGCCAGATTTTTCTCGAAGGCGACCTGTTCCACTCCGGCATCCGGCCCGCCATCAACGTGGGTATTTCAGTGTCGCGCGTGGGCGGCAACGCTCAGATCAAAGCCATGAAGCAAGTGGCCGGCACGTTGCGGCTTGACCTGGCTCAGTATCGCGAACTTGCCGCCTTCGCCCAGTTTGGCAGCGACCTCGATAAGGCCACTCAATCCCAGTTGAATCGCGGCAAACGGTTGGTGGAAATTCTGAAGCAGGACCAGTACCGGCCCCTGCCCGTGGAAAAACAAATTGTGATTATTTATGCGGGCACCAACGGCTTTCTGGATGATCTGGCGGTGGAGGATTGCCTGGCGTTCGAAAAAGCACTGTACACTTTCATGGATTCCTCCTATCCCAACCTGGCCAAGCAGATTCTGGAAAAGAAACAACTCGACGACACGGTAAAGGCCGAACTCAAGAAAGTGCTGGACGAAGCCAAGGCGAAGTTTTTGGCGGAGAAGAAAGCAGTGAAATAGTTGAAAGTCGAATGTTAAGAGTCAAAAGTTAAAAGTTAAGGAGAGTTAAACAGGCTTTTTGCATATTGTTTTTAGTGCATGACCGTGATCCGGAAATGCCTTTTGCGGTTAGCTCTTGCTTTTAACTTTGAACTTTTGACTTTCAACTATTGACTCTTAACTGTCGACTGTGAACTGTCAACTTAAAGAATGGCCAACGTACTCGACATCCGGCGCCGCATTCGCTCGGTGAAGAACACGCAGCAAATCACCCGGGCGATGAAGATGGTGGCGGCCGCGCGTTTGCGGCGCGCGCAGGAGCGGGTCTTGAATGCCCGCCCCTACGCCAACCAGATGCTCACCTTACTCGGCAGCCTGACCGCTCGCGTGGAACAACGTGTCCACCCCCTGCTCCAGGAACGCCCGATCAAGAATATTCTGCTCGTCCTGGTATCGGGCGACAAAGGGCTGGCGGGCGCGTTCAATACCAACTTGATTCGCGCCACCCAGAACTATTTGGCGGAACATGGCGATCAAAAAGTTTCCATGATTGCGGTGGGCCGCAAAGGGCGCGATTTCTACCGCAAGCGTTCCTTTCCCATGGTCTCCGATTACGCCAACATTTTCAGCCGCCTGGAGATCTCGCACGCGGAGGAGATCGCCAAGACCATCATTGACCTTTACACCAAGTGCGAAGTGGACGCGGTCGATTTTATTTACAACGAGTCCAAGTCCATCATGGTGCAACGCCTGACGGTGGAGCGTTACCTGCCCATCAAGCCGATGAAACCTCGAGAAGGCGAGGTCCTCATCGACTACATCTATGAGGAACCACCCGAGGAGATTTTCAAAGCACTACTGGAGCGTTACGTAGAGATTGAAGTCTACCGCGCCTTGCTTGAATCGGCTGCGGCGGAGTTTGCCGCGCGTATGACCGCCATGGACGCAGCCACTACGAACGCGGGAGAAATGATCGATAATTTGACGCTGAATATGAACCGCGTGCGCCAGGCCGCGATCACTCGTGAGATCATCGAAATTGTGAGCGGCGCAAGCGCGCAGTAATTGCAGTAGTAGCGCCGGGCTTTAGCCCGGCACTTGCCGACCTGAGGGTCGGCGCTACTTTAAAAAGGAGCAGCATGGCAGAAAACGCAGTCGGCAAAGTCGTGGAAGTGATCGGGCCGGTGATCGTCGCCGCTTTTGAAGGCGGCCATCTGCCGCCCATCTACAACGCCCTTCGCATTACTTCGGACGGATTCACGGTGCCAGCACCCATCAGCCTGATTGTGGAAGTGGAACAGCACTTGGGTGATGGCCGGGTGAAATGCGTGGCCATGGAGCCCACCGAAGGTTTGGTGCGCGGAATGCGCGTCACGGATTTGGACGGGCCCATCACCGTGCCCGTGGGCAAAGGGACGCTGGGCCGCGTGATGAACGTGATTGGCGAGCCGGTGGATAAAAAGGGGCCGATCGCGGGCGACACGCGTTCTCCCATTCACCGCCACGCGCCCGAGCTCGACGACCAAAACACCAAGCTAGAAATGTTCGAGACCGGCTTGAAAGTGGTTGATCTGCTGGAGCCGTATTTGAAGGGCGGTAAGACCGGTCTGTTCGGCGGCGCGGGCGTGGGAAAAACCGTCATCATCATGGAACTGATCAACAACGTCGCCATGAAGCACGGCGGCGTCTCCGTTTTTTCCGGCGTGGGCGAGCGCACTCGCGAAGGAAACGACCTCTGGCTTGAATTCAAGGAATCGGGCGTCATCGATTCCGAGCACCCGGAGAAATCCAAAGCGGCGTTAATTTACGGCCAGATGACTGAACCTCCGGGCGCCCGTCTGCGAGTGGGTTTAACCGGGCTGACCGTCGCGGAGTATTTCCGCGACGTCGCCGGCCAGGACGTGCTTCTTTTCATCGACAATATTTTCCGGTTCACCCAGGCGGGCTCGGAAGTTTCGGCGCTCCTGGGCCGCATGCCTTCCGCCGTCGGCTATCAGCCCAACCTCTCTTCGGAAATGGGCGAATTGCAGGAACGCATCACTTCCACCAAGAAAGGGTCCATCACTTCCGTGCAGGCGATTTACGTTCCGGCTGACGATTTGACCGATCCCGCGCCCGCCACCACGTTTTCCCATCTCGACGCAACCACGGTTCTCTCGCGGCAGATTTCGGAGCTTGGGATTTATCCCGCCGTGGATCCGCTGGCCTCCACTTCCCGGCTGCTTGATCCGCGCATTGTGGGCGAGGAGCATTACAACGTGGCGCGTGCCGTGAAGTCCACCCTGCAAAAGTATAAAGATCTTCAGGATATCATCGCGATTCTGGGCATTGACGAACTCTCCGACGAGGACAAGATCACCGTGGCGCGCGCGCGCAAGATTCAGCGCTTCCTTTCGCAGCCATTTTTCGTGGCCCAGCAATTCACCGGCCTCGAAGGCAAATACGTGAAACTGGCCGACACCATTCGCAGCTTTAAAGAAGTGGTTGAGGGCAAGCACGACGATATCCCCGAGCAGGCGTTTTACATGGTTGGCGCCATCGAAGAGGCAATCGCAAAAGCTGAGAAGCTCAAGGCGGCGGTCTAATGGCGGTTGATACACTGCCCACAGAAATCCACCTGGAAATCGTGACTCCGGAACACCAGGTGGTGCGCGATTCGGTGACCGGAGTCACCGTTCCCGGCAAGGAAGGCGAAATGGGAATCCTGCCCGGCCACGCCCCTCTCTTGTCCTTGCTGAAGGTGGGCGAGCTTTCCTACGTGCGCGGGAAATTGACTCACTACCTTTGTATCAACTGGGGCTTTGTCGAGGTGCTGCCTGACCGCGTGATTATTCTCGCTCAGACGGCGGAACGCGCCGAGGAGATCGATCTCGACCGGGCGCGAAAAGCCAAGGAGCGCGCGGAAGAACGTCTTAGAAAGGTATCCGATCTGGAAGTGGACCTGGAGCGCGCCCGGGTGGCCTTGGAGCGGTCGCTGGTGCGCATCCAAGTAGCCACTAAAGCGCAAAAATAGCGCAATATGTCCAGAATCGAAATCGCCGGCAGCACATCTAATAACTTGTACGCCTGCCCGTAGCTACCCACTATTTCAGGGACATGGATCACGGGGGTACCAATCTGAGGTCTGACGGCAGCCGGACAGCTAGAGGGACAGCAGAGCAGAAAAAATGAAGACATCCACCCCGAGAGTTCGTATGTACACCACAACCTTTTGTGGTGATTGTACCCGCGCCAAGTATTTCCTGACCCAGCAGGAAGTTTCGGTTGAGGAAATCAACATTGAAAAAACGCCGGGCGCGGCCGATTTTGTAATCCGCGCCAACGGGGGGAAACGCCGCGTGCCGACCTTCGAGGTAGACGGCCGAACCTTCCATTGCTCGCCTTATGACCCCGAAAAGCTCGCTCGCGAGCTAGGCCTGAAGCGCGAGAATTGAATTAAGCCTCCGCTGCCTCGAGCCCTTTTCCCCCCATTGCCCCCAGCCGATGGTGCAGCGGCTCAATTTACCGGTGCGTGTGTTTCTACAAGTAGTGCGCACCGAAGGCTTCCCATCCGCCCACCATGGAGCCTATGATCAGGCCTCTGGCGCCTCCAGCCAATGCGCCGATCCCCGTTGGGGTCGCTGCCACCGAGGCCAGGAAGATTACTTCTTGCTCTCTTAATTCGGTGATGTTGTCTTATGTCCGCTTCCGTTCATAGCCGCGCTGTCTCGCCTTGCAATGCATCACCGTCCGGCGTAGGGCGCCCTATCTTGAATGGAAATGTTTCCAAATGTAATGGGCGGCGATCGTACTCGGGCCGGCCACGATTGCTCCAATCGCCAGGCCACGTCCTCCTGCCGCTATCGCACCGATGCCCATGGGCATTGCGGCAACGGTGGCCAGCGTCAGCACTTCACCCTTGGTGATGTGATAATGATGACGCGTGGTCGTCTCACGTTCATAGGACCGCCTCTCCCGCGCCGATTGATACTGCGGTGGAGGTGCAGCCTGGTTCTGGGCGACAGTGGGTTGGGGAGCTGATGGACCCGGATTGTCCTGGGCCAGCATTCTCTGGCTGATGGGCAAAACGCTCGGAGTCATCAAGGCTAAGATGGTTACGAGTACAAGTATTCTTTGCTTCATGAGTTTTCCTCCCTACATTCCAAAATAAGCCTGCATGTAATTGGTACCGCGTATTCGAATGTATTGTCTCTATCCCTGGGAACCCCCGCTTCTACTGTTCGTCGGGGGTTCGATGAGGCAGAGCTGTCTTGGCGTCTGGCGCAGTTTGGTCGCTGGGAGCGGCAGCGGCTGCCGATTGCGCTTCCTTGTACTTGGGAGCGCTCACATAGCCTTGCACCTTATCTTTGCCGATTCGATTCACGACTAACTCCAGCGGTTGGTGGCTGTCCGAAGGATAGAAGAGTACCGGCTCAAAAAGATTGATATGTTTCTTGTTGAGCCGCGAGTCTTCGACGATGACCGCCATATCATAGAAACCGTTCTTCTCGTTGGTCTTGCGCAGCGAAAGGCTGACCGGGCCGACGCGATCAAACCCTTTGGCCTTGCTCAAACTGAATTCGAAATAGGCGCGTTCGCCCTTCTTCTCGAGCGCCACCAGTTCGTCATGAGACTTGGCAATCGACCCATTCAGATCGTCTCGGGTTGAATTCAGATTGCCCTCCAACTCTTCCTTGGCGCTGTCCACTTTTTGATTGGTGGCGTCAATTTGCTCCTTGTTTTCCGCGAGCTGATCCTGCATCTGTTTCCAACGGGGATCGTCTTTGGCCCGCTTTTTGCCCGTATGCCTTACGGTTGGAGTTTGCGCCGTTTGCGATCCAGAGGCTTGGGCCGCACCATTAACGCCAGGTTGGGCCTGAGCGGCTTGAGCAGACTGTGCCGCCGACAGCGCGTTAATCTTCGAGTTCAAGTCTGAGACTTGGTCGTGCATCTGGCTCAGATCCGAGGTCATCTGAGCATTGGCGGACTGAAGCTGCCGCCGCGAGTCTTGCTCGCGGAAGAACATCACCAGGGCTATTACCACGGCGCAGGCGAGGACCAGCGCCGCCGCCCACGGCCACGCACTCGGCTTGGAAGATGCCGGCTCTTCCTCTGAAAATTTCTCTTGCTCGTAATTAGGTTTCTCTTCCATCGGATTCTCCTCCGAAGACTCGATTCCTTATGCGGACAGAATTAAGGTACGCCTCCGATTGTAAGCAATTGAAATTCCATACCGAAATGCCATTAACTTAATCAATTTCAAATACTTGAGGCATACAGAGGCGATTTCAAAACTGGGGTTTCGAGTGTAAATTCCGCCTGGCGGGAAAATTTTGCCCGGTGGCAGAATCATTCAAGTGAGAAATCGGTTTAGGCGTGAACTGCGTAGGGGACATTGATGGGAACCGGCCGGTTTTCCCGGACCGACCGGTAGATGGCCTGCATCACCACCACATCGCGCATGCCTTCATTGCCGTCGGGGGCGGGATCGCACTTGCGGCGGATGCAATCGGCAAAAGCGTCGAGTTCCAGGGCAAACTCGTCCATCACTTTGAATTTCTTTTCGAACCAGCGTCCTCTAATCTTTCCGAACAAACGGCGTTCCTCGTCATAGGCGAATGCGGGGTCAAGAGCTGCCCAGCCGCGTTCCCCGTGTACGTGCAGGAATGAAGCTTGCGCGGCCCCGTAACTGGCCGTGGCTTGGAGGACGAATCCCTCGGGAAACGTCAGCCGAAACGTGATGTTCTCTTCCACATCGTCGAACCGTTCCGGGTCCACGGTCCATACGTGGGCGCTCGCCTCCACGGGTTCCCTTGCCGTCAGCCAGCGGGTTGTGTTGACGCAATAAACGCCTACGTCAACCAGGGCTCCGCCACCCGCCATTTTCCGATCCAGATGCCAGGGCGTTACCTTCCTGCCGGGGGGCAGAAAAATGGTAAACGCGGAATGGATCACTTTGAGGCGGCCAAGTTCTCCTCCCGTCATTATTTTTTTCAAGGCAAGGCTGGCGGGGTCAAAATACTTGCGGTAGGCAATCATCAGCCGGACCCGATGGGTCCTGCAAGCTTCGATCATCCGCTGGCAATCCTCCACCGAATTGGCCATGGGTTTTTCGCACAAGACGTGCTTGCCCGCCGCCGCGGCGCGCTCCGAGTATTCGGCGTGGGTGCCGTTGGATGTGGCGATAAAAACCGCATCGACGTGAGGATGGCTCAGGCAAAGCGAATAATCTTCGTAGGAATAGTAGTCGCTGGCCCCAAACTTTGCTGCCAGTCGCGCCGCCTTCTTCTCATCCCCGCTCACCAGGGCCACCAATTTGGCCCTTCGGCTGTGGCGAAAAGCAGGCAATACCGCCCTCTCGGCAATGCGGCCCAAGCCCACCACCGCGTAGCCGACTCGCTTCGGCGTCCCCATTCAGCCGTTCCCCTCGATTAGATTTTCCCTGGGATCTACTACTACTGTAAGTATTATGCGCCCTCTGTCAAGCGGCACATGCTGCTGCAAAATGGCGCGCCCGCAGTCCGTGGAAGCGCCTGGCAGCGCAAACTCGGGGGCCAAGCCGGCTTGGAATTAATCTTCGGATGCGCGGGTGAGGTCACAAGCGCGACAAGAAGACCTTGCGTGTGCACTTCGCCTCTTACTCGCCCCCCGGCACTCTCGGTCATCGTATAAGCCCTGTTTTTTCACCTACACTATGGCGAGGCCCTGCTATTTATATGTGTAAGGGATTCACCTGATTGCTTCCCTCAATTTTGAATCGCACAATGCTCGTTTATGAAAGGAAACAATCTATGGAGACAGAGGCGCCCAAAGTCGGCGGCACATGGATGGATTTCCGGCAGCGCGTGATCGGCGTTTTCCGCGGCATGCCCTGGTGGGTAGCTGCTCTGCTCACTGTTACCCTGGCCACATTCATTCTCGCCATCTCAATTCTCTTCCACGTCACCCGGGAGATCAATCGGCTAATGGCCACCCAGTTGGAGGGTGGCGGCGCGGGTGGGGCCGCGGTAATTTTCGCTTCTCCCGAGCAAGTTTATTTGGGGCAGGAGGCCACTCCGGCCATGCTCGCGCAGCGGTTGCGGGCAGCCCTTTACGTTGAAGGCGAGGGCGGTTCAGATGTTGGGACCTTCAAGGTGGGGCCGGACCGGTTGGAAATCCATCCCGGGAGCGCATCCTATTTCCGCCACGCCCAGACCGAAGAAGACTCTGCGGAACTGAAGTTCCGCAATGGCCACATTACCGAAATTCGATCACTCAAGGACAACAGCGCTCTTCAGGACTACAGGCTCGAACCGGAAGTGATGACCACGCTGAGCGGCTATTCGCGTTCCGAGCAGCACTTGCTGCATTACGCCGATATGCCGAAAGATTTGGTGGACGCAGTCATCGCCGTGGAAGACCATGACTTTTTTTCGCATCACGGCGTCAATCCAGTTCGCCTGGCGGGGGCGGCCCTGGCCGACATTCGAGGCGCCGGGACGCTGCAAGGCGGCAGCACCTTAACCATGCAGTTGGCGCGGAACTTGTTCCTAACTCCCCGCCGCACCTTCAGCCGCAAGGTGGAGGAGATATTCCTGGCAGAACTCCTCGAACATCGCCTGAGCAAGCAACAGATTTTTGAGCTTTATGCGAACCGCATTTATCTTGGTCAACAAGGCAACTTCGGAATATTCGGATTCAGTGACGCTGCCCAGGCTTATTTCAATAAAGACCTCAGCAAACTCAACCTGCCCGAAGCCGCATTCCTGGCCGGCCTGATCCGAGGGCCCAATCTCTATTCACCCTACAAGTATCATGAGCGGGCGCAGGAACGGCGCGACTCCGTGCTGCGCCAGATGGTGCAGACGGGCTCCATCAAGCAGGCGGATGCCGAGTGGGCGCTGGCCTCCCCTCTGAAGACTACCAAACCCGCTCCCGTCGAAGGGAACCAAGAAGCATTTTTCGAGGATATGGTCGCGGCCCAGTTGCGCACCCGGTTCAGTGAACGCGAACTGCGTTTCGAAGGGTTGAAGGTCTATACCACTTTCGATAGCGATCTCCAGCGGGCGGCTTTGGAGGGTGCGCGCGTCGGACTGTCGGAACTCGACCGGGAAGTGAAATACCGGGGACAGCCCAAGGACGCGCCTCCGCTCGGACTCAACCAGCCCCAAATCTCGCTGGTGGCTCTCGACCCGCATACCGGCTACGTGAGGGCTTTGATCGGAGGGCGTGACTACGGGACCAGCCAGTTGAACCACGCTCTGGCCCGAAGACAACCCGGGTCATCATTCAAACCCTTTGTCTATGCTGCTGCCCTGAGCTCGGGCGTGGATGGTTCAACGCCGGTCATCACGCCCGCGACTCTGCTGAACGACCAACCCACCCAATTCGAAACTGGCAATGATGAGGATGGACCTTACGCGCCCCGCGACTACGACCGGGAATACCGTGGCATGGTAACCGTCCACCAGGCGCTGGTGTCTTCCCTTAACGTTCCCACCGTGAGCCTGGCGGAGATGGTGGGCTACGATAAAGTACGCAACTTGGCCATGGCAGCGGGATTCAATTCTCAACTGGGAGCGACTCCTTCGATTGCGCTCGGGGCCTACGTGGCAACTCCCATGGAAGTGGCGGGCGGCTACACGATTTTTGCCAACCAAGGCCAGTACGTCTCGCCTCGCTGCATCGAGGAGGTGGATGATCCTTCCGGCGCCCAAGTATGGCTCGGCCCCGTCACCACGCGGCGCGTGCTTGATCCGCGCGTTAGTTTCCTGATGGTAAACCTGCTCGAAAGCGTAATTAACTATGGGACCGGGGCGGGCGTCCGGGACCGTGGCTTCTCGAAGCCGGCGGCGGGAAAGACCGGGAGCTCTCATGACGGCTGGTTCGCCGGGTTCACTTCAAACCTGCTCACCGTGGCCTGGGTGGGTTACGACGACGACAGGGACCTTAACCTGACCGGGTCGCAATCCGCATTGCCGGTTTGGACGGAGTTTATGAAGCGAGCCGTGGGCCTGCCCTCCTACCGTGACGCGGAGCAATTTACCGCCCCGCCCGGAGTTGTGATGGCTCAATACCAGAGTCACAGCATTTCGCAAGACACCGGCGAAGAGGAGGTCGCCACTCGAGTTGAAGCATTCATCCAGGGGACTGAACCGCACGGCGTGCGACAAGAGGAACCTCCGGACGGAATGGTGCTGGCGCAGGAGGAATCGGTTCCCGAACTTCCTCGCACTGACGAGCCTCCCGTTCAGAATGCGGCGGCGCCTCAAAGTGTGAATCAATCCGTGAAACCACAAAATGATGGGTCGTCGCCTTTTGATAAGGCTACAAGTGTGAAATCTTCGGACGCGGCAAAAGCGCCGCTCGCCGACTCGAAGGAAGCCAATGATTTATCGGATGAGAAAGCCAACGAGGGGCGGTTGTTTGTGCAGAGCGACCCGCCCGCCCTCGAAGTTTTTGTCGACGGCAAGTCGGCGGGTGTGAGCCCGCTGACTGTGCGGTTGCCGGTCGGCGAACATACTTATAAAGTCACTCCGCCGCCTGGCAAAACGCCCGTCGAGAGCAAGGTTCAGATTAAGGCCTCCGCGGTCGCCAGAATTAAGGTCCAATATTAAGTTCATTCCTCCCGCTACTTGGTTGTGCGGGCAAGCGTTTGACAGCCCCAGCGCGCTGTGGTGTAATTCCGTAATCAAGATGTGGTTTGTCAGGAATTACGGGCCCAGCAGAATGTTACATGCTTCTCAGGACTCCGACAGTCATCCTCCAGATTCATTAAGGTTCTCCCTGACTTCTGGCCGTATCAGCGGAATCTCTCTGGTGGGAGTTGCCCTCGTAGGAATTTGTTTCCTTTTTCCCAGTGTTTTGCAGGCGCAAACCCCGGATCAAGCTGAGTTTTTCGAGGCTAAAATCCGGCCGGTGCTGGCGAGCAAATGTAATGCATGCCACACCGGGCTCAAGAGCGGCGGCCTGCAACTCGACTCGCGCCGAAACATCCTGAAGGGTGGCAACGATGGGCCGGTGATTGTCCTGGGCAAGCCGGACGATAGCCTGCTAATCGCAGCCATCAGCCACACTCACGAGCGCATTAAAATGCCGCTCAACGGGCCCAAGCTCGATGATGAGACCATTGAAAATTTCAAGAAGTGGATCCAGAACGGCGCCGTGTGGCCTGAGTCGCCGGAAGAGTTTTTCGATGGGCAAGTCCGGCCCGTACTGGCCGCCAACTGTCTACCCTGCCATGGCGCGACGCCCATGGGAGGCTTTCGTCTCGATACCAGGGAATCCCTTCTGAAAGGCGGCCCACTGGGCGCTGCCCTGGTGCCCGGCGATGCGGACAAAAGTCTCTTGATTCAGGCCGTGCAGCAAACGCATGACAAACTGAAAATGCCGCCGGGGAAAAAACTATCTGAAGCGGAAATTGCCGACCTCGTGGCATGGGTAAAAAATGGAGCGGTTTGGGCGGGCGGAGCGCTTACCGCATCGCCTGACGATTACCAAATCACCCCGGAGCAGAAAGCCTTCTGGTCATTCCAGCCCATAAAAAAACCAACGGTCCCAAGAATTAAAAATGCCGCGCGCGCAAAAACGCCCGTGGACAATTTCATTCTGGCCCAGCTTGAAGCAAAGGGACTGAAGCTCGCGCCCGCAGCCGGCAAGCGCGCCTTGATCCGCCGCGCTACGTATGATCTGACCGGCCTTCCGCCCACGCCTCAGGAAGTCGACGCGTTTCTGGCCGACCGCTCGCCGCAGGCTTTCGCCAAAGTGGTGGACCGACTGCTGGCCTCGCCTCATTATGGCGAACGCTGGGGGCGGCACTGGCTGGACGTGGCGCGCTATGCCGATACGGCGGGCGACAGCGCGGATTATCCCATTCCCCAGGCGTATCTTTACCGGAATTACGTGATTTATTCCTTCAACCGCGACAAACCTTATGATGAATTTATCCGCGAGCAAATTGCCGGTGACCTGATGCCGGCCAAATCCGAACCTGAAAAATGGGAACACTCGGTGGCCACCGGCTACCTGGCCATCGCCAAGCGGTTTAGCGTGAAGCCCGAGAACTATAAGTATCTGACCATTGACGACACTATCGACAACCTGGGTAAAACCTTCCTGGGCATGAGCGTGGCCTGCGCGCGCTGCCACAACCACAAGTACGATCCCATCCCGTCCAAAGACTATTACGCGCTCTACGGCATCCTGGACAGCACGAGGTTTCCATTTGCCGGATCGGAAAACATCAACGAGCAGAGAGACCTTGTTTACCGCCTGCCGCCGGAAAAAGTGGAAGCCGCGCTCAAGCCATTCAACGACCAGCTCAAGCCGCTGGACGAGCAATTGAAGAAACTTGAGGAAGAAAAGAAGGTGCTCGATAAGGCGGGCAATGGAGCGGGCGCGGACGACACGCCTCATCCCGTCGCCGCACATGGCACCCGAACGGTGCAGGATATTGACAAGGACATCCGGGAGGTCAAGAAGCAGCGCCAGAAAGTCCGCGCCGATATGCCCACCCTCGAAACCGCCTACGCCGTGGCGGAGGAGACTGCGCACGATTCTCCGGTACTCTTACGCGGCGACCCGGCGAAAAAGGGCGACGTAGTTCCGCGGCATTTCCTGCAAATCCTGGGCGGCCAGGCGCTGCCCACAGATTGCAAAGCAAGCGGCCGATTGCAACTCGCGCAATGGCTTGCCGACCCGAAAAATCCCCTCACTGCCCGGGTGATGGTAAACCGGATTTGGGAATACCATTTTGGCAAGGGCATCGTCGCCACACCCAGCGACTTTGGAAAACGCGGGAAAGCGCCAAGCCATCCCGAATTGCTTGACTATCTCGCCAGTCGATTTATCGAGAGCGGCTGGTCTATTAAGGCCATGCACCGGCTCATCATGCTTTCCCAAACCTATCAACTCTCGAGTAACGGACCGCATGAGGATGCCGCCATGGATCCGGGAAATGATTTGTATTGGAAATTCAACCGGCAGCGGCTGGACGCGGAATCCATTCGCGACGCCATCCTTAAAGTGAGTGGAGACCTGGATTCAACCGTCGGCACCGGGCATCCGTTCCCGCCTCCGGTCGCCTGGAACTGGACGCAGCACAAGCCATTCGCGGCCGTTTATGAAACCGATCGTCGCAGTGTTTACCTGATGGTGCAGCGCAGCCAGCGGCATCCTTATCTTTCCGTGTTCGACGGAGCTGACCCGAATGTCAGCACGCCCGGGAGGGACAGCAGCATCACCCCGCTGCAAGCGCTGTTTGCGATGAACAGCGAATTCATACACGACTGTTCGGAGCATTGGGCGGCGCGGCTGATGGATGAGGCTCCAGATAACGCGCGCCGGCTGGACATGGTTTTTGAGTTGGCATTCGCGCGCCCTCCCACCGCGCTGGAAAAAAAGAAGGCGCTTGCTTACCTGGATCAAAGCCGGCAAAAGATGGGAGCGGCGGATGTAGGTCCTGATCTGCTAACCCAGGAATCGTGGGCCAGTTTTCTGCGCGCCGTGCTGGCCACGAACGAGTTTATGTATATCGATTGAGGTGCAATCATGGGCGATCATTCAAATTGCGGATGCACGCGGAGGCAAAGCCTGCGTTCGATTCTGGGGGCCTCGCTGGTTATTCCGGCAATCCTATCCGACCTCATGGCGGCGGATGTTTCCGCCCCGAGTGATGCCAATCCACTGGCGCCCAAGGCGCCCCAATTCCCGGCCAGGGCCAAGCGGGTGATTTTCCTCCACATGAGCGGCGGGGTCTCGCACGTTGATACTTTTGACCCCAAACCGAAATTATTCGCCGACAACGGGAAGACGATTCAAGGCGGAAAATACCTTACCCAACCCAAGTGGAAATTCCAGCACTATGGAAAGTCGGGCACGGAAGTCAGCGACCTGCTGCCCCACATGGCCGAGTGCGTGGACGACATGTGCGTGATTCGCACCATGAAGAATGACCACAACGATCACTTTGAAGCCACCCTCGGCATTCACACCGGTTCGGTGACGTTCACGCGGCCCAGCATCGGCTCCTGGACGAGTTATGGCTTGGGAACTTTCAATCAGAACCTGCCTTCCTTCCTGGTCCTTGCTCCTCAGCTTCCCTACGCCGGCAGCCAGGTGTGGGGATCGGATTTTCTGCCCGCCATTCACCAGGGAACTCGGATTGTGCCCGGGCCGGAGCCTATCCCGAATTTGAAACCGCGCACGCCTTCGCCGGAAATCCAGGAGATGGAGCTGGGGTTGATCGATTTCTTCAACACCGAGCACCTGCGCGGGCGCGATTCCGATCCCGCCCTGGCGGCGCGCATCAAGTCATTCGAGACCGCCTTTCACATGCAAAAGGAAGCGCCGGAAGCCTTCGACCTCTCCAAAGAAACTGATGCCACCCTGAAGCTTTACGGACTCGAGCGCGGCAGCACGGAAGGATTCGCCTGGCAGTGCCTGGTGGCCCGGCGGCTGGCCGAACGCGGCGTGCGTTTTATCGAGCTCATTGATACAGGTTCCAACACCAACTGGGACGCGCATGGCGACATGCAAACCTGCGTGCCGCTGGCGAAAAATATCGACCAGCCGATCGCCGGGCTTTTGAAAGATTTGAAGTCGCGGGGATTGCTTCAGGATACGTTGGTGGTGTGGACCACCGAATTCGGCCGAACCCCGTTCAGCGCCATGCAGGATGCCAAGGGCCGCGAGCACCACGCCCGCGCTTATAGCTCCTGGCTCGCCGGCGGCGGAGTGAAGGGCGGCATCACCTATGGTCAGACCGATGATTATGGAATCGAAGTCGCCTCAAACCAGATGCACATTCACGATTTCCACGCCACCATCCTTTACCTGCTGGGCATGGATCACACCAAACTCACCTTCCGGCACGCAGGCCGCGACTATCGGCTCACCGATGTGGCCGGGCAAGTAATCAAAGAAATTGTCGCGTAACCCGCAGCAATGCCAAAACTCGTTAGTGGTGTCATTTGGAATTGGATTCCTTTCGAGGAATTGGTCATCCCCGCGAAGGCGAATCCAATCTTTCTTCCCCGCATTTCTGAAGATTTAGTGAAATGGATTCGCTAAGTTCGCGCCGCCAACGTGGATAGCCGTGCCGATACCGGCCTGGTGACGGTGGAAAAAATGATTGCCTTGCGCGCGGTTCCCCTCTTCGTCCGGCTCGCCCCGGAAGACCTTGGCCAGCCTGGCCCGCGCCAGCAGTGAGAAAGTGTTTGCGCCCGGCCAGCCCTTATGTGTTGAAGGGAAACCCGGCGACGAGGTGTTTGTGCTCTTGTCGGGTGAAGTTAAAGTTCACCGCCAGAACGGCGACCGGCAAAAATTGGTGGGGAGCGAACAGGCGGGTGGATTTATCGGCGAGATGGCGGTGCTGGACCCGGCGCCGCGGGCCGCCACCGTGCTCTCTGGAACGGAAGACACGCGAGTCTTGTCCCTCGACGGCAGGACATTCCGCGAGGCCTTGAACGGGAATCCATCCGTGGCCCATGGCGTGATTCGGGCCCTGGCTACGCGGCTACGCAAGTCCCAATCGGGCGGCTCGCCTCCGACTAAATCTCAGACGGTGGGCACGTCCGCCCAGAAGAACCCCTAGCAGTTTGTTGAAAAACGTTTTCCACGCATGTCATTCCGAGCGTAGCGAGGAATCTCGCCCTGAAAAGCCAAGCAATGCGAGATTCCTCGTCGCAAAGGGCTCCTCGGAATGACAATTTTAGGAGTTGCTCAAAAAACTGCTAGGAAAACTCTTCGCGCGGCCCTCGCATTTCTCAGGACAAGAACCAACCCTTCGCCTCAGATCGATTGACTCGTAATAATGCCCCGGTCAATCAAGAGTGGAACCCCGCAATCGGATTCACAATTTCTTAACCTGGACTTCATCCCAATTTAACCGATTACCTGTTTAATAATCTTCTTCACTTGAAGTCCGGATAGAAATCGGCACAGGAACCGATAAATATTACTGATACATTTTCTGGTCAGGCCGGGAAGGACCTGTTTTATAATGTGCCGTCCTTCTCATACGCGTGCTTAACTTGCAAGATTGCCCGTCGGGAGTTGAGGTCTTAACGTCCATGAATTCCTTGTGAGGAGGTTTCCTAATGACGACTGCTGTGAAAAGGCTCATGGGCCTTTGCTTATGTTCATCCATCCTTCTAGCCCTGCCCCTGACTGCCCCCGCACAACAACTATTGGGTTCGATCACGGGGACTGTAACCGACAGCAGCGGTGCTGTGGCGCCTCAGACGCAGGTCAAGATCCACAGCGCCGCGACCGGACTTGAGCGCACCAAGCAATCTAACAGCGCAGGGGCATACCAATTCGTTGACTTACCTCCTGACACTTACAGCGTTACCTTTACCAAGGAAGGGTTCAAAAGCGGCGTCCACACGGAAGTGCTCGTTCAAGCCAACCGGACCGTCACGGTGGACGAAGTGCTACAGCCAGGCACGGTGAGCACTACCGTTGAGGTGACCGCAACGCCCCTCATGAACCAGACCGATGCCACCAACGGCTACGTTGTGGACCAACTCACAATTCAAGATACACCCCTGGGCACGGGGAGCTTCACCCAACTGGCGATTCTGACACCGGGCGTGCATTCGGATTTCCTGGCGGGCGCGGGCGCCAACGCCGGCCTGGGCAACCAAGCCATCTTCGCCAACGGCAACCGGGATTCGAGCAACAGCTTCTCCATGGACGGCGTGAGCACCAACAACTTGTTCAATGGAAACTCCACCAGTCAAGTGGGGGAGAACCGCTTTGTGCTGAACACGGGTGAGAACTTCGGCGCCGGCGGCGATATTCAAACCAGTACTTCCGTATACGGCGCCATTGGGCAGTCACTGCCAACGCCTCCGCCCGATGCGATCCAGGAGATCGCTGTGAACGCCGCCATGTTTGACGCAACCCAAGGCAACAACAGTGGCGCGCACATCAGCGTGCTCACCAAGTCCGGAACCAATAAGATTCACGGATCGGGATGGGAAGAATGGCAGAACAGCGATATGAACGCCGCACCATTCTTCTACAATGCGAACAACCTCCCCACTCCATTCTTGAACCGCAATATGTTCGGCGGCACGATTGGCGGGCCTATCAAGAAGGATAAACTATTCTACTTCGGCTCATACCAGGGCATTCGCGTCTCTGATCAGCAAGAATCCCTCAGAGATGTCACGGTGCCGCTGGGTCTGACGGATGATCGCAGCCCGGCTGGCATCATCAACGCCATGAAATCGAGCTTTGGAAAAACGATCACCGCCAACCAGATCAATCCGGCTGCCTTGAGTATGCTTCAGGTCAAGCTTCCCAACGGACAATATCTTATTCCGAGCGCGCAAATCACCGATCCAACAATGGCTGCAGACCTCGGATACGACGTGGTAGTTCAGGGGAGGAACTCGCTGGCGCCCGTCAATCAGGGCATAGGGAATGTGGACTATGTGGTCAACGAAAAGGATCGCCTGGCGGGGAAGTTCTACATCCAGAACAATCCCACCACCAATCCGTTTGGCGCCGTCGGTTCACTACTCGGCTTCGGTCAACAGCTTTCGGCCGGCAGTGTGGTGGGCACCCTCAGCAATAACATGATCCTGTCTCCCACGATCACCTGGGAGCAGCACGTCGGCTTCACGCGCCTGCGAGCCTACGCGCACACGAGCTCAGCTTTCAGTGCCAGTGCGCTCGGCATCAGTTTCCCCACTACCAACAATTTTCCCCAGTTCGAGATCGGCACTTCAGATCCGACGATTCAGAATGGCCTGGAATTCGGCCCCAGCGTCAGCTTCGGCAATGCCGGAATGTACCAAAATCAATGGGAGTACGAATCCTCATTGAACATGGTGAAAGGGCGGCACACGATCGCGGTGGGCGGACTACTGGACCACACTCAGTTGAACATCATTAACAACAATACGGGTACGGACAGTGTGATCTTCTCAAGCTTCCTGACCTTTGTGGAAGGGAGTGTCCGCAGCGGCCAGGAGTTCGCGGGCGCGGCCAGCCGGTATTACCGGTCGAATACGGCGGGCTTGTACGTGAACGACAACTTCAAGTTGCGCAGCAATCTGACCGTTACCGCCGGCTTGCGCTGGGATTACGACGGGCCCCTCTCGGAGAAATATGGGAAGTTGACCTCATTTAATCCCGCCGCATACTCCTACGATGTGGCCTCGGACACCATCACCAGTTCCGGCCTGGTCTTCGCCAAGAACGGCAGCGATTCCCTGATGCAGCAACATCAGTGGGGCTTCGCTCCGCGGGTCGCTATCGCCTGGTCACCGCGCCCGAAGATGACCGTGCGGGCGGGCTACGGCATTTACTACGATCGCGGCGAGTTGTTCAGCTATTTCTCTCCCAGCGCCGGCTCTGGCTTTAACGGACCGTTCGGCGTAACATTGGCGCCTCCGTTCGTCGAGCCGGCTTCCGTCCCGAGGGGAGCGACGCTTTCCGCGCCATTCGGCGCCACTCCGCCGCCCGCACCATCAGGCAACGCCGCCGGTTTTCTTTCTTATTTGCCGAACTTCGCGCAAACCGCCTGCGGGTTTTCCGGATGCTTTCCGGCGGGCAACCTGTTTGGACCTTTCCTCTTCGGCGGCTATGACATCAGCAACAAATTGCCCTACACCGAGAACTGGACCTTCGACTTTCAATACCAACCCTCCAACAGTTGGCTGATTAACGTCGCCTATGTCGGCAACCGGGGTGTGCATGAGGTGTTGCCGATTCCCTTCAACCAGGGGACCATCGCCACACCGCAGAATCCGTTGTGGGCGCAGAACCCGGCCAACGAACAGATATATTCTTACGGAGGCGCGACGCCGCTGGAACTCGACACTGAGCCGATCTTCACGAGCGAGTTTTCCGGCAACGCGCCGGTCCGCGTCCCCTACATTGGCTATGACATGAATTCGGTGCTCTACGAGGCGGAGGGCACGTCCAACTACGATGCCCTTCAGGCTCAATTGCGCAAGCGCCTGTCTAACGGGCTGCAATTCACCGCCTCTTACACGTGGTCGCACGCTCTCGACGAGCAGAGCGGATTGGGCCTGTTCTTTACCGGGAACAATCCGCTGACTCCGAAAGGCAGCTATGCGTCGGCGGACTTCGACCAGACGCACGTGTTCCTGATCAATTACAGTTACACAACCCCCAGCCGGCCTCAGAACAAGGTTTGGAACAACCTGATCGGCAATTGGATTATCGGTGGACAGACTGTAGCCGAGAGCGGCCAACCCTACAGCGTCTACGACTTTTCCGGTTCCGTCGCCAGCCAGTACCTCGGCACCTCCGACTACATCGGAAACCCCATCGTGCCGCTCGCGCCCGGCGCAACTTCTGCCCAGGCGCAACTACAGGGCACCACGGGCGTGAATCCCGGCAAGCCGGTGCTCAATGCCAACGCTTTTCTCCCGCAGTTTCTGGCCCCCGGCCAGGATGGCGTGCCTCCCTGCGACGCCTCCGGGTGCGACATCTACGAATCCCTCTATGGGAACACAGGCCGCAACTTGTTCCGGGGACCTTTCCAGGTCCGCTTCGATATGAGCCTGGCCAAGGAGGTCCCGTTCCACGAGGGTCGTTACCGCCTGCGCTTCGAGGCCGACGCGTTTAACATTTTCAATCATCCCGATTTTGACGCGCCCAACAACAATGTAGTGTTCTTCCCCAACTTTAGCGGGCCGCCCTCAATTCCTCCTCAGGGCAGCCTTGGGGTTATTCAACACACCGTGGGGAGTTCGCGCTTTATGCAATTGTCGCTGCACGTGAACTTCTAAGTCCGGGGCGAGAATCAGTGCAGGCAACACAGAACGCGGCGGCTTCGGCCGCCGCGTTCTTTTTTTCGGTTGGGGTCAAGAGGCAAGTTTCTTTCCCGAATAGACCGCCACGCTCGATCCATCGGCCAAAAAAGCGGAATCGGGCGGGCGATTCAGATATTGTGCGAACTCAGGGCCATAGAACTCGGTCATATTCCCCTCCAGGCTGGCCTCGGCCGCCTGCCATATTCGCCAATTCGGATGTGACACATGATACTCAACGCATCCGCCGTCCGGCTGCGCGCAGTAGCCCCAGTAATGCTCTGAAATGAATTGCTCCTCCGATCCTTCTGTGGCCAGGCGCGGCTCGCCAGTGGCGACGACTTTCAAGCGGTACCGAGCGGATTTCAGCCGCCACGAATATTCAACCGACAGTTGGGGGATTGGCGATTCGCCCGATTGAACGATTCGGTGCGCCATGGGGAGCGACCTGTAGTTCTCGTTATAGGCCAGCCGGGCCACAGTCGCAATGGCGAACCGCGGAACTATTTCCTGAATAAATACCACGCCGCGTTTGACCGCGCCATTTTCCCGCCGCCGCACGTAAAACCTCAAATTGACCTCTTCGAAATCGCGGTGGAAAGGAATAGGCACTCCTTTTAATTTCGCGGCCAGAAAACGGAATCCGACCACGCTCACAAAAGTTTTTCCGTTGAATTCGTCCAGCTCCGTCCCTCGCGGAACGCGCGGCAGCAATAGGGCGGGATCGACGGGGTAGTTCAGCAAGGCGAGGTAACGCCACTCGGCGGTCAGGAAAACCCGCTCCTTGTCTTGTTCCGGCTTGGATTTAGGTTTCATTTGGACGGCGCGCGTGCGTTGGCATGGTTACCCGCAAAATCAGTATGTGAGCCGCTCGGATTGAAATCAAGCCGTCATCCGTGGGATGAGAGCCGCGCACGTTTACGATGACGCCGGCGGCGATAGCCGAGCACTCCACTCCCCCGAATTCTTCATGCTAGGAATCCGGTTTTACACCGCGCCCGGGATTGAGTAATATGCAGGGCACTTTGCGATTCCAAAAAAGAGAATGCGTGAAGGACTAATCTTGTGCAACGAAAATTTAAGCCGAACTAACTTCTGGAGGACGTTTATGAAAACGCGTTGTGCCGCCGCGGCGATCATCTTGCTTGCCACCTGTGCCCAGTGTTACGCCCAACTCGGATTATTTTCAAAGGAGCAGCGCGTGGGGCTGACGCGCCAGTGGCAAGGCGAGCGTTTTCCCGACGGGCGGCCCAAAGTCCCGGACTCGCTCCTGGCGGAATTGAAAACGGTGGACGCCGAGGAAGCCTGGGGCGTGCTCAGAGGCGAAGGATTCCCCAACCAGTTTGAGGGAGGGTGGAAGGTCATCAACTCCGGAGAGCGCATGACGGGTCGCGTGGTGACGGCGGTTTTTATGCCGCTCCGTCCCGACGTCAATGCCTCTATCAACGAACATGGACAACATGAGGGCCGGGTGGGCGCGCAGAATTCCTGGGTGATTGATACCCTGGAACCGGGAGACGTTCTGGTGGTGGACCTTTTCGGCAAAATTCAGGACGGAACTTTCGCCGGAGACAATCTGGGCACCGCCATCTACACCAAGAGCCACAACGGGCTGGTGGTGGATGGTTCCATCCGCGACGTCACCGGCATGTCGGAGATTAAGGGATTTCAAGTTTATGTTCGCGACTTCGATCCGTCGGCGTTGCGCAACGTGATGCTGATGGGTATCAACGTTCCCATTCGCATCGGACATGCCACCGTGATGCCGGGCGACGTGGCGGTGAGCGACCCGGAAGGCATCACTTTTATTCCGCCCCAGCTCGCGGAAAAGGTTGTGACGAGCGCGCAGATGACGCACCTGGTGGATGAGTGGGGACACCAAATGTTGCGCGAAGGAAAATACACGCCGGGTGAGATCGACAAAAAGTGGACGAAGCCCATGATCGAGGAATTCAACAAGTGGTTGGAGCAGAAGGGAGCGAAGCAACGCATGAAGGTGGAATAGAGAAACAGACCGAATAAGGAACATAAGTCTCAAAGGAGCTCGTATGGATCGACGCAACGTTTTAAAAAGTTCGGCGGCAGCAATCGGCGGCGCCTTCCTGGCCGAGGATGGTCCCGGGCAGGCGGTCAAGAACGTCAACACCAATTCCAGCCCGTCAGGACTGAAGATCACGGACCTGCGCGTGGCGGTGGTGGTGAAAGCTCCCATGACCTGCCCCATTATTCGCATTGACACTAACCAGGGCGTCTACGGCCTGGGCGAGGTCCGCGATGGCGCCAGCCCGACCTATGCTCTGATGCTCAAGAGCCGGTTGCTCGGCGAGAACCCCTGCCAGGTGGACAAGTTGTTCCGCAAGATCAAGCAATTCGGCGGACCGGCGCGCCAGGCTGGCGGCGTCTGCGGAATTGAAATGGCGCTGTGGGACATTGCCGGAAAAGTTTGGGGCGTTCCGATCTACCAGATGCTGGGAGGAAAATTTCGCGACAAGATCCGGATCTATGCCGACACCACTGAATCCCGCGACCCTTTGGTCTACGCCCAACGAATGAAAGCCCGCAAGGAGGAGATTGGTCTCACCTGGCTCAAGATGGACCTTGGCATCGACGTGGTGGCGGACAAGCCCGGCACCGTGACTCACCCTTCGGGTTTGAGTAAGGAGGAAGATGCCCTAATCCCCCACCCTTTCATCGCCACCGAGGTCACCGACAAGGGAATCGAGCTGATGTCCACTTACGTGGCCGCGGTACGCGAGGCCGTAGGCATGGAAATCCCTCTCTCCATGGACCACCTCGGACACATCGGAGTGAATTCCTGCATCCGCCTGGGCCGCGCGTTTGAGAAATATAATCTCGCCTGGATGGAGGATCTGATTCCGTGGCAATACACCGATCTGTGGAAGCGCATCACGGATTCCATCCCCACACCCACCCTGACCGGCGAAGATATCTACCTGAAAGAGGACTTTATCAAGCTGTGCTCGAATCATGCCATCTGCAAAATCCATCCTGACCTCGCCACCTCGGGAGGCATTCTGGAGACGAAGAAAATCGGCGATGCGGCCATGGAATATGGCGTCCCCATGGCCATGCACTTTGCCGGCTCGCCCGTGAGTTGCATGGCCAACGTCCATTGCGCGGCGGCCACGCAGAATTTTCTGGCCCTTGAAAATCACTCGCTGGACGTGCCTTGGTGGGCCGACTTGGTAGAGGGCGTGGAAAAGCCTATCGTCAATAAAGGCTATGTCGCGGTGCCGGATAAACCGGGCCTGGGCATAACGCTCAATGAGGACGCCGTCCGCCAGCACCTGATGCCGGGCACCGGCTACTTTGAGCCCACCCCGCAGTGGGACCACGAACGCTCGTGGGACCGGACGTGGAGCTAGCGAGCTCGAAAGCGCCGCCACGAAGCTTCGCTCGCGCGGGACACGTACATTTGCAAAGCCGGTACCGTTATGGATGCGCTACCCGGTCATTATCAAGGTGTTGCCTGAGGCGGCGTTGAAGCGGCTGGACGTTTTCGGTTTCGCTTTCGCCAAGCCCTGGCTAATAGCCAGATGATAGACGCGATCACAAACAGCCATGGAATGACAGACACAATTGCCGTGATGAGAAAGGCTGTACTATCCGCAAAATCCGAACCCGCCTCCCCCAAAGCATCCCAGATCGCACCAAGCCCCCTCACGGTTCGTCTGGATTCCTTAATACGAAAGGAGAGCTGCACTGCGACTTTCTCTGTTTCGTTAGCCAGAATTTTCCGATTACGTGTCTCACTATCCAATTCCGACTGCGTTTGAGTTAGTTGCTCCTGTATTTCGATGAGATCTTTGACGGTCGCGGAAGGCTTGGCCAGCATGACCCTCAGGTTATCTCGAAAGGCTGTGAGATTCTTGATTTTGGCCTCAGTATCCACGACTGCGGTTGTCTTATCTTCCCGCTCTGTCGAATGTTGTGCGATTCTCCCTAGCTTCTGGATTTGGATAAGTAGTTTCGTCAGATCTTCCGGGGCCACTCGCAATGTCACGGTGCCTGACGGAACCGAATCGTCCGTCCTCGACGTTACGCTGGAAGAAATGACTTCACACTGGATCGTGGCGCAAAAATCAATCACTGACTGCCAGGATTTTTGGAGTTCTGATTCCGGCGCGATGATTTCAACCTCATGGCGTTCCGCAATGTAACGCTTTAGTGGTTCCGCTCGGGATGCGACGGGGTCCACTCGCATTTCCGAAACGGTACGGACGGTACCGAAATCCCTACTGCCGCCACCTCCACGACTGCTCGCACCGCCGAACGAGGCTGCGGTCCTGCTGTGACAACCCGTCATAGATAGCAGCACGCTGCCAAGGATGATTGGAAGAAGGTCGCGAATCATGGCTTTTCTCACAGAGAACCTACCCGTTGGATGCAGTATACCGCCCATCGATGCCGGAACAGTAAATAAAATAGCTAGATTGTCAATGAGCGGGTAAGTTTTGTTTGGATGGATTACATTCGCGTAAATTCATCGGTATGGGTCACAAACTCCGGGTAGGCGCCGGCGCCGAGTTCGGACAAGTCCATTCCCTGCCGCTCGCCCTCCGGCGCCGCACGTTGTGGATAAGAACGATTCAGGATCCAGTTGAGGCCATAGGTTAAGGGCAGAACAAATCCAATTAAAGTTGCAATCCCGACAACCTGGGCCAGCCATTGGCCCGCATCGCCCAACAGAGGCGGAGCCGAGGGCCCGGCAGCGACATTGAGAACAGGACTCGGGAAGCGGCCAAAGACGCCGAGGGCGAAGACTCCCCAGATGCCACACACGGCATGCACGGAAATGGCGCCGCCGGGATCATCGACGGTCAAATGCAATTCAAGCCACTCCACGGAAAAAGTGACCAGCGCTCCGGCCACCAATCCGATGAGGATCGCGAGAGGGGGATTGATGAAAGCGCAGGCCGCGCTGCCCGCGACCAGGCCGCCAACCCAGCCGTTGGCGCTCAATGAGGCGTCGGGCTTGCCAAACCGGAGGCGAGTGATGACCACAGCGGCTAACAGGGCTGACGCCGCGGCCAGGATGGTATTGATCGCAACCAACGGTACAACACCCGCTTCTGTGCCGGTAAAAAGGATAGCACCCGCCCCGTTTAATCCCAACCATCCCACCAGCGCCAGCATGCAGCCGAACAAAACGAAGGCAAGGTTGTGGCCGGGGATAGCAGCGGGCATTCCTTCGCGGGAATACTTGCCCCGCCGGGGTCCGAGAATCCAGGCAATGGCCAGTGCCGTGAGACCGCCGACGGCTTGAATGGAGCTCGAACCTCCGGCATCCACAAATCCATGGCCGAGGCCATAATTTATGCCGAGCTGCGCCAACCAACCTCCGGCCCAGACCCAATGAGCGAATAAGGGATAGGTGATTCCAGCCATAAGAGCCGTTGAGGCGCAGATCGCCCCCAGCCGCCAGCGGTCCAAACCGGAACCCAAAGGAATGAGCGCCGCCAACCCCACGCTGAAGATTTGAAGCAATAAAACCAGGGAGCCGGATAAATCTCCGCGTCTTACCCCGCGGGCAAAGAGCGGCTCTTGTGCAATCCAATTCCATGTGGAGTTGCCAATAGTCAAGGTGTGCGCCGGCCGGCCGATGAATCCTTGGGCGGCAAACCCAAAGATGACATACACCAACGCCGCAATCGCCAGCACGCAAAGCGAGGCCAACATGGAGTGGGCCACGCCTCGCGAGCGCCCTAACCCCGTGTTGAGGAGGGTGAGTCCGGCCAATGCCAACGGAACCAGCAGGATGCAGAGAATGCAAATGGCCACCGATGCGTCCGAGAGCGGCTGCGATAAAAGCAAGATTATCCTCTTCCCTGGCGCGAAATAAGATGGGAGCGGAATGCAAGGCCCAACCCCAAAATCTCCACGGCCATCCCGGCCAAAGCAAAGACCGTTCGCGGCACTTCCGCCTTTAGAAGGATGAGCGCGCTTAAAACAAGCGCCCAACCTGCCAGGAGTAATGCAAAGCCGGTCAATCTCATGCCAAAATTCCCCTGCCGCAGAGTCGATGGCGCATCACGGCCCATCGTTTCGGAGTTACGATATCACATTTGATGCTGAGCTAACCTAGTGCCCCCGCCGAAGGGCGTCTAATCGATTTTTTTTATAGCGGGCAGAAGCTGAAATACAACTTCGGGCTTTTCTGCACCGATACAAAGATTTCAAAAAGCCTCATGAAGCTTCAATAGTTGCGATGGATAGGGCAGTTGGAGGCCTCCCCGAGCCTGCGACCTTCTCTCAGAGCTTATCTCCACCAAAAGAAAAACTTAGGTAAGGCATTTTTATCCTCGCTAAAAAAACTATTTGTTTGACGCAAAGTTTTGCACCCCGTAACTTCAAATCATAAGTTCAAACGGGCACGGCATTGAGTGGGGGGAGAGGTTCAGTCTTAGGCAAGCCCTGGCGGTCCTCTCCAAGGTTAAATACCAAACCAAATTTGCAAAAGGAGAATTACCATGGCGGAGAACTCGCCAGCTGAAATGAAAAAGACCCTGGGCTTGACCGGTTTGACGATGAACGCGATGGCGCTCATCGCACCCGGCGCCTTCTTGTGGCTGACCTTCGTCACACAAGCCACCGAAGGAACAACGTCTCCGGCGATGTGGGCGGGCATCGTGCTCGCCCTGCTGCTCTGCCTGGCTACAGCGGTATGCTACGCGGAAATGGCTAAGTTGTATCCGGGGACCGGCAGTTCGTATTACTTTGCCGAACAAGCTTTCCTGAATCACGATAAGGCCTGGAAATACGCCCGACTTTCCAAGTTCATAGTCGGCTGGGCGTCCCATCTCTACTACTGGATCTACCCGGGTGTAATGGTCGGCGTTACCGGTGTTATTTGCGGATACCTGGTGGGCACGCTTTGGCCGAGCTTCATGAACGCCACCAATCCCGGCCCTGCGTTTATGATGCTGGTCGCCATCGTGATGTCATTCGGAGTGGCCTATATCGCCTATCGAGGTGTTAATGGATCCACTTCGGTCAACATCGCCATCAATGTAATTCAAATCTCCGCCCTGGTGTTGTTCTCGGTGCTGGCGCTCGGTTATCGGATGAACCATCCTCCGGGCAGCGTGGCACTGCAGTTTGACGCCCAGACAAGCGCTGCTTTTAGCTGTGAGTTTGCCACCACCAAAACTGTGGTGAATGGGCAATCCACCGACACCATCACGCGGGACGCGGACGGCACTCCACAGTGCGCGAAGGACGCATCAGGCGCCCCCGTTCCTTATCACGTCAGCTACCCGACGACGGACTCGACCGGGGCCTTTGTTTCCCATCCCAACGCTCGTTCGGTAGTTTCCATGCATAATTTTGGCTGGATGTTCGTTCAAGCTACGGTCGCCATCCTGATTCTGGTGGGGTTCGAATCGGTAACCTCCATGGGTGGTGAGGCGAAGAACGCCAAGCGCGACGTGCCGATAGCAGTCATCGTTTCCTTGCTGGTTCAGGGGGCATTCTGCTATCTCTTCGAATACTTTGCCGCCAACTACTTCCTTAATAGCGGCTATCCCATGGGAACCGCGGCAGGATCGGCGGCGCCCATCGGCGACATGATGATCATGGTGGGCGACGCCCTTCTCGGCCCGGGGCGCGGGCGCATATTCATGCTGTGCGAAGCAACCACAGTGTTTCTGGCGCTGATCGGCACTACGCTCTCCTGCATGAATACAGCGGCGCGGGTCACCTATGCCATGGGCAAGGACAATGAGGTGCCCAGCCACTTGGGCATATTGCATTCAAAAAACCTCACCCCGCATCGAGCCATCTGGACACTGGCCGTCATTTCCGCGGTCGTCGGCTGCCTGACCGTAGTGATGTATTTCGGCGACGGTAGCGCGCCGGCCGATGCTGCTATCCAGGCGTTGCCTCACGGCTTTTGGTCAAGTTGGGGATACACGACGCATGACAAGATGGCTGCACTCCCCAATTCATTTCTCACCATGGGGTTGGCTTCGAATTTCGGCACGTTCTTGCTTTACGGCCTGAGTTGCATAACCTGCCTGGTTTGCTTCCATGGCCACCCGAAGTTCAAGTTCATCCGCCACGCTGTCATTCCCGCGTTCGGACTGGTGGCAAACATCGCCTGCATGGCCTTTTATCTGATCGGGCCATTCATGGGTTACGGCACTAAGATGGAACCGCTGCTGGCCCTTGGATTTGCCTTAGTTTGGGCCGTTTACGGCGGTATCTACTTTATGCGCGCCAGCAAGAAAACAGGCCGTTCAACGTTGGTGGAAACCCGCGTCCAGGCGGAAGCCTGATCCTGAGCGCGAGAACCATCCTAAGAACCGGGCGGGCCTAGGTCCGCCCGGTTTTTTTTGGATTGATAGATCATAATGTATTGGAGCCCTCGAAGGCCGATGATGGAAGGAGCAGGAGGCGTTGCTTACCGATACCGCCCCACTCAAAGCTCTATGCTCGACTTGGAATTCGCTCAGCTATCCGATCCGGGGAAGGTTCGCACCCAGAACGAAGATTACCTTGGCCACGTGATTCCCGATTCGCCAGCCCAGGTGCGCAGTCACGGCTGGTTATTTGCGTTGGCCGACGGGGTGGGAGGACACGCGGAGGGTGAAGTTGCCTCTCGGATGGCGGTGGAGAGCGTGATGGGCGGCTTCCGGGCGGCAGCGGGCGGTGACTTGCACACAACGCTTCTGGCGCGCCTGGTGCAGGCAGCCAATGCGCAGGTCTTTGAAGCGGGCTTGAAGTCAACCCAGCGTGGCCACGCCATGGCAACAACCATTGTGCTATGCGCACTCCGCTTCGATCGAGCAGCCGTGGCCCACGTGGGTGACTCACGCTGCTATCTCATCAGGCGCGGGCATGCAACAACCCTCACAAAGGATCATACCGTCGCCAACGAACAAGTTCGTTTGGGAGCACTATCCGGCCTCGAAGCCGCCGGGGCGCCATCGCGCCACATGCTGAGCCGTTCGGTGGGCAATGAGATGTTTGTGAGCGTGGAAATCAGCGATCATCAGGTGGAAGCCGGGGACGTATTATTGCTCTGCTCCGACGGGTTTCATGGTGCGGTGGCGGCACGGGAAATACCTCCCATGATCACTCCAACAACTGACCTGAGTGCTGCGGCCAGAGACTTGGTGTCGGTTGCAAAAGACCGGGATGGAAGCGATAATGTCAGTGTCCAACTCGTTCGCATTCGAGCGGTCGAGCGGGTGGGTATGTACCGCGGCCGTCCGTATAAGCTTCACTAACCCTCGGATGCGCTGATACTTGCTGCATAGTTCCCGCCACCTTCAGATTCCGGTCATGGCTCCCACTTCTCAACTAACGCGAATTCCTTGCCGGATTTATAAATTCCTTATGCGGTCTTTATGGCTTTTTTACGAAGATGCGGGCATGATGATGGCAGCAAATGGAAGCCGCGCCGCCGGCGAGCCTTCTTGGCAGAACTAAGCATGCGATGACTCCAATCCATCCGGGGGACCAACTCGATCACTACCGCATTGAGGGCGTCGTGGCGCGCAGTGGAATGGCCTCAATTTTTCGCGGCATAGATTCGCGCACGGGCCGTCCGGTAGCCATCAAAGTTCCCCATCCGGAAATGGAATGTGATCCGGTCTTCTTCGAGCGATTCAAGCGGGAGGAGGAAATCGGGAAAAAACTGGACCATCCGGGCGTCATGAAGGTGATGGCGGATGATGACCGCAGCCAGGTCTACATGGTCATGGAGTGGGTGGATGGGCGGCTGCTGCGGGAAGTCCTCAATGAACAGAGAAAGCTTCCCGTCGATCGGACGATCCGTATCGCCCTGGGCATCCTGGATGCGCTGCAATACATTCATTCCAACGGCGTGGTCCATCGGGATTTAAAACCGGAAAACATCATGGTTGATAGTGAGGACCACATCAAGCTGATTGACTTCGGCATTGCGGCCAACGTCGGAGCGCGGCGGCTGACCTTTGCCAAGCTTTCACGGACCATGGGAACACCCGACTACATTTCCCCCGAACAGGTCAAGGGCAAACGAGGCGATGCCCGCAGTGACTTGTATGCGATGGGAGTTATGTTATATGAAATGCTGACCAGAAAAGTGCCGTTTCCCGGACCTAATCCTTTTGTGATTATGAATGACCGTTTGCTGAACAATCCCGTCCCTCCGCGCGAAATCGATCCCACCATTTCTCCGCAACTACAGGAAATTATCTACCGCGCCATGGAACGCGAGCCCGCCAAGCGATATGCCAACGCGCGCGAGTTTGCCGGGGATCTTCAACATCCAGATCAGGTCGGCGTGGCCGATAGGGACGAGCTGAAAAACTGGAAACAGAGACGATCCTCCCGGGTGAGAAGCATTCTGTTCTATTTGATGCTCGTCCTGATTCCTGTGGTCATATTCTCCCTTCTACTTTGGGTGGCGCGGCACACTTGATTTCGGAGGTAAATCACGAAGGCCGGTAAACTTCTCCCCATTGGGAGCCGGATTCCGCTGGAATAATTTCGAAGATTAATTTTGCCGCGAGCCGGGAATGGAGTCTCCGATCGCAAGTCCAAAGTTGCTGAGAGCTGAAATTAAGGTCTTTCTATACGTAATGTTTGTATCCGACGATGAAATCATCCACGTTTTTCCCATTTCCCCGGGGCGTGCGGACAAAAAAAGTGAGGACCTATGAAAAAGTTGGAGGCTGTAATACAACCGTCAAAGCTGGACGCCGTTCGGGAAGCATTGTACCAGGCCGGCGTGCAAGGCATGACCATCAGCGAGGTCCGCGGTCACGGACGACAGAAGGGACACACCGAAGTCTACCGCGGGAACGAATATACGGTTGATTTCATTCCCAAAATCAAATTGGAGGCGGTCCTTCCCGATGCGCTGGCCGAGCCCGCCGTTGAAGCGATCTTGAAGGCCGCGCGCAGCGGGAGGATTGGCGACGGCAAAGTATTCCTCTCCGACATTGCGGAAGCCGTGCGCATCCGCGACAGCCAACGGGGTGACCAGGCTCTATAATTCACACTGAAGCTAAAGTGATTTGAAAGTCGGCGGGCGGGCGTTTGTTCCTGAAACCAATCTGGGAAATCCACCCCTGGCTTGCGCGGCAAGAAACTATTGGCGGCCAAATCGCGAAGGCAGGTAGGGTTCAATCGACCTGGAAGGCGAGCCTTTCAGGATGACTTCGGAAATCAACTGGGCCGTCACCGGCGCCAAGAGAATGCCATTGCGAAAGTGTCCTGAAGCAAACACCAGATTCTCCAGTTCACCGTGACCGAGAACGGGCAAGTGGTCAGGAGTGTCCGGCCTCAAGCCGGCCCAGGCGCGGCGGAAGCGCAAATCTCGAAGCAAGGGGGCGAACCGCAATACACCTTCAATAATGGATCGAAGCCCCTCGGCGGTCACCGCTTTATTAAACCCGGCATATTCTGACGTCGTCCCCGCAAGAATACGACGCCCTGAACGCGGCACAATATAATGATGCCCGGCCCGAACCGGCATGGGCAACTCATCGGCCGCTTCGAATTCCAGCATTTGGCCGCGGCAGGGATCAATAGGCAATGAAATTCCGTGCGGCGCGACCAGTTCGCGGGACCAGCAGCCGGCCGACAACACGTATTGGCCACCGCTCAATTTCGATTGGTTAATCCCGGAGTTTGGGGCCGCCTCGACACTTTCCACGCGGCCGTCACAAACATTGATTCTTTTCACGCTAGTGCCGCTCGAGAATCTTACGCCCAGCCGGCGGCAGGCGCACTCCAGCGCCCGTGCCAATTGCTCGTTATCAACCCAATGGTCGCCGGCCACGTACAACCCACAAGCGATATCGGGAGAAAGGCCGTTGACGCGTTCGTGAACCGAGCTCGCCGATAATTTCTCCAGCGGCAAGCCCTTCGAGGTTTGACCTGCAAAAACCTTTTCCAGTTCGCTTGTTTCTTCATCGCCCACGGCCACCAGCAACATTCCGTCACGCCGGTAGCCGACTTTGATCCCCGACAAATCTTCAATCTCGGCCACAAAGCTCGGGTAAAGATCGCGGCTGGCGGCGCAGAGTTCAAAAAACTGGTCGGGATCGGAGATTTCGCCCTGAGGTGCAATCATGCCGGCCGCAGCCGAGGTCGCTTCCGCGCCCGGCTCGCCCCGGTCCAGGACCCACACTTTCAACCGAGCTTGGGCCAGGCGAAGCGCGATCGAACAGCCGATGATCCCCCCGCCGATGACAATGACATCGCTTGCTTCCGTAGAGATCCTGTCTTCTGCCATATCTGCCAGTTTACCCATTCACTCGCCGCTTGGCTATTCTGGAAGCACACAGTTGGAGGCCGGAGTTGCGCCGCTGGGAGCGCGGGCGTCCCGCCCGCTCTTTGATTATCAATTGATTGCGGGCGAGCCCCAGAGTAATACGTGGGGCCCCGGCCCGCGCTCCCAGGGAAATCAAGACGTTACTGACATGCGCAGGATTAGTTTCTGCATATGCTGAAGGCGCAATTGCGTCAGCGAAACAAATTGCGCGGCCAGATGGCCGGTGACTCATTCCGCTCTTTCGGTTATATTGGTCTTGTCGCACAAAAATCAATTGGTGAGAGAAACTTGCCCTGCCCCATTTGCAAGAAACGCAAAGCGCAACGGTACTGCCCGGCGAAAGGAGAGAATATCTGCTCCGTCTGCTGCGGGACCGAACGGGAGGTGACCATCGATTGTCCCTCCGACTGCGCTTACCTGATCGCCAGCCGTACCTATGGCCTGGAGCGCAAGAAATTTGATTGGTCCAAGCTTCCCTTCGCGGACATCAAAATCCCATCTTCTTTTGCCCAGGGACACGTTCCGCTGCTCAATGCGTTGACTTATACGGTCAGCGCTTTCGCGCGCGACAATGCATCCACCGTGGATACAGATGTGGTGGCCTCTCTCCAGGCTCTCGCCGAATCCTACCGAACTCTCTCGAGCGGCCTCTATTACGAAAAACCTCCCGACCATCGCCTGCAACGCGAGCTTTACGACCGGCTGAAAGGCGGAATCGAAGAATTCAAGAAGGCGGAAGCGCAGAATTCCAATGCGACTGTCGTGCGGGACGGTGACATCCGCGACGCGCTGATCTTCTTCACCCAGTTGGGCGCGACTTACATGAACGGCCGCCCCAAGGGCCGGGCGTATCTCGACATGCTCCGCAGTCAAATCAAGTCGGAAGAATTCGCCAAGCCCGCATCCAATATTGTGCTGCTACCTTAGCTTCGAGCGGCCGGCCTGCCCCACCCTATTGGTTTCCAGTCCAGCCGGTTTCCTAGTCCCGCGACATCTTGTTGAAATGGATCAAGAGTCCATTGCCCTCGAATTTCCCCAGCGCTTCGAGAGCTACGATTTCGTAATCCGGGCCCGAGATTTGCGTCCGGCGATAGGCGTTGGGCTCCTCTTGAACGGTCTCCCGGCCACGGTCTTCAAACAGGAACGCTTGTGCATCTTTGGAAGAGGGCATGCGTTTTGAATTGTAGCCGCGCCCTTCCGCTTCCATCACATAAGACCGCAGCAGTTTGGGCCAGTATTTCCGGAAAAGGTCGGGGGTGGAAAAAACGTCCGACCAAACCAATTCTCCGTCAATGGCAACCACCACTCCAACAGCGCCGCGGTCGCGCAACTGGTCGCGCAACTCGCGCTCGTACTCGGTCTGGATAGATGACGCAACTTCATCCAAATCGCGCTTGACTTTAGGATTGTTCACTACATCCGCGTAGCTTGAGGTTGGGGACGGCGCCCCCGTCACTTCCACAGTTTGCGCTACCGATCCCCAGACCCCACCCTGGCTTTTATTCACCTGAGCTTCCTTGCGTACAGACGGCTGGGCAACAATTCTGGCGGAGCCGAACCCTGCGCTGCCCGATGTCCAGCGGCCATGCTCAACGCAGAAGACGGTTAGAGGCAGTGGCTCGCTTTTGGGGGGAACAACCATATCCGCGCCGATAATACGATTCTGCTTTCCTCCGGACACCACCTCCCCGGCCAACAGGATCAAGGGACGGGAGGAATTGTTCACCAGCACCAGCTCGTTTACGCTGGCGCCATCGTAACCCTGCCGTCGCTCCTCCCAAGGCTGCGAGTCCCGGGGATTGCGCGGACGGTAGAGCGCGTTTTCCAATTGTCCCCGCTCTCCGATTTTGACCGAACCGGAAGCGAGGCCGTCATCCAGGGTGAGATATTCGGATGTATCCACTTTGAGGTTCGAAACGACAGGAAAAACTGTTAGATTGCGCCTTGTGATGGGTTCAAGAACCCTCCAACTATCCCGAAATTGTCCAATGTCATTCCCGTCCGGTGGCCTTACCGGCCGGGAACGGTTGAATTGGGCCGAGAGTGGAACTCCCAGGACCAACAGGGCTAGTGCTCCCAAATATTTCCAAGCTGTTTTCATGCGACGCCTCCATGGACGGCCACTCCCGTGCCGAAATGGCCAGGGTGGGTCCATCTACTTGAACGCGCGGGCGGGAACTCCTTGCAAAAAACTTTGGCCCAACCCAGTCGAGGTGAGCAGCCACGCAAGCCGATGGAGACATAAGGCAGGCAAATCTGGATTCGCCCCTATGTTTTCTTTGCAAGAAGCTGTAGTCTGGGCGTTCTAAAAGGGTGAGAACAAAATCCCAATTGTGAAAGGTGTGCCCATGATAACCCAACTTGTTGGTCGTCGCTGGATGCCGGCTTTGATTGTTACGTTGATTCTGCTGGCGCCGAAATCGATCGCCCAAACTACCCAGACCTCAACTGAGGAACAGCAAAAAGAACTCGCTGTGACTGTCTATAACTCGAACGTCGCCCTGGTGCGGGACGTCCGCCGTGTGAACCTCCCTACGGGAGAGCTCGACTTGCGCTTTGTGGATATCGCCGCCTCCGTGAATCCCGTCACCGTCCATATTGTTTCTCTCAGCGCGCCCAAGGATTTGACCGTACTCGAACAGGATTATGAGTACGATCTGTTGAACCCTGCGAAACTGCTCGATAAATACGTGGGCAAGGAACTTACCTTGGTCCGCTTGGTGGAAGAGAACAATTCCACCAAAGAAGTGCAGGTAAAGGCAACGCTGTTGGCCAACAATCAAGGGCCGGTTTGGAGGGTGGGGAATGAAATTGTCACCGGCATGGGCGCGGACCGTTATGTGTTTCCCGATCTCCCGGCAAACCTTTACATCAAGCCCACGCTGGTCTGGCTGCTCGACAATCGAAAATCCGGCGAGCAAAATGTTGAAGCCTCTTACCTGACGGGTAATATGAATTGGAATTCCGATTACGTTCTCACCGTCGCTGCCGACCAAAAAGCGGCGGATTTGAACGGGTGGGTGACGGTGGTTAACCAGAGCGGGACTGCGTATCGCAATGCCCAACTCCAACTCGTGGCGGGCGAGCTTAACCGGGTTGTACCTCGGCCTCAAGCAGCGGATCGCATGATGGCGATGAAAGCGGCGGCGCCGGCAGCACCTCAATTCGCGCAGGAGGCGATCTCCGAATATCATCTCTATACCCTCGAGCGCCGCACCACTCTTCAAGATAACGAAACCAAACAAATCAGCCTGCTATCCTCGACCGGAGTCCACATCGACAAGACCTTCGAAATCGATGGGCTGGACTATTATTACCGCAGCGCCTACCGGCCCGGGGCGCCCATCAAGGACCCAGTCCAGGTCCACATCAAATTCAAGAATGCCGAAGCCAATTCGCTGGGCATGCCGTTGCCGGCCGGCACGGTTCGGGTTTACCAGGGCGATTCCAAAGGGCGCGTGCAATTCATTGGAGAGGACAACATCTCGCACACGCCCAAAGACGAGACGCTGGACCTGCACATCGGCAACGCCTTCGATGTGGTCGAGGAGAGGAAGCAGACGGATTACCAGGCACTGGGATCCCGCACCTCCGAATTGGCCTACGAAATCTCCATTCGAAATCACAAGCCTGATCCCATCACCGTGGAAGTGAACGAGCCCGTGGGCGGCGATTGGACGATGGTCGATTCCAATTTCAAATATGAAAAGACGGCTGCTTTCGCGGTTCGCTTCACCGTGCCCGTGGGCGCCAATAGCGAGTCAGTTCTGAAATACCGCGTGCGCGTGCGGTGGCAGTAAGGATTGAGGCCACGCCAGGCGAATCCTTAATTTAATGGGCGAGTCCCAAGCCGTGCCATGATGGCGGTAATCAAAAAAGGGAAGTGAACGAAGCGGAGGAACAAAATAGTGAATACAATTCAACAGACTGTTGATTTTCCTGCCACCCCTGCGCAACTGTTCGAAATCTACATGGATTCCAAAAAGCATTCGGAAGCGACGCTGGCCAAAGCCACGTTGAGCAGAAAGGCCGGGGGACGATTCACCGCCTTTGACGGCATGCTGGCGGGCCGCAATTTGATTGTCATTCCCAATCAACTGGTCGTGCAGGCTTGGCGGGCCACCCATTGGAAGAAAACCGATCCCGATTCAATCCTGGTTCTCAAATTCAGCAAGACGAAAAGCGGGGGACGAGTTGAGTTGATGCACACCAACCTGCCCGACCACGATTTCCTTGGGGTCAAAAAAGGCTGGCCTCACTATTATTGGAAGCCCTGGCGGGCGTATCTCAAGAAGGACACTTAAAGCATCAGCATGCAATCGCCGTAGCTGTAGAAGCGATAGCGTTCGGCGACCGCCTGATGGTAGGCGCGCAAAACAAATTCTCTGCCTGCAAGAGCTGAGACAAGCATGAGCAAGGTGGAGCGGGGCAGATGAAAGTTTGTGATCAGGCCGCCCACCGCTTGGAATTTGAATCCGGGTAGGATGAAAAGTTTCGTCTCGCCCCGGCCGGGAACGATCCGCCCGCCGTGCTCGCGCGCCACATGTTCCAAAGTGCGCACGCTGGTGGTGCCCACCGCAATGATGCGGCGCTTATCTTCCAGCGCCCGATTGATGGAGCGCGCGGTTTCCTCCGAAATCTCGAACCTCTCCGCTTCCATCTGGTGCTCTTCCACAATTTCAGTTCTCACCGGCTGAAAAGTTCCCAGGCCCACATGGAGCGTGATTTCGCAAGTCTCGATCTGGCGTGAGCGTAATGCTCCCAAAACGCATTCCGTAAAATGAAGCCCGGCAGTAGGCGCCGCCACCGCTCCGCGAACCTTGGCGAAAACGGTCTGATAGGTTTCGCGATCCGACGGGTTGTCTGGCCGCTGGATATAAGGGGGCAAGGGGACGTGGCCCAGGCGGTCAACAGCATCCTCCACCGATCCGGTCTGGGACCTTAGCCGGACGAGGCGCATGCCGAATTCGCCCCGGCCCGCCACTTCCGCCTCCAGTTCTCCTGCTCCGAATTCAAGAATCTCGCCCGTCCTCACCTTCCGGCCGGGGCGAACCAGTGCCTGCCAACTGCCATCGCTTTCCTGCCGAATGAGGAACAACTCTATTTCCGCGCTCAAAAACTCGCGGACGGCAGGGTTGTGTTTTCCAATTAGTTGAGATTTGGTTCCGCGCCGGCGACCCAGCAATCGCGCCGGAATCACTTTGGTGTTATTAAAAACCAGAAGATCACCGGGCTGGAGGATTTGGGTAATCTCGCGGAAAGATTTGTCCTCGATAGTTCCGGCCTCACGGGTGAGCAGCATCAGGCGCGAAGCATCACGCTCGGCAAGCGGCTCTTGCGCGATCAGTTCTGCAGGGAGGGCATAGTTAAATTCATCAATGTGCATCGGATTGAGATTTTATCCTATTCAATCGGCGAAAAGGGCGGGCGCGGCGTGAGACAAGCCGGAAGCGAATCCGCTGACCGTGATAAGGTATAAGGATGGAATCATCGACAGTAACGATCGGCCAACGCGCCATTGAACGCATTCTATCGGGCCACCCGTGGATTTATCGTACCGATCTCGCCGCCACCCCCGCCGCCGAGCCGGGGGCAATAGTTCGGGTGGTCGACCGAAAGAAACGCTTTTGGGGGCAGGCCCTTTACAGCAGTAAATCGCAAATAGCGTTGCGCTTTTTGACACGCGAGAGTCGTCCCTTTGACCGCGCGTTTCTCGCCGAGCGCATTGTGGCGGCTGAAGCTTTTCGAAAAATAGTCGCCGAAGGGGCGGCGGCCTATCGCCTGGTTTCCGGAGAGGGCGACCAGCTCCCCAGCCTCATCATCGATCGTTATGGCGATTCATTCGTGGTCCAAACCCTGAGCCAGGGCATGGAAATCCTGAAACCAGCGATTGTCGAAATGCTACAAGAACAATTCTCTCCGCGTTCGATTCTCGAGCGCAATGACGTTCCCGTTCGAGAGCTGGAAGGCCTGCCTGAACTGAAAGGGATTCTTGCCGGTGAGATGAACACCGATTTGGTTGTGGAAGAAAACGGATTGAAATTTCGCTTCGACCTTCTGCTCGGCCAAAAGACAGGAGGCTTTCTCGACCAGCGTGAAAATCGGGCCGCGGCAAGAGCCTATGCACGCGGCCGCTGCCTGGACTGCTTTACTTACACGGGTGGATTCGCGCTGACCGTCGCCAACCGCTGTGAGTCCGTCCTGGCCGTGGACAGCTCGGCCGAAGCAATCAAGCAAGCCCAGGGAAATCAGGGACTGAACGCGATAACCAATGTCGAATTCAAGGAAGCCAACTGCTTTGACTTCCTCAAGGCTTCTGACCAGGCCGGAGAACGCTTTGACACCATCGTGCTTGATCCTCCACCCTTCGCGCGGCACAAATCCAATTTGGAATCAGCGCTGCGCGGATACAAGGAACTGAATTTGCGCGCACTCAAAATGTTGAACCCGGGTGGTTACCTGATCACTTGCTCGTGTTCATTTCATGTGAGTGAGGCTGACTTGCTGGACGCCATTGCCGGCGCCGCCCTGGACGCTCATCGCATCGTCTCGGTGGTTGAACGGCGCACCCAATCGCGCGATCATCCCATCCTGCTTACCGTTCCTGAAACTCATTACTTAAAGTGTTTGATCCTGCGGGTGATTTGAGCCATGCCGCCACTTTATTGTGGGTGGCGGCAACCTCGCACCTCGGACTTAATCCATTTTTAGTACAATGTTCGCTGAGAATCCCATGCGATTCCTTTTGCTGGCTTTGATCTCGATTATGGCACAGCCCATTGTGTCACGCGGAGCTGCGCCGCCCGACGGAAATGACTTGAAACTCCTTATCACAGTTGAGCAGCAAGTCCTCACCGCCCCCTTTCCCGCCCGCGTCACGTTGCACCTGCACAATTCCGGCAAAAAGACGCTTTGGCTTTACAGACCTGTAACCGCGTCCAGGCCGGACACCGGTGATAAAGGTTCCGAAACACCTCAGGGGTCTTCGGATAAGGCCTCCCACTCGATCGAAGGTTCGACCTTGGCTGTCCGTCTTGAAGGCGGGGGACAGGGCGCGGAAAATCCGGGCCAGGGAGAGATCCTTGATACGGTTGGCATGCCGCGGCCAAAATTGGTTCGCCTCGACCCCGGTGACGACCTCGAATTGAATACCGCCCTCCACCTCACCCCCGCACAGGCTGGAACCAAGGAAAAAACCCAAGCCTTGTGGGGGCGGTACAAATTGGTGGTGACCTATACAGCCAAATATTCAAATGCGGCTGAACTGGAGAGGATCCTGGGCGCGACGGCTTGGCAGGGCGAAGTGGAAAGCAATTCCGTGGAGCTCGAACTTCAGCCCCCTCTTGCCACAGCCATCGGAAACATCACGGGGACAGTGGTAAACCCAACCAATGTTCCGCTCGACGGCATCCTGGTTTCTTTGAGCGATCGGGAGGAACGGCTTTTGAACCAGGCCGCCACGGATATTGAGGGAAAATATTCTTTTTCCCAACTTCCTCCAGGTGTTTACTGGGTGACCATTCGCCGCAAAGATGCGACGGAGGATACTGCCATTTTCCGGCATATTGTCCTGGCACCCGCCGAACCAGCCGGAAGCATCAACTTTGTGCTCACTGCCCCGGAAGTCTTTGAGCCCAAGCAGATGATGCATAAACCCGTGCTTTTCCTGGTGGTGGACGGTTCCGGCGCGCCAATTGGAAATGTCGGGCTCGAAAGCACATGGTCGAGCGGCACCGTCTTAGACAGCGTAAAAGGCGTTACCTCGGCCGACGGCCTTGTTCCTTTGGAATTAATTCCCGGCGCTAATTATGTAACGCTCAAGCGGCACGGATGTCCCAAATACGACGAGAAGATAAATATCACCGACGGTCGGGGCATCGACGATTCCAAAATAGTGTACGACTGTTCCAAGAAATGAATCCGCCGCCGGGACAGTCGGTTGCACGCGCCCGCAGCGGTGGAGGTTTCAAGCTTTGACAGCCGATCAAGATAAAAGCCCCGGGATATTCGTCCGCCTCGCAACAATTGACGATGCCGCCGCGCTGGCCGGGCTCAGCACGCAGCTCGGGTACCCCACCTCGGAGGACGATGCCCGGCGCCGCATGGCTCAGATTTCGGGAAATCCCGAGAATGTAGTCTTCGTAGTAGCCCTCCCAGACGGAAGAGTGGTCGGATGGCTGCACGCTTACTTGTGCCATTTGGTTGAGAGCGATTTGTACGCGGAAATTGGCGGCTTGGTAGTGGACCAGCAACACCGACGATCAGGCGCGGGGCGCCTTTTGATGCAGCACGCCGAACATTGGGCACGGGGGAAAAGCTGCAAGACTGTGAGCCTGCGCTCCAATGTTATTCGCGAGGGCGCGCACGCCTTCTACCACCGGCTCGGGTACGAGGTCGTGAAAACGCAATCCGCTTTCCGGAAAGTTCTGTGATCGCGAAAATGCCAACCCAGGCCGGCTTCGGCAGGGATAAGATAATCCGGACTTACTGCAACTCCGCCATCACTTCATCCAGCACGCGCTTGGGCGGGCGGACGCTCGACTCCGGCAAGGTGGCCAGGGGTTCATCCACCGTGTTGAGCATGCCCAGAAAATCCTGCCGCTTGGTGTCAACATAGAAGAGTCCGGTAATCACTTCGCCTTCCTCGTGAGAATCGGTGAGCGCGTGCAAAGCCTCACCCCGGTTGGTGGGATCGTAGTCGGTGGAGAGTTTTTTCAGAAGGATGTGCGAACCATCATGAAGGACGATGTCCTTGGTGGTCCCGGGGTCGTAGTCGATGGAAATATCTTCGAAGAACGGCACGAAGCTGACATCTTCAATGGGCTCGTCGTGGTCCTTGACGTAACTGTAGCTCTTGGTCGAGCCCTCGTGATCGTTAAAAGTGACGCACGGAGAAATGACGTCGAGCATCGCCGTGCCCCGGTGGGCGATGGCGCCTTCAAGCAGAGCCAGCAACTGCTTCTTGTCGCCGGAGAATGACCGCCCCACGTAGGTGGCGCCCAGCATGATCGCCAGAGCGCAGGTATCAATGGGAGGCAGGTCGTTGACTACTCCCGTTTTCAATTTCGATCCAAGGTCCGCAGTGGCGGAAAACTGGCCTTTGGTCAGCCCATAGCAGCCGTTGTCCTCGATAATATAAATGATGGGAAGGTTCCTGCGCATCAAGTGCACGAATTGGCCGATGCCGATGGATGCTGTGTCTCCATCTCCCGAAACGCCGATGGCAATCAGGTTTTTGTTGGCCAGCAGTGTGCCTGTGGCCACGGAAGGCATGCGTCCGTGCACCGAATTAAATCCGTGGGAAGAGCTCAGAAAATAAGCCGGGCTCTTCGAAGAACAACCAATGCCCGAGAGTTTCGCCACTCGGTAGGGCTGCACGCCGAGCTCGTAAAACGCCTCGATAATCCGCTCCGTAATTGCGTTGTGCCCGCAACCCGCGCAGAGAGTCGTCTTATTGCCGCGGTATTCCATGACTTCAAGCCCGATGCGATTTACTTTCTTGGGCGGGGATGGTGGGGCAGCGGTGGTAGCCATATTACTTCTCCTCCTGGGAAACGATTGAATCGGTGACCGAACGCGCGTCGATGGGCAACCCGTTATAGTGGAGGACAGTGCGAAGTTTCTTTACGTCCCCGGCCTCAATTTCCATTCGCAACAAGGAATACAATTGCGCATCGCGGTTTTGCTCGACGACGTAAACTCTTTCATGGCGCCGGATGAAATCCTTGATGCTCTCGTGGAAAGGAAATCCGCGCACGCGGCAATAGCCTGCCTCCAGGTCATGCTCCTGTTTCAACTGGTCGAGACTCTCGATGATGGCCCAATGGCTGGTACCGTAGGCAAGAATTCCGAAATCGGGAGAGGAGGGCTCCTGGAAAGCGGGCAGGGGCACATGGTTGCGCGCTGTGTTAAATTTCCTGGCCAGGCGGTCAAGGTTAGCGGTGTAGTCCGCGGCGCGTTCGCTGTAAACGGCCTTTTCGTTATGGCCGCTGCCACGCGCAAAGTATCCTGCTGCGGGGTGATTGGTGCCCGGCAGAGTCCGGTATCCAATTCCGTCGCCATCCACGTCTTTGTAACGATTGAAACCTCCCAACCGGGTCAAGTCGTCGGCGTTCAGGACTTTTCCCCGATTCATGGGTTTCTCGGGGTATTTGAACGGGTCCGCCATCCAATTGTTCATGCCCAAGTCGAGGTCGGTCATCACAAAGACGGGGGTTTGGAAATGTTCCGCCAAATCAAACGCCTCGATGGCCATGCTGAAGCACTCTTCCACTGAACTTGGGAAAAGCATCAAGTGCTTGGTATCGCCGTGCGATAGAACTGCGTTCTTTAAAACATCGCCCTGCGCGGTCCGCGTGGGCAAGCCGGTGGAGGGGCCCACGCGCTGGACATCGAAAATTACGGCGGGGATTTCGGCGTAATAGCCCAACCCCACAAACTCCGCCATCAGCGAAATGCCCGGCCCTGAAGTTGAAGTCATGGCGCGCGCTCCTGCCCAGCCCGCTCCAAGTGCCATCCCGATGGCGGCCAGTTCATCTTCCGCCTGGACGATGGCGAAGGTCGCTTTGCCGGTGGCGGGGTCAATCCGGTACTTCTTCATGTATTCGATGACGGCTTCGGCCAGCGATGATGAAGGCGTGATGGGATACCAGGTGAGCACGGTGCATCCGGCAAACACCGAGCCCAGGGCGGCGGCGGAATTGCCGTCAATGATGATCTTGCCCTGGGTCTCATTCATCCGTTCGAGGGAGAACCGGTCGGCCTTGGTCAGGTTTTTCTCGGCGAAATCGTAACCGGCGCGCGCCGCATTCCAATTAAGTTCCGCCGCTTTCACCTTTTTCTTGAATTGTTTTTTCAGCGCGGTCTGAATTTCTTCCATTTCAACGCCCAGCAAGCGGGCCACCACGCCATCGTAAATCATGTTGCGGACCAGCTTGCGCAAGCGCGCATCCGGGCAGACGGGCGCCACCAACTGGTCAAATGGAACGGGATAAAAAACCAAATCGTCGCGCAAACGCTTCAAGTTCAGGCGCTCGTCGTAAACCACGGCTGCGTCCGGATCGAGGCTCCGAACGTCCTCTTCCGCGGTCTCGGGATTCATCGCCACCAGAAAATCAATCTCCTTGCGACGGGCGATGTATCCATGCTTGGAAGCTCGTATGGTGAACCAGGTCGGAAGGCCGGCAATATTGGAGGGAAATAGGTTCTTGCCCGAGACAGGAATCCCCATCTGAAAGATGGCTTTTAAAAGGACGGAATTTGCGGTCTGACTTCCCGATCCGTTCACCGTGGCCACTTGAATGCTAAGATCGTTTAAGACTCGTTGTGGCCCGGTGGATTTCTCTGCCTCACTGACTTCGATATTTGTGGTCGCCATTTCGTTCCCCTAAATTAGATCTCGTCCAGCGGGACTTGTGCCCCTCTCCCATTCCTTCGAGAACACTTGATGCGAAAATCTCCTCCGCGAAGTATCGTCGTTGACGAACCGAAGGTCCAGAGGGTAAGACCACGGGCGGGGGAAAATGCATCCCGCAACTCAACGCCACGAGCAGGGGATGACTCCCATAAACATTATATCAGAGAATGTCCTTCACAAAGCGTGGGGAATGCATGCAGCCGCACGCAGCCTGCAAATTCACGGGCAGGAATTTTGCCAAGCGCACGCGAATTTCCCTCCCGCGAGCTCTCGAAGCCTTGAGACCGGGTTATTTCTTGAATTCTGCATTACCTTTTTTTGCCCGGGCCGGCTTCCGAGGTCATCTTGAGGAACGGTGAAAGCAGTTCAGTCATTCTTTGGCGCAAGTCCTCTTCCGACTCGGCGGCCACCTGCTTGCTTCGCACGGTAAGCTCCTCCAGGAACTCGCAAAGCAGATGATCGAGAGATTTTTCCGCGTCGCTGCTGGTGGCGTTCGATCCCTGCGCCAATCTGGCCTCGGCGGCGGACTCCAGCGCTTTCAGGTTTCTTTCAAATTCCTTCAACGAATCCTGCATGATCAGCGACGCCTGCCGGCGCATTTCCTGGAGCGCCGATTCCGTGATGTCCGCCGCGCCCCGCTCCAATCCGGCGTTTGAAGTGGCATCGGCTGATAAACCTTTGGCTATGCTTCCGTTTGTGATGTGGAGGACTTCGGCCGAATGCGGCTCAGGTGATTCAGCGACCATCGCGTGCTGCCAGTCCGCGGGCGGGTCTTTCATGCCCCAAACATTTCGCGGGATGACCAACTGGATCGCCACAATCTGCGGATCTTCCGGGTGTTCGGGCGGAGCAACTCGAATGCAAATCGCTCTCTCGGCTATACCCTCCAGCAGGTTGACTACCGTCAACTGCATGCCAATCAGCAAGCGAGCGCGGGTTTTGAAGTTAGCGCCGTGGGCGCTGACCATGATTGTTTCAGTTTCCTCTCGGAAGGGCTGGCCGGTGGCGTCGCGGCCGGAGATGGCGATGGGGGCAACGTATTCGATACGCGTACTGCGACGGCGATTTATGGGGGAGCTGGCCGCATTTAAACTTTTGGCGAATGGGCTTTGACCCACGGCTATCCTCCTCGCCCCCGGAGAAACTCCTCGGGGGCCGGGCGTCCAATCCGCCCCGGGCCGAGCCGTCGCCTCCAGTCCGACGCTTGGCGCGCCATTTCCCAAACATAACTCGAAGGCCGCGTGGCAGCATGCGCTATCAAGCGACCGAAATTCTTTTCTCATTCTATGAGGTTGAGAGGGGCGTGTCAAATAACCTTTGGATGGATGCTGGGGAGGACATATGCCGCTCGGCCCGGAGGGAGGTAGGATTCGGAAACAGCTTGGTTGCATAGCGCCGGTGTCCGAGAACGGCGGGTGCTCCCGGCCTTAATCCTCTACCGTCAAATGCCTTCTCTTTTCCCGTTGAACGAAACTTTTCTCGACAACTTGAATCTGAATGTGCGAATCTGGTGCGCGGAGGAACCAGATGGAAAACAAAAAAGCGTTCAAGACTTTTCGGTATAAGAATGACCTCGCGTGGAAGTCTCCTCATCGCGGGGTATTGTCACAAGCGGGCAAACCTCAAGTGATCGTCGGCAGCCCTCCCGAGTTCAGGGGCTATCCGGATAACTGGTCGCCCGAAGATTTGTTAGTAGGCGCCCTGAACACCTGCCTGATGTTAACTTTCTATGCCCTCGCTCATACCAAGGGCGTGGAGCCGATCTCCTATCAGTCCACGGCCGACGGGTTGCTTGAGAACGTAGACGGCGTTTACCGTATTACTGAGGTGGAGGTTACCCCGACGGTTGTTTTGAAATCCGAGGCGGATAGCGAAATTGCCCGCGATTTGATGGCGAACAAAGTGGAAGCCAATTGCTTTATCACCAATTCAATCTCAGGGAAGGTGAAGCTGAACCCGCAGTTTCAAGTCAACCCGCCCAAGACACAGTGAAAATTACAAGCTCTCCGATATCACGCTTCATGCGGGGTTCAGCTTCGTTGCCTCAGGAGATTTTTGCCGGGTGTCCGCCCCGCAATCATGAAAGAGGTCAAGTGAGACGGGTTGAACCCATCAGGTAACGATCCACGCCCAGCGCCGCGCGGCGGCCTTCCGAAATTGCCCAAACCACCAGCGACTGGCCGCGGCGCATGTCTCCAGCGGCGAATATACCGGGCACTGAAGTCATGGACTGCTCATTGGTTGCCACGTTGCCGCGAGCGTCCAGGCTGATTCCGAGCTGCTCAATCATCCCTTGTTTAACCGGTCCGGCAAAGCCCATCGCCAACAGAACCAAGTCAGCCTCCAGGACAAACTCTGTTCCTGCCATCGGTTCAAACTTCGGTGGGGGCCCCACACGGATGGCGTGCAACTGGCGGACATGGCCGCTCTCGTCACCTGTAAACTTCAGGGTTGAAACCGCCCAATTCCTTACTCCCCCCTCTTCATGCGCGCTTTCCGTCCGCAGTTGAAGGGGCCAGAGCGGCCAGGGTGTGCTGGGGGAGCGCAACTCGGGAGGCATGGGCATAATTTCAAATTGTTGCACCGATTTCGCTTTTTGCCGATGGGTGGTGCCCAGGCAGTCGGCGCCCGTATCGCCGCCGCCGATAATTACCACATTCTTTCCCGTGGCCAGGATTCCGTCGGGCACTTCGTCTCCTGCCACGCGCTTGTTCTGCTGGGGTAGAAATTCCATGGCAAAATGGATTCCAGTAAGTTCGCGCCCGGGCACGCGCAAATCACGCGGACTTTCCGCGCCGCCCGACAGAAGTAAAACTTCAAACTCCTTGAGCAAGTCTTCCGCTGGAATGTTTTGTCCCACGTGGGCGCGCAATGTGAACTTCACGCCTTCTTCTTCCATTTGGGCCAGCCGACGGTCCAACACGTGCTTTTCCAGCTTGAAATCAGGAATGCCGTAGCGCAGGAGTCCGCCCGGACGGTCCGCCTTTTCGAAAACCGTGACGTCGTGCCCGGCCCGATTCAGTTGTTGCGCCGCCGCCAGGCCCGAAGGACCTGACCCGATAACCGCCACCCGTTTCCCCGTGCGTCGTTCAGGTGGCTCGGGAACAATCCAGCCTTCCTTAAACGCGTGCTCGACGATTGTTTTCTCGATGGTCTTGATGGTGACAGGAGGCTCGCTGATTCCCAGCACGCACGCAGCTTCGCAAGGAGCTGGACAAATGCGTCCGGTAAACTCCGGAAAATTATTGGTGGCGTGCAGAACGCGGATGGCATCCTTCCAGCGGTCGCGATAGACCAGGTCATTCCAGTCGGGAATAATATTGTTCACCGGGCAGCCGGTGTGGCAGAAAGGAATACCGCAATCCATGCAGCGCGCGCCCTGATCGCGCACTTTGTCTTCCGCGAAAGGTTGATAGACTTCGAAGTAATCGTTGATGCGTTCCGCTACCGGACGGCGGGTGGGCAACTCGCGCGTGTATTCCATGAAGCCGGTGACCTTACCCATGGAGCACCTGCCCGGCTTTCGCAGATTTGGTTTGCGCAATCAAGTCGGCGGGCTGGGCCAGCAGCAATCCCGCCGGAACTCGCGGAATACCCAGCACGCGTTTGTATTCATGCGGGAAGACCTTAATGAACTTCCGTAGCGTCGCTTCCCAGTTTTCAAGAATCCATTTGGCTTGCGGGCTTCCTGTGTATTCACCGTGCCGCGTGATCAAATTGAAGAGAGTTTCGACATCCTTCGGATCGGTCACCAGTTCGAGGTCCACCTCACGCCGATTACACTTGACGGTTTCGAATTCGCCTCCGGATTGATCCAGCACAAAGGCAATGCCTCCGGTCATTCCGGCGGCGAAATTGCGTCCGGTCTTGCCGAGCACCACCACCAAGCCGCGTGTCATATACTCGCAACCATGATCGCCCACGCCCTCCACCACGGCGGTGGCTCCGGAATTTCGAACCGCAAAACGCTCGCCGGCCATTCCATTGAAGAACACTTCGCCGCTGGTGGCGCCATAGAGACAGACGTTGCCCACCAGAATATTTTCCTCCGCCACAAATTCGGACTTGCGCGGCGGATAAATAATCAGCCTGCCGCCCGAAAGGCCTTTGCCCACGTAATCGTTTGCTTCACCTTCCAGCGTCAGAGTGACGCCGCTGGCCAGAAACGCTCCAAAGCTCTGCCCGGCGGAGCCGGTGAACTGAATCCGAATGGTGTCTTCGGGAAGACCTTTGGCGGCATAGCGCCGGGCGATTTCGCCACTCAGCATCGCGCCCACGGAGCGATGGGTGTTGTTGATGGGCAGGCTAAGATTCACGGGCGTCTGGTTCTCTAGTGCTTCGCGCGAATATTCGATCAAGCTATTGTCCATGGACTTCTCAATGCCATGGTCCTGTGAAATCTTGCAGCGGCGCCCCACGTGGCTGGGAACGGGCGGGTTATAAAGGATCGATGAAAGGTCAAGTCCGCTGGCCTTCCAGTGTGTGATGTCCTGGCGTTGAACCAGGCAGTCCACGCGGCCCACCATTTCGTCCACCGTTCGAAAGCCGAGCCCGGCCATCACCTTCCTCAAATCTTCGGCGACAAAAAAGAGGAAGTTAATCACGTGCTCGGGCTGGCCCTGGAATTTCTTGCGCAGCACAGGATCCTGTGTGGCCACGCCCACCGGACATGTGTTCAAGTGGCACTTGCGCATCATGATGCAACCCATGGCGATCAGCGGAGTGGTTGCGAATCCAAATTCCTCCGCCCCGAGCAGAGCCGCGATGGCCACATCGCGCCCGGTTTGGAGTTTCCCATCCACCTGGAGGCGCACGCGGCTGCGCAGGTCATTCATCACCAGGACTTGTTGGGTTTCAGAGAGTCCAAGTTCCCAGGGAATGCCGGCATGGCGAATGGAACTGATGGGCGACGCGCCGGTTCCTCCATCATAGCCGCTGATCAGGATGACATCGGCATGGGCTTTCGCCACTCCGGCAGCGACGGTGCCCACTCCAACTTCCGCCACGAGCTTTACCGAAATCCGCGCCTGCGAATTGACCATTTTGAGGTCATAAATCAGTTGGGCCAAATCTTCGATGGAATAAATGTCGTGATGCGGCGGCGGAGAAATAAGTCCCACGCCGGGAATGGAGTGGCGAATCCTCGCAATCACTTCGTCCACTTTGTGCCCCGGCAATTGCCCGCCTTCGCCGGGCTTGGCGCCCTGGGCAATTTTGATTTGAAGGTCACCGGCGTTCACCAGGTAATGGGCTGTAACGCCGAACCGCGCCGAGGCCACTTGTTTGATCGCGCTGCGCCGCGAATCTCCGTTGGCGTCCGGCACGTAACGAGCCTCATCCTCGCCGCCCTCGCCGGTATTGGAACGGCCGCCAATCCGGTTCATGGCGATGGCCAGTGTTTCGTGGGCCTCCTTGCTGATAGAGCCGAAAGACATGGCGCCGGTGGCAAAACGCTTCACGATTTCGGACGCGGGCTCCACCTGCTCCAATGGAACCGCAGGCCCGGAGGGTTTGAAATCAAACATGCCGCGCAGCATCAGAAAATCGCGGTTCTGCTGGTTCACAATATTGGCGAACTCAGTAAATGTTTCGGGTTTGGATTCCCGGACGGCGTGTTGAAGCTTGCTTACGGTAAGCGGGTTGATCAGGTGCTTTTCGCCGCGCACTCGGAATTGATAGGTGCCGCCCACTTCCAATTCCGTGTCCGACTCGCTGGGAGGCTGGTTGGCGAATTGGTGCATCATCAGAGCTTCGCGCGCCAGCACTTCCATGGTTACGCCTTCGATGCGGGACGATGTTCCGGTAAAGTAACGATCCACCAGCGCTCGATTCAGTCCAATGGCCTCGAAGATTTGCGCGCCCTGGTAACTCTGCAAGGTGGAGATGCCCATTTTGGAGAAGGTCTTGAGCAATCCCTTGTCCATCGCCTTCATGAAACTTTTCAAGACCTTGTCGAAATTATAGTCAGGCGGGAAATAGCCGCTCTGGAACAGGTCTTCGAGCGTTTCGATGGCGAGATATGGATTCACCGCGCTTGCCCCATAGCCGAGCAACAGGGCAAAATGCATCACCTCGCGGGGCTCGCCGGACTCCACCACCAGCGCGACTTCGTTCCTGGTTTTTTCCCGCACCAAATGGTTGTGCACGGCGGAGAGCGCCAGGAGGCTGGGAATGGGTGCGTATTCGTCATCCACGCCACGATCGGAAAGTATAATCAGCGTATAGCCGGATTTAATGGCCAATGAAGCGCGGCGGCAAAGTCCTTCCACCGCCCTTTCAAGCTCCGTCCCGCCCCCATCTACACGGAAGAGCATGGGCAAAGTAGTGGAAAGAAAATCGCCCTGGCTCACCCGCCGCAGTTTTTCCAGCCGCCAGTTGGTAATGATGGGATGGCGCAGCTTCAGCGTGTGCGCATTCTTGGGAGTCTCTTCCAGGATGTTGCCTTCACATCCGATATAACAATTCAAGGACATCACCAGGTCTTCGCGAATTGAATCGATGGGCGGATTCGTCACCTGGGCAAAAGTCTGCTTGAAGTAATTGAACAGCAATTGCGGCTTGTCGGAAAGGCACGCCAGCGGCGTGTCCACACCCATCGACCCCACCGGTTCCTCAGCCTTGTGGGCCATGGGACCCAGAATCACCTTCAGGTCTTCATCGGTATACCCAAAAGTGCGCTGGCGCATCAGGATGGTTTCATGATCGGTGGCTTGGACGTGCGTCGGCGCAGGTAAATGGTCCAAGGTGATCTGGTTTTCCTTCACCCACTGCGCGTAGGGCTGGCGGGCGGCCAGTTCTTTCTTAATTTCTTCATCGGAGATCAATCGTTTCTTCTCCGTATCCACCAGCAGCATGCGCCCTGGCTCCAGCCGGCCCTTCATCCGAACCTCTTCGGGCTTTACCGGGAGCACGCCGGCTTCCGAGGCCATAATCACCAGACCATCTGAAGTCACCAAATAGCGGCCTGGACGGAGTCCATTCCGATCCAGCTTGGCGCCGATCACGCGACCGTCGGTGAAGGCAACCGCCGCCGGTCCATCCCAGGGTTCCATCAGGGAAGCGTGATATTCGTAGAACGCCTTGATGTCGTCCGGCATGGTGGGATCATTATCCCAAGCCTCCGGAATCAGCATGGACAGCACGTGGGGAAGGCTGCGGCCGGCAAGCGTCAACAACTCCACGGCATTGTCGAGCATCGCGGAGTCGCTTCCCCCCGGCGTAATGATGGGAAACGTTTTCTGTATGTCGGCGCCAAAGAGGGATGACTTCAGGTCGGACTGCCGGGCGTACATCCAGTTGGCATTGCCTCGCAGGGTGTTGATTTCCCCATTGTGGCAAATGTAGCGGTAGGGGTGCGCCAACTGCCAGGTCGGAAAAGTATTGGTGGAAAAGCGCTGGTGCACCAGGCAGAGCGCGCTCATCACCAGCGGGTCAGAAAGTTCCCGGTAGAAATGCGCGATTTGCGGCGCCAGCAGAAGGCCCTTGTAAACGATGGTGCGAGATGAGAGGGAAGGGATGTAGAAGAAATCCTTTTCCTTCATGTCGGACTTCAGGACTTCCGCCACCGCGCGCTTGCGCACCACATAGAGCTTGCGTTCAAGCGCGTCCTGGTCCATGTCCGGGCCGCGACCGATAAATAGCTGCTCGATATAAGGCTGGGTGTTGCGAGCCACGCGTCCAATGGTATTGCCGTCAATGGGCGTATCGCGCCAGCCCAGGAACTTCAAGCCTTCTTCGCGCGCGATTTTCTCCAGAATCCCTTCACACAGAATTCGTTCGTGCCGCTCCACGGGAAGGAAAATCATGCCTACGCCGTATTCACCCGCCCCCGGAATGCTGAATCCCAGGCGAACGCACTCGCGCTCAAAGAAAGCGTGCGGAATTTGAATGAGGATGCCCGCGCCATCGCCCGTTTCCGGGTCGCATCCGCAAGCGCCGCGGTGAGTCAGATTGATGAGGATCTGGATGCCCTTCAGAATAATGTCATGCGACTTGCGGCCTTCAATGTTGGCCACAAAGCCGATGCCGCACGCGTCGTGCTCGTGCTGAGGGTGATAGAGTCCTTGCGGCGCAGGCAGGCCCGAGGATGTGAATTTGTCCTTCATCCCCGCACCGTGCCTTCAATCGTTGAGGTTATTATGGGAGAGGGAAAGCCGGAACTGTCTACGTCGCTTTGTTCAATGCGAAGAAAATTCTCGGTGGAAAGATAGGGCGCGCCGCAGACGCCATCGGCACCATGCAGGTCTCCGCAAGAGACTCCTCCACGCCAATCGCCTTCCGATTTTTCCGCCATGCCGGGTAGCCGCCGTCCATCCTGGATTCAATTGAGCGCAACCGCTATTCTGAAGGCAAACGGCGTGCCAAGTGAAATGAATAGTTTTTATGCTGGCTATAAATTTTTGAAGGATACGTCCAGCCACTCAGCTTTTGGCGTTTTCCTGTTCGAGTTCCTTCGCAGATTTTGCCCCACGGGTGCGAAGGTACTCCTCGATTTCCTTTTGTCCCCCGTGAATTGCCCAGCCCAACGGCGTACCATGGTAGATTGTATCTTGAGTGTTCAATCGCGCACCTCGATCCACCAACAATCGAACGACGGCTTCATGCCCTGCCAGGGCAGCCTGATGTAAAGGCGTAGAGTGAGGGTGGTTTCCGTTCGGGTTATACCGGTTTGGGTCTTCGCCATTATCGAGGAGAAGCTGAACGATCTCCGCGTGCCCGAGCTGCGCTGCCAGCGCCAGGGCGAGATGTTTGCTTTCAGAATCTGCGGTTGGGAGAAATCGAGTTGCTTCGGCCAGCCGACCCAGACCGGCTGCGGCGGCAAGGCTATCGACGCGCGCACCCCTATTGACCAGCGCGCGGGCAGTGCCAAGGTATCCAAACGTCAGAGCCGTCATCAAGGGCGATCCCCACGTATCTGAGCTGCGGGCTTCGAGGGCCGCGCCAAAATCCAGCAAAGTTTCGACCAACGCGATCTGAACCCCAGCCTTTGCCGGGTGGTCGCTCGAAACCAGCATGCTCATGGTCGTGTAATGCCCGCCGTACATATCCGCCAACGCGTCAACCTCGGCACCGGATCTAAGTAATATTTTCGCAATTTCAACGGCATTTCCTGGAGTTTTCTGGCGGTAACCTTCGACGCCGTTGGCAGCCATGTAATGAAGAAGGGTGGCGCGATGGACGGGCGGATCATAATGGGTAATGCGGTTCGAACGGGCCCGCGCCAAATCCGGATTTTGGCGCAGCAACGATTCCAGCGCGGCCAAGTCACCCGTGATGGCGGCCTCCGCGGCAGATTCAAATTTGAAAACGCCAGAATCTTTTTGAGTGACTTCTTCAACATACTGGGCAAGTGCCGGCCAATTCTGAAAACTGTACCAACGGGCGATGGCGAGTTCAGCATCGGCAAGCTCAAGTTGTGTGTTTTGAATTTCCGAATCCGACAGAATTTTGGGCAGCCATACTATTTTGGAGTCCAGGAATCGAGGATGATTCTCGTGCAAGATCCGAATCGCTTGGGGATCACCGGATCGTTGGCTTCCGAGCAATTCCTCAGCTTGTTTTTCGTATTGGTCGAGAGTGGAGCAAAACGGCAATGGTTTGAGATCCAATTCGATCTCCCTTCTTCGCGATTATCCGTAGGGCTCTCCTGCTTGCGGCTATTTCAGTTGACTGTTCGACGGTCCGTTCTCTGAAAGTTGGTTGATGTGGTCCGCGATTTCCTGCGGCCGGTCGATTTCGGGAATGGTGAGCCGACTGGACTCGCCGGCGGTTTCGATGGAGAGATCGCCGACGCCGAAGATTCTTTGCCCCACTCGCTGGTGCACGGTCAGATCTTGAATGCGCGAAACGAGGATGGTGCGGGTAGTCCTGGCGAAGAAACCGGTTTCGTACCTCAGCCTGTCGTCGAGAATAGTGATTTTGGTCATGCGGTTTCGCAAATGGAATCTCAGCGGCCAGAGCAAGAGGAGCATGGGCAACCAGGGAATCCAAGGCTGTAGGGGCAACGGGATCCAAGGGGGCCAGTGCAGGCGGAGCGCAAGAGCGACCGCCGCCGCTGTTATCAAAAGCGCCACCACATACCCAATATAAATGAATTTCATTGTCGGACGGATGACCATTTCGGACATGTTCCGCTCCCTTTTCCTGCAGAAGCTATTCTACCGCGAGGCGGCAGCCCAGGGGTAAGAGGAAAAATGAGGGCGGAGGCAAGGCTCGGTGCAGCGTGCACGGCGGTGAATAAATTACGCCGGAGGGCAAAGAGTGCGGATCACTTTGCCACTGCGTGGTGGTCGTAGCTGATGACCCGGGTAATTTTCCACTTGCCGTCTTTGTACTGCCAAAGGTGAATGAATTTACCTTCGCCCACTGGCTCCGTGTCTTCATGCCCCGGATGGTGGAATCGGTGAACTCCCATCTCCACCGCGCCATAGCCCTTCATATAATGGGCTTCCATCGTCCCGGGAACGATCTCCCTCGTGACCTTGCCGCAGATATTGTTCTTGACGCTTTCGGTCAATTTCTCCTTGCCGAGGGTCACGCCTCCCTGGTCATGATAAAACTCTACATCGTCAGTAAAGAAGGAGCTGAACTTCTCCAGGTCGCAGTGGTTGTAAGAATCGAAAAGTGCGGCATCGAGCGCGGCGATGGCTTTATCCAATCCCTCCTGGTTTTTAATATCTTCCAGCGCAGGGACTTTCTGCGCGTCCGCCCGAACGCCGCACAGGACAAGCAACGGGAAGAATATCAACATTCTTGCGAGCACCAATATTTTTTTCATAAGAATCGTGACCTCCGCAGATTTGTGGACCGCATGGGGGAATACGCCAACGAGACAGGGAAAGTTCAATGCGAATCAAAAGTGGAGGAATGGCAATGCCGCGGTCTCACCTTCGGCAGCTTGTTGGATAAGGGTTTAGTTGGGGCGCCAGGTCATCTCCACTTTCACCGGAATTTCGTTCTTGATGGGTAAAGTCAGGAGTTTGGGAGGGTCGATCTTGAAATCGGATACGGTGGCGGGGATTGTTCCCGTGATGCGGATGTCCTTCCCATCGGTGAAACGTTGAAACGGGACCTGCTTGTAGTGGACGGTCTGGCCGGCAAACTGAATCTCCAAATCCACGTGGATTATCGGCGAAGAGATTTCGGCTTCGGGAAATTTTGTGCGCACAACGACCATGGGAAAATCTCCGCCACGCGTTACCTGAAGCATGTGGAGATCGCGGTTGCTGTCCCCGGAATCAAATGACTTGACTGTCGCGGCAATCAGAAAGTCGCAATCTCCGTCGTGACAGGTGCCCTTGCCTCGCGCGCCGTGGCTGACCCCGTCAAGTTGATGCAATGGATGGGAAACGTGATAAGTGAGCGTGGATTGGGTCAACATCCATTGGCTATCGGGTGGGGCGGGCGACGAAAACGCCGTCAGCAGAAGCGCCAGCAGGAATTTGTTGTTCATATTTCCGCCTAGAATTTGAATGACACGGATATGATGGCGGCGCCATAAGCTGCGGCCGTAATCAAGGCTACGTCCGAGTGGTACTTGGCAATTCCGTGGACCTTTTCGCCCTTGCTCTCCTGACTATAGGCGATTGCCCCGAGGATCGGAGTCAGGATCATGCCCGGTCCGTGTATCCATGCCAAAGCCTTGTGCACTCGGATGGGCCCTTCAACGCGGGTTCCGGGAATCTTGGGCGCGCGGATGGCGTAGTAGGCACTGGTGAAATAAAGGTCGCCCGTGGCCGCGCCCAGAATGGCGTGTAGTTCACGGCCACCAGGGCTGCCAGGAACGCCGTGATGCTCTTTGGCGCCGGAGGATGAGATCAGTGACGCGACCATCGGCGCGACCGCAATCAATCCCAGGCGCTGATGGACCTGGAGCATGTGCGACCGCTTATCAAGCCTTGCTTGATCCTGTTTATTTCCTTTGGTTATATCTGTCGGAAAACCGAGATCCTTAAGCGATGGCTCATTGTTCGTCGGGGGCGTTTGATTCTGGGTTTGGTCTTTCCCCTGGGCTCCCTGCGGCTCCTGGGAATTCTGGTTTTCCTGGTTTTGATCGGAGTTCTGACGCAGACCGGCATTGAGCGAGCAATCCGGCGCAGAGTAATCCACAAAAGCTGGCGAAGCGCTCTCAGAAAACTGCGCAAGCGCGGAACCAGGCATCGCGAGCAGGCAGTATCCGGCCATTCCAATAAGAGCTAGGCGCACTGCCGCGGTGGCGCTTGGTGATTTCCATGGCCGGGCCCTGTTTTTCGAGGCCGAGTGCAAAAGAGCGGTTGTGCCATTACAAACATATTTCATGTGATTCCCTCCTTTGAATGCGCATGCGTCGCCGGGGGTTGCCTCCGCCTAGCCGGCATTCTCTTGCAAGCGTGATGTAAATTCGAATTCGGGAAAGGTAAACGGCACCAATCCTTCAGGTGCAAAAGTAACCGCCGTCACGGCGAAGTTCATGGCGGCAGCGAGCCCACTTTGGACATCCCGGCGCCGGTCCTTTCAGTTAGCCTTTCTGATACAACGCGTGCGTCCACGGATCAACGACGTTCTGCGAAACCACTTTAAGAGCAGGATGTTCGCTCATGAACTGCCGGATCCAAATGCCTCCCACAAGAAGCCGCTTTGCCCACCATGAGTTCTCATACAATTTAAGCCCCAAAGCCTCACCCATAAGAAGATAGCCACCGGGAAGAAGTGCGTCTACGATTTGCGCCCGGACTTTTCGAAACTCGCTGGGAAGATGGAGATGACCAAGTGTGCCGACAACCACAATGAGGTCAAACTTTCCCTGCAAAGGATCGCGCCGCATATCCCACTGATCGAATTGCACGAATTCAAACTGGAGGCAACGCTCACGGGCCCGAGCCAGCGCAATAGGGGAATTGTCCAAGCCCAACAACGACTCACACCGGGGGGCGAGCAGCTCTGTAAACACTCCTTCGGCACAGCCTATCTCCAATGCGTGCTTGAATCTTGCTCCTCCTCGAACTGAATCCACCATCCCGAGTTCATATGTGAATCGCTCCTGGTCTTCCTTTCCGTCGAGGTGATAAGGATCCACTGTCCTTGCAAAGTTGTTTTCGAGTTGCGCGGTCACACGCTCGGGCCTGTAGGTCAAGACCCGATAAATGCTCGCCAGGAACATGTAGGCGCCGTATCTGGGTCCAATCCGGCGTTGTAATCGCCGGAGGCTGCGCCAGATAAATCGAACTATTGTGACTGGGGAGAGAAGGACTTCCCGAGCCAGCATACGTTCTTCTGGACGAGCTCCGCCAAAGTACAACCCCGTCCCATACGCCATCCCACCGGCGAATGAGGCAACCATGATGCCAAGCCATCCTCTGAGCCATCCGAGCGAGAAAACCCCCCAGGCCGCTACCCCGCAGGCGGCCAAAGGAATCAAGATGCTTTTCAGGGAGCTTCGAAGAAGGGTGAAAACTCCTGCCTGGCCCTCGCCGGAGGCGAGAACCAATAGGGCCATCGAGCGGAAAGTCATTGAAGCGAGGAAGCCCCAGGCGGCTCCCTGCAATCCAAATCGGTGCAGAGCGAAAAAAGTGACGGCAAGATTAGCCGCCAGCGCCGCAGTGTTCGCCCAAAAGATTTTGCGAGCTTCTCCGCGGCCCCAGAGGACTTGTTCGGAGCCTCCACCGAGGGCGGCCACCGCCATGCCGGCGCACACCAATCGCAGGACAGCGATTGTGTCCGCGGGCGCCTCGCCCATCCATGCCAGCAAGAGTTTGGGCGCGGAGATTATCAACCCAAGATATAGCGGAAACATTAGGACAACCATCCATCTTGTGCCCACTTCAACCAAATGCCGTGTTGTGGCGGAATCCCTGGATTGGCTGGCAGCAGGAAAGATGACGTCCAATGCACGCCCCTGAAGGCGCGAGACAGCCGTGGGAAATTTCTGCCCTACTGCGAAGGGAGAAATCGCCGATGAGTTCAAAACTGTTCCGATTAATAGCGGCGCCGCCTGTAGGTTGGAGTTCCTGGAGAAATCCGACAGTTGGCTCCAAAGGCCGAAGGAGAGATAGGGACGGAGCCAAGCCCACTTAAATTTGCCCCAGCCAAGTTGCAGTCGGGGTTCAAGCCGGTGCACCACATGGATGGATACGAGCAGAGAACTCCAGTTGATGAGGACTTGCCAAACAGCGACGGCTACCAACGATCCGCCCAGCTTGAGCACGGTGATTACGCCAGCCGCTCCGGCCAGAGTGGTTCCGATGGCGAGGTAATTGGCGACGTCAAATCTACGCAACCCGTTAAAGACGGCGGCGGTAAAAGTTAGAAGTTGACTTCCCCAGTAGGTTAAACCGACGAGAGCGAAAATTATCGGTGCGATGCTGATTGTCGCCGCGGAGAGATGCAACCCCTGGGTCAAAGCCAGGCCAAATACACCGATCAGCAGAGCGACAAGAAATCCCAAAGCCAGATTGGCACTCCACGCTGCCCTCACAAATCGCGGCATTTCATCAGGCGATTCAGCGACACGATCTTCGGCTATCGCCCGGGTTGCGCTGACCTGAGTTCCGAAATCGATCCACAACATGCTTCCCAAGGCTGATGCCGCAACCCATAAACCATACCCCTCGGCGCCGAGTCCCTTCACCATGATGGGGACAAGAATGATGCCCACGGGGGTGGAGATGAAAAGGATGGAGTTGTTAATCAAGCTGTCCCGCATCAGGCGGACACGTTCGGTGAGATCAACGGTATACCCGGCACCTGGCTGACCTGAGGCGGTCCCTTCAGTCATCGACTGTCCTCTATCGCAACCCTTGGTAAAGTGTTAATGATGGAGACCGGCCATCCATCCAGCTCCGCGAACTACGCCCAGAGAGGCCTCTCCCAGGTTGTTGACGCGACCAGAGATAATACACCGAAGTACGAAAGAATCGCGTTTAGAAACAGGCGCCGCATGGTTCAGTTGTCCTCCAGCTTGCATTCCCTGGCACCGGCACGCGACCGGCGTCTTGACTAGAATCACCGGCGAGGTTATTGTATCTGTCTGACCCTATTAACAAATTCAGAGTGGGGAGCAGTGAGATTTGAAACGCACATTTCAACCGAACCGACGGCGTCGGGCTAAGACGCATGGATTCCGCATTCGCATGAGGACCCCGGGGGGACGCAAGACGCTTAAGCGCCGTCGCCAAAAGGGCCGCCATCGTTTGACTCCATGAAAGTTCGTCTTGCGCCGCAGGCTTTTCCCAAAGATTGCCGGCTATTGCGACGGGCCCAGTTCAAGCGGGTTTACGACGAAGGGCAGCGCCGAAGCGCATCAATATGCACGATTTTCTTCCTATCCAACGGCCTTCCCCAAACGCGGCTGGGCGTGACGGCACCCGTACGCTTGGGGAACGCGGTTTTCCGCAACCGGCTCAAGCGGCGGCTGAGGGAGGTCTTTCGTCTGCACCGGTCTACCATTCCCGGGGGATGGGATATTGTGCTGAACCCGCGCCAGGCCGTGGCCAAAGTCGAATTCCCGGTCCTGGAACGGGAAATCTTAAAACTTTTTCCACCAGCCCCGCCAGCCCAAAGCTCGGCCAAGATAACTCACGCGTGAAGTCAGTTGCTCTCGGCCTCATTCGTTTTTACCAGGTAAGCCTTTCACCCCTATTGCCTTCTGCCTGCCGTTTTTACCCAACGTGTTCAGCTTACGCTTATGAAGCCATTGAAAAATGGGGCGTGTGGCAAGGGGGGGGACTCGCTCTGCGAAGGCTGCTACGATGCAGGCCATTTGGGGAGCACGGTGTTGACCCCGTGCCGCTGGATTTGAAAGTTCACAGCGAATAGGATTTCCAGATATACGTAGATTAAGGATGCTGAGGAATGGCGTAGCGCAGGCCCAAACCAGTCGGGCGCGACTTTCGCACCAGCCGCCTGATACCCAAGACCCGAAATTAGAATGGACCAAGACAAGCGAGTTATCGTCGCATTCGCGCTCTCCTTTGTGATGCTGGTGGCGTGGCGCATTCTTTTTGTCAAGCCCGCGCCCCAAGTTGTCAAACCCCCGATTAGCGCGACTGCACCCAAGCAATCACAGCCAGTTTCATCAACCAGTGCTCCCTCGCCGGACAAGAATCAAACCGCCGCCCGTCCCAGCGACCACGGAAAAACGGAAGTGCAAGACAAATCCAGCGCGCCACCTCAGCTTCCCATCCAACAAGGAAGCAAGGCAGAAGATATCGTGGTGGATAACGACCTTTATAGGGTGACGCTTTCCTCGCGGGGCGCCGTGGTGAAGAGCTGGGTGCTAAAGAAATACAAAGACGAAAAAGGCGACTTGCTGGAATTGGTTAACCAGCCGGCATGCGAATCACTCGGCTTTCCCATGACTCTGGTGGTTTCCGATCCCAACCAAACCCTTAAGGCAAACTCCGACCTGAGCCGCAAACTGAACACGGCGTTCTTTGTGACCAAGGCGATGCGGCCCATGCCACCATCCATCGCGAACGAAAAGCATTTGCCCCAGGATCAGATTCTGGTCCCACCTTACTCGGCTCCCCTCAACCTGGATTTCAGTTACAGCGACGGGACTGTGGTGGTTCATAAGAGGTTTTGGTTTGCCCACGGGTATGAAGTCCATGTGGAAGTAAGCGTCTCCGATGGGCAGCACGATTTCCCCACAGGAGTCGAATGGCCGGGCGGCTTCGGAGACAATTCATTGGCGCTCAAAACCAGAGAAGCCTCCCGAGAGGCGTTTTACGGTACGGCCCAGGATATAACTACCGTGGCGCAAACCAAGGTAAAGGAGGATCAGCCCGTCCCGATTCCACTGGGAATCGTGGGACTTGAAGACAAGTTTTTTGCCAACGCTTTTCTTCCCGTTTCGGAAAGCGCGCCATTCACACCCGATGTCGGGTTCAGCTTCGTGCGCCAACAATGGAACCCTCCCGATTGGAAAGAGAAAGAGTTGCCCCAACCTCTTAGAGTCACGCTGGCCGGCACCTCGGCCCAGCCACTTGCTTTCAGGCTCTATGTAGGGCCGAAAGCCCTGGACGATCTCGGCGTGGTCAAACCTTCGCTCGAGGGCCTGGTTAGTTATGGATGGTTCACCATAGTCGCCAAACCGTTGTTCCTGGGATTGCGCTACATCTACGAGAACTGGGTGCATAATTATGGCTGGTCGATTGTCATCCTTACATTGTTGATCAACCTCGCCATGTTTCCCCTGAAGGTGAAAAGCATTCGTTCGGCGCAGAAGATGCAGAAAATCGCGCCCTTGGTCAAAGATATCCAGGACCGCTACAAGCAGTACAAATTCAACGACCCGCGCAAGCAGCGAATGAACGCGGAGGTGATGGACCTTTACAAGAAGCACGGCGTGAATCCGCTGGGGGGGTGCTTGCCCATGGCCTTGCAGATTCCTTTTCTTTATGGTTTTTACCGCGTGCTTGCCAATGCCATCGAGCTTCGCCATGCTCCGTGGATGCTGTGGGTTAAGGACCTTTCCGCGGTTGACTCCTGGCAGGTGTTTGGAATTTCAATACCAGTTCTGACCACGATCATGGTGGTGACCATGTTCATCCTGCAAAGGATGACCCCCACGCCCACCACCGATCCCGGACAGCAACGCATGATGATGATGATGCCTATCATGATGGGCGTGATGTTTTATGTCTATAGTCTTCCGAGTGGCCTCATGCTTTATTACTCGACCGCAAATGTGGTGGGCATCGGCCAGCAGCTTTTTATCAATAAAACCATGCCAATCCAACCCGTCGCTCCGGGTCCGCGAAAGGCTGCGGACGAAAAGGATTAGTCATCCATGGGCAATTCACCCGCAGCTCCGCCGCGCCGTTCCGCTGAAAGCAACATAACTGCCGTCGAGGATTTGCTGCGCCAGATTATCAAGCACGGCGGTTTCAATTTAACCTTCGCGGTCAAGAAAGTCGCAGCGACACCGGACGCGGGCGAGGGGCCGGCATACACGGTGGATTTTTCCGGGACGGACCAGGATCTACTGCTTGAAAAAAACGCCGCCCTTTTGGATGCCTTGGAGTCCGTTGTGTTCAAGGCCGTGCGCCTGGACGAAGACCTTTTCGGAAAAATCACTTTTGACTGCCGGGGCTGGCGGCAACTCCGCATAGATGAGCTGAAGCTCATGGCTCAAGTGGCGGCGGAACGGGTGATCGAATCGGGTGATCCCTTTCCCCTCAATCCCATGGGCGCGCGCGATCGCCGCATCATTCACCTAGCATTGAAAGACCAGCCCAAGGTGCGCACGCAGAGCGAAGGGTTTGGCCCCGAGCGCAGGGTGGTCATTGTTTCCGCTGTAAAGTAATTGCCCTCCATCACCGTATCAACTATAATCCCGCCTGAATGGGATCGCCTGAAACACCTGCGAAGACGGACGCTCAAGGGCTTGCCGGCCGGCGTAGCACGCGGCTGAATCTTTCCGTCCCTATTGTAATTTCCGGAAAAGACACCTACGGACAACCCTTCCGGGAAAACTCCCGCGCCACTGTGATGAATCTCCACGGCGCCAAGATCCTCACTTTCCATCACCTTGCTTTGGGATCAGAATTGATGATTGAAAACCGCGCCCTGGCGGTTACGACGCAAGCTACGGTGGTTTGGCTGGGGGAAAGGAAATTCCCCAAGGACCTGGGCGAAGCAGGAATTCAATTGACGGAGCCGGGCAATATTTGGGGCGTCGATGTCCCACCCGAAGACTGGGCGGAAGGCGCTTGCGGCGGAGAGATCGCCCGCTCGCCGGAAGATCAGGCCGCCATCGCTGCACAACGAAAAGCAACAGCGGAAGTCAAAGCCGGAGGCGAGTCTTCGGTGGAGGAGGGTCACTTGACTTCAGATCAAATTGGGGCGGCGCTGGACGTGGCACTGGACAAATTTTCCAAGCGGGCTCAAGACGCGTCCGATATGCAGGCGGCGCTTTTTGAAGCTCGTGTGGCCAAACTCACTGCCCAGGTTGGTGCTCGAATGCAGACGAGCGCCGAGGCGGCCGCCGCCGTCGCCGAAGAGAGAATGGGGAAGTCGCTGGAAGGACACATCAGCACACTTCTGGACCGCATGCAATCCACGCGCACCGAAACTGAGGGGCTTCTAGCCAAGCTCCAGGAACTCCAGCAAAGTTTGCAATCCGAAGTTGCCAAAGCGAAACAAAGCATCGAGGCTGCAAGCACGCAGGCCGTGAGAGAAACCACAGAGGAGATGGGTGAGAGGCTGCGGAAGGAATCGGAAGCCGCGGCTGGCCGTTTTGTGGACGAAACGCGGAAGAAGCTCCAGGACGACTCCGCCGTCGCCATCGGTGCCCTGACCAACGAGGCCAACAATCGCCTGCCCAAGATCGCCGCCGACTTTCTTGCCAAATCCGAACCCGAAATTCAGGCCCGTCATCATCAGGCCGTAGAGCAGGCCACGAGCCTGGTGAACCAAGCGGCTGAATCCACGTCGGCTAACGCGGTGGACAAACTGCAAAAGCACGCGGAAAATCTGAAGAAGGATTTTGATGCGCACCTGGAAAAATCGGTTCACCACGCCCAGGAAAAGAGCGCCAAGGAAGTTTCTGAGCATATCCGCAAGACGGCGGCGGGTCTGGCGGAGGAATTGTTGGCCTCCTCGGCCAAAGACTTCCATAAGCAGGCAGGCGAATTTAAGGCTGTGGTGGGTGAAGATATCAAGACCACGGTGAAATCCCAGACGGACGACGCCAAAAAACGCCTGACCGCTTTAACTCACACCACCGTGGAATCTCTGAATAAAGAGGGCAACGCCGGCCTGGATGAATTCCGCAAGCACCTGCACAAGACTTTGAAAGATTTTCAAGATACGGAAGCAAAGAATCTGGAAAAACACCTGGAGGCCACGGTTGAAAATCTGCGCGGCGAAATGCAAAAAGCGGCAGGCGAGTTCCAGGAGAAAACGTTGAGCGAATTGCAAAGCAAGATGCAAAGTGCCGTGGACCAGCGATTGGCGGACGCCGGGGCGCAAATGTCAAAACATGGGGAGGAGAGCCTGACCGCAATCTCCGCCCAAATGAACGAGAAGAAACAGCAGATGGTGAATGAAGCGGAAGACGCGTTTCGTAGCAAACTGGCTGAGGTTTTTGCCTCCGTGCTTCAGCCCGGCGCCAGGAAAGCGACTTAGTGGTTTCCTGTCATCGGCAACGATTCTGGATTACCCCATCAACGCATCGAAGTCGTCAGAGTGAATCAGCCAGCGAGTAACCTCCCACGTGGCGTCCCGCGCCGGCATGTTACGATAAGTTGTGCGCAACGCCGTTCCAACCGAACCTGAGAATTCGGAAGACGTGAAATTTATGCGCCAGGCTCTTGGCGAGGCCCGGCGCGGCTTTGATGAGCAGGAAGTCCCCGTCGGCGCGGTCATCGTTCACGGCGGGCGGGCCATTGCGCGCGCCCATAACCGGCCCTTGCACTTGAACGACCCAAGCGCGCATGCGGAGATTCTGGCGCTGCGGCGCGCCGGGCGGAAGCTCAAGAACTACCGGCTTTCGGAGTGCAGCCTCTATGTTACAATTGAATCTTGCGCGATGTGCGCCGGAGCGATTGTTCAGGCCCGCCTCCGGCGCGTGGTTTTTGGGGCGCGTGATCCCAAAGCCGGCGCCGCTGGTTCCGTTCTTGCGGTTCTGAATCATCCGAAGCTCAATCATCAGGCCGAAGTATCCTACGGAGTCCTGGAGGATGATTGCGCTTCAATCCTGCGTGAATTTTTTCGCGCGAGGAGGAAGAAGTAGATTGATTCATTGAACCATTGATTCATTGCACCGTTGAAGAATCGCAGGCGTCTCAGCTGGCGAATGCTCATTCAATGGACCAATGATCCAATGAAACAATCACCCAATTGGCTCGGAGAGGTACCGAAGTGGTCGTAACGGGGGCGCCTCGAAAGCGTCTTGCCCGCAAGGGCACGTGGGTTCGAATCCCACCCTCTCCGCCATCCCCCGTTTGCTTGAGCGCCCCGCCAAGTTTTCTTCTCCAGTGCCACTGGGTAATTCCAGTCCATTTGTTTGTGAACCACTAGAGCTAGCTTGCAAGGGCGTCCAGCACAAGATATACATACCTCTCAATTCCAGAAAGTTGACTCCTACGGACCCCGGACGAATCCACATTAGGTATAAGGCGTTTACCCGATTGATTTGGCAGGGGTTCCTTCTCCATAATTCAGCCGTAGTTCGAAGATATGAAATTTGGGGAGACTCATCGGCGAGGCTCCTGATCTTGAAAGGAAAGAAGGATGAACCAAAACAAGAAGGATATATATCCCTGGTTAAGGGGCGCACGGCTCGGAGTAATGTCCAGGGTGGTTCTGCTTTTGCCGGCACACTAACACTAATTTGTATCCTGGAGGTCCTGACCTTATGCTGCGAATTGAGAACGCAAAATCTACTATCATGCTCTTCGTCGGCGCGTGGGCCATCGGAATTCTTGCCCTGCCGGGAACTTCGAGGGCGATGGTCAGGCTTTCCACAGCACATCGATCCCATTCCTGCATTCAACGGAGAGGAATGGCCGTCGGGGTATTAGACATCCTGGCGCACGAACCTGAGGCTCAGACAAGCGAGAGTCAAGAACCCGCAAAGCCGCCTCAATCGGGCAGCGCAACGCCGGAAGCTTCAGCTTCGCCAAACACTACGGGAAGCCAGGCAGAAATTGATTTGGTGACCTTGCCGCCGGGCACGGTGATTTCCGTCCGCTTGGCAGATACCGTCGACTCAAATCACAGCCAGGCCGGCAAGGAGTTTTCCGGCACGGTGGATCCTTCCGTGCTAATTGGAGATCGCGTGGCCATCCCCCGTGGCACCGAGGCGCATATCCGCATGATGGAGGATAAGAAGGGCGGCCGCGTCCACGGCCATGCCGAAGTTCAACTCGCTCTCGTAGAGATGATCATCAGTGGTCAAAAAGTGGACGTGGAAAGCAATCGATACGACAAAAAGAAAGGCGTGCTGGCCTCCAAGGTGAAGAACGAAGAGACGCCCAGCGCAAATGCTGCAAGTGATACCGCCATAAGCGGACAACCGTCGGGTGTAGCGAATCCCGTGATCGCCGCTTTTCGCGCGGCCAAAGTGGTAAAGCCCGCGGGCAGCAAGGTCGACTTTACACTGACTGCCCCCTTCACTTTCGAGAAGCCGCCAGAGGACGCAAAGCCATAGTCTTCCTGGGAAGGTCGATTCTCTCCCGAATGACGATTCGACGATCTGAGTTCGATTGTCATCGCATTTTTCGAGTCCGCACCATCGGTGAAGAGGAATCATGGTGACTGAAACTCGCGTCTGGATTCCAAAACATGGTCATTCAGAAAATCATTTGTGAAAGAACAAAACTGCTCAAAAGAGCACCTTCTATAACGCTCATAAAGCAGTTTCCCCGGATGCGGTCTTTGGGTCAGAGCAGGAAATGATACAGCTCTCAAACTTTCTTCCGGTTTAATCAAATAATGCAGAAGTAAAGGGGGGAACAACCCTAACCAAGTCTTCCATTGTGATGGATAAAATCGTACGCGACAGGCAATTTTGATACCATCCAGCCTGGAAATCTTTCGAGACAGAGTGCCACTTGCTGTCATTGGATATGCCACTCTAAAAAACTTTCCGTAGGTCCTATATCCATTATATGTAAAGTACTGGAAGCACTCATTGAGCAACGAAAAATGCCGCGCCAACGCAACTCCAAGTAAATGCGAAGCATCGTGATCTTGATGTCCTCCCTCCCAGGCTGGACAATAAATCCGTGAAATACGATGAGACAAGATAGGTATGAGGATACGAAATGTTTCGCTAAGGCGCTCAGGCAAGTGGCCGTCAATCACTCTCAGTTCTTTTCCGATAAAAATGATCTGGCTCTGGTTCCTGATGCCGGACAGAAAAAGACACTTTGTGCTCTCAATCTCACGGATATGGCCACCATCAATCAGGAAAACACAGATCGGTTGGTTGCCTCGTTGAAGCTCAAAATGTAAGCGGCTCAACGCAAAGATCTCGTCGTCGTAATGAGGAAATATGAAAAGTGCGGACTTCATAAATCGTCCGAATCAATCCACATCATTTGGTGAGATATTCTCTTAAGATCGACTTTAAAAGAACTATTGAAAATACGAGTCACACATTTAAAGACCATGGGGCTACGAATAAATCCATAACGCGTAAGATGTAGTTCCTGTGCTGCCGATTTGGGGACTATAGTGGCCAATAGCTCGGCATGCTCTTTAATGGCATGGGCTCGAACGCTGTCTAACAGGAGAACTTGGGCCCCAAATCGCTGTTCGGGTATCATCATGTCGAGTATCGCACAGGAGCGGATCCCTTTAAGGTCTGAAATGCGGGTTACGGCAAGACCTGCCAATCCGCCAACTGTGGTCTTAAGTAAATGGATGAAGTATTTGGACCCTGGCGCACTTAATCTCCACCTATAAAACTTAAGATCTTTTTGAAGAGCGAAATCTAAGCGGGCACGCCATCTTTCAACTAGAGAGTCAAATTCCCCACGCAAGGACGGCTCCTGTGACGCGCGCTCAAAAAAGCTCACATGGGGGAGAACCTCGGTTGTGAAACCTGGAAGTATTCTGGGCCGCACAATGTGCCGATAGGCTTCGAGCGCACCTTTTGCGGCCGGCCCAAAGATGCGGAAATCCCTCAAAAGTCCGCGCCAACTAATAGGAAGTATCCAGACTGGAAGATGACAAATAGTCTCAAGCCCGAGTTTGTTGAGAGCCGAAAGCGATGCGGGGCGGATGGGAAAAGCCATCGCCAAATCAATGCCTTCGTGGGGAAATTCACTTAATGCAATGCTGCCTAGTTCTCCAAAAACGCCTCGCCGACGAACCCTGGAATGAGTCATTATATCGCAAATAATACCAGACATACAATTATTATTAGATAGAATATATGGATAGGTGAGTGCAGCAAAATATGCTACGACTTGATGTTCTTCAACTGCAACAAATTGCTGGGGAGGTGGAGACCTGAAGGGAAAATCTCGGAACTTCCAGTGGTAGTATTCATCGGTTACTAAGGCTGTTCCTTTTTGCTCAGGAAACGCCTCTAAATAGAGCTCCCGCTGCATCGGGACATCGCAGTTATTATCAAGGCGTCGGAAAATCAAATTCAAAACTGCTCCCCCCGCTCAGTACAGCTGGATGGGGGCGGCAGAATATCAGCAGTATTCGCCATGTGTCAATATTGAGCGGGCTGTGGTGCAGTCAACACATTTGGAAAAAGTTGGCGAGGAACTCGTTGGTCCAATCCAGGTTGAGTGACACTGCAATTTCCTGGAATTCCCCAACCGCCTCTCCCTAAGGCGCCTTCCCAAAAGTCCTGCGAAATATCCAAGCGCATAAACCTCCGTCTTCGCCGAAATAAGTTAGAATGCCTTCGTGAATCGTAGAAACTTCCTGGGCGCATCGTTGGGAGCCGCGGGGCTGCTTATGAGCAAGCAATCAGAAAAGATTCCTGTAATTGACACACATATTCATTTGTTCGACCCGACTCGGCCGCAGGGTGTGCCTTGGCCGGAGAAAGATGACGCCGTGCTGTATCACACTGCGCTGCCCGACCGCTACCGGCAGGTCACGAAAGGCCTGGGCATTGTGGGCGCAATTGAAGTTGAGGCCAGCCCGTGGCTCGAGGATAACCAGTGGGTGCTCGACATCGCGGCAAAGGACCCATTGATTCTCGGCACGGTGGGAGACTTGGAGCCGGGCAAGCCGAAATTCCGCGAGCACTTGGAACGATTTCATAAGAACCCGCTGTTTCTCGGAATCCGCTGCGGCAATCTCTGGGGCCGCGATTTGGCCACGCAAGTCTTCCAGCCGGAATTTGTGGCCGACATGAAACTGCTCGCCGACGCCGGCCTGGAGATGGACACCGCCAATCCTGATTCTACTTTAATTGAGGCCGTGGTGCGTCTCACGGACCGGGTTCCAAATTTACGTGTGGTAATCGATCACCTTCCCCAACTCAATCCTCCATCTGATGCCGAGGGCCGCAAAGCGCTCGCAAACTATTTGCGCGAGCTGGGAAAGCGGCCGCAGGTCTACGTGAAAGTTTCCTCCGTGCTGCGCCACGTGGATGGAAAGGTCCCTGACAGCTTGGATTTTTACCGCGACCGGCTCGACGAACTGTGGGGAACATTCGGTGAGGACCGCCTGATTTATGGCAGTGACTGGCCGCACAGCGATCTCTGGGGGCCTTACCCAGAAGTATTCCGGATCGTCCGGGAATATTTTGCGGGCAAGAGCCGCGAGGCGCAAGAAAAGTATTTCTGGAAGAATTCCGTCGCCGCCTACCGCTGGGTGAAGCGGGAGTCAACTCAGCCACAGCTTGGTTAGTTTTAACGTAGGGGTACGGCTTGCCGTACCCTCCGGCGCGCGAGCGCGAGCAAATGAAAAATGTACGGAAAGGCGTACCCCTATGGGCTGCCGCGCGAGATCACGTAAATGGCGGCCAGCAGGACGCCAATCCCCGACCACGAATAGGCGTGAGTGCCGCTGCTCGAGCCTTTCCATTCCCCGGTAAACGCTCCCCAAAGATTGGCGGAGATAATGATCATGGCCATAAACAACGGCCAGCCAATCACTCCGCCGAGGGTTCCCAAGTCGGCCGCACCCACCCCGTAAACGGCTATTCCCGCGAACCAAAGCAATCCCATGACCGTGGCGCCCAGCCAGTACGCGGGCGGCGTGCCCGTTTGAGAGAAATTTCCCCAGGCATGATTTCTCCGCAGTAGATAAATGCAATAGCCGGCATTGGCCAGGAAGCCCGCACTTAGGGCGAGCGCCCAGACCACATTCGAAGCCATGGCGGGATGCGCGCCGAATTTAAGCGTTAACTGTTGGATACTTTTCCCAAAGACGAAGCTGAAGTTGAGCATGGGCGAGAAGACGCCTGACAACAGACAAATCAGAAGACCCAGCCAAAAGCTCCTCTTCCCTTGTTCCTTTGCTCCTTTCGCCAATTCCTTTTCGCGGCGCGAGCCGGCAATTGCGCACAGAAGGATGCCGCCAACTACCAATACCAAACCGGTCATCAGCGCGTAGCCCTGGCGCGTGAAAAGTTGCTGGCGGTCGAGCACCAATATAGGCAGGAGCGACCCGAGAGACGCCGTGATGCCGAGGATGACGGCAATGCCCAGGCCCATTCCCACCATGTCGATCCCTAGCCCAAATAGCGTAGATCCCACGCCCCAGCCAAAACCGAATATCGCCACTTCGGCAAGCGTGCCCGCGTCTGCCATCCTGAATATTTCACCTGCGCTCGGCACCGTGGCCACCAGCAGAAGCCAAGGGAAAACAATCATGCCCGCTATTGAATAAACCAGCCAGGTGTTTTCCCATCGCCACCCTGCCATGCGCTTCATGGGCAGGGCAAAGCTGCCCTGCAACAATCCGCCGAGGAGAACGAACAACAACCCGGCGCCAATGGAGTTCATTGATCGTGCCTTTTGATTTTGATGAACATCCGAGAACTTTATCAAAACCAGATAAAAGTTTGGGACAAAAAGACAAGTTGAAGGGTGGCCGAAATGCCGGAGTCAGAATCGAGTTGTCAATTGCGCCGGGATGGTGGTCGGGAGGAATAATTCAGGGATTGGACGCTTCTTGCGAAAAAGTAAAAGCAGACTTTAAATGTAGGAACAGATGGGATGAATATGCGGTGAGCAACAACTATGCCATGCAAGTTCGGCCCAAGGCCGATGAATTCGTTCCTAACCGCTCAAGCCTGTGAGAGGGGCGAGTGAGGTTTGCCTAGATGCGGTACAAAAGGCAAATGGCGCGGGCCGTTTGTCCCGCGGCGGGCTCAAGAGATATGGAGGAAAACAACCCAGTAAATTTCACTAAAGAGGCAGGCTCCGACGCGACGGCCCCATTCATTAGAGGTTAATCTTCCGGCGAATCACGCCAACCAAACCGAGAAGGCCGGTACCGAAAAGGGCAAGGCTGCCCGGTTCAGGAACCGAAGTTGTGGTCATGCTTTCAACCAGGATATCGTCGGTTGGGGCGAACACGGTAATGTCATTGTACCCATTCCAATTGAGACTAAGGGTTATCGGATCTGTTCCGCTCCCTGTGTAAGTAACACAGCCAGAGTTGTTTAAACCAGTATTGCTATTCCCGAAGCAATATTCCAACTGCTCGCCTACCTGCAAACTGCCGAATGTCCAGGTACCGCTTGTAACTGAAAGGCTGCTAAGGTCAAAGTCGATATAATCTTTGTTGGAAACTTCTTGGTCATTCTGGGGATCCTTGTAGATACCCAACCCAGTCTCAGTGGAGCTTCCGGTCTTGCCATAGAGGTCTACGCCGTGCGTCTTAAACGACCCGCTACAGGCGTGATCCGGCGCGCTGAGGTTAGTGAGTGAGGAGTCCGTGGTATTGAAGCAGCCCCATCCATAGGCGGTAATCGAACCCGCACCCCCCGTAAAAGTCAGGGAAGTCCCCTGAACCCCAGTGAAGCTGCCAAAAGCATATGTGTCAGCCATGAGGGGCGAACTTACGAGAAATGTTGCGCATAGCGCTATCGATGTAACAACAATCTTTCTACCCCAGGTAAGAATGATCCCGTTCATTTATTTCCCCCAAAATATCTCAGGTATTTGCTTTTAGCACCAGACTTTTCAGCTAGGATGCATGCACGCGAGCTTCCAAATTTGAAACTCAGCAACATCAATAGAATGAGCGCATCCGTTCCCGATTGAAACAAAGGGTATGCAATGACTTGCGGATACTGAATAAAGCCATTCAGCTATCTTTCCCACCCTTTCGGAGAGTTCCCGTCGCGAGTCGGCGAGCGATGCCCATTTCTGTGCCCCGACAAACACCGGCATATTGCACATAAATGCGGGTGCCATCTGCCCCTACGACAAACAACCAATATCCCTGTTGAACGTGTTATGTTCTCCGAGTGGCCGGTGCTATCCGGATGCTTCACCTTTTGGAGTTATCAAAATGAAGCGAAGCCTTTTACTGTCCATGCTGTTGTGTGCATTACCTTCATTTCTCTCTGCACAAGACACCCATTATTCGCCGCAGGGTGAGCAGATTCCGGGGCCCGACAACGCCGCTGAAAATGTGGGAATGTGTTGTTACAACCAGTCGCCGCAGGGCGCGTATCGCTCTAACTTTCAGAACTGGCTTGCGGACATCACTCACTGGCGGCACGAAGAATTGATCCGCATGGGCTATGACGGTTCGCAATACGACCGCCGCGAACTGGAGTGGACGCAATCGAGTTTCATCCAGCCCCAGATGATGATCGAGGACCGCTACTTCTACGATCCCGAGGCTGGGCGATACACGGTGGACCGTTATCTCGACGACCTACAAAAGCGCTACGGCGGAATCGACTCCGTGCTGATTTGGCACACTTACACCAACATTGGGATTGATCATCGCAACCAGTACGACCTTCTTGATGACATGCCTGGCGGCGTGCAGGGCCTGAAGCAGATGATTGCGGATTTTCACCGGCGCGGCGTGCGCGTATTGTTCCCCGTGATGTTGTGGGATCAAGGTACGCGCGATGTAGGCGCGCCCAACTGGGTGGCCACGGCGCGCGCCATGGCGGAAATCGGAGCGGACGGAGTGAATGGCGACACGCTGGGCAGCGTTCCGCGCGCATTTCGAGCGGCATCGGACGCCACCGGAAGTCCGTTGGCGCTCGAGCCCGAAGGCGGCCCGCCCGATGAGATGTTGGCTTGGAATAACCTGACTTGGGGCTACTGGAAATATCCGTTTGTGCCCATGGTGAGCAAATATAAATGGCTGGAGCCGCGTCACATGGTCAACGTGTGTGACCGCTGGAATCACGATAAGACCGACAACCTCCAATACGCTTTTTTTAACGGCGTGGGTTATGAAAGCTGGGAAAATATCTGGGGGATTTGGAACCAGATCACTTTGCGCGATGCGGAGGCGCTGCGCCGGGTGGCAAAGATTGAAAGAGCCTTTTCGGATCTTCTCCTCAGTCCCGAGTGGGAGCCCCACACACCGACGCTCGAGTATGGAGCATTCGCCAGTAAATGGCCGGGTGCAAGCGAAACGCTCTGGACTGTCGTAAACCGAAATGAATTTGATTTGAAAGGGCGCCAGATCAGAGTGGCTCACAACGAAGGCACCCATTATTATGACTTTTGGAATGGGGTAGAATTGAAACCGGAATTGGAGGGCGGCCAGGCCACGCTCAGCTTTGACATGGAGGCGCATGGTTTCGGCGCGTTGCTGGCAACGTCGCAAAGTTTGAGCGAAAAAGAGCTGAAGCTGCTGGCTGAAATGCGCGAGCTCGCCCAAACCCCACTCGAAAAGCTCTCGCACCAGTGGCAATTCCTGCCGCAACAACTGATGGAGATTCCCGCCACAAAACCTGCGCCTGATGCGCCCGAGGGCATGGTAAAGATTCCTGCCGGAGAATTCACTTTCGAAGTTTCGGGCATCGAGATTGAAGGCGGGAACAATATTGGGGTGGACGTGCAATATCCGTGGGAGGATTCGCCCCGCCGTCATCACTTGCACCCAATGCACATCAACGCGTTCTACATTGACCGCTATCCTGTGGCCAATGCCGAATTCAAAAAGTTTCTAAACGCCGCGCACTACCGTCCGAAAGATGACCACAACTTTCTCCGCGATTGGAAAAACGGAACCTATCCGGATGGATGGGACAACAAGCCCGTCACTTGGATTTCGCAGGAGGACGCGCGGGCTTATGCGGCCTGGGCCGGCAAGCGGTTGCCGCACGAATGGGAATGGCAATACGCCGCGCAAGGCACCGACGGACGGGCGTATCCGTGGGGGAACGATTGGGACGCGAGCGCCGTGCCCGTTCCGGAAAAGGGCCGCGACATGCGCGAGCCGACCAGCACGAATGCTTTTCCCAAGGGCGCGAGCCCCTTCGGCGTGATGGATATGACGGGCAACGTGTGGCAGTGGACCGACGAGTACCGGGACGAACACACACGCGCCGCCATTCTGCGCGGCGGCAGTTACTACCAGCCGCAAGGGTCCATCTGGTATTTTCCGCAGACTTACAAATTGAACGAGCACGGAAAATATTTGCTGATGGCGCCCGGCAAAGACCGTTCAGCCACGGTGGGATTCCGATGCGTGGTGGACTCGCGGTGATTTACGCGCACAGGTGAAGACCTCGGCCGGCAACGGAGGGGGCGCGACGGTGATGAAGGCCATACGCATTCACGCTTACGGCGGGCCGGAAGTGATGAAGTGGGAAGAACTGCCCAAGCCCGTCCCCGGACCGGGCCAGACGCTGGTGCGGGTTCATGCCGCGAGCGTCAACTTTCTCGACGTCCAGAAGCGCCGCGGTCAGCTGGTAGGGCAGGCTTTCTACATGCGGGCCGGCAGCGGTGAGCCCGAATTTCCCGCCACATTGGGAAGCCAGGGAGTGGGCGTAGTGGAGGCGCTTGGTGCGGATGTCAAGAATGTGCACACGGGCGACCGGGTCAGTTTCGTGGGCGGTTCATACGCAACCCACGCGGTGGTTCCGGCGCCGCGGCTGATCGTTATCCCCGAAGGCATCAGCTTTGAACAAGCGGCGGCCGGAATGAACCAGGGATTCCTTGCCTACGCATTTACGCATTTCACTTATCCCGTCAAGCAGGGAGAATGGTGCCTGGTGCAAGCGGCAGCGGGAGGCGTCGGGCTCTTGCTTTGTCAAATGGCGAAGATGCGCGGAGGCCGCTTGATCGGCGTGACCTCAACCGCCGAGAAGGCGAAATTTGTGCGGGAAGCAGGTGCGGAAGAGGTGATCATTTCCAGGCAATCCGATATTGCCGTGGAAGCGCGGCGCATTACAGACGGCCGGGGCGTCAATGTGGTGTATGACGGTGTGGGGAAAGATACTTTTGAGGCGAGTCTGAATAGTCTTGCTCCGGCCGGATACCTGGTGATTTACGGCCAGTCGAGCGGTTATGTCCCTCCATTCGATTTGATGGCCTTGCAGGAAAAAGGATCGCTCTTCATCACGCGCACCAACGGGCTTCCATACTTGAAAGAGTATCCGGGATACCTGCGTCAGTTTGCAGACTGGATCCGAGAGGGAAAACTCTCTATTAGAATCGATCGCACTCTTCCCCTCGCCGAAGCCGCCAATGCTCACGCAGCGTTCGAAGATCGGAAAATCTGCGGAAGGATTTTACTGATTCCGTGAGTTGAAGGCACCGTGGGAATGATCAGCAAATTCCGCGCGTTGAATTCCCGCCCTCCAAGAAAGGCACTCCCGGCGAGGGCGGCTAGAACTTCGGATGGTAATTCGGATAGGCCGGAACTTTATAAGTCGGCAGCGGGTGTTCTTTGAGGGCTTGCAACACCACCTCCACCGCCTTCTCAAGCTGCGGATCGTGGCCTTGCCGCACCAGCATGGGGTCAAGCTCCACCTCAACGTCCGGAGAGATGCCGTGATTCTCCACTTCCCACTCGCCTTTGGTTCCATAGATGGCCCAACGAGGCGCGGTGACAGATCCGCCGTCCATGAGCGTCGGATAATTTCCGATGCCCACCAAGCCTCCCCAAGTCCGCATGCCGACCAGCGGGCCAATGCCCGCCTTCAGGAAATACCACGGCATGGCGTCGCCGCCCGACCCCGCGAATTCATTGATGATCATTGCTTTGGGCCCATAAATCGCTTCCTGCGGTTCGGTGTAGGTTTCGCCTTCGCGCGTCATCACCAGACTCTGAACGGGGCGGCGCATGTAATCAATGATGTAGTCGGCGAGATCGCCGCCGCCATTAAAGCGCTCGTCCAGCACCGCGCCTTCCTTGCCCACCTGGGCAAAATAATAGCGATTGAAATTGGTGTAGCCGGCCCCCGCGGTGTTGGGCAAATAAACGTAGGCGAGTTTGCCGTGGCTCAGCTCATCTACTTTGCGCCGGTTGCCTTCCATCCAGGCGAGATTCCTAAGGCCGGCTTCGCTCTCCACCGGAACCACGGTCACGTTGCGCGATCCGCTGCCATCTGCGTTGGGCCCGACTCTTAACACCACCTGCACGCCTGCTGTTTCCAGGAAGAAACTGAATATGTTGTCCGAGGCATGCAGTTCGCGCCCTTGAACCGCCAACAGGTATTCACCTTGCCTCACGTTGACACCCGGCTGGGTGAGCGGGGCGCGAAGTTGGGGATTCCAATTTTCGCCGTCGTAAATGCGCTTGAAACGATAGCGGCCGTTTTCAAGCACGTAATCCGCGCCCAGCAATCCCACCTTCACGGTTTTAAGTTCGGGCATCGTACCGCCGCCCACGTACATGTGGAGGACGTTGAGATTGCCCAGCATTTCTGCGAACAGATAGTTAAGGTCGGCGCGGCTCGCCACGGCGGGAAGGAAGGTCGCGTAGAATTTCTCCGCTGCCTCCAGGTTGAGCCCGTGGAAATGCGGATCGTAAAAAAAGTCGCGCTCCATCCGCCAGATTTCGTGGAACATCTGCGCCCACTCGGCGCGCGGATCGACGTACACTTCCATGTCCGCCGTTTTGAGCGCGCCTTCGCCGGGTTTGGGAGGCTTGTCGGCGGCAGCGATGAACCACTTCTCAGCCTGGCGGTACAGCATCTTTTCGCCATTGGCAGATACGGCGAAACGCGTCACGCCATCGACCAGTTTTTCCGTTTTGCGGGTCTTCATATCAAAACGCTGAACAGCCAGCACTGGCGGGCCGTTTTCGCCGTCCACTGGCGGGCCTTCCAGCAGATACACAATGCCTTCCTTACCAACCGACATCCCTTGGTAGTTTTGGGCAGGGATGGGCAGCGCCAATATACGTTGCCCGATATTTTCAAAGTCGATGGAGACCTTCACCGCCTCTTTTTTCTCTTTGTCTTTGTCCTTGTCTTTGTCTTTATCTTTGCTCTGATCGCCAGCTTGATCGGTCTTGGCGTCCTTTTTCTCTCCACTGTTTTCGTCATCGCTTTCAGGAGCAATGGGTGATGGCAAGTCCTTGCGAAGCACAACCACGTAAGCGCTTCGCGTCACCGGGTGATCAATGGAGGTCATGTCGAGCCAGCCCGTGGTCAATCCCAGATTTGTGCTGGCGGTGAAAAAAAGATATTTGCCGCTCTTATCGAAATTGGGATAGAGCGCGTCGCTCATGCCGTCCGTCAGTTGGGTGGCTTTGTGGTCGTCGAGCGAATAAACAAACACACCGCGCTGGTGATTTTGGAGCTGTTTGGTGTAGGCCAGCCAGCGATTGTCGGGCGACCATATGGTGTCAAACTCGTGCAGGGGTGAATCAAACTGGTCCGTATCCACTTTAACCGGCGTGGGATGATCGAGGTCCACGTACCAAAGGTTTAGGCGCTTGTCTTTGTATGAGATTTTCTTGCTGTCCGGCGACCAGGCGGGGGAGTAGAAGAATGAGGCCGGCTGGCCCAGATCAATCTTGCGGATTGCTCCCAAACCGTCTTGCGTGCTGATGTGCAGCGCGTATTCGCCGGACTCGTCCGAAAAGTAGGCGATGGATTTGCCATCCGGCGACCACGCGGGGTCGCGGTCGGCCACAGCCGGACTGTGAGTTAGATTTCGAATGTCGCCTTTCTCAGCCGGGACGGTAAGTATTTCGCCGTGTGCTTCAAAAACCGCGCGCTGGCCGGTGGGAGAAATGTCGAACGCCTGGATTTGTTTCTCAACTTTATCAAAATGCGGCCTCACTTGCGGCATGTCACCTGTCACGCTGATGTTGATGGCTTTTTCTTTGCCCAAGCGAAGGTCAAAGAGATGCAAGGAGCCGAACTGTTCGTAGACAATTCCTCCGGGTCCGGCCGCGGCGTATTTGATGTCGAGTCTTTCGTTTTTCAACAATTCAGCTACTTCTCGGGTCTTGGAGTCGTAGGAAAAGAGCGTGGCAGGGCCATCGCGGTCAGAGATAAAATAAATCTTGTCGCCAACCCACATGGGGTTGGTGTCATTCGAATTGTCGCGTGGGATTTTCACTATGGAAGAGTCCGAAAGCTTGGCGACCCAGATGGGCGCCGTCAATCCTCCCCGGTAGTGCTTGATTGCGATGTAGCTCGAGCTTGCCCCCAGCCTTCGATTCCAGCGTGGGACATAGGCGATCTGAGATTCGTCGGACGAATACGATCCCTGCACGCCCATGGGCAAAGGCAATGGGGTGGGAAATCCACCCTCCACCGGTACGGTGAACAACCGCTCAAAGCGGGTATAACTATTCAGTGTGGAGCGAAACAGGATTCGCTTACCGTCCGGGGTCCATCCCACCGCAACGTCCGTGCTCGGATCGTAGGTGAGGCGGCGCGGCTCGCCTCCGGAAGCGGGCACCACATAAACGTCCTGGTTGCCGTCGTAGTCACCGGTGTAGGCCACCATGGTGCCGTCAGGTGAAAAGACCGGACCGCTCTCAATATCCGTACCCGTCACCAGCCGGCGCGCATCCCCGCCATTGCGATCCACGATCCAGATGTTGCCCCCGTAGGCGAAAGCAATCTGAGTCTTACTTAGAGTAGGGCTTTGAAGAAGTTGCGGCCCGGGCTCCAGGGCCCTGCTGGTTCCAAGCCCCAACACCAAAAGACAAACCACCATGCCGGCACGTTTCATCATTTCCTCCATGACATGCAATCATTTCCTGGGTAAAGAAATCTTAATCGCCTAAATTCATGCCAAAAGGCAACCTATTATCAGGGCAAATTGGATTCGCTCGTGCGATTCACTTTGTGCTTCACCCGCCCGGCACGGGACTAGGGCACCCAATCAGCAATAAAGACGTTGATCTCGTGAGGCGCCTTGGCGTTGCGGTTGGAGGCGAAGACCAGTTTTTTCCCGTCAATTGAGAATTGTGGAAAAGCCGTGAATCCTTCCGCGAAGGTGACTTGCTCCATTTTTTGGCCGTCTCGATTCACGGCGTAAAGCTCGAATTCGCTCGAAGAGGGATGCTGATAATTCGAGGCAAAAATAATCCGATTGTTGTCCGGAAAGAAATACGGGCCAAAACTCGCGCCGGGCAGGCTGGTAATCTGGCGCTGGCCGGAGCCGTCCGAGCGCATCACGTAAAGGTCCATCTGCGTGGGTTCCACCAAATCCTGGGCCAGCAATTCCTTGTATCGCGCCACCTCCGCAGGCTCGGTGGGATGATGGGCGCGGTACACAATCCACTTGCCGTCAGGGGAGAAGAACGGACCGCCATCATAACCCAGTTGGTGAGTAAGCCGTTGGGCGCCAGTACCGTCGGACTTCATGGTATAGATTTCCAGGTCGCCGTCGCGCGAACTGGTGAAGACGATTTTTTTGCCATCGGCGGAGAGCGTTGCTTCGGCGTTGTAGCCCGGCCCGGCGGTGAGCTGCCTTAATATCTTTCCCGAGTCAGTGGCGTACGAAATCTGGTAGGCGGAATAGACGCCCCAAACGTAACCTTTGGAGTAGTCCGGGCGCGGCGGGCAGCCGGGGCTGGCGAGATGGGTGGATGAGTAAAGGATATGCCTGCCGTCTTTGAAAAAGTAACTGCACGTGGTACGGCCCTTGCCGGTGGAGATTAAATGCTGGTTCGAGCCGTCCGCGTTCATCATAAAGATCTGGTCGCACCCGTAGGGCTCGCGCGTGGACTGGAAGATGAGGCGGGTACCGTCAAAGCTAAAATAGGCTTCGGCATTTTGCCCGCCGAAAGTCAACTGCTTGACGTGGCGCAAGTGGGTTTCGCGCGGATCCCGCAATGGATCATCCGCGGTGCCATTCACCGCAGGACCGATGCCGGACGCACCTGTCGATTCCCTCTTTTCCTGCCCGTTTAGATTCGGTCCGAAAAACAGCGGGAAAATCAGAACGAAGAGTGCGACACCGAGTCCATTTGCGGTGCTGAGGTAATTTCTCTTCATAGGATTCATCATTGATTCCATTAGCGGAGGCTTCCACCAACCAACCGACCGGGCATGACCTTCATTTCCTCACTTCGAGCGTGACGTCTTTGGTCAACTTCTCGCCGCCGCGCAGCACCGTGACGCTTACTTTGTCGCCGGGTTTATGGGCGCGCAGGGCGTAGGTGAAATCGTAGAGGTTATCAATCTTTTTCCCGTCAAAGTCGATCAGAATGTCGCCCGCCTTGAATCCGGCATTTCCCGCCGGACTACCATCGCGCACGTCAGCGAACTTCACGCCATGCGGAATCTCGCCAAAGTCAGGGATGGAACCAAAATAGGGACCGTAGCCGCCTCCACCGCCCATTGAAGGCATGGTAGGTTCGGCGACGCGAACAAACTGGGGCTTCTGCTTGAGATCGTCGAGCCCGCCTGCCACATTCGCCACCAGTTGCACTACCCGCGCTCCGTCGGTCGAGTTGATTTTGTCCCATGTGTCGGAGGGCTTGTGGTAATCCGAGTGCAGCCCGGAAAAAAAGAAAAGCACCGGAACGCCGCTTACCGTGAAAGACATGTGGTCGCTGGCCCCGTAGCCCGAAGCCGAGTAGCTTAACTCAAGATTCACCGTCTTATTGGCGCCTTCAACGAGTTCCTTGAAACCCGGTGAGGTGCCCGTGCCGCCGATGTAAAGCTTGTTGTCCTTCACCCTACCCACCATATCCATATTGAGCATGGCCATGGTTTGGGGAAGGGGCACGGCGGGATGGGCGGTGTAGTAAGTGGAGCCGAGCACGCCGGTTTCTTCTGCGGCGAAGGTGATGAAAACGATGGAGTGCCGGAGTTCTTTGCGCTGGCGCGACATGCCATCGGCGAGTTCGAGCACGGCGCTTGTGCCGGAAGCGTTATCGTCCGCGCCGTAGTGAATTTTCCCGATTTGGCTGGGCGCGAGCGAGTGCTGATCGCCGAGTCCCAGGTGATCGTAGTGGGCTCCTATGATGATGAACATCCCATCGGGCCTGGCGCCGGGTGCGGGAAGAATGCCCACCACGTTTGCCACTTGTTTGCGAATGCGTTCCACGTCCACACGGAGCGAAAGTTGGTGGGCGGGATCGAGGGCGAACGAGTGGTTGGAAAGATCCTTGTCGATGGCCTGGCGCAAATCATCCACTGATTTGCCTGAAGTTTTCAGCCACTCGTCCACCACGTCGGCTTTTACCTGAATCGCCGCGATCTTCATCTCTTCGGGGCCCGTGAGCGTCCCGAAAGGGATCAATTGATCAGGCTCGCCCGGATGATTGCCCGCGTCGTTCACCAGAATCATGCCTACGGCGCCGTGGTTACGCGCATTGATTGCCTTATTCACGATTTCGGAGTGGGAGGTGAGTTGCTTTCCCGCGAAGACGCTCTTCTCGTCGTTCTCCTGCGGCTCGTGGCGCAATACAATCACAATTTTGCCCTGGGCGTTGAGGCCCTTGTAGTCGTCGTATTGGAATTCAGGGGCCGTGATTCCGTAGCCGGCAAAAACGAGTGCGGCCTTCGCGTTCAGCGACTCGGAAAAGGTGAAGGGTAAAAAGTCCTCTTTAATCGTCAGACTCTTCGGTTTTCCGTCCTCCTCATAAGAAATGGAATTATTGGGCCCCAGGTTCGCGCCCACGGTAATGGTGAAATGCTGAAGGTAGGTGCCGCGATCCCCGGCGGGGCGGAGCCCATATTTCTTGAAGTGGAGGGCGATGAAGTCAGCCGCTTGGTTGAGCTCCGGAGTGCCGTCGCCGCGGCCTTTCAACGCATCGCTGGCAAGGTATTTGATGGGATCAAGAAATTCCGCCGCTGTGTAAGCTGGGGCCTTCTCTTCGGCTTCCGGACGCTGCGAAGATGGGAGAAAGAACAGTACCGCAGCCATGACTCCGGCCGCCTTCCAAATGCACCGCGACGGTGTTCTCTGCCGCTCCACGGCGGAAGGCGCTTTCAATTCGCTTTCCATGGATCTCCTCGCGAGGCTGGAGCCGCAAGACCAACCAAGCGGCCAGTTGGAACTTGATTCCACCACCCTGCACTTACTTAAGGCTGCGGCCTTCGCCAAAATTGCAATTACCAACATCATAAATGAATTCCTGGTTGGGTGGCAGAAAATCCCAACCGGCAATTCAAAATCCGAAATGGAAAATTTGCATTTGCTTGTGACCCACATTATAATCGCCCGGGATTCAAAACATGGGATTCAAGGAACTTCTCCGGCGCATTTTTCTCGTCGACCTGATCAAAGGGTTGAAGCTGACGTTTTCTTATCAACGGCCCAGCGCCACCTATACCGAGCAGTATCCACGCCAGCGGCCCCCGGTGGCTGAGCGTTACCGTGGCGCTCCACGCCTGAATAACAATCCCGAGACGGGCGAGACACTTTGCATTGCCTGCAACCTGTGTTCGCTGGCCTGCCCGGAAAACTTGATTGTGGTTGGCTGGGAGCGCACGGAAGACCGGCGCAAGAAACTTTCCACCTTCACTTATGACTTGTCCCGCTGCATGTTTTGCGGATTGTGCGAGGATGCCTGCCCGGTGGATGCATTGGAATTGACCCAGGATTTCGAGCTCGCCCAATACACCCGCGAAGGGATGATCTGGGATCGCAAAGCGCTGGAAGAAGGACCCTCGCCCGCCCGCTATACTCGCTAGTCCACCTTTAGCACTATTTCCCTTACAGAACTTCGTGTCAGAATCTGCCGGGGCCGCGAGAGACACTAATAGGTATCACCCACAAAGGTAATGTGGAAGCGAGGCACTAACTGCCGGCGCGGGCGGCGGATCGCGAGGGTCCGCCGCCTTGCCGCGCAAAGTTATTTCTTTTTGGGAGGAACCACGGCGTCTTTGAACGCCTTGGCAAGACGGAACTTGACCACGGTCTTAGCCGGGATCGAAATAGGCTCGCCGGTTTGAGGATTGCGGCCCATGCGGGCCTTACGGTTTGCTTTCACGGCCTTGCCCAGTCCGGGGATTACGAACTGTCCGCCTTTCTTGCATTCTTTTGTCGCCAGATTCGCGATTTCTTCCAGAACCGAAGCCGCGGCTTTCTTTTGAATTCCCGCGTGCTCAGCCAGGTGCGAAACCACTTGGGACTTGGTCATCGCTTTCGCCATTTTTTACTCCTCTCTCGATTTTGGATTTGTGGGGTCCTTGCCATGATGGCAGGGCGACACTCTAATCAATAAACATGGGGCTGTCAAGCGTTATTCCATAGGGGCACTTGAAGCCGACCCGCATGAAATGGGGCTCTGCCCAACGCTTCTCGCCTCTTCCAAGACTAACATAAACGACAGGCTTGAAAGCAATCTTTGATTTCGATATATTGGATTCTTCGCCAAGCTGCTGACGAGGCCCCCTATGCCCATTTTTGAATACCAGTGCCGCGAATGCGGAAACAAGTTTGAAAAGATCGTGGCTTCGTCTTCCACTGCTGTGGCCTGCAAGAAGTGCGAGAGCAGAAAAGTTACGCAACTTCTTTCTGTGTTCGCTGTCTCAGGACCCTCGGCCAAATCCGCTGCATCAGAATCCGGCCCTTGCGCGTGCGGCGCCCCAAGGCGCGGCATGTGCCAGGAGTAGTCGCCACACCCCGCCGCGAGTTCATCCCATGCCGACGTCCAACATTCCTAACCTGCGCCTGGGCACGTCAAGCTGGTCAAGCGAAGATTGGGTGGGCGTGTTTTATCCGCCCGGCACACCGGCCGCGAGTTTTCTGGGCGAATATAGCCAGCATTTTGACACGGTGGAAGTCGATTCCACTTATTATCGTTCTCCCGCTCCCTCCATGGTAAAAAACTGGCGCGAGCGCACTCCCTCTGGCTTTCTCTTTGCGGCCAAATTTCCGGGCGCCATTACTCACGAAAAAGTCCTGGTGGATTGCGAGGATGACGTTGCTGAATTCCTTGGCGCCATGGACCTGCTGGGCGACAAGCAGGGCCCCTTGCTCATGCAGTTTCCATATTTCAATAAAAAAGCATTTGCGCGGCCTGAAGAATTCCTCGCCCGCCTGAAACCTTTTTTGGAGAAGCTCCCGGGCGATCACTCCTACGCGCTTGAAGTCCGCAACAAAGGCTGGATCAGTGAACAGTTTCTGGACTTGCTGCGCAACCATAAGATCGCCCTGGCGCTCATCGACCATCCCTGGATGCCGCCGGTCCAGCAATTGCTTCAGAAATTCGACATGGTCACGGGCGGTTTCACTTACATTCGCTTTCTCGGCGACCGGAAAGGGATCGAGGAGAAGACCGAACACTGGGACCGAATTCTAGTGGACCGCAAGAGCGAGATGGAAGCATGGATTCCGGAGATCCGGCGATTGCTCGCCCGGCGATTGACCGTCTACGCCTACTTCAACAATCACTACGCGGGATTTGCTCCGGGCTCCATTGCGCTGTTTCGCGAAGTGTGGGAACGTCTCAACGCACCGCAACCATAGCCTCTTGCACTGCGGCGTTTTGCGGAGGAAGCCATGAAATTGAATATCACGCGAATGATGGCAATCGTGGGCGCAGTTTTGATCATGGCGGTCACTGCGCGCGATGCGCCCGTTGAAACTCCCGCCCATGTGCGGAAGTTTCATTTCACTTACAACGTCACCGTGAAGGGCCTTTCACCGGAAGACCATCAAGTGCGCATCTGGATTCCCGTCGCCCAGTCCGACTCGAATCAGCAAGTGACTTTAAAAAACATTTCCAGTCTGGTGCCCACCCACATGAGCCGCGACCCGGAATACCACAATCAAATCCTCTACGCCGACATCCGCAACCCCAAGGAAGCTACCGCGACGATTACGCTCGAATACTTGGTGGCGCGAAAGGAATACTCCAAAGGAAGTTATGAGGACCTGATGCGCTACAACGGTGAAACGCAAAAGATTCCCGAAGAGGTCAACCGGTTTCTTCAGCCGGACCGGCTGGTGCCCATTGACGGGAAGATGAGGGAATTGGCCGAGGCCAACACTCAGGGCAAGCAGGGGACTGTGGAAAAGGCGCACGCCCTTTACGACTACGTGTTCAAAACCCTGCGCTATGACAAGTCAGGCACGGGCTGGGGGCGCGGCGACTCCCTGTGGGCGTGCGACGCCAAGCACGGCAACTGCACCGACTTCCATTCGCTCTTTATCTCCATGATGCGCGCGGAAAATATTCCGGCTCGGTTTGAGATTGGCTTCCCGCTGCCTGCGAATTCAAATCAAGGCGACATTGCGGGATACCACTGTTGGGCGGAGTATTACGTCACGGGAACGGGCTGGGTGCCGGTGGATATTTCCGAAGCGTGGAAGGATCCGGCTAAACATGATTTTTTCTTTGGGTCACTCGATTCCAACCGCGTGCAGTTTACCATTGGCCGCGATCTGGAGTTGGCGCCTCGCCAGGATGGGCCACCTTTAAATTACTTTGTGTATCCCTATGTGGAAGTTGACGGGAAACCCTACGACGCACTGGAAAAGAAATTCGCCTTCCGGGAAGACACTGACCCAGGCAGCACCGTGGGCGGAAAGTAGCGAAACCCTCTAACTCGACTTCGTACTTTGAGTGAAATCCTTCAAGGCTGCGAGAGTGCGCCGAGCGGCGCCGGAGTCCAGGGCCGCGGCGGCTATTTCGACTCCTTGCAAAAGGTTTCCGGCCTTTCCCGCCATCACCAAGGCCGCGGAGGCGTTGGCCAGAACGACGTCTCGATAGGGGCCGCGCTCGCCGTCAAATATCCGGCGAAGAATTTCTGCGTTGGTTTTGGCGTCCCCGCCCGTCAATGCGCCCGCGGGAGCGCGGGGCAATTTGAAATCTTCAGGATTAATGTCCCGGGTCTTCACCATGCCGCGGTCAACTTCCGAAACCTGGGTCGGTCCCGTGGTCGAGATTTCATCAATCCCATCATGCGCTGCCACCACCAGAGCCCTTGGCGTGCCCACGGCGGCCGCGGCCTGGGCCACCATTTCTGTGCGCGAGCGGTCAAAGACTCCGAGCAACTGGACGGAAGCTCCCAAAGGATTGGTGAGCGGCCCGAGAAGGTTGAATACGGTCTTGCCCTTCAGACTTCGCCGGGCATTCATCACGTGCCGGGTGGCCAGGTGCAGGTGGGGGGCAAAAAGAAAGACGATGCCGGCATGCTCCAGGCAGGCGGGGATCTGAGCTAGAGGCATGTCAATCACCACGCCCAGAGCTTCAAGCACATCCGCGCTGCCGCAGCGGCTGGAGATCGACCGGTTGCCGTGCTTGGCCACCCGCACTCCGGCAGCGGCGGCGACGAGCGCGGCGGCAGTCGACACATTGAACGTGCCCGCGCCGTCACCTCCCGTTCCGCAGGTGTCGAGCAGCGGCCCGGCGCGATGAAGGGCTTCCTGGTCCACGCCCGCAAGTAGCAGAGTCTCCGTGGCGCGGGCGCGCATCACCTTGGCAAAACCCACCAGCTCGTCGGCCGTTTCGCCTTTATTCCGCATGGCCACCAGGAGGGCCACAATCTCATCATCGGGCACGTTGCCTGAAAACAGCTCTTCACACACGCGTCCCGCTTCCTCGCGGGTGAGGTCTGAACCATCGCTCAGTTTCTGAACCGCCCAGTCTAAGTACATGGTTGTCACAGCAGCCTTCAGCTGCCCAGACGGGAATGCGCGAAGCGCCTTGGAGTGCGGCAGGAAAGCTGCCGCCATGTATCGAGTAAATAGAAAGAAAGGCGGGAGCCTGGCGCTCCCGCATTCCAAGGCGCCTGCGGCGCAATCCGCAGCTTGTTAGACTCTTTCGAGCTCTTCGAGTGTCCTCTCGTTGCGCACATTTCCCGTATTCAAGGTGGACTTAGGCTCGAAAAGTACTACGTGGGCCTCACCAACGGCTTCGGGCTTATGTTCCACTCCTCGGGGAACAACAATGAACTCGCCTTCTTCCACGGCCACATCGCGTTCCTTAAAATGCATTACCAGTTTTCCTTTGACCACCAGGAAAAGTTCGTCCTCGTGATCGTGATGATGCCAGACGAACTCTCCCGAGAATTTCACCAGCTTCACATATTGCCCGTTCAGCTCCGCCACAATCTTTGGGCTCCAATGTTCCTTGAAGAGACTGAATTTCTGCGCGAGGTTAATTTTGTCCATAGATCTGCCGGCTGCGTAGTGCCAATTTACCCTAGGAGCGCGGGCGTCTCGCCCGCAATTTAATGATAAAGAAAGAGCGGGCGAGACGCCCGCGCTCCCACCGGATATAATTCCGGACACCACTACCTCCTGTGGCGCGTTGCAATTTTCCCCCAGTTTGCCTATACTTTTTCATTCCGCAATCAGTTCGATTCCTGATTGTAGCGTGGCTGGCTTCAACTGACCACTGACAACTGACTTCTTTCAAAAATGAAAATCCACGAATATCAGGCCAAGCAGATTTTGTCGCGATACGGAGTGACTGTTCCACGCGGCCAGGTGATCCAGAACCGTGACGAAGCTCGCGCCGTGGCCGCAGACCTGGGTGGCGGCACAGTAGTGGTGAAAGCCCAGATCCACGCCGGTGGGCGCGGCAAGGGCGGCGGCGTGAAGCTTGCCCACAACCCTGAAGAGGCGGAAAAACGGGCGGGTGAAATTCTGGGCATGACGCTGGTGACGCACCAGACCGGGCCGGAAGGGCGGTTGGTGAAGCGTGTTTTGATCGAGGAAGGTCTCGAAGTAACGCGAGAATTATATTTGGGCCTGGTGATGGATCGAGGCACAGGGCAACCGGTCTTCATGGCCTCCACCGAGGGCGGGATGGAAATTGAAGTGGTGGCTGCCGAACATCCGGAAAAAATCCTGAAAGAATTCATTGACCCTGCCGTCGGATTCCAGGCGTTTCAGGCGCGCAAGATCGCTTTCGGCCTGGGGCTGGATAGCGCGCGCGTGAACGATGCGGTGAAATTCCTCTCCAATCTCTACCGGGCTTTCGAAGCCACCGACGCTTCGCTCGCCGAGATCAATCCTTTCGTGGTCACCAAGGACGGCCGTCTGCTGGCGCTCGACGCCAAAATGAATTTTGACGACAACGCGCTCTTCCGACATCAGGACATTCGCGAGTTGCGCGATTTCGACGAAGAAGATCCGCTTGAGGTGAAGGCCACCAATTTCGGGCTGAACTATATCCGTCTGGATGGAAGCGTGGGCTGCATGGTGAACGGCGCCGGACTGGCCATGGCTACCATGGACATTATTCAGTATGCGGGCGGGCGTCCGGCCAATTTCCTGGACGTAGGCGGCGGCGCCAACGAGACCCAGGTGAAACACGGCTTTGAAATTATTTTGAGTGACCCAAACGTGCGCGCCGTGTTTATCAATATATTTGGCGGAATCATGCGCTGCGATATCGTCGCCAACGGCGTGGTTGCCGCCGCCAAGTCGCTTGGCTTCAAAACTCCGGTGGTGGTACGGCTGGAAGGCACGAATGTCGAGTTGGGACAGAAAATTCTGCGCGAGTCAGGGCTGAATTTCACCGTCGCCGCCAACATGAAGGACGGCGCCGAGAAAGTGGTCGCGCTGGCGAGGAATTGAGTCATTGGTTCATTGATTCATTGAATCATTTTTCGGATGGCAGAGACTTACCAATCCGTGGAGCTGAAGAAACGGTCAAAACTATTTGCCATTCGCATCGTCAAGCTGTTTCGGGCACTCCCAAGAACCGACGAATCGCGAATTCTCGGGAAACAAGTCTTGCGATCAGGGACGTCAGTCGCAGCAAATTATCGTGCGGTTTGTAGGGCAAGGTCAAAAGCGGAGTTTATTGCGAAGATAGGGATCGTGGTGGAGGAAATAGATGAAACTATCTTCTGGCTTGAACTCCTAGTGGAAACTGCAATCGTGAAGCAGGACCGGCTGGAGGATCTGCTGAAGGAAGCGAGTGAACTCCTGGCGATCTTTGCCGCCTCGCAACGCACTGCCAGGCGACCGAGGCTTTATTGAATCAATGATTCAATGAACCAATGAATCAATCTTATGCCTATTCTCGTTGACGAAAATACTCGCCTCCTGGTCCAGGGCATTACTGGCCGCGAAGGCGGATTTCATGCCACTCAGGCTATCGCTTATGGCACGAAAGTTGTGGCCGGAGTCACGCCAGGAAAAGGCGGAACGAAAGCTCTGACAGAAACTGGCGCTGGCGTTCCGGTTTTCAACACTGTGCGGGAAGCGGTGGAAGCGACAGGCGCCAATGTTTCCGTGATTTTCGTGCCGCCCCCATTCGCTGCTGACGCCATCATGGAAGCGGCCGACGCTGGATTGCCGCTGATCGTGGCAATTACGGAAGGCATCCCGACGTTCGACATGGTTCGGGTACGCCAGTTTCTTTCCAAAGCAAAATCGCGCCTGATCGGCCCCAATTGTCCCGGAATTATTTCCCCGGGAAAATGCAAGGTGGGCATCATGCCGGGGTCCATCCACCGGGCCGGCCGCGTGGGCGTAATCTCGCGAAGCGGCACCCTGACTTACGAGGCCGTGGGCCAGCTCACCGCTTTAGGAATCGGGCAATCGACCTGCATCGGCATCGGCGGCGACCCTATCATTGGAACGAATTTTGTGGACGCGCTCCGCCTGATGAATGACGACCCTGGAACCGAAGCCATCATCATGATTGGCGAAATCGGCGGCAGTGCGGAAGAAGAAGCGGCCGCGTTCGTAAAAGCGAATGTGAAAAAGCCGGTGGTAGGATTCATCGCCGGACGCACCGCGCCCCCCGGCCGCCGCATGGGACACGCGGGCGCCATCATCTCCGGGGGCAAGGGGACGGCGGCGGACAAAATTCAGGCGCTGGAAGCCGCGGGCATTAAGGTTGCCGCCAGCCCGGCATTGATCGGGGAAACGCTTAAACAAAGTTTAAAGGGTAAAGGCTAAAAAAGAAGACGGACGCATCGACCGTCCCTCCTTTTGCTTTCTCCTTTTACCCTTTAACTTTTACCTTTTAACTTTCGAGAAAGAAGAATTTACATGGCAATTGAAAGAACGCTCACCATCATCAAACCCGACGCGGTAAACAACAAACACATCGGGGAGATCATCAAAATTTTTGAAGACAACCAATTCAGGATTCTCGCCGCTCGCATGGTGAATCTTTCGAGAGCCGAGGCCGAGGGTTTTTATCACGTCCACCGCAGCCGGCCATTTTTTGAAAGCCTCACCGCCTTCATGAGCTCCGGCCCCGCGCTGGCGATGGTGCTTCAGGGCGACAACGTCATCAGCCGGCTGCGTGAAGTGATGGGTGCAACTGATCCTGCCAAAGCGGCGCCCGGCACCATCCGAAAACTCTTTGCCACCGGGATCGAGCACAACGCCGTCCACGGCTCCGACGCCCCCGAGACCGCAGCTTATGAAATCTCTTATTTCTTTCCCGGCGTCGATTTGGTTTGACGCGAATTTCAACGTCGCCGCTCTTCAAGGCAATCATGCCGACCCCGCTCCCTAATCGGACAAGGACCGGTCGGCGCTACTGAGAGAATCCTTCCTGGTATCCTCAATGCCTCCTGCCCCATCCCAAGTCTTGACAATCCATGTTTGCGGGTAAAGGATTACTTGGAGCGAGGCGAAGTTTGCATGAGCGAACCAACGCGGCAGCTCGGAACATTCTTCGTTATTGCCGGTGTGGTGCTCATCGGGATCGGTTTGTTCTTGTTTCTAAGCTCGCGCTTCTCGTTCATGATAAGGCTAGGCAAACTCCCGGGCGACATCGCCTTCAGAGGCAAAAACACCACTTTCTATTTTCCGATCGTCACCTGTTTGCTGATCAGCGCGGTGCTCACGCTAGTCCTGTGGCTGGTTTCTTTTTTCAGCCGCCGGTAAACTGCTTTCTGTCGGCGGCCAATGGTTAAGGAATCGTGGCAAAAGACAAAGGACGTTTTTTAAATTGAGCCAATCCCTTTTCGAGTTCACGACCAAGCGGAAGATCTTAAGCGTCTCTGAGCTCACCCAGCAGGTGAAGGGGCTCTTTGAGAAGAATTTCGCCGAGGTCTGGGTGGAGGGAGAGGTTTCGAATTTCCGTCCAGCGAGTTCCGGACATCTTTACTTCACCTTAAAAGATGCCGGAGCGCAGCTTCGCGCCGTTTGTTTCCGAAACCAGGCACGGTATCTGAAATTCAAACCGCAGGATGGAATTTCCGTTATTGCCCGCGGGCGGCTGAGTGTTTATGAAGCCCGCGGCGAGTATCAACTTTATGTGGAAATGTTGGAGCCGGCCGGTTTGGGTGCGCTGCAATTGGCCTTTGAACAACTGAAGGCCAAGCTGGCTACCGAGGGTTTATTTGATCCGGCCCGCAAAAAACCGCTTCCCGTCCTTCCCCGCACGGTGGGCGTGGTGACATCACCCACCGGCGCGGTGATTCGAGACATCCTTCGCGTCCTCAAGCGGCGGTTTCGAAATATGAATGTGCTCGTCTTCCCGGTGAAAGTTCAAGGCGAGGGCGCGGCCAAAGAAATCGCGGGAGGAATCGAGTACTTCAACCGCCACGCGGCCGTGGATGTGATGATTGTGGCGCGCGGCGGCGGCTCGCTCGAAGATCTCTGGGCGTTCAATGAAGAAGTTGTGGCCCGAGCCATCGCCGGCTCGAAAATCCCTGTGATTTCCGCCGTGGGACACGAGACTGATTTCACCATCTCCGATTTTGTCGCCGACCTGCGCGCTCCCACGCCCTCCGCCGCTGCGGAGTTAGTGGTGCACCGCAAACAGGATTATGTGACCGAACTGGAGAACCGCGCGCGGCGGATGTCGCAGGTCCTCCGGCTAAGACTCTCCGAAGCGGGCGAACGGCTGACCGAATTAAGAATGCATCGTGTGTTTCAAACTCTGGAGGCCAAGCTGGAAGAAGGAGCCCAGCGCGTGGACGACATTGTGGTTTCACTCGACCGATCTTTGCGCGCTCGATTGAACAACGCGCGCGAAGGATGGTTGCGTGCGTCCGCCGGGGTTATACGCTATGACTTTCGGCGGCTCTTGGAATTGAAGCGGGCGAATCTTGGAGAGCGGGACGCGCGTTTTGAGAGTGGGATCAAACGCCTTCTCTTCGACCGGCGAAGCAAATTAAATCAAGTCGAGTCGATCCTTCGAGAGCGAAGTCCGCTCGGGATCTTGAGCCGGGGTTACTCCATCACTCGCGACGCGGCAGGAAATATTGTGCGGGACGCTGCGACGATCCCCATGGGCGGCGATATTTCGGTTCGCCTTGCCCGTGGAGAGGTTGGTGCGACCGTCAAAGAGAGGAAAGCCTGAGCGGTTGCCTCATGAATTCGCGCCACAGACATTTGCATGAGAATAAAACGGCTCAGCCTCGGGCCTAATCAGTCACTTTAAGCACCGCCAGAAACGCCTCCTGAGGGATATCCACGCGGCCGACGCGCTTCATTCGCCGTTTGCCCTCTTTCTGTTTTTCCAGCAACTTGCGTTTGCGCGAGATGTCTCCCCCATAGCATTTGGCGATCACGTTCTTGCGGATGGGGGCCACGTTTTCGCGCGCGATCACTCTGGCGCCAATGGCGGCCTGGATAGCCACTTCAAACATCTGGCGCGGAATCAATTTCTGCATGCGCGAGCACAAAGAGCGGGCGCGGATTTGCGCCAGGTCGCGGTGAATCACAAACGAAAGGGCGTCCACCGGCTCGCCGGCCACCAGCAAATCCACTTTCACAAGGTCTGATTCCCAATATCCCGAAAAATGATAATCGAGCGAGGCATAACCTTTGGAAAGAGATTTCAGCCGATCGTAGAAATCCAGAACGATTTCATTCAGCGGCAATTCGTAAGTCAGGAGGACGCGTTTGGGGGAAACGAATTCGAAGCCTTTCTGCACGCCACGTTTTTCTTCCACCAGTTTCAGGATGCCGCCCAGGTATTCGTCGTGAGTCAGAATCATGGCCGTGATCACCGGTTCTTCGATCTTGGCCACGTCGCCCGGAGGCGGGAATTTCGTGGGGCTTTCGACCTCCATCACTTTTCCCGCCTTGGTCGTCACGCGATAGCGGACGCTGGGCGCGGTGGTGATCAGATCGATTTTGAATTCACGTTCCAGGCGTTCCTGCACAATCTCCATGTGCAATAGCCCCAAAAAACCGCAGCGGAATCCGAAGCCGAGGGCCGCCGAATTCTCCGGCTCGAAAAAGAACGATGAATCGTTCAGCCGCAGTTTTTCCAGTGCGTCGCGAAGAAGCTCATAGGCGCTGGCATCCACAGGATAAAGTCCGGCGAAGACCATGGGTTTGATTTCTTCGAATCCGGGGAGCGGTTCGGATGCCGGCCGGTCGTGCTCCGTCATGGTGTCGCCGATTCGAGTGTCCGTTACACGCTTGATGTTCGCGATGACGTAACCCACTTCGCCGGCGTGAAGCGTTTCCACCCGGACGGGTTTGGGCGTGCGAATTCCCAACTCCTCCACGGTGTACACCTGGTCGTTGGACATCAGCCGTATTTTCATTCCGAGGGCGAGAGTGCCTTGGACGACGCGCGCCAGGACAACTACGCCACGGTAACTATCGAACCAGGAATCGAAAATAAGGGCTTGCAAAGGCGCCTCGGGCGAACCCGCGGGTTGAGGAATGCGGGCCACCACGGCTTCCAGAACTTCCTCGACGCCCAAGCCCTGTTTGGCGCTGATCAATAAAGCGTCGGTCGAATCCAGGGCCAGCGTGTTTTCAATCTGCTGCTTGGTCATGGCCACATCGGCGCCGGGCAAATCAATTTTGTTAATCACCGGAACGATCGCGAGGTTGTTGTTCATCGCCAGGTGAGCATTGGCCAGGGTTTGAGCTTCAACACCCTGCGAGGCGTCAATCACCAGCAGCGCTCCTTCGCAGGCTGACAAGCTGCGCGACACTTCGTAGGAGAAATCAACGTGTCCGGGCGTGTCGATCAGGTTCAATTGATATTCTTTCCCATCGCGAGCCTGGTATAGCAGCCGAACCGCGTGCGCCTTGATGGTGATGCCGCGCTCGCGCTCGAGGTCCATGGAGTCCAGAACCTGTTCGGACATTTCCCTTTTAGAGAGTGCCCCGGTAAATTCGAGCAGACGATCGGCCAGGGTGGATTTGCCATGGTCAATGTGAGCTACAATTGAAAAGTTGCGAATGTATTGAGAGTCTGTCATTTAAAGCGCCGCTTCGCCCGTTCCGGGCGGGGCAGAGGCCAAAGGAGACTTACCGTGCAGTCGAGGCGACGCGCCCCGAAATGTTGTCACCCTGGAAGGCTGAATTCAATTCCTTTGAAAATCTAACAAAATAGCGTTATGCTGTCAATTTCATTGCAGGTTTCCAATTGCTTGATGTGTAGCTCCATCGAGCTATTCCCTAACCATGCCTGACGTTGACAAGCTTTTTGAAAAAGCCGAGAAGTATCTGCAAAAACAGAAGTTCGAGGCCGCCCTCGAGACTTATTTGGAGATCCTCAAGTACGAGCCGGGTGACGAGGAGGTGCTCCTCAACCTGGGTGACTTGTGCCTGAAGCTCAATCGTACTGCCGACGCGCTGCGATATTTGAATCTGTTGGCGGAATACTACGTCAAGCGAAACGAAGGTCCCAAGGCTGTTGTCACCTATCGTAAGATTTTAAAGTTAACGCCGCAGGACGCAGCCGTCCTCTTGAAATTAGGCGGCCTCCTCGAAAAGTCCCAGAAAAACGCGGAAGCTGTGGAGAATTACCGCGCGGCACTCGAAATTTTTCGTAAGGGCGGCGCGATGCCCAAGGCCCTGGAATGCCTGGAGCGAATTACCAGGCTTGATCCCGGTAACATCGTCGCGCAAGTCGAATTGGGCGAAACGGCGGCCAGCGCGCGCATGCCTAAAACAGCTACCCCGGCGTTCCTGAAGGCCGCCCAATTGTCGCGCGAGGCCGGAGATGAAGAACGGTGGGGAGTTCTGGTGGAACGCGCCCACATGCTGGATCCTGCGGACGAGGCAGCGTGCATCGCCGTAGCTGAAAACTACGCTAAAAATAATCGAGCGGCCGATACCGTCGCACTCCTGGAACCCATATACGCAAACAAGCCGGATGATATTCAAATCCTCGAGCTCCTTTCTGGGGCTTATTTGGCCACGGGTAACTTCGAGAAAGCCCAGCCCGTTTGCTGGAAGCTCTATCAAGCGAAGCCCGCAAGCCTGCCCCAACTTCTGAAACTCATCGAAGGCCTGATCCAATCCGGCAGGCTCGAGAAGGCGCTGGCGGTTCTGGCGCAGACCAAGACAACCCTTTTCCAACAAGGGAAGAAGAACGATTATCTCCAGATTGCGGAAAAGGTGTACGCGGCGGACGAATCGAACCTGTCCGTCCTGGAGATGCTGAGCGCCCTCTACAATGAAATGAACAAAGAGGACGGCCTGAGAAAGTCGCTCGTCCGGTTATTCAATCTTTATCTCGCCTCCGAGGACTACAACAAGGCGGCGGACACTTTGGAACGAATTGTTGATGTCGAGCCATACGGGGTCGGCCATTACGACCGCCTGCTGAATCTGGAAGGGCACATTGACAAAATTTGGTATGAAAACATCTCCTCACGAATCCAACCCCCCTCCTCCGCGCATGCATCTCCGGGCTCACCTGCCGGAGGGGGCTCCGCGGCGGCACAGAAGACTGAGGGATTGGATGACCTGATTCTTGAAGGCGAGATGTGCTTTCAGTATCAGCTCACTGCCAAATTGGGGACGACGCTGGAAAAAATCAATCGGCTTTACCCCGGCGTCGAGGTGAAAAACGATCGGCTGCGCGAACTCTATCAGGCTGCCGGTTTTCACCCCACGGGCGGGCCCGATCCGGCAGCCGCACCTGCGGCCACCGCGTCCACTCCGCCTTCGCCGGTCGCGCCCCAACCGCCGTCTCCGTCTGTATCAGCGCTCCAGTCTCTGGACGACCTTCGAAAAATCTCCGAGCTGACGGCTAACATCTATCGAGAGTCGACTCCGCAGGGCGTGATGCAGGTTGCGATAAATGAAATTGGGCGCACGCTTTCCGCCAGTCGCTGTTGGGGCGCGCTGGGGGCGCCCGATCGTTCGCCGGCATTGATGGTTGAATACTGCTCCCCTGCAGCTACGGCTTCCGACGTCCAGTCTGCCCTGAAGCTTTACACGGTGTTGATGCGCCAAGCCGCCAACAAGCCGGATGGCTGGCTGATCGAAGATGTCACCCAATTTCCCACGCTTGCCTCCATCCTGCCGGAGGTTCAAAAACTCGGCATCAAATCGCTGCTCGCCCTGCCCTTGATGGACAAAGACCAGCCTGCCGGCCTGATCCTCACCGAGCAATGCGACCAGCGCCGCGCCTGGACACCCGGTGAAGTCGTCCTGCTCACGACCCTCGCCACCCAAGTGGTGATCGCCGTCAACAATACAAAATTGCGCCGATTGGTGCGCTCGCTGGCCGGATCCGAAGAAGATACTGGCCTTCTTCCACGAAGTTCGTACCTGGACTGCCTGCTATCGGAAGCGGGGCGCGCGAAGCAGCAATCGCAACCTCTCAGTGTTTGCCTGGTTGAACCGGAAGATCCCACCGGCTTGGTCAGAACTTTGGGAGACGCGGGAGTGCAGCGGTACTTTCAACAAATTACGAAAGTTCTGCAATCAAACTTGCGGCAGAATGACATCGCCATTCGCTACAACCCTTGCGCCATCGCGGTGGTATATCCGGACACCGCTCTTCCCCAAGGCGGACTGGCGGTGGAAAAATTGCGGCGGGCTTTCGCTCAAGTCAAGCCGGATGGGAAGACTCCTCCCGAATTTTGCGGGGCAGTCTGCGACGTCCAGTTGGGCGCCGTTTTTGACTCAGTGGATGGCATCACGGAAGTGATCAATCGCCTGGATCGCGCCCTGGAAGAAGCCCACAAGGAAAATGGCCATCGGGTTCACATCTCGAAATTTGAGGAATGATGCGTGGCCGCGTTGCGCGGAGAGATGACTGATATTCAAGACGAATGACCTTCCCGCCGCCGAGTTCACCCATGCATCCACCCGCGTTGGCTCTGATCGAAGACTCAAAAAACAAGGCAATGGCGGCCCAAAACACCCGGCGCCCGATTGCGTGGGTGGTTGACCAGTCCAATTGTTTTTATCGTTAAATACGATCTACGGAGATGAATGATGGAGATTCGAAAGGTGGGCGTGGCCGGATGCGGGCTCATGGGATCAGGGATCGCACAAGTTGCCGCCATGGCCGGCTTCGCCACCGTGGTTCGGGAAGTTTCCGACGAATTACTCCAAAAGGGCCTGGGCATCATGGAGAAATCCCTGGCCAAGCTTGCGGAGAAAGGCCAGATCACGTCCGAAATGAAATCAAGCGCGCTTGGACTTTTGAAGCCCACGACCCGCCTGGAAGATTTTGCCGATTGCGACTTGGTGATCGAAGCGATCGTCGAAAACCTCGACCGTAAAAAGGAACTCTTCGCGCAGATGGATAAGATCGTCAAGCCAGAAGCGATTTTCGCCAGCAACACATCGTCCCTTTCGATAACTGAGATGATGACGGCCACCCGGCGAGCGCCCCGATTCCTGGGCCTGCATTTTTTCAATCCGGTGCCTCTGATGAAACTCGTCGAGGTGGTCAAGACCGTGGTTACCGATCCGGCGGTGGTTGAAACAGGGCTCGCTTATGGGCGCAAAGTCGGCAAGACGCCCATCCTGACCTCGGACCGGGCGGGGTTTATCGTCAATCGCCTGCTGGTGCCGTATCTTTTGGACTCCATTCGCGCGCTCGAGGAAGGTGCAGGCAGCATTGAAGATATCGACAACGGGATGAAGTTGGGGTGCAATCATCCCATGGGCCCGCTTACTTTGAACGATTTTGTGGGCCTGGATACCACTTACTACATCGCCGAAATTATGTTCAACGAGTTTCGTGAAAAACGGTTCGCCCCGCCGCCGCTGATGAAGCGGATGGTGCTCGCCGGAATGTTGGGCAGGAAAAGCGGCAAAGGCTTTTACGATTACACGGACCCCAAGAACCCGAAGCCGAACAAGTTGCTGGTGGGATGAACACTGGAGCAAGCATGTCCTTTGAAACGTTGATCTACGAAAAGCGGGACGGCATCGCCTACGTCACCTTGAATCGTCCGGAAAAATTAAACGCACTCAACCAGAAGGTGATGCAAGAGCTGGGCTCATGCTTTGAGAGCATTCGCGACGACGATCAAGTGGCGATCGCCATCCTCACGGGCGCAGGCGAAAAGGCCTTTGTGGCGGGAGCTGACATCAACGAGCTTGCGGTCCAGACGCCCATGCAGGGGAAGGAAACTTCTCTGGCTGGCCAGCAAGTTCTAAACTCAATTGAAAACCTGGGCAAACCTGTGATTGCGGCTGTGAACGGTTATGCTTTCGGCGGCGGTTGTGAACTGGCCATGGCCTGCACGTTGCGCATCGCGGCGGAGAATGCCCGCCTGGGCCAGCCGGAAGTCAAGCTCGGGATCATACCCGGTTACGCGGGGACGCAGCGGCTTCCGCGGTTGGTGGGCAAAGGGCGGGCGCTCGAAATGATTTTGAGCGGCGAAGCTGTAACCGCGCAGGAAGCGTACCGGATCGGATTGGTGAATCAGGTCGTGGCCCAGAAGGATTTGATGGCCGCGGCGGAATCGCTGGCGCGGAAAATCATGGCGAACGGCCCTTTGGCCGTGAAGCTCGCCATGGAAGCGGTGAATCACGGCATGGAAATGACCCAGGAACAAGGCGAGTTCCTGGAAGCCACGTTGTTCGGACTTTGCTGTACTACGGCTGACATGAAAGAGGGAACCCGCGCGTTCCTGGAAAAACGCCCCGCTAAGTTTGTGGGGAAATAGATTTTGCATCGGACGCGAAAGAGCAAGGTGGGCAACAACAAATCGCCCTATTTCAGATTTTTACCTTTTGACCTTTGACTTTTCAAATGGCTTCTAGACGCAAATCCCGTGAGCTTGCGTTACAAATGCTCTTCCAATGGGAAGTGGGACAACATACCACCGCCCACGTGGTGGCAACATTTCTAAAGCCCAAGGAGGTCGACGCACCGGAGAACACCTTCGCTCGCGAGTTGTTCCAGGGAACGGTCGACGAGGTTCCGAAACTCGACCCGATGTTGCGCCAACATGCCAGCAACTGGAGCCTGGAACGGATGGCGGCCGTTGATCGCAATGTGATTCGGCTCGCCCTTTTTGAGATGCTTCACCATACGGAGACATCACCCTCCGTCATTATCAATGAAGCTCTGGATATTGCCCGCCGATTTTCCGGTGAAAAATCCGCCCACTTTGTCAACGGCGTATTGGATGCCATCCGCAAAACGATCCCCGCTCGGGGCGTCGAGGCGAATTCGGACCCTCACGTCTCTTTAGCTAAGAAATCTCCCTCTAAGAAGCGCCATGATCGGCCTCAAAAAAGCCGGAAAAAGTAAGCCGGGCAAGAGTTCTTGCGACCTCTGTGGATGGGGCTTTGAGAAATGTTACGTGCTTGTCACATTCCCTTAACTTTCATGAAACAGACACACATTACTTTGTGGGACTTGGCTTAATTCCCCACCGAAACCAGGAAGGAACGGACTACACATCAATGGAAGGAACACTTACTGTTACCGATGTCGCCGGAACAAATGAAAACGAGCGCATTCTGAAACTCGTCGGGCCGTTGACCATTACCACCATGTTTGATTTTCGGGACACGTTCCGAGCTGATACCTCGAAAAAATCCGTCTTCGTCGATTTTACCGAGGTCCCTTACCTCGATTCAGCCGGAATGGGCGCCGTCGTCAACGCACACGTCTCCTGCGCCAATACCGGGCGGCATCTTGCCCTGGTAGGTGTGTCGGAGCGCATCATGACGATGCTGAAAATGACTCGAGTCGATTCCGTCCTCGCGATATACCCCACACTCGCGGAAGCGCGGCAAGCTTTGAGCGCAGCTTAAATTTCCCAACATTAGAACAACCCATGTTCAAAGAGTTGCTGTGCTAACTGGCCTCATGCGCCTCATGTAGCGAAGCATAAGAAGGGAGAGCAAGAGCAAAGATGTCCCAACCGCAATAAACAGTAGGGCGCCGAGAAGCCCCAGTCCTGCCCAATCACCCCCTCGCTGGCGGGCGATTATCCACATGGCCACGCCGGTCACCAGCATATATAAATCCGAAACAACGGCGGAAATTCGTGCTTTGCGCAACACGCCGTACGAAACGCTGCGATGGAGCAAGGTCACAATGGCAGCTCCCACACTAACCGTTCCTGTAACCGCCATGGCAGCGAAAGCCAGGTAATCGTCGAGGTGCACGTTGGGTTGTCGAAAGAGTTGCGGAGAAAATAATAAGACGAATATAGCCAATGGACCGCCCGCCAACAAATCAATGGCGGCCACAACATAGGCGCCGGCAAAGTGGCGCTGCATGGATGTTTCCCTCCCCCACGGCGTTCTGGGACTCTTTAGAGGCAGTTGATCCGTCCTGGGTTGTGAGTATATAACGCTCTTCTTGTCCCTGATGTCAGTAATTGTCCCCCGGAATATTTTAGTAGTAAGATGCGCTCACCTCCGCACCACAAGAGGATTTCGGAAGAGATGGATGATGGCGGACTCGCCCGACCGGTATTCAGCCCTTGGCGCCCAGGAAAGTTTAACGGGCACGACGGTGGGCCGCTTCGCCATTGGCGCGCGCCTGGGTGCGGGGGGAATAGGCGAAGTCTACCGCGCCGAAGACACCAAGCTCAAACGCTCGGTGGCCATCAAACGCCTGTCGCCTAAACTCCGCGCCGATGAGCGTTATCGCCGGCGCTTTCTAAAGGAAGCCATTCAGGCTTCCTCGCTCAATCACCCCAACATTGCCGGCCTCTACGACGTGCTCGAAGATGGAGGCGAGATCCTACTGGTGATGGAGCTGGTGGAAGGCGCTACACTTCGCCAGCGCTTGAGGGATTTAACCGGCGTTGAAGTATTTCTTCCCATCGCCCTTCAATGTGTGCAGGGCCTGGCGGCAGCCCATCAAAAGGGCATTGTGCACGGCGACATCAAACCTGAGAACATCATGCTGACCCCCTCCGGCCAGGTCAAAGTGCTCGATTTCGGTTTGGCCAAGCGCATTGTCTCCGGGGAAACGGGCGACACGACTCAGATTTCCGAATCGTTTGGCCCATCGCTTTCAGGAACGCCGGCTTACATGGCGCCCGAAGTTCTGCTGGAGAAAAAGCCTGACGGCCGCGCGGATATTTTTGCTCTGGGCCTGGTTTTTTACGAAATGCTTGGCAGTGGCCGGCATCCATTTCTCGCCAACAGTTTTGCCGGCACCATCAATCGCATCTTGCAAGAGAATCCCACCCCGCTGCACAAGGTTAATCCCCAGGTACCTGAAGATCTGTCCCTGATCGTGATGAAGATGCTGGCCAAAGATCCCGACCGGCGCTATGCCAGCGCCCAGGAACTTTTGGGCGACCTGCAAGCAATCCGGCGTAGCCCGGCGATTCACATTCCGGTTGAGGTCAAAGAAAAATCCCCCCGGCGAGTGCGGACTGGGGTCGGGTTCGGCTTGGGCTTGGCCGCTGTGCTCGCGGCGCTTGTACTGATTGTTGGATCAATCTGGTTGCGCAACAGATCGAATCTCCCTGTGCGGCAACAACAGGTCACGGGCCTATCCCTGCCCAGCCAGATGAATCTGGCCGTCATGCCCTTTACCGGCGCGAGCAATGACGCCAAACTCAGCGCATTGGGCAACGGCTTGGTGGAATCGTTGGCAGACAAGCTTACCCAGTTAACTGGGAATCAATCGCTCCAAGTGATTCCCGCGCGCGATCTGCGTGGCAAAGGCGTCGCCAATTTGCAACAGGCGCGCCAGGAATTCGGCGCCAACCTTGGGTTGAGAATTACTTTGCAAGAGTCTTCCGATCTTATTCGCGCCGGCTACGCTTTGATCGACGCGCACACCGGGCGAGCCCTCGTGGCCAGCCAACTTAATGTGCCCGCTTCCGATCCGTTTGACTTGGAAGATAAGCTGGCCGATGGCGCCATCGCTGCACTGCAAATGTCACTTTCGTCCGAGGACCGGCGCATCCTCGCCTCCCACGGCACCAATGTGCCCGCCGCCTACGTTGCGTTCCTGCAAGCGCGCGGCTATTTGCAAGAGTTCAAAAGCGCCGCCAGTATTGAGAACGCCATCGCTCTCTTCCAGCAGGCGCTGAAGCTCGATTCAAATTACGGATTAGCCCAGGCGGGATTGGGCGAAGCTTATTGGAAGAAGTACCAGTTGACCAAGGACAATCAGTGGTCACAGCTTGCGCAATCGGCCTGCGCCGACGCGGTGGCCGCAAGAAACGCCGGAGCCGAGGGCCATATTTGCCTGGGACAAGTCGCCGATGGAATCGGCAATTACCAGGACGCCGTTGAACAATATCAGCGTGCAATCGAGCTTGAGCCCACCAGCGACGACGCCCTTGCCGGCCTCGCGGAGGCGTACCAGCAATCAGGCAAGCCCGATGACGTGGAGAAGATTTATCGGAGAGCCATCAGCCTGCGCCCGCAATATTCGGAGCCGTACGATCGGTTGGGCGCTTTGTATTTGCACAGATCCGATTACGGTCAGGCGGAGCAAATGTTTCAGAAAGTCGCTGACCTAACTCCAGACAGTTTTCGTGGCTTTGCCAACCTGGGTGCGGCCGACCTGGATCAAGGCCATTATCAGGATGCCATCAAACCGCTCGAACAATCGCTCGCCATGCGCCCCACGGCTGACACCTATTCGAAAATTGCCGCCGCGTACTTCCACCTTCAGAATTATGGCGAGGCGGCCCGAAATTATCTGGAAGCAACCAAACTGAATGACCGGGATTACGCCCTCTGGGGAAATCTCGCCGAGGCGAATTTCTATGCGGGCAAGCGCAGCGAGGCCATGGAGGCCTACCGCAAGGCCATGTCGCTGGCCAACGGGCAGCTCCAGGTGAATTCGCGCGACGCCCAAGTGCTGAGCGCCCTCGCGAATTATTATTCCATGCTGGGCGACCGGAAAGATGCGCTCGCGCGCCTCGACCAGTCTCTGCAATACAGCGGCGGCGACAAGAATCTGCTTTTCAACGCGGCGCTCATCTACAACCAGTTGGGCGAGACTGGCTCGGCGTTGGACTGGCTACAGAAATCGCTGCAAGAGGGCTACTCAAAGGAGCTGATCAAGGGAGCACCCGCGCTGGAAAACCTGCGCAAGAATCCGCGCTACGTGGAACTGATCGGAAATTAGCACAACCAAATCTAGAATCGTTCGACCATTCCTTAGAAAGCTGGGGAAATTCCCGACCGCCGCTCGCCCCGCCGCCCTCAGTCAAGCGGCGGACTACTCACGTTGGCTTCCCACTTTGATTCGTGTCGCACGACTCCCGTTTGGTCCGTGAAGTAATAAGGATGTCCGCCACTCGGGTCGACCGGATCGGCGTGAACGGCATAGGTTAGAACCATGCCCTGGCTGTCCACAGGTCCGGCGACATAATAGAATCGGTACCCTGCTTTTGTCCCCGAGGCCAACATTTCGTCGATTAATCCTGCCGCCTGGTCGTCCTCCTTGGAAGGATCATATCCCAGGTATGAAAGTCTAAGGGGAAAGCCATGGCGGTATTGGGAGGAGTAGGTTATCGCCGCCGTATTGATGGTGTGTAGCGTGCCGACAGGCGAGACACTTTCTCCGATATGAGATTTCTGAAGGGTGATAATCGCGATGAGACAAATCCATATTCCTGCTCCAATCGCTCCCAGAATCATGCCGCGCCTAGTCCGGTCGGCGCCGAATGGCGTTCTCTCAATGCGCCGAAAGCGAACCTTCGCGAGGCCCCCAAGGACCAGCGCAAGGATGCCGGAGAGGATTGCGGACATGCCAAGGACGCCCGCTATCGTGCCGAGCACCCGATTAAGAACCTCGTGCTCCCATGGCTGAGGGGGCACTATGTTAAGAACGGCGAAGACGACCGGCACGGCCGCCAACGAAAACAGGCCGAGGAGGAGGCAAGCGGTCGCGACGCGGCGCTGCAGCGCCATTTTACCGGATGTGCCCAGCGCTGAGCCGCCGCCCGGTGATCCGGCGTCGGTTGAGGGAGGCGCGCCACGCTGGAGGGCCGCCCCGCAGAACCCGCACAGCGCTTCCGTCGCGCCCACGTGTTTGCCACAGCTTGGACAAACCATGCGACCTCCGAATTTCACACTCTCGCTTAGGCGATAGCCCGCTTCATCTGGCCCAGGGTTTTTGCCCAGCCGCTGAATCTCAAGCACCCGTAGACTTCATCAACCGTGGCCGATTTGAATGGGCGCAGGAGCCGTAGCAATACGCCCCCTGATACTTCTTCGACGGCGAATTCCATGCCAGGCCCCCAGCTCCGCGTATCGTGCACTGATTTGGGAAGTACTACTTGTCCTTTGGATGAGAGCCTGGTTTTTTTCATAACATCCTCGCGTATCCATCAAATAAGATTCAAATAAGACATAACGTCATCAGTTCAGGCCGAAATGCAAGTTTCCGCCTATTGGCAGCCCAGAAAGTTTCCCGCCGTGGTTTCAAAAGCTATACGCAATTCCAACATCCACGTGATTGTTCGTCCGCAGCACGCCCGTAAATGGCCGGGTGACAAGATAGCGATACTCAAAAGACGCGGCGACCTCGGGCGTGAACTGAAAAATCGTGTTAGCGAAAACGCTTGTATTCCGATTTAAATCCACTGGGACAATATCGAATTTGGTCAGGTGATCGGTTCCAAATCCAGAGTTGAATTGCAGGCGATTGGTGGCGGCGAACCGGCCTTCAAGATAACCGCCCATGGTCTTGCCGGGCTGGCCGATGCCGCCCCCGAAAGATTGGAGGTTTTGGCCGAGGTACGCCGATCCATCCACGCCGAAGCGGTGTATGTGCGCGTCGAAGTCAATCAAGCCGGCCCAACTGGCGGCCGAGGTGGCGCCAAATCCAACCAATGGACTGAAAGTGGGCACGCCCTTGACAAAATTCATGGTTCCCAGTTGCACCGTCCCGTAGTGGGCGGAAACTCCAAATTCAAATCCACTATTGGCGCTTGATGCTGCCTCGGCGGGACGCCATGCGAGCCGTCCCTGGATGGCGGGACGCTGCCACGCTTCAAGCAATCCCGCCCCGGGGAAATCGAGGCCGGGATAGTTGGCCACCGGCGCCACCAATCCCACGGTGGCGCGCAGGCTGCCGCGCTTGTTGCTGGCCAGCTCGCGCTCCACGCGCACCTGTGGCGCCCGATCGTAAAGATCGCCGGAGCGGAAGAGCTCCGGGAACGACATAGCCACCAAAGAAGTGGGATGACGAGAGGCCAGAATTATTTCGTCCTGTCCGGCTTCAAGCGACGTCTTGGCTCCATCGAGTCGCACGTAACCGTAGACCACGTGGGGCAGGCCGAAGAGCGGGCCGGATTGGAAGTCGGCGGCGCCGCCCAGGAAGTCCACGGCAAAATAGCCGCTGGCGTGCATCGATCCAATTGCGGGACCGTCCACCACCAGCCCGATCCTGCTCTGTCGCATCGAGGAACTGAATGATCCCGTCGAAGACGGCACGGTCGCGGCCCAATTCACGACGCTCGGAATGTCCGCCCAATCCGCAGCGCCGCTATTGAAGAATGTAGTGGACAATATCGTACCGAAAAGTTTTACCCCCATTTTCGTATTGGATTCCACTTTCGTCTGCGCCTGTTCGGCCACCTGCGATTGCAGCATCGAAACTGTGCCTGCCAAGTCGGAGCTTTGTTCATCCGCTGGCTGCTGGGGCGGATTCGCAGGCTTCGAAGGCTCAGCGTATTTTTGTCCAGCGCCGGGATTCGGCGTGATTGAACCCAGTGAGGCGGTTGTGTAGCGACGGACCCCGGCCGCGTCTTTCTGCCACAAACTCTCGTGCTCGCTCGAATCATTTCGCCCCAATAAAACCGCTTCGGGGTTCGAGCTGGCCAGCTCACGCCTTGAAACTGGAATCACTGCCGTCTGCCGTGTCGGGCTTGTTTCGCTTGCCGAGGAGACCCCGTGCACACCGTCATGCAACTCCTGGCGCAGACTGCCTACTTCCTGACGAAGCGCGTGAATTTCTTCGCGCATCGCCCGCAACTCATCTTCAATGCCTGGGGAGGTCACGGTGCGATCCGATGTTGACGAGGCTTGCTGGGCTCCGAGTCTCGGCGCCGCCAGCAGGCAAAACACCAGCAGCGCGCCGGCAAAGCTCAACACCCGGTTCAGCGGCACCCCAAGCCAGCCAGGCGTTTCAGTTATCCTGAAATGTGTGCGATGAGAGATGTTGGATGTCATGGCGTGCCTCCCCGAGAATTGATGGAGATGGATTCTATGCAACTCGAAGGCAGGGTGTCCAGATGTGAATACCACCTGCTCGCGCGGTGCGCGAGTTGGACGTTTATGGCCTGCTCTCAGCTGCCCAAAAGAGGAAATGGAATTCTTATCTTGGTTGACGCTTGGCTCGGCCCGACCTGGTTTTTCGTACAGGTGTCTTGAGCATCGCCGCTTGCATCTTTTTGGGTAGTTTCGCCAACACCAAATCGTGAGCCTGGCGGAGCAATCGTTTGATCTCCGCCTGCGGCAACGCACAATCCGCCGTCAGAGCCACCCACTGGGCGCGCGCCAGGTAGGGGGCGGGAATAACTCCGGGTTGTTCCACCAGTTCGGCAAATTCTTCCGCCGAACTCTTGAATGACATCCAGACCGGTGCGGGTATGAGCACCACCACGGCGTACATCTTGCCACCCACCTTGAACACCAGGTCGTCCTGCCACTGGATTTTTTCCGTGGTGTGAGGAAGAGAAAGGCAGTACTTCCTAATCCATTCGATGTTCATCGTTCGCAGCTTACATTAAGCCATTTCACGAGTCGAGGGAGTTATCAAAAGGAAGGGCGCGCGAGGCCCGCCTCCTCAATTGGAGACTTGCGTCACATAATTTAGCGAGGTGATTTGCTTGGACTCAGTATCGCGCACCACTTCACGAATGCGGTAGGTCCCGGGGGGAACATTAAAACTGGTGTCGGCGTTGATGCCGGTCTGCAAAATCCTTTGCAAGGTCGCGTCCTTCAGGTGAAGTTCGAGCGACCCCTCTTTGCCGGTCACGTACTTCCCATCGTTGTCAAAGAGAGCGGTGTCGAAGATCAGCGTGTTGACGCTACGGTCGCCGTCTTTGCGGAAGGCCAGCGAGCGCACGTCGACGTGAATGTTCACCATCAGCTTGGATTTCTGGTCGGCCAGTTTTTCCACCTTCGTCGTTATATCCACGGGTAGGTTGCGAACTTCATCTTGAGAAAACACAACTTTGTCGACCTCCGTTTGGCTCGCTGCCCGGCCGGCAAGCGCCGTTTCGGTGGCGAAATATCCTCGCCGTGCTTCGACGGTGAAATGCTCGGGAGAGTTTAGCGTGACCTTCAGCGAATGGAACTTTCCATCAGGCTTGAAGTCCGTGGGTGAAAAACTCAGCACGTAATAAGTTTCTGGAACAGCGGCGGTTTGGCGAAAGCCGTCGTCGAAATCGTTACTGTTGTGGAAGAAGGTGCCACCGGTGCGGTCGGCCAGGCTTGCCAAAACATCGCGTGATGCCGTCGAACCTATGTTTTCCAGCAAAGTCTTGCGAGGTTCCAAGTCATTACGGTTAGGGTCAGTTCTCCGATGCGGGACTCGCGCGTAGACCCCGCCAGCATCGACAGCACTGATCACCACGTCCTGGTGCAGCGCCCAGTTGATGATGGCGTCAATTTTCTCATGTAGGGTCTCGGTCAGAAACCCGGTCGAGACCAGCACCAGCGTACGCTGGCCCGGCATGGCAGCCAGGCGGCGAACGGAGATTTCGATTGCCGCCAACGCATACTGTGATCGCATTTCGGCCTCGGACCAAACTTGTGCGGCCTCTGCCGTTGCCCTCCATTTTGAGATGCCACGGCAATCGAGTGCCTTCGGGTCAGTCGTGCTAGTGTTCATTCCGGTCGCCACGCAATCACAATAGTAGGCCTCCGCGTCCGCAATCTCTGTGGCATCGGGGTCGTGGTGTTGGTCCATCAGGTACGCCTGGTATTCGCCAATGTCCAGGCAGGCGTTGGGTGGCTTGGATGACCGCACCCTCGGAGCGATGCGGAGTAATGCTTCATGGAGCTTATCCCTCTCACTTGTGAAATCGAGTTGATCTTTCCCGGTGGCGGTGAAGAGCGCAACCCGGTCCTGAGGGCGGACTTCGGTGAGGATGTATCTCCAGGCGGCGATGCGCGTGCGGCCGATCCCCTCCGGATCCAGATGGAAATCATCAAAATAGAGACCGACGAATCGCTGGGCAGCGGCCGGGACCCGAGCAGGCGGGGCTGGGACAGGTTCGCCCGGCGGCGCGGGCGAAGGTGAAGTTTGAGTCGCGGGCGGATTCAGAAACGCGGTTTCGGCAGTGAGCTGGGAAATTTCCTGCGGCTTGCCATTATCGACCAACCGGAAGTCCTCTTTGTGGAGCCCGCTTACCGTGCGGCCTTTCGGGTCCCGCACCACCACTCTTACGTCCACCAGATTGCTTTCGGCATGAAGCTGGAACGGGGGCGCGGTCGAGCGTCCGCGAATCTCATCTGATGTGCCGGAATTTTGCGGCACGGCGCCCGAGCAGATGGCTAGCGCCAGGATCGAAACCAGCAGCAATCGATGAATGTGCGGAGGGCAATGGTGCTCGTTGACAGTAATGCGAGCTCGACTCACCGAACTCTCCTCCGCTCCGGCGGATTGCTTTCCAATCTCGTCGACGTTAGTACATAGTATACCCCTTTCGGCAGGCATTCAAACTTTGCTCGGTCCCCTCCGGCTCAGGAGGCCGAAACGCGCGGCGCGTCTCCGGTTGAATTGGGTCGCCGCGCTCCCAGCGATACAAATCCGGACACAACCACAGGCAATGTCGCGCTCGAATGACAATGTCTCCTGTTGTATACTCACCCTCCCAGGACTCTCGTAATGTGGGATCGATGGTAGAACCCCTGCGCGTGAAAGGACAAACTCACCTATGACTACCAAGTTTCTATTTTTCACTCCGATTATCCTTGCTGCCGCAGCCGTATCGGGTCTTGCTCAGACTCCGGCGCCGGTTCAGCGCCCGCGACTGCCGCAGCCGGACCAGCCGCCGCCCATTATTTCGCCGGACGTTCACGCGGACAACACCGTCACCTTCCGGTTTCGCGATCCCAATGCTAAAGAGGTTGTTCTCACTCTTGAAAACGGAAAGCATCTGCCTATGGAGAAGGACGAGCAGGGCGTTTGGAGCGTCACCACCGAACCTTTGGAGCCCGATTACTACGGCTATTCCTTTGTAGCCGACGGCGTTGGCCTGTTCGACACTGCGAACTTTCGGCGCAAGCCGAACTTTCTTTTTATCGCCAGCGAAGTGTACGTGCCCGGCCCCACTTCGCTCACTTGGGAAGTGAATCAGGTTCCCCACGGGATCGTTCATCATCACTTTTATCATTCCGGCGTGGTGGGAGACGATCGGGATTTCTATGTTTACACGCCGCCGGGATACGATCCACACGAGAAGAAAGTTTATCCCGTGTTGTATCTGCTTCACGGTTTCAGTGACGACGCCAGCGGATGGACCGCCGTGGGCCGGGCTAACGTGATCATGGACAATCTGATCGCAGAGGGTAAAGCGAAACCCATGTTGGTGGTGATGCCGCTCGGTTATGGAGCGCCGGCGATCCTTAGTCGCGGCTCCTCGTCGTTTGCCAATCTCCGCGCGCAGAACATGACGAAGTTTCGTGAAGCGCTGCTGACCGAAGTTATTCCCCAAGTCGAAAAGGAATACCACGCTTCGAGCGCGCGAGCCTCCCGCGCCATCGCCGGACTTTCGATGGGTGGAGCGGAATCACTCTTTACGGGGCTGAACAATCTCGATCAATTCGCGTGGATCGGCGCTTTCAGCTCGGGCGGCCTCAGTGCTGACTTCAACACGGAATTCCCCGATCTGTCCGCCAAGGCCAACGCCCGCCTGCACCTGCTCTGGATCGCGTGCGGGACAGAAGATGGCCTGATTGGGCCCAATCGCAAATTCCGCGAGTGGCTCGACTCAAAAAACGTGCATCACATTACCATCGAGACTCCGGGCGCGCATACGTGGATGGTCTGGCGGCGAAACCTCTCCAACTTCGCCCCACTCTTATTCCAGAAAGGCTCAGATTAAACGCCGATATTCACATCACCGGGTAGTGGTGTCATTTGCCTGGTGCGAGCTCTGCCGCACAGTCATTCCCGCGAAGGCGGGAAGCCAATTCACTAAGTAAAGACTGGATCCGCTTTCGCGGGAATGACCATTTCCTCGAAAGGAATGCGACTCCAAATGACACCACTACCCACCTCCGACCGCGCTTGCTTTGCGCGAAATCCGGGAGTAGAGTTGCCCCAGGATTATTAGGGCGGCCAGTTCACTCACCTTCTTCCGTTCAAAGGCCAGGCCGCGGAGAAATCCATGAAGCGCGCGACTGAATCGGGATTGCTTTTACTCCTCCTCTTTCTCATGCCCAGCGCGCCATCTCTCGCCCAAGGCAAGGGAAAAAGCAGAAGCGCATTGTTGGGGTTTCCGGTGGTGACTCTCCAAGGCACCGTTCGCATGGACGGAGGAGAGAGGCGGAACAACCACGCGCTGGTTCAGGTCAAGACTACCGAGGGAGAGGTTGTGGAAGAGGACTCCGTGAGTTCGAACGGGGAATTCATGTTCCAGGATCTGCGCAAGCGCAGCTACTTTTTGTTGGTCTCCGCCGATGGCTATGGCACCTCCGTGCAAACACTTGACCTGACCAACGTGGGCAGCTCGTACTTCATCAACGTGACCCTGACCATCCTCGATCCTTCTGAAGTTTCGACCGTAGCCCCCGTTTCGCGGACCGACGCCACTGCGCCCAAGAAAGCGCGCAAGGAGTTTGAAGAGGGCGTCCGGTCGCTCAACCAGAAAAAGTTGGATGAGGCTCACGCCCATTTCCAAAAGGCGGTCGAAATCTACCCCTGCTATGCGCGCGCCCAAACCGACCTGGCCCTGACCATGATGAGGGAGCATAAGGCGCCGGATTCCGAGGCCCCGCTCAAGAAGGCTATTGAGTGCGACCCGGATTACGCGGAAGCTTATTTTCAGCTTGGGCGGCTGCTGAACGCGCAAAGCCGTTTTTCCGAGAGCCATGGCGTGCTCGCCGAAGGTGTTCGCCGCGCGCCCAGCACTTGGCGGCTCTATTTTCAACTCGCGCAGGCCGACGAGGGCTTGAAAAATTATCCTCTCGCCGAGCAGGAATACCTTCAAACGCAATCCTTCGGTCCCACCGCGCCCGCGGTGCACGAGAAATTTGCCAATTTATATTTGAAAGAAAAAGCTTACGAAAAAGCCTATGCCGAAATGCAAGCCTACCTGAGCGCAGATCCGAACGGGAGATACGCTGCCAAGGTTAAGGAAGTGATGGCGCAGTTGGAATCCGCCGGCCTCGTCCACCCGCTTCAGAGCAAGTCCGGCGCCTCCGCACCCTTGAATCCCTAGGAGGAATACGAAAAAAGGAGTTGGTAGCGCAGAGTCTGTGCCTTTCAGACTCTGCGGATTTTCTCACATAAGAACCGGAGAACGTCAGAGGAAGTGGACTCGGCGGATTTTCTGAAGTAAGTGCCGCAGAGTCTCTGAAAAACGAGGCTCTGCGCTGATCGAGACTATCCCCGCCTAACGCTTGCGCACCTCCAGTTGCACTGGTCGCGCCACCGAGCTGACCTCGGGATCGTAATATTCGTAGACTCGCGACTTAAATGTCCGCGCGCGGATGGGATATTTTGCCCGCAACCGGAATTTCACGGTGACGGTGTGCCCTGGGGCGAACGAGTCAAAATAGAGGATGGCCTGCGTCCCCGTGAGGCTGAACTTCGACAAGTGGCCGCTCTTCTGGCTCGCGCTCTTCTCCTGAAAATCCTGCAAATCCTCGCTAAGCAGGTCAAACCCGGGAGGAATGCCCAGATCAACCATCACCATGTTGGCGGTGGTCTCCATGTTATTCCTGATTCTCGCCGTTACCTTGGCAATGTCGTCCTGCGAGAGGCGCGTCCGGTCGTAGGAGACATCAATGGAGAGCTGTTCGCTCTCGGGCCTTTGGTCCCAAGGAACGAAGTAGCTCCCCACCACTTGATAGGCAAGGCCGCCCTTCCCCTCAAAGCGGATTCCGACGTTGTTGTTGCTCTGCAAATCGGCGCCCTTAAACACAAATTGGTGGAGAAGGTCGTTGTTGTCCGGTGTGATCTTTAGTTTTTCCGCGACTTTGCCGTTCAGAAGAACTTCCAATTCGCCCTGAGAATCGCCCGAATTTTTTTCCGTCGCGAGCAGCAATGCCCGCAGCGCCATGATCGTCGCCTGGGTTGTGCCCCAGGTTCCGCCAGCATCTTTCTTCGAGGCGAGGTAGCTCATGGCTTTGCGCGCGGGACCCGGCGCACCGCCCCACTTGAGCAAGGCTTGGGCCGCCAGCCCCGTGGTCTCGACAGTCGCGCTGGCGCCCGTGGAATAAACGGCGGTTTCGTCCGCGCTCCACCAGACTTGCTCGTCTTTTTCGGTCCGCGCTTCAAGCAGAAGCTGCATGGCCCGATGGGTGAATTCGCGGTCATTTCCCTCCCCTCTGTTCCCCAAGTCAGTGGCGAAATTGGCGAGCACCGCCAGGGTGTAGGCGTCCATTTTCTCGCTCATATTGTTCTCGATATAGCGCTTGGCATGTTCCACCGCCGGTCCCTGGTATCCCGTGTTCTCCAGCGACCAGGCAAGGTAAGCGGTGATTCGCACCACGTCGGAGTTGAATCGGTTGGTGGCGCCTTCATTGATGAATGAAGTGTCGGGCTTCCAGCTTCCATCCGCCAACTGCTGGCCGGCAAGCCATTGCTGCGTGCGCAGAATGACTTTGGGATCCACATCGTAAACCTTCGACATGTCGTAGAATTCCATAAGGCCGTAGGCGGTAAGAATTTTGTTTGCCGGAGCGTTGCCGAACCAGGAAAACCCGCCCCCGTGCACCTCGAAAGTAAGCAGGCGTTGATAGCCGTTCGAGATGTATCCCTCAGCCTTGGCGTGTATTTCCGGAGTGAGTTTCCTGGTGCGCTTCATGTAATCGAGCGCCAGCACGTTGGGGTAGGTGCTCGATGAAGTCTGCTCAAAGCAGCCGCCCGGCATGCTCAGGATGCTGTCCATGCCTTCAACCACCTGGCTCATCGGGCCGGGATAGAGCCGGACAAAGAGTTTGCCGGCGTCGGAAATAGCGTCCGCCGGAAAGTCGACTTCGTTCTGTACGGTGTTTTCCAGGCGACCGTTGAACACAATATTCTGCTCGCGGCCATTGGGAATCACTTCGATTTCCCTCACCACGATATCGGCGCGGTTGGCTTTGCCTTTCATGCGCGCGGAAAGCGTCAGCTTGAACTTTCCGATGCGGCGGGCTTCGATGTTGAACTGTGATCCGCCCACGCGCCCGGAATCGACCTCTACGGATTTTTCTGACGTATCGTCCACCAGCCCGAACCAGTCCTCCGGCTGAAGTTTCAGACTGACTTCTCCACGCCCGCCGGCATAGTCATAAATCGCCACCGGAATCGAAACCCGGTCGCCCTGAGTGAGCGTGACCGGAAGGTCGAGATCGACAAAGAAATCCTGAAAGACTTTCAGGCTCGAAGTGGAGGTGCCCAGCGCGCCGTGGGCCGTGGAAGCGATCATAGCCATGCGCCAGGTCGTGATGGAGTCCGCCATGGGAATAGCAATGCTGGCGCGGCCATCTTTGTCGGTGATGATTTCGGGATTGATGTAGAGCGCTTCGGGGAAATAAGACCGCACCCGCGCTTCGCTGGCCTGCGGAGATTGGCCGGTATTCCGTCCATAGACAGGCAGTTTTCTGAGGATGCCCCCCACCATGCCGCCAATCGAAGCACCAGGGATGCCGCCAACGCTGGCATTTTCGGTCATGAGCTCGGGGGCTGCGGCCGAGACCTCAACAGTTTGGGTGACTTGGCCAACCTCGAGCACTACCGAGAGCACGGCACGGTCGCGCGGTAGAAGCGCAAATTGCCACAATGAGGTCCTGAATCCTTGCGAGAAGGTTCGAACTTCATAATTCCCGGCGAGCAAGCCCATCATAGAGAAATGTCCAGAGGCATCCGTCTTCGTATCGCGGGTCTTTCGCTCGGAGAATTCGCGCACCTTGACCTCGGCTCCCGGCACGACCGCACCCGATTGATCGGTAACGGTTCCCACGATCTCCGCCAGACCATTGAACAGTCCGAAATTGTGTTCAATCTTGATCTCTCCAACCCCGCGTGACACTCCCTCACTCACGGGGCGCGAGGTGTGTTCTCCTACATACATCGTCAAATCATCAGCGGTATCGAATTGCCGATCGGGGCCTGCGCTGCGCACAACGAAGAACGTCATAGCCTGATATCCCGGGCTGGGCTCAAAGCGAAGCTCGTTGCCCCACGCGTCACGAAGGTCGGGACCGCCCGAATTCTTCATTCGGGTAAAAGCCTTAATCAGGGCGGCCGTAGCGGAATTCTCGCCAACGTCAATGTTGAAATTCCGCGCCAATCGGCTCACCTGTTCGAAGAATCGCGCCTTGTACCGTCCTTCATATTCCGCTTGTTTCGTCATCGGAACATCCCTGCCGATTTCCGTCTCGAACTTGTTCTGGTTCACGATTTCAGTGGCCGAGAACAAAGCCCGCGCCGCCCGAGCGCGCTGTTCGAATTGTGAATTCTCGACCGGCTCCACGATTTCCGGCATGCCGATCGAGTGAATCTCATAGCGCGGCTTCATCACCTCCTGCTCGAGATAAAAGAAAACTTTGGCAAACCCCGGCTGCTTCTCGGCCAGCGCGAACACAGCTTCATCCACCACTTGCAGTCCGAGCGCGGCGTGAATGCCTGCCCCGTGTGAGTCGGTCACCCGGAACCGGATTTGCGCCTCGCCGCCAGGTTTGTAGACGGCCGCATCCGCCACCGTCTCGATTTTCAAATCTTCCGCCGGCTGCACGAAGATCAGCCGGTGGTCGCCAACCGGGCGCGCATCCCTGCCGAAAAGGTAAGCGTTGATGTCCACGGTTCCCGCCAAATTCGGAGGTGCCGTGAGCAAAAGCTCTGCCTGGCCATTCTCAAGGTCGAGATCGCGCGTTAGCACCGTCTGACCTTCTTTGACGATGTCCACGTACGCGGCCCCGCTCAGCTTTGTGGAAAACACTTTCAGTTGGATGGGATCACCGGCGCGATACATGGCGCGGTCGGTTCGCAGCAAAATCTGTTCATCACCCCCGCGGGACTCAAGTTGAATCTGGCTTGAGGCGTGGTTTCCCTCCTGATCCGCAGCCTCAATCTTCAAGCTCTCCTTGCCTGCTCCCGCTTTGATGTGAGCAATGGCAATGCCACCCCCGTCGGTGGTCAGGTGTTGAACCACTTTCCCGTCCGCGTGAACGATCAGATCCGTCTTTGCCGCGGTTCCGTCGGGATAGGAGGTCAGTATGAACACCTGGTTCTCCAAATTCGGAACCAGCGTTCCGCCCTCGGGAACCGCCGTGATCAACAGCGGCGATTCGCTGACCGTGATCGGTTCGCCGCGACTTTCGGCGTGGCCGGCGGAGTCTTTCACCGTGGCCTCAATCAGCACCGGAGCCGCACCGTGGCTCAGGGGCCGCCCGGCAAAAAAGTTCGGCAGGGGAAGATCAAAGTGATATGTCCCATCCGATTCCATCCACCCCTGCGCGGACGCGACTTCGGCCGCTTTCACATCCATCGCGGTGGCTTTCATGGTGATTTCAGCGCCGCCCACCGGCTTTCCAAAAAAGTAGTTGGCGCGCACCGTGCCGGTAACATGATCTCCGGGCTGGTAGCCGCGCTTCTGCTTCGCGCCCACCGCGCTGAATTCGACCGCCACTTTAAATTTTGGAAGCACGTAGCGCTCGACATTGATGGCAATTTCCGCCGAGTTCACCGGAGCCTCGGCGTCGCCCATCAACGCGCGCAGATGGTAGGCGCCGAGGTTCACCTCATCGGCCAGCCCGAATTCGGCTGAAGCAATTCCGAACTCATCCGTCTCGGTGGCATCCCTGAATACTTTGTTGCCGCGGGAATCTTCGATCTCGAAAGTCAGCTTGTGCCTGGCGGCCGCTTCGTGATCGGAGCGGTCAAGCGCCAGCGCGCGCACGTGGATTGTTTGGCCTGGCTGGTAGATCGGCTTCTCGGTGGTCAGAAGAATGGAAACTTTTTCTTCAAGACGCACGGCTTGGGTAAATTCGGTTGAACCGATCGGAGTGTCCACCAGGTAATGCAATTGGAAATTGCCCACCAGGCCAGTGGGAAAACGGAACTGGGCCTCGGTGGTTCCCCTTTCATTTAATTGGCCTTTAAAAAGCATCCGTGGCTTCTCATCGGCAACCAGAAACTCGATACGCACCGACGCGTCGCCCCCGATCATTTCATTTTTCGAGTCGGTGACGATTACGCGCACGGCCGCCAAACCGCCGGAGAGGTAAGACTGTTGCGCCAGGATGTGCATCACCGGCCTTTGAAGAATTTGCGAAATGGACTCGATGCCTTCCCATCCGGCGGTTTTGTGATCGTCAAATTCGAAGCGATAAAAAACACGATGCCACACCAGGTCGTCCAACGGCAGCTTGCTATCCAGCTTGATTTCGCCTTGCCACCCGCCCTCTCCTTTGGCTGCGTCAACCTCCCGTTCCGCGCGGCCCACCACATTGTCTTCCGGATCCAGGACTTCCAGGGTTAACCGTCCGGCTCCGTCGCGATCGGCGTGATAGGGAATGGTCAGGTGCAGCACACCATCCGCATAGCTTGCCGTTGGGATCGTCGCGCCGCGCGACCACTGGTATCCCTCAAGGACAAGAATTGCGGCGATCGCTGGAACTACCGCGAGGATGGAAATTAAGAATCTTGTTGCCCCTCTACGTGGGTTGCTTTTGTTCATGGCGCCTCCGTGAGGTTGCTTGATCCGCCTTCACCTTCTCGTTCAGCAAAGAGAGTGCGCCCTGCCCGCTCTTGCGCGCCTTTTCCCACACTCAATGACACTCCATAGCGGTGAGCCACGAATTTTCAGTGCTGTAACTGAATCTGATTTGCAAGGCGGCGGAGATTCAAGCTGTTGTTCAGTCAATCCGGGCAGGCGACGCAAAACGCAAACATTTCGGGCCGGCATTTAAAGCCCTCAGGTCAATGCTGTAGCCGCGCGGGGCAACCCTCCACGAATTCTATTGGCGGACTTGTCCAAGTGCCGCCTTTCGACATTCGTGAATTATCTCTTTGTATATCCCCAAGTCTGTCGTTCAACATAATCAGCAAGCCGATTGCCATGGAACTGTGTCTGTTTAAGTTGCATGTTTTCATCGCAAATCAATTTTCCATTCGCAACGGAAGATTTAACCATACTATATTTAGTAGTTAATTTATAATTTGGAAGGATGGAGTCTCGATTTTCTGAACCATTCAATTGCCAATTATAATCGAATTTCAATCTTAACCATGTACTAACAAGGAACCAAATGGAGGCATTATAAGAATCTCGGCGCCAGCCCAATCGTCCCCCTGGCGGGGTGCTGTTCTCTAATGGATTCTTCGCAACACAGTTAAAAATACCAGCCGCAAGGCAGATACGCTTGGGATTCCGCCGCGCAAATGCATTAAGCTATCCTCCATCTTTTTCTTGGGCCAGGTGACGCTAGCGGTCAGCCACTCCGCAAATGAGAAGACTCCCACACAAGACGCGTAGCCGTCCACGAAAGCCGGAGCCTGTTTCAGCCCGGCCCGATTCGCGGCGGCCGAGATTCTCGCGTGAGCTATCCGTGCTATTCGACGACGATGCGGTGGTGGCGCTGGATAAGCCTGCCGGAATGCCGGCGGTGCCTATTGAAGGATCGGAGGCTCCCTCGGCCTGGTCCTTACTTTCCGAACAATTAAGTCTCAAGCTGCAACGAGCGTTTGTGGTGCATCGCATTGACCGTTTCACTTCGGGGATTTTAGTCTTCGCCAAAACTCCGGCGGACCGCGATGCGCTGGTCCGGCAGTTTATCGCTCACACTCCTGTGCGGGAGTATATCGCTGTGCTGCGCGGACGTCCCAAAGCCCGGCAGGGGACGCTTGTTCACTATTTCCGGCGCGAGGGCATGTTTCAAAAGTTGTGCCAAGGGCGGGACCGCGACGCGGCTCGCGCCGAACTTCGTTATGCCGTGCAGCGCATCCTTCGTGGCGCCTCACTTGTCCGCGTCCAACTTGTGACAGGGTTGCAAAACCAAATCCGGGTGCAATTTTCCGCCATCGGCCACCCGGTAATTGGAGACAGGAAATACCACCCAGCGGAATCACAGGAGCGACTGATCGACCGGGTTGCTCTTCATTCGACGAGGCTCGAGTTTCTACATCCGCGCACGGGCGAGAGGGTCTTGATTGAGTGCGCGCCGCCTCGCGATTTCCAGCATCTCGTTAAGCGATTGTCCCCGCGTGGTGGTGCAAGTGGTTGAAAGACACCAGGCGCGCATTCATATGTGAGGTTAGAATCACGCAGATGTTGATGAAAAGTAATATACTTGAAGAGTTGGACCGAATCGTGCATCTAAATTAGTGGGTGAGGCGCATTCGCGACCGAATGGAATCTAGGTAATCGCGCCTCCTGAAAGGTTGGGTGCCGCCATGAAAAACAGCGGAAGTACAAGGTGGACCTCATTTGTAGCAGCGCTTGTATTCTCGGTGATGCTCGCCGGCGCGCCGATTTGGGCTCAGCAGGATGATCCACCGGGACGCGTGGCGCGCCTCAGTTACACGCAGGGCACAGTTTCATTGCAACTTTCGGGCGCCCAGGAATGGAACGAGGCGGCGCCGAATTATCCCCTGACCACGGGCGACCACCTCTACACCGATCATGACGGCCGCGCAGAACTCGACCTTGGCAATATCGCCGTTCAGTTGTCCTCGGACACGGATTTGACCGTGGCCAATCTGAATGACCAGATTCTCCAACTGGGAATCGGCCAAGGAACGGTCCACGTGCGCGTTTATGAAATCCTGGAAGGCAACAGCATCGAGGTGGACACACCCAACGGCGCGCTCAGCATTCTTCGCCCCGGCGACTACCGCGTGGAGACTTATCCCGACAATAACACCACGCTGGTGAGCGCTTACAGCGGCAGCCTTGAGATTACGGGCGGCGACTTCCACGAGACCTTGGAAGGTGGTCAGGCAATCAAGCTTATGGGCGCGGACCCCATCCAAGCTGCGGATGTTTCGTTGCCCGGGCGCGATGAATTCGACCGGTGGTGCGATACGCGCAATCAACGTGACCCCTCCTCGGATTCGGCGCGCTACGTCAGCCGTGATGTCCCCGGTTACCAAGACCTGGACCGCAACGGCCGGTGGGTGGATACGGCAGAATACGGAGCGGTGTGGTACCCCGGCGACGTCCCGCCCGACTGGGCTCCTTACCGTTTTGGGCGCTGGATTTGGATTGACCCGTGGGGTTGGACCTGGGTGGACGACGCGCCCTGGGGCTTTACTCCCTTCCACTATGGCCGCTGGGCGCAAATCGATTCACGATGGGGCTGGGTTCCGGGACGCATGGCGGCGAGGCCGGTGTATGCTCCCGCGCTTGTCGCCTTCGTGGGCGGGCGGAATTTCTCCATCGGCATCAGCTTCGGCGGAGGCGGTGGCGTGCAAGCGTGGTTTCCCCTCGGCCCTCGCGAGCCCTATTACCCCTGGTACCATCATGACGACGACTATCTGCGGCGCGTGAACGCCAGCCACGTTACGAATATTACTAACATTAGAAATGAAAATACTATAAATAACATCCAATATGTAAACAGAAACATCGGGACAACGGCTGTGCCGGCGAATGCGATGCGGGACGGCCAGGCCGTGCCCCGCCAGATCATTCGGTTGACGCCGCAACAGGCTGCGCAGGCCCAAATTATTCCCCATCCCACGGTGGCCCCTTCGGCCATCGCCGCCGTGGGTGGAAGGCCCACGAACGCTCCACCCATTCGGCCCCCAAGGGTCATATCTGCTCCGTCAGGCGAGCGAACACGCCCGGATTCTAATGGCCCGCTTAATCGGCCCGGGCAGCCGCCGGTTGAGCCAAGACCAAACCAGGCAAACCCCAATCCAACTGCTCCGCCGGTCGAGCCCAGATCTAACCGGGTAAACCCCAATGAAATTGCTCCGCCGGCGCAACCTGAGCCACCGCCAAATATTCGTATGGCGCCCAATGGCCGCGGGAACCCGCCCGTTGCCGCGCCGCCATCGCCACCACCGGAAATCAACAGGACGGCGCCACCAGTTCAAGGCGAGCCTGCCCAGCCTGGCCGCCCAGGGCAGTCCATTGCCCCAAGGAGCGGGCCTCCAGGCCAGCAGAATCCGCCCAATAGTGAGCCGCCATCCCAGCCGCGGTGGATAACCAGAACGCCGACTCCGCCACCGAAACCGCCTTTTGCAAATGTGCAACCTGCATTGCAACAACATCCGGGGCGGCCGCTTGAGCCGCAGCAGATGGATAATATCCGGAGGGGTAACCCCGCTGGTCCGATGCGCGATCGTGAATACGCGCCGCATCCAACGCCTGATAAGCCGGCGCCGGCTTCAGGAAGGGATCAGAAGCCATCCAAACCGGACAAGCAGCAAGACAAGAAACAACACTAGAGATTGCGGGGGGCCATCGGCGCCCCCTTGTCTCCGGCTTAGGCAGTTACATTCTGGCGGAGTGCGCGCCCATTCCTTGAGAGTGATACCTTTCAGAAAGTCCATATTGAGTTGCGGCCTCGGCGGGTCGCTTCGATCCATCATATTTCGATTTGTTCCAGTCTGGCGGTAACTGTGTCATTTGCCAGGCGCAGGCGCTCCCGCCCCGGCGGGCCTCGAAATGAATCCAATTCCAAATGACACCACTATCCAGGCAGGCACAATCCTTGCCATCAGCCACTTCCTGCGCTTATTATTACTCCCGCACCTGACGCAGACTCAGGGCCGGGCGACGGCAGTCGCGCATCTTTAGTGGCGGAAAGTGAGGCAATATGAAGAGCAAACTTCTAATCCTTAATCTGGCTTGCATGCTGCTTGGTGCACAGGTTGTTTCAGCCCAGGACTGGGCGCGGGCGCGCGTGGAAAAATCTCCCCGGCATCGGGAGTGGGTTACCGTGAAGCACGACGGCCGAAGTGTGGAAACTTTCGTCGTTTATCCCGAATCCAAAGACAAACGTCCCGTTGTGCTGGTGATCCACGAAATCTTCGGAATGACCGACTGGGTGCAGGACCTGGCGGACCAGGTTGCCGAGGCCGGGTACATCGCTGTTGCGCCCGACCTTCTTTCCGGCATGGCTCCGAACGGCGGCCGTAGTTCCGATTTTGCCGAAGGCAAGGCTACCGAGGCGGTTGGCCATCTCAACCCTGACCAGATTACCGCAGACCTCAACGCCGTGGCCGATTACGCGCTAAAGATTCCGGCGACAAGCGGGAAGCTCTTTGTCGCCGGCTTTTGTTGGGGTGGCGGGCAGACCTTTCGCTTCGCCACAAATCGAAGTGATCTTGCGGCCGCATTTGTCTTCTATGGACCGCCACCGCCGGCAGACGCGATGGCTCGCATCAAGGCCCCGGTCTACGGATTCTATGCCGGCAACGACGCGCGTATTGGGGCCACCATTCCCGGGGCGGCCGACAGTATGAAGGCGGCCGGTAAAGCCTACGACCCTGTAACCTACGATGGGGCGGGCCATGGATTTATGCGCGCCGGGGAAGCTCCCGATGCCAGCGAGGCCAACCACAAGGCTCGCGAAGACGCCTGGGCGCGATGGAAGAGTCTGCTGGAAAACAAATAGTCGCCTGCATGGTGGGTGAGGGATTCCGCTCTGAATCATTGGCCCCCTGCTTATCATTCCGATCCCTCAACTTACGGAGAGGAATCCTGCAGTCAGCCGTTTTGGCCGCTGTTTCTGCCACATTTGAGTTATACTTTGCCGGACTTAAATCCCTAAATGGGTGGATTGCGGGCGCCGGGCCCGTCCAAATAATAACGGCGGGTGATGGTTCTAACGAGATTCACCGCCCGGGTTTTGTCAAGGAGTTGACTGCCATGTTGAAAAAGATTCTGATCCTGTCGGCCGCGGCGGTTTTGCTGCCGCTGGCAATTCGCGCCCAGACGGTGGATGAAATCATCGCCAAGAACATTCAAGCCCACGGCGGCCTGGATAAATTGAGGTCAGTGAAATCGATCAGGAACACCTCGGAATTCAGCGCCGGGTCTTTTAAGGCGAAGGTCGTACAGGAAGGGAAGCGTCCAGAAAAGGCGCGCGAGGAATTCATTATCCAGGGCATGGCGCAGGTGAGTGCTTATGACGGCAAGTCCGCATGGCGGGTGAGCCCGTTTGGCGGACGGCGCGACGCCGAGGCTCTCTCCCAGGACGATATGAAAGACCTCGTGGTAGCCGCCGACATCGACGGGCCGCTGGTGGACTATAAAGAAAAGGGTCACCAAGCGGAACTGGAAGGGCACGATTCGGTGGAAGGCACCGACTGCTACAAAATCAAGCTGACCATGAAGAATGGCGACATTCGCGTCTATTTCCTGGACGTGGACTCATACCTGGAATTGAAGGTGGAAACACAAACCATGATTCGCGGAGCCATTCGGGAAGGCGAAACGTATTACGGGGATTATGACCAAGTGAACGGAATCTACTATCCCTTCGCCATAGAAAGCGGGAGCAAAGGCGATCCCGACCGGGTGAAGTTTACGGTGGAAAAAGTGGAGCTGAACGTCCCGCTGGACGATTCGCTGTTTGCCATGCCCGCCAAGCCGGTAGAGAAGACGGGCGGAGGGAAATAGTGTTGATGCGCTCGCTTCCCAAAACTTTCACCACAAAGGCCGCTCGGATGCACAAAGAGAATAGGGACAATATCCAATCCCCGTCACAAGGAAGGAATCTTACGCCATGCATAAATTAATCATTCGGCTCGCAGCCTTAATGGTTGTGTTTTGCGGAATCATAGGGACGCCAGGTGTCGCCCAGGAAGTGAAGTTCGATTCGGACACGATCTCAGGGTTGGGAGCGCGCAACATCGGCTCCGCCGAGATGAGCGGGCGCGTTCCGGTGGTGACTGCAATAAGGGAAAAGGGCCGGCTCACAGTTTACGTGGGCTCGGCAAGCGGCGGAGTGTGGAAATCGATGAATGACGGCACCACGTTCAAGCCGGTATTCGACAAGCAGCCGGTGCAGTCAATCGGCGCCATTGCCATCGATCCTGCAACCCCCAAGACAATTTGGGTGGGGACCGGCGAGGCTTGGACGCGCAACAGCACCGCTATTGGCGACGGAATTTACAAGTCCACCGACGCCGGCGACAACTGGACCAACATGGGGCTGAAAAACTCCGAACGCATCTCGAAAATTCTGATTGACCCGAAAGACAGCAACACCGTTTATGCCTGCGTGCCGGGTAAACTTTGGAGCGACAGCGACGACCGCGGGCTTTACAAAACCACCGACGGAGGAAAATCCTGGGCGAAAATTCTGAAAGGCGTCAACCTCTCCACCGGTTGCTCAGCGATCACCATGAGCTCGCGCGACTCCAAGGTTTTGTACGCGGCAATGTGGGATTTCCGGCGCAAGGGCTGGACGTTCCGCTCCGGCGGGGATGGTCCCACCGCCGCCAGCGGCAGCGGTCTTTTTAAGACGACGGATGGCGGAGCGACGTGGACCGACCTCGACGAAAAGAGCGCCCAGGGGCTGCCCGCCAAGCCCTGGGGACGCCTGGCATTGGCGGCCGCGCCTTCCAATCCTGACGTGGTTTACGTGATGGTCGAATCGCGGCACAGCTCGCTCTTCCGGTCGGACGATGCCGGCAAAACCTGGCAGAAGCGCGATGCCAGCCAGAATATGGTTTGGCGGCCGTTTTATTTCGCCAACCTGATCGTGGATCCCAAGAACGAAAATAAACTTTACAAGCCCGGCGGCGGCCTGGTGATGAGCACCGACGGCGGCCAGAGTTTCAGCGGAATTTCCGGCGGCGCGCATGGCGACTTCCACGACGTTTGGGTGGACCCGGATAATACCGAACACATCATTACCGGAGATGACGGCGGCGTATGGTATTCATTCGACAGCGGCAACACCTGGTGGAAGGGCAACAACCTGCCCATCTCACAGTTTTATCACGTGAGCGTGGACAATGCGGACCCCTACCACGTCTACGGCGGACTTCAGGACAACAGTGTGTGGATCGGCGATTCGGCCTTTCCGGGCGGCATCACCAACAGCCGGTGGGAAAGTTTGTACGGTGGTGACGGTTTTTGGGCTTTTGCGGATCCTTCCGATCCCAACTATGTTTACGCCGAGGGACAGGGCGGAGACATTGCGCGCGTGAACCGACTTACCCACGAGGTTCGGAATATCAAGCCCCTGCCCAATTACGGCGAAGGCAAGCTGCGGTTCAATTGGAACACGCCCATGCATATGAGCCTGAGTGAACCCGGCACAATTTATATTGGCGCCCAGTTCCTGTTCCGCTCGCGCGATCACGGCCAGACCTGGGACCGCATCTCACCCGACCTCACCACCAACGATCCGGAAAAACAGAAGCAGGAGGAGTCGGGTGGCGTTACGGTGGACAACTCTGAAGCCGAAATGCACACTACCATCTATTCCATCAGCGAATCACCGCGCGATGGCCATACCATCTGGGCAGGCACGGATGATGGAAACTTGCAGATCACCCGCGACGCCGGCAAGACGTGGAACAACGTGGTGGGCAACGTCCCCAATCTTCCCAAGGCTTCCTGGGTTTCCTGGGTTGAGGCCAGCCGTTATGATCCCGCCACGGCCTACGCCACCTTTGACCGTCACACCTTCGGAGACATGGACCCGCACGTTTACAAAACCACCGACTACGGCAGGACCTGGACGCCGCTGGTGTCCGCGGATGGCGGCGTGCGCGGCTATGCCCTGGTCATCAAAGAGGACAGCGTCTCCCCCAACTTGCTCTTCCTGGGGACCGAATTCGGTCTTTGGATTTCGCTTGACGGCGGCAAGCAATGGGCGCAATACAAGGGCAACGATTTTCCCAACGTCGCTGTGGCCGATATCGTTGTGCAGGAACGCGAGTCCGACCTGGTGCTGGCCACCCATGGCCGCGGCATCTGGATTGTTGACGATATCACCCCATTGCGCAAACTGACTCCGGAAGTTATGGCGCAGGACGCCGTCTTCATTGAAGGAAGGCCCACACAACAACGCTTCAACGCTTTCGGCGGGTGGGCGGAAGGGAACTCGACATTTGCGGGGCCGAATCCTCCCGATGGCGCGCTGATTACCTATTACCAGAAAAAGAGGCATATCTTCGGAAGGATGAAGATTGAAGTCTTTGACGATCAAGGCAAGCTGGTGGAAAAGCTTCCCGCCAACAGCCGGCGCGGGCTTAGCCGCGTCCAATGGTCCATGCAGTTGAAGGCCCCGCGAGTTCCAAGTGGGGCGGGCATCGCCGTTTCGCCCGTCGGCCCGCGAGTGATCCCTGGAACTTACACGGTGAAAATGACGCGAGGCGCGGAAACTTACTCCACCCGGATCAACGTGGGGTTGGATGCGCGCGCCAAGTTCAGCCTGCAAGACAGGAAGCAGACGTTTGACGCCGCCATGCGCGTGTACGCTCTGCTCGGCGACATGACCTACCAGGTGGATCGCATCAACGGTGTGAGAGATGAACTCTCCAGCCGCGCTGCCCAGCTTGGCGCCGAAGATCCGCTGCGAAAGAAATTAACCGGCCTCTCCGATCAGGCGGATGTGATCAGGAAGAAAATCGTGGCCACCAAAGAAGGCGGCGATGTAACCGGCGAGATACGCCTCCGTGAGAAGGCGGGCGACATTTACGGGGACTTCCTGAACTATGAAGGACGCCCGGGCGATTACCAGGTGGCTCGAATCGATTCACTGAAGCGCGAACTGGATGATGTGTCCAGGGAATTCGATGGGTTCATCGAGAAAGACTTGAAGGAGGCCAACCAGGCCCTGACCAGGAAAAAGCTGGAATCCATCCAACCACTCTCGCGGCCGGATTGGGAGAAGGCGAATAGCGGAACGTAGCTCGCTTGTCATTCCATTCGCCCACGCACGTCATTCTGAGCGTGTCTCCCAAGCGGGTAGTGGGTAGCGCAGAGTCTTTGGGGTTCAGACTCTGCGGCTTTTCCATGTCATGAGGGGTATAGTGCGGTGGATGTCCCGCCTACGGCGTTTTGTTTTGTCGGACCGATATTTTTTCATAACCGGTCGCGTGATACCTTA
>DATGFN010000020.1:0-9345 GCA_035308965.1 Terriglobia bacterium | reverse complement strand
GTAAGCGCCCAGCTTGATCGCTTCCACCGACGCCTGGATAGTGCCGTACCCGGTCATAATCACCACGTCGGTGCGCGGATATTTTTGCCGGATGATTTTCAGCAGCTCGATCCCGTTCATCCCCGGCATGCGCACGTCGGTGAGCACAATGTCCACCCGCCCCTGTGCCAGCAGCGCCAGGGCGCGCGCCCCAGAGTCCGCCGTCTCCGTCTTCAACCCCATGCTGCGCAGGATCTCCACGCACAAATCGCGTGCCGAGGGCTCGTCATCCACTATCAAGGCTTTGATGTTCATTCGCCTTTCCGGGCTCCAACCCCGCCCAATTATGCGATCAGGGCCTGCAACATTGCCCCCGGGCAGCGGCCATTTCCGCCCGCGCGTCCCGAAAACCTTGCACGGCTCAGTCTCCAGTCTCCGACAAAAACTGAAAAATAAAAATTGAACTCCGTCTTCATGGCTGAGGGTTTGGATTCGGAGGCAAAGACCTTGCAATCTCCGGCTTGACAATCTTCTCGAAGCAATCCGGGCAAACACCATGGCTGAATTGCGCCTCGGAGTGTTTGGAGATGTATCCCTCCACCTGCTGCCAATAATTCTGATCGTCGCGGATCTTTTTGCAGTAGCAGCAAATGGGCAAGAGGCCTTGCAGTTGTTTGACGCCCGCCATGGCTCCCTCCAGCTCGCTTACCCGAACGGCGAGAGCGGTTTGCAGCTCTAGAATGCGAACCCCCACGCTCACGCGGGCGCGGAGTTCTTCTCGATTAAATGGCTTGGTGATGTAGTCATCGGCTCCCGCATTGAGACCCCTCACGATGTCTTCATTCCCCCCGCGCGCGGTCAGGAGAATGATGTAGGCGGGCAGGGGGCGCCCCGCCTCCCGCACCCGGCGGCAAATCTCGATGCCGTCTATCACCGGCATCATCCAGTCGATGATGGCCAGCCGCGGCGGGTCTCCATTCTCGAGAGCCCGCCATGCTTCCGCGCCATCCGTCGCCATCTCGACCTGGTATCCCCAACGCAACAGAAAAACCTGAAGCATCCGGCGCGACACAACATCATCCTCCGCAATCAATACTTTCACGGGAATGCCTCCATCAGCACAAATCGTAAAGTTCCAAATTGATTCCGGACTGCATGCGTTTTCCCAGCCCTCTTGTCGTGTCCGGGGCAAGGCCCGCCCTGAACCGTCTGGCGCAGGGCCCGGCAGCCCCGACTACTCCCACTCTGCTCGCGGACGTCGATAGAGATCTTCCGCGCTCCGGCAATTGGCGGCGGAGCCGAATGGACGGTGCCCATGGCTTAATTCGGCAGGTCTGGAACCTGACATGAGAGGAAAATTGAATCGCGTGGCGACCGCGGGTGGGAACTCGGCCGGCAAAGGTTTGGATGGAGTGGAAGACTAACTCCTGGCCGCCAGGTCGGCCCTAATCTTTCGCAGTTCCGCCGCAGCGGTTTCAGGCAGCAACGAATTGTAATAAACCTCTTTCAAACTGTACGGTTTGGAGCTGGAGGGGATGACCGGAAGGATTTCGAAATGCCAATGGTAGTCGGCGGACAGGGTTTTCCACTGGCCCATTTTTTCAAATTTGGCGGTTACGTTGGGCGAAGTATGCAATACCAGATGGTAGGTGGGCGTCACCGTTTCGATGCTGCGAAGAATGGGTTTCAGGAATTTTGCCAATTGGAGCTGGCGATCCCAGGTGCTGTTATCCTCTTCGAACGAGTCGTGATGATTGATGGGCAGGATCCATGTCTCATAGGGCACACGCGAGGCGAAGGGGCAGAAGGCCAGAAATTGATTGTCCCATTCCAGGGTTCGCACTTGCTGCGCTATTTCTTGCTTCACTACATCGCAAAGCAGGCACCGCTCCTTTGATTCGTAGTGACGGCGGGAAGATCGCAGCTCATAACCCACCCGGCGCGGAATGAATGGGGTGGCGGTAATCTGGGAATGAGGGTGCTCAAAATCCTGGCCGGCCAGCCTCCCTTGATTGCGGAAAAATGTGACATAGCGGAACCGGCGGTCCTGCTTCAAGTCGGTGATTCTGGCAGCGCACGCGCGCAGGATCTGGGCGACGTTTTCATCACTTTGCTGGCTCAGCGAAAGATTGTGGTCGCGCCCCTCCACCACGATCTCGTGCGCGCCCATCCCTCGCATTTTGTCGTAGATTCCCTCCCCCCGCCGCTGCGCATCGCCTTCAATCCGGTAAAGCGGCCGCAAATGCGGGATCACCCGAACCTGCCAATCCGATGACGATTGGGGATGAGAGTAAATGGTGTTGGGGGAAAGACTTTCCTGGCCCGGACAAAGCGGACATGGACCCTCTCCCGGCCAACTGCCTTCACCATCCTCCTGGATCACCCAGCTTTGAGTGATCGGGTCCTTCCTAAGCTCCATTCATGCCTCCAAAAGCATAATACTTTTCATTTCCACGCCCGGTGGAAACCAGGTAACACCCAAACTGTCTCTTGAGTTCGCGCCTGCCCGAACCAAAATTGCAGGATGACTCTTCCCCGGTGGTCAAATTCATATTCTGTCTCAACCCGTTTGTCAAGTTTCGATCCAGGCGGCAGTGAGCCGGCTGGAATCTAACTCGACGACGCACACGCCTCACTCTGGCTCCTTTACGTCAAGCCAATTGACTTGGTCTGGCTCTCGTGGATAAATCGTATAACTATCTATGTAGTATTACTATCTATGTAGCTTTATAATCATTTGCCGGCTTTTCAGTTCGCCCCTGCCTCAATAGCCTTATCAAGTCGCTTCAGTATGCACCCCGGGGGGCCGCCTTTTCTTGACTTGATTCGTGCCTCCGCCTACCATCATTAGCGCGCGAGAATATCTCGACCCATGATCGGAAAAACAATATCCCACTATCGCATTCTGGAAAAGCTGGGTGGCGGCGGCATGGGAGTGGTGTATAAAGCCGAGGACACGCGCCTGGGCCGCTTTGTGGCGCTCAAATTCCTTCCCCCCGAACTGGCCAAAGACCGCCAGGCAGTCGAGCGTTTTCAGCGGGAGGCTCGCGCCGCGTCGGCTCTCGACCACCCGAACATTTGCGCCCTCTACGACATTGGAGAAGAAGACGGCCAACCCTATATTGTGATGCAGTGCCTGGAAGGGCGAACCTTGAAGCATCGCATTGCCGCACAAACCTTCAAGGTGGACCAGATTCTTGAAATGGGATACCAACTGGCGGACGCGCTGGAGGCGGCGCATTCAAAGGGAATCGTGCACCGCGACATCAAGCCCGCCAATATTTTTGTGACCGAGCGCGGTGAAGCAAAAATTCTGGATTTCGGCCTGGCCAAGCTGGCCAACTACCCCCTATCCCCCTCCTCAGAGAAGAGGGGAATTAATGCGGACTCCTCTCCTGGTTCAGGAGGGGGCCAGGGGGTGGTCGACGACACACCCACCGCCACCATTGATGCCGAGCATCTGACCAGCCCGGGCACGGCCATGGGCACGGTAGCCTACATGTCTCCGGAGCAGGCTCGCGGTGAAGAACTGGATGCCCGCACGGACCTTTTCAGTTTCGGCGCCGTGCTCTACGAAATGGCCACCGGACGCCAGGCGTTTGCGGGTAACACTTCCGCCGTCATTTTCAATTCGATTCTGGAGCGCGCGCCCACTTCATCAGTCCGGCTGAATCCGGATTTGCCCACCGATCTCGACCGAATCATCTGCAAGGCGCTGGAGAAAGACCGCGAGACGCGTTACCAGAGCGCGGCCGAGATGCGCGCCGATTTGAAGCGGCTGAAGCGCGAAACCGATTCCGGCCGGTCCACTTCTGTCGCGGCTGCCGAAATTTACCCCGCTGGGAGAGGGGACCGGCGATCGGGGGTAGGGAGTCGCCCCGGCGACCCGCTAAAAGAAGGCAAGAGCCGCGAATGGCGAGGGCGGGCCATTGTCCTCGGCCTGCTTGCTTTCGCTACGCTGGCCGTGGCTGCCACCTGGTGGGCTATGCGACGCACGGCACTGCCTCCCGCAACTCGCAACGGGCAAACTTCAGTGGCTGTGCTCCCCTTCCAGAATATGGGCGGCGACCAGACCAACGATTATTTGCGCATGGCGCTGCCGGATGAAATTACCACCACGCTCACCTATGTGCCTTCGCTCGCCATCCGGCCCTTTGCCACCATGGCGAAATACGCCAATGGAAATTTTGATCCCCAGACGGCGGGACACGATTTGAAAGTGGCGGACGTTATTACCGGGCACTTCGCGCGCGAGGGCGACGAACTTCGCGTAACGCTCGAAGCGGTGGACGTGGAAAGCAACCGCCTTCTCTGGCGGGACGAAGTCAGCGTACCGGCAAAGGATATGATCGGCCTTCGCAAGCAACTGACGACGCGCGTGCAGCAAGGTTTGGTTCCGGTGATCGGCGGGGCTGCTGGAAACGCATCCAACGCCACCGCTCCCCGGAATCCCGAGGCGTATGACTTATTCCTGCGCAGCCTCGCCGTGGGGCACGACCCCACGCCCAATAAAGACGCGATCAAAATGCTGGAACAAGCGGTTTCGTTGGACCCGACCTATGCGCCCGCCTGGGTCAATCTGGGACAGCGATTTTATTACGACGCTCAGTATTCGGACGGAGGGGCAGCAGCGTACCAGCGCTCTGAAGATGCCACTGAGCGCGCCGCGGCTCTGGACCCGAATATGGTGGAAGCCGTGCAAGGGCGCATCATCAACGGTGTGGAATCGGGTCACTTGAATGATGCCTACGACGAGGCTCAGGAACTCCTGAAGCGCCGCCCGGACAGCGGCATCGCCCACTTCACTCTGGCTTACGTATATACCTATGGAGGTTTGCTGGAGGACGCGGCGCGCGAGTGCGACGCCGCCCTCGCCATAGACCCCAGCAACTATGGATTCCGCGCCTGCTCGCTCGACTTCTTAGAGCTGGGGAAATATGACCGCGCCCTCGATTACTTGCGTCTGGACGCGGGGTCTGTCTGGTCCACGGGAAATGTAGCCCGTGTACTGTTGCACCAGGGAAAAAGGGATGAAGCTCTTAAGTTGCTCGAGTCCCGCCAAGCGACGGGCAACCGGCGGGTTTCACTTCTGGAAGCCTATCTTGAGCATCGGCCGGCTTCTGAAATTGCGGATCTTGCAAAACAAACTGAGGCGGACCTAATGGCAGATCGCGATCCGGAAAACAAGTACCTCGCGGCCGCTACCGCTGCACTCGCCGGCCAACATGACCAGGCCATGCGCCTGTTGCGCCGCGCCGTGGAGGATAATTACTGCGGGTATCCCGCCATGGATAACGACCCGTTTTTCGACAACATCCGCAACACTCCTGAATTTGCCGCCATCCACTCCTCCGGCATCGAGTGTCAGAGAAAATTCAAGGAACATATTGCCGGGCGCGATTCCAAGTAGCGATCATGAATTGTAGCGTTTAGCCCTTTCCCGCGCTACGGGGACAAAGAACAGCCATCTGCCAAGGCAATTTTTTTTCGCTAAATATCCCTCTTATAGAACCCGCTCAACAGCGGATTTGGTCACGCCGAAAGCAGCCGGCAACATGATCGTTGACGATGCCCGTCGCCTGCATCCAGGCATAAACAATTACGGGGCCGACAAACTTGAATCCCCGTTTCTTTAACGCCACAGACATTGCTTCCGACAGAGGCGTCTTGGCCGGAACTCTTCCGGTTGTGTTCCGGATGGCATTGCCACCCGCCATGGTCCAGGCGAAGGTTGAAAAATCCTCGCCCGCCGCCTGCATCGCCAGGTAAGCGCGGGCCCCGCCGATGGTGGCCTCGATCTTGGCGCGCGAGCGGACGATGCCGGGGTTTTTCAGCAGGCGATTGACCTCCGCGGCGCGGAACCGCGCGACGACGGCGGGATCAAATCCCTTGAATGCCAAACGAAAGGCATCACGCTTGCGAAGAATTGTGAGCCATGACAGGCCGGCTTGGAATCCGTCCAGCATGAGCTTTTCCCACAAGGCCCGGCTGTCGCGTTCCGGAACGCCCCACTCTTCGTCGTGGTACTTTCCAAGCAGCGGATCGCTTTCCGCCCAAGCACATCGTTGCGGCATGGAAGATCTCCCATTGTAGCGCGGGGCGGAGCCCCAAATATGCGCACCCTATTCCCGTTTTATGCCCTTCCCACTGTCAGGGGGCGCACACGGGGTGCATCTTAGCATGGATGCCGTCTCAAAGGCTGGAGGGGAGCAACCGCTTAACCTATATGGATATACTATAGACATATATAGTATATAAGATATATCGCCTACTTCGAACGGACCGCACCGTATCCGCCCCCGGCGATAATCCGGGAAAGTATTTCCGGCCGGAACCATGACTAAGGTATTTACCACCTGAAACTAGGGCGAACAACGGATTGAGTTCGGGTCCGTCCCGCCGCACAATCGCATGCATTCCGGGAGGTCTCGGATGGACTCCGGCGAACGATTTAGGGTGGACGCAAGTCGGAATCTATACTGCTTTACCCGAGACCTCCCACCCCAATACAGCTTGAATTCCAAACCCATCTGGAAGGCGTTGGAGGTTGCATGGCTGGTCCCGCAGGTCTGCGCCATTTGCCACCACCGCGCCGGGCGCGGCATCACTCGATGCGCGTTCCTACTGGCAATCATTGCCGCGATCAGCTTTTCGGCGCAGGCTGGAGGACTGCAAGCCGCCCCGCGCACGCTCCGGGTTCGGACGTCCAGGGCAAAGGCCCGTCACCGCCCGGCAAAACTCAGCATCAATCCAGACCGCGTCAATGATGCGACGCTGGTGGATTTGGTGGGGCCGGGCTCCCGCGGCGACGCTGTGCTTCGCGCCCAACTGTTGCTCGACCGCGTCAAGTTTTCGCCGGGCGAGATTAACGCTGTCTACAGCGACAATCTCCGCAAGGCTATTCTGGCGTTTCAAACCGCGCGCAGTCTTGAGTTGAACGGGAAAGTTGACGCCCAGACTTGGGCGGCGCTGAACGCCGATGAGGCAAAGCCACTCATCCGGTACACCATCACGGCCAGAGAAGTTGCCGGACCGTTCACCAAAATCCCGCGCGACATGATGGAGAAGGCCAAACTCAAGGCCATGAGTTATGAGTCGCCGCTCGAGGAGTTGGCCGAGAAATTCCACGCCAGCCCCGGTGTGATGCGATTGATAAACCCGCGCAAGCCGTTTGGCAAAGCCGGGGAGGAGATTCTTGCGCCCAACGTTTCAACTCCACAGCCGGGAAAGGCGGCGTCGGTGCTGGTTGACGGGTCAGAGCGGAGCGTCACGGCGCTCGACGCCGACGGCAAGGTGTTGGCATATTACCCGGCCACCGTCGGGAGCGAGCACGATCCATTGCCCGTGGGCACATGGAAGATCACGGGCAAGCGATATGATCCCAAGTTTTACTACAACCCCGATCTTTTTTGGAACGCGCCGGAAAAAGACTCGAAGGCGACCATCGCTCCGGGGCCGAGGAATCCCGTAGGTGTCGTTTGGATCGCGCTCTCCAAAGAGCATTATGGCATTCACGGGACTCCAACGCCCTCATTGATCGGCCGTACGGAATCGCACGGCTGTATTCGCCTTACGAACTGGGACGCCGCCGAGTTATCCAGGATGGTGGAGCCCGGCGTCCCCGCAATCCTTATGGAGAGTAAACCATCGACCGGCGAGCCGGTATCATCATCTTCGCATTAGGCCTCGTTTTGGGTGCGTTTTACACCTACGCTCTCTTGCGCTGGAGGAGTGTCCATAGTAATTCCTCGGCCCTCTACAATCCGATTCCAGCCAAGAATTCATCGCCCCAACGAGCCTCGCAGAACCAAAGTCCCGCCAATGCGCAGGCGGCGGTGCCCGTTCCTGATGCAACCAAACTTGCGCCGGTGGATGGCAGCGGTAATTCGGCGCCCCCCGCCCCAAGTACTCCGCCCCCACCTGCGCTGGCATTGCCGTCGGGCGTGCCTGTTTTTAACCCAGCCATAGCCCCGCAGGCCGGCGTGACGCCGCCAACCTTAAAGTCTGAAGTCGGTTCGAGTAAGAATGCTCCGGCCACGCAAAGCGCCGGTATCGCGAGCGTCTCCGCGGTCGATTACGCCGTGCTGAGCCAGCGTGATTTGCTGATCCCGGTGGTTGGCGTGAATCCAGGAGATCTCAAGGATTCCTTTGATGAGGTGCGCGGAGGGACGCGGCGACACGGCGCCATTGATATTCTTGCCCCGCGCGGCACACCCGTGGTGGCGGTAGACTATGGATTGGTCAAGAAGCTCTTCACCAGCATACCCGGAGGCCTCACAATTTATCTGTTCGACCGGCAGGAGATATATTGCTACTACTACGCGCACCTGGACCACTACGCTGAGGGGTTAGCCGAAGGCAAGTTGGTGAACAAAGGCGAGATTCTGGGATTCGTGGGCACCACGGGGGACGCTCCGGTCAACACGCCGCATCTGCATTTTGAGATCACCAAGCTTGGTCCGGAAAAGAAGTATTGGCGGGGAGTGAATCTGAACCCCTATCCCATCTTGAAGCACGAGCCGCCAAACCATCCGTAAGCGTAAGTGTTTCTCCCGGTCGGGTATTTACTGTCCATAAGTCAGGTATTTGCTCGATTTAAATGGAGACGCAGCCGGTTCATTCTGTTACCGCAGACTGCGGGGAATCATTGCAAAAGGCTAGAAAAACCAGGTTAACCCCGCAGATTGATGCTTGAAGGCGCGAAGTAATCTGTTGGATCTTCGCGAATTCAAAAAAGGAGGCAGCAATGCTCTATTATGCGTTGGTATTTCTGGTGGTTGCCATCATCGCAGGGCTGCTCGGGTTCGGAGCGATTGCCTTTGCAGCGGCAGGCATCGCCAAGGTCCTATTCTTTGTGTTCTTAATTCTGTTCCTGATCAGCTTGATCAGTCATATAGGGCGCGGCCGGACGATTTAGAGTGGGTTGCGCCTCTTCTGATTCACTGGGTAGCCATGGTCCCGCGCCTGCGGGACCGTGGCTGCTCGCTGTCCGACAAGTCCAAACGCCTCAGGCGAGCGGGTAGCGCAGAGCGGTTTTTCCATGTCATGGGGCGTATACTCCGGTGGATGTCTCGCCTACGGCGTCTTGTTTTGCCGGACCGATATTTTTTCATAACCGGTCGCGTGATACCCTACCGTCGGATGCTCGATGAATCTGAATTTGAGTGCCTGGCCCGGGTGGTCCGCGAGCGCCGCAGAAAACACGGATTTCTCCTGACGGCTTGTGTATTTCTTCCTGATCATTGGCACGCCATTTTCTACCCGCCCTTTCCGCTTACCATCTCGCGGGCGATGGAGTCCATCAAGGTGGGGTCGACCTTGCGAATCAATGGCAGGCGAAGGGAGAAGGGGCATCTGTGGCAACCG
>DATGFN010000019.1:5000-472460 GCA_035308965.1 Terriglobia bacterium | reverse complement strand
CGGTTGCCACAGATGCCCCTTCTCCCTTCGCCTGCCATTGATTCGCAAGGTCGACCCCACCTTGATGGACTCCATCGCCCGCGAGATGGTAAGCGGAAAGGGCGGGTAGAAAATGGCGTGCCAATGATCAGGAAGAAATACCCAAGCCGTCAGGAGAAATCCGTGTTTTCTGCGGCGATCGCGGACCACCCGGGCCAGGCACTCAAATTCAGATTCATCGAGCATCCGACGGTAAGGTATCACGCGACCGGTTATGAAAAAATATCGGTCCGATAAAACAAAACGACGAAGGCGGGACACCCACCGCAGTATACCCCTCATGACATGGAAAAGCCGCAGAGTCTGAACCCCACAGACTCTGCGCTACCCGCTCGTCACGAATCAAAGCGGTGCAGGCACAGCGGCGGAGATAGACAACTGGGGGAGCGGATACATATTGATCGGGCAGAGTAACGGCGCTGTCGAGTTCAAAGTAGATACCAGCGGCGACGTGACTCTCAACGGTAACCTCAACCTGCCGTATACCAATTATACGGGCACCGTAGGCGTAATCACCCAGGACGGCTTTCCATTTATCCATACTTGTTGCAACAGCACCATCAACACCTTTATCGGACAAGGTGCAGGAAATTTTTATACAAGTGGTGAGGGCAGCACCGCCTTCGGGAGCAGCGCTCTCCACTCCATTTCAACAGGAAATTACAACACCGCCATTGGCTATTCTGCATTGTGGTCAAATACGACGGGTGGTAACAATACCGCCATCGGCCAATCGGCACTCTCTTCGAACACCGCGGGAGGCAACAACACGGCCGTCGGAGTCTCCGCGCTCGTTGCGAACTGTAATAGCGTGCCTGAGCCATGTACGGCTTTGAACAACACCGGCGTCGGTTACTGGGCGCTCGTTCACAACTCCACGGGTGATCATAATACTGCAATCGGAGCTAACGCAGATGTAACCTCGACTAACATGAGCAATGCGACCGCGATCGGGGCAAACGCCGTGGTGGGCGCGAGCAACGCCCTGGTGCTGGGCAGTATTAGTGGAGTGAACGGCGCGACCTCGAATGTCAATGTCGGCATTGGGACGCCAACTCCCGCAGCGGCCCTGCATGTCGCCTCGGGCGACGTTTATCTCTCCAATCCGGGCAACGGAGTTATCCTCAAGAGCCCTGACGGCTCCACTTGCCGACGGCTTACCATCGACAATACGGGCGCCATGGTCTTGACGGCGCTTACTTGCCCTTAAGTTAAGTGGGTGGTTTCTTGTTTGCTTCTGGTCCCATGGCTTTCGCCATGTGTTACAATTTGCCATCGCTTTGCAGTTCGAAGGAACTGCGGCTCGTATTGCAAATTCTTAGAATCTGTAAACTCGGCGGCTCAACCCATCATCTAACCAATTATGAGCCTTGGACGGATTTCCGAACACCGAGCGCGGGTATTGGCGGGGCTATTCGGGGCTACCACTTTGGTATTGGCCGTGGCGCTGGCGGCGACCTGGGTCTACACCTACCAGCTTCTGACGGCGAATGTTAAACGCCCTCCTTCGGTCTCGCAACTCACTGCTCCCATCTCGCCTCTTCAGGTACGGTATCAACTGGACGTGCCGGGGCGGGGAGAGATCTATCCGGCGCTCGTCTCGGGCAATCCCACGGACTACTGGCCTGTGGCCATACTCACCATTGCCAATCTGTCTGACCAGCATTTGCTCGAAACCGTGACCGCTGAGATCCCGGAAGTCAGCCAGACCACTACCCAAACCGTGATCCTGGCGCCCAGAGAAACACGCGCCGTGCGCATCAATCCGAATTTGATGCCGGGGGCGTTTGAAAACATCGAAATGCGGGAGGCGAATCTGGAGGTCCGCGCCAGCACTCCGGGTAACCAATCCACTTTTGAGGAGACTCATTCGGTTTACCTGCATCCGGTGGCAGACATCTATTGGGGCAAAAAGTTCGCCAACTCGCAGTTCATCGCCCGATGGGTGACTCCTCACGATCCGGCCGTGGTTCAGTTGGTCTCCTCAGCCCGGAAGTACGTTCCGCGCGGCCGATTAGCGGGGTATCATTTACCTGCCGGGGACTCCACCAGCCGGGTTGCCGCCCAGGTACAGAGCGAAGCCCGAGCGGTTTTTGATGCCATGGCTAATCTGGGCATCAGCTACGTGGACAGCATCTCAACCCTTGGGAACTTCACCTCTGCGTCCGAGCGCGTGCGCCTGCCCTGGGAAACACTTCACTTGGAAAGCGCCAATTGTATTGATATTTCAGTGGCTTATGCCTCGGCCATGGAAAATCTGGGTATGCATCCGGTAATCGTGATTGTTCCCGGCCACGCATTTGTGGGGGTGCGGCTGGCGCCCGGCTCACCGGAGATTCTGTATGTCGATCTGACCGTCCTGCCGGATGGAACCTTCGAGCAGGCCGTTGCCCGCGCCCAGCAATGGATGAAGAAAACACCCTCTGCCCGCGTGCTGATGGTTGATATTGCGGCGGCGCGAGCTCTGGGAATCTACCCCATCCCAGAAGCCCCAAGCCAACAATCGTAGAAAAGGAAAGGCAGGTGCCGGGTGTTAGGGGCTGGGGACCAGGGCCTGGGGACTTGGGATTGTGTTTGGAGGTTTTAGTCCAGGACCCTTCGAAACGCCTCCTAGCATTGCGCAGAAAGGTGGAAGTTTTTGACCATCCCCGTCGATTAAGCTTAGCGGGTTTCCTGCGATGTCGTGCGACCGTGTAAAAAATTCATGCGCGCGCGCAACGAACTTCGTATTTGGTCCACTACCTTGAGGGTGAGTCTTCACGAAGTCAGAGCTGAGTTTGCTCTCTGAGCCAATTGGTGCAACCGGCGCCACCCAACTGATTGGTTTGGCGCCCAGATCTTCAATCTCAACTCCATCCGGGCCTACTCTGACCACTCGATATCTGCCGTCGAGAGTTTCCCCTGCGGCAACAAGGCGCACTCCACCGTTGCCGTCATCAATGACAGCAAAAATGCGTCCATCCTGCCACAGAATGTAGCCTATGGACTTCAGGACGGTTGCTTGGCGAGCGGTGGATTCGGCTGCTCCCACCTTTGGCCTCAAGTCCGCCGCTATTGGCGAGGCGCGACCGTACGACCAATCCTGGTAACCGAATGAACTTGGCGCCGATTCGGTTTCCGGAGGGCCAGTGGCCGGTGCCGCAGGTTCAAATGGCCGATTTTCAGGCGAGGCTCGACCATTCTGTAGGTTTGCCAACCCCAAGGATTCAAGGACGGCATCTTCGCGTTTCGCCGACTCGCCAACCTCTGTCCCCTCGCCAAAAGAAGCCGTAATTGTTGCCGCATCGGGAGGAGGCTTCTCAGGGATCACTCTATCATCGGCTATCGCCTCTTCGGGTTTAGGGGCGGGCTTGTCAGATCGCCCTGAAGATTGAGGCTCCCCTGGAGTAGACCCGGCCCGGGGCTGCATAATGTTTGCGGGATTTCCCAGATCATTCACAGGCGCGCGGCTGACTCTCATAGAGAGCCCGGGAGGCGGTGCGCTATGAGCCCCTAAGTTGGCGAGTCTCTCGGCTTGCGCCTCTTCCGGTAGGGATAGGCCACTTCCAGCCTCCCGGCTCGTGTCCAACAATTCCATGCGTGCAACCATTATGGCTACCTGGTCTTTGGGCACGTCATTAAGTCGAATTCCGTCCCCTGCATCGACGAATGCCTGGACCTTCCCATCAGCCTTTTCCACGAAGCCGATTGCTCCTGAAGGAATAAAAGACTGACCGGCGGCTCTTCCGCTGGGGCTGGGATCTGATTCGGTGGTAGCGAGTGCGCTATGGTTAGGAAGTTCCTGGTTTGAGATGTCGTCCTTGATGTTCCTGGCGGGTTCCAGCCGCCGATTAGACTTGTCGACTATGGTCGTAACTTGATTGCGGTTAGAGGCTACCTGCTTCGGCTCGGACGCGGGAGGATTAGAATTCCGTGAGGTAGCTACAGGACTTGCAGACTCTTGAGGTGCGGAGGAGGCGGCTTGGGTCTTTCCAACCTGGGTCAGCGAGACAAGCCCGTTTTCAGCGACTATATCAATGCGAGTTCCATCGCGCCTTTCCGCGTACCCCAAGGATTTGGCAGGAGTTAAATCTGATTCAGCCACCATTATTTGGTGATCATCAGCATGTGGAGCTGCGACCGCAGAGCCAGCCACCTTGACGCCTTCCGGAGCAATCTGCGCTACGGTGTATTTTCCCTGATAGGCGTCCCCCACATGGACCACTTGGACGCCGTCCTCATCGCCGACAATCGCCTCAACCGCGCCGCTCGACTTTTGAACATAGCCCAGCGGCTTCAGAGTTTTGAGTTCGGCATCGGGGCTGGCGGCGGCCTCGGTGCTCGTAACTTCTTCGGGCGAAGCGGATTGAGAGTCTAGATCGCCCGAGGAGCTTGCCCCGCGTGCGCCGCCCTCCTGTGGCACTCGAAATTCGCTCTTCGATGATTTCAGGCGTGGAACGCGCGACTTGTGTCGGGCTTTGAATTGAGGAATTGCCGTCGCTGGACTCGAAGTGGCGGCAAGGTTTTCCGGTGGCGAACTAGGAATCCCGCCGATATTGAATTTCAGGACCAGGAAAGCCGCACCCAGCAGGCACACGCTTACCATAAGTCCGACAATCCAAACGTCGAGGCGTGGCCCGCTCCTCATTATTGAGTCACTCGGATGCTTGCATTATGCGCGGCGTAAATCTCTTGCGTAATGGGCCAGTCTGATTTTGTAGCGGCGATTTTACCTCGCCATGTGCCGGCGTGAAGCCGCCTTTACGTCAAAATCACCCATTACCATTTTTTGCGCTTTGTCCGTCTCTTCCTGCGCGCAAGAACATAAGAATCTGGAAGCAAAGTTGTGGACAATCATGCGATTGCAATCGGCCAAGGAAAAGCAATTATACAAGCTTCGTCAACGCAAATCAGGATTGTTTGATTCAATTCAAATTATGGCAGGTTGCCCGCGCCAGTGCAGGGGCGAATCGATTGGTTTCTTGGGATTAATGCGCCGACGATTTTAGCAGTTCGCCCATGTATTCCTGCCACACGGCGGCCCACGTATGGGTTCCGTGCCCGTGCGTCTGCTCGCTAACAGGCAACAAAACGAAGCGGCCGTTTTTTACTTTTTTGATTTCGCGCTCGGCGATTCCCAATTCCGGCGGATTGATGAAATCGTCGGCGGAATTAATGTACATCACCGGGGCTTTGATCTTTTCGAGCTGCGGGGAAGGATCGTAGTTGCGGGAGGCATTCACCTGGTACAGAAGGTCGTTCGCATCGAGCGCGGGCAGGTGCTGGGCAAAGTAATCGTCCAGGTATTTGTCGGCGGCGTCGCGCGTGGGCAAGTTCTTTTGCATGACCAGGGGCGCGCTGCCCGCAATCACCAGCATGTCGAGAGCGGTCCGCAGTCCCTCGGTCGGCTCCGTCGTATATTCGCCGCCCTTCCACTCGGGATCTTTGCGGATGGCGTCCATCACCATCTTTCGCCACACGCGGTTTCGTCCCGCGATTTGCACCGGCAGGCACGCCAGCGGCATCAGGGCGTCCATAAAATCCGGATAAGTTTCACCCCAGACAAAAGAATGCATACATCCCATCGAAGTGCCCAGTACCAGTCTCAAATGATTCACGCCCAAGCCTTCGGTTACCAGCCGATGGTGCGCGGCCACCATGTCGTCATAGTCGTACTGGGGAAATCGCGCGTGCAATCCGTCGCTGGGCTTGCTCGACTCACCGTGCCCGATGCCATCGGGCAGAATGATGAAGTAGCGATTGGTATCTAGCAATTGGCCGGGGCCAAATAACACGCCCGCGAATTGCGGCAGGAGGAATTGCTTCCCGGTCCCGCCCGTGCCGTGAAGAAGCAGTACGGCGTTGTTCACCCGGCCTTGCCCGTCGCGCGCCGGTTGGCCGAGGGTCCTGTAATGCAGCTTCAATTCGGGCAGTGATTCGCCCGATTTGAAATGAAAATCGTGAACCACAAAGTCGCCTTCACGCGCCGCGGGTTGCTGGGCCGGCGACGGAACAACTCCGACAAAGAGAATCATCGAAATCCAGAAGAATCCGCGGCTCAAGCGATCTCTCATTGCACTCCTCCATCAACACGCCGTGCGGTTGCATCGCGGAGGGTCAAAGTCGAAGCCGGGAGAACCGGCGCCAGGAATAGCGAGGCAATTCCAAGAGATCTACTGGTCATACTCGCCCTCCGCCCCGCGACTCTATCACATCGGCCGATTGCAATTCGAGGTCTTGGGTAGTTGTGTCATTTTCCCGACGCAGGTGCTCCCACGCGCCGTCATTCCCGCGAAAGCGGGAATCCAGTCTTTCGCGCGCACATTTCTACTGATTTAGGGGATTGGATTCCCGCCTTCGCGGGAATGACTGGTGCCTTGAAATGAATCCAATTTCAAGTGACACCACTTCTTGAGCTTGCCCTCCCTTGCACAACCAACACGCGCTGATTTATATTCACGAGTACATTCGAGCCGGGAGGATTCAAATGAAACCCGTGATCGGCTTCTTCTTGTTGATCCTTGCTCCCCAAATGGTGTGCGCTCAGGAACACGCGTCGATGGGAATGGTCAAGCCTGCCGTTCTTCTTTCCGGCATGGGAGACCTTCATCATCCCATTAACACCAAGAGCGCGCAGGCCCAGCGTTTTTTCGATCAAGGACTCACGCTGGTTTATGCCTTCAACCACGATGAAGCCGCGCGCTCATTCAAACGTGCCGCCGAGCTTGACCCGCACTCGCCCATGCCCTGGTGGGGTATATCATTGGCCGTGGGCCCGAACTACAACATGGATGTTGACCCTGAGCGGGAAAAAGAAGCCTACGATGCGATTCAGAAGGCAAGAACGCTGGCCGATAACGCCCCCGAGAACGAGCGCGCTTACGTGGAAGCTCTGGCCAAGCGCTACTCAAACGATCCCAAGGCGGACTTGAAGGCGCTGGTTGTCGATTACAAGAATGCCATGCGCGAACTCGCCGCGCGCTTTCCGGATGACCTCGACGCCGCCACCATCTATGCCGAAAGCATGATGGACCTTCATCCCTGGCAGTTGTGGACTTTGGACGGCAAGCCCACCGAAGACACGGAAGAAATTCTGGCTACTCTGCGTTCCGTTTTGCGTCGCGCTCCGCAACACGTGGGCGCCAACCATTATTATGTGCATGCCTTGGAAGCCTCGCCCCATCCCGAGCAGGGAATTACCAGCGCGCAGCGCCTGGAGACGCTGGTCCCCGCCGCTGGCCACCTGGTTCACATGCCCGCGCACATTTACGAGCGCTCGGGATTTTACAGCGAGGCCGCGCAGGCCAATCGAGCGGCCATCACGGACGACCGCGCCTATCTGAAAGCGAAAGGTGGCGATCCTGGCGTGTACGGCATGATGTATTACAGCCACAACCTCCATTTCCTGGCGCTGGCCGCGAGCATGGAGGGCCGCTACGCCGAGGCCAAATCAGCCGCAGACCGACTGGTGGCCAACGTGACTCCGGGCTTGAAAGGCATGCCCATGCTTGAGTGGTTCCTGCCTATGCAGACTTACATCTTGGTTCGCTTTAATCGATGGGACGATATCCCCAGACTGCCCGCGCCTGATTCATCGCTCGCGCTCTCCACCGCCATTTGGCACTACGCGCGCGGCGTAACTTTTTCGGCCAAAGGCGACATCGCGAAAGCGCAATCCGAGCGCAAGGAACTTACGGCCGCCATTGAGAAGCAGCCCGCCGACGCCATGTTTGGATTCAACCCCGCGCGTTCGGTGCTCGGCCTGGCGCTCGATGTCCTTGACGCTCGCATCGCCGGCGCGCAAGGCGATTACGCAGCGAGCATCGAGCACTGGCGCCACGCCGTGGCCACCCAGGATTCGCTGGCCTATGACGAGCCTCCCGATTGGTATTATCCCGTGCGCGAATCGTTGGGCGCGGCGCTGGCTGCGAAAGGCGATTACACGGAAGCGGAAAAAGTCTTTCGCGAAGACCTCGCGCAAAATCCCCGCAACCCGCGCTCGCTCTTCGGCCTGCACGAGACATTAAAGGCTGAGCAAAAGGAGTCCGACGCCGCCTGGGTCGAGTCCGAGTTCGAGAAAGCCTGGAAATCCGCCGACACGAAGTTGAGTATGAAAGATATGTAACCGTGACACGGACTAAGTCTGCTGGATTGGACTGCTTATGTGGCCATTCGGTAAGAAGAAGTCTACTGAAATCAAAAAGGCAGCCGGAGAGGATAACTGGGCATTATTGCAGATAGAGGAGGGCGGGAAACCCATAGTAATACGTATGAACACGGTGGCGAGGGGTGCCGATATCTACCCCATGCTCCCTTTCCGTTTGGGGATTGCCATACCGCTGCATTCTCCAAACGAGGCAGGACTGCCTGACAAGCCTGAAGGGCAAGAACTCTATGCTATCGAAGATCGCCTCGATGCGGCACTGGGCACAGCGGGACAGAAGGTGATCATTATTACTCACGGCGGAATGCGAGAATTCGTGAGCTACGTTGCGTCGGTCCAACTGGCGCACGAATTTGCCAAACAAGTCCGCGCTGCAACCAACACCCATGAAGTTCAGTATTACATTGCGTCTGACCCGGAGTGGACCGTGTTTGGCGACTATAAAAAGTTATGTAAGACCAATTGAAGCGATGCGAAATGTTCCGGGTCCGACGCCGCCTGGGTTCAATCCGAGTTCGAGAAAGCCTGGAAATCCGCGGACACGAAGTTGAGCTTGAAAGATATGTGAACGCTGATATGGACCAATTTGGCTTGTAGCGGCGGGTTTACCCCGCCATTTTGGTTTTCGCAAAGCAGTGTTTAAACGTTGCGGCGTGGAATGAAGGGAATAAGATGGCGGGGTAAACCCGCCGCTACGCCCATCCCCTTGATCAACTGAATGATCAACCCTAACGGATTGATCGTCCATCAATCGTTGATCAACTTGACATATAACCTCCCTCGATCAAGGATCCCAGAGACGCCAAGATCGAAGGGAATTTCGAGTGCCACAGAAGAGCAACGGCAGTGAGCAGAAGTCTGCCAACATATTCGGGGACGGACTGGCCAAGCTGCCGTCTCCCGTTTTTCAAGACCTGAAGCATCGCATCAAGATCTTTCAAGGCGACTGCCTGGAGATTCTGGCCCGGGTTCCCGACGATTGCGTTGACCTGATTTTTGCCGACCCTCCCTATTTCCTTTCCAATGACGGTATTACTTGCCACGCGGGCAAAATGGTTTCAGTGAACAAGGGCGAGTGGGACCGCTCGCGCGGCGCTGACGCCAATCATGAATTCAACCGCGCCTGGCTGGCAGCCTGCCAGCGCGTGCTGAAGCCGAACGGAAGCATTTGGGTGAGCGGCACCGCGCACATCATCCATTCGGTCGGCTTCGCCATGCAGCAACTGGGCTTCAAGCTCTTGAACGATATTTCCTGGGTCAATCCCAACCCGCCGCCCAACCTTTCCTGCCGCTATTTCACCCACGCCACGGAAACCTTGATCTGGGCCGCGAAGAATAAGAAGAGCAAGCACACATTCAATTACAAGCTCATGAAGGAATTGGCAGGCGGCAAGCAGATGAAGAGCGTCTGGCAGATTCCCGCGCCTGAACGGGCGGAGAAGCGTTTTGGCAAGCATCCCACGCAAAAGCCGGTTGCGTTGCTCGAACGGATCATCCTTGCCGCGTCGAGCAAGAACGATTTGGTTCTAGATCCATTCATGGGAGGCGGCACCACTTTACTTGCGGCGCTGCGAGTGCGGCGAGCGGCCCTTGGCGTTGAATTAGACGGCTCGTTTGTCGACTTGTCAGTGCGCCGAATTTGCGCCGTCCTTATCCGCGTTAACCTTACTGCCAACCACTTCGAAGGCAAGCTTGATCTCCAAGCCCTTTTTATGGATCGATCAGTAGGGCAGGTGAATTTGGAGAACATGTCGCCATCCTCGAAGCTGGTTCACCGCGAACGGAAATATTTCTTCGTCGGTTCCTGCCGCCGCGAAGTTATTTATTCCGTCATCGCACCTTCGCTCGAAGAAGCTTGGAAAGCCTTCCATACTGATTTCTCCACGCAGGAGCAAATCATCTCCGTCATTAAAACCGAAACTGAGATTTACCTGGCGCAATAAAGCATGATCTAATCTGCGCATGAATTTGCGCATGCCAGGGAAGCTAGCCGACAATTACAAGAATCCAGCCCAACGCGCTCGAGTAGTCACCGAATCATGGGGCGAGGAAAATCTATATTGCGCGAATTGCGCCTCACCAAAGCTCAACCGTTCAGTACATGGCATGCAAGTAGTAGATTACGTCTGCCCGGAATGCCAATCACCTTTCCAACTTAAAAGCCAGTCCAAGGCCTTTTCCGAACGAATTGTTGATGCAGGGTATGAAGCCATGCGGCGGGCGATTGTTGAAGGCAGGACGCCCAACCTTTTGGCACTCCACTACGATCTCGCTCGATGGCAAGTGCGAAATCTTTTTCTCGTTCCTCGCTTTGCCTTTCCTCTTTCGTGCCTTGAGAAGCGAAAGCCCCTCAGTCCGTTGGCGAGGCGCAAGGGGTGGGTAGGATGCAACATCCTCCTGACAAGCATCCCTCTGGACGCAAGAATTCAAATCTTGGTCGAAGGCGTACCGGTCCCGGCGTCGAAAGTCCGGGAGCAATACGCGCGGTTGCGCCCGCTTGGAAAACTAAATCAAAAGGCGCGCGGGTGGACGCTCGACGTGCTCAATGTAGTGCGAGGTATTGGGCGGCGTGAATTCACGCTGGCTGAGGTTTACGCCCATGAGGCGGCGCTGGCGCGTCTGCATCCCGGCAACCTCCACGTCCGCGACAAAATCCGGCAGCAACTTCAGGTTCTAAGGGATTTGGGCCTGGTGGAATTCCTGGGCGGGGGGAGTTACCGAACGTAGCGCAGGACCCGCCCTGCGGTCCTGCGGCTATTCCAGGCCGCGCGGGCCTGTCGCGCGGCCACATTGGGGAATAGTTTCACAAAGCGCGGGGCCAAGATCGCCCCGCTATTGAATTGCCGCAACACTGGAGAGCGAGTGTTGCGCTGCTTTCTTTTAATGTAATTCCAGGCCGCGCGGCCACATTGCGGATGGTTTGATTGAAGAACGCGGGGGTATTTTTGTCCTTCGGAAGTCTGAAGAGATATGACCAAGAGCCGTGCCTGAACCCGGCACGGCTTGGAAAGGCCGCAAGGTTGACGAGCGAACCTTGCGCTACCTTCTCCTACGGCTATTGCAGGCCGCGCGGCCACACTGGGGGTGGTTTGTTTGAAGAACGCGGGGGTATTTTTTCCCTTCGGAATTCTGAAGAGATATGACCAAGAGCCGTGCCTGAACCCGGAACGGCATGGAAAAGCCGCAAGGTTGACGAGCGAACCTTGCGCTACAATGTTTAACCATGTCGCGGCTGCGGCGGTTGTTAGTATCGGGAGAAATATTCTTTATTACCTGCAATTTGCTGCGCTCGCGCCTCGCGTTTACGGACCTCGATTCTTCCTGCCTGGTTACGGCATTCCAAGGTGTTCGTGAGCGGCGCCGTTTTTTGTTGGCAGGGTACGTCTTCATGCCGGACCACTGGCACGCGCTGATAATTCCGGGCGAAGGCGACACCTTACCCAACCTGATGGGAGCGCTGAAAGTTGGCGCGATGCGGCGCGTGAACGCTCGACGTGGGAAGAGAGGATCGCTTTGGGAACCGCGTTTTTTTGACGAAATTATCCTTACTGTGAAGCAATATCGGGACACGCTGGATTACATGCATTTAAATCCCGTAGCCAAAGGGCTCGTATTGAAACCTGAAGATTGGGCGTGGTCGAGCTTTAGGAGCTTTGGTGGCAATGGGGAGATTAAGATGAATGTCGATCTGCTTGACATGCCCGCCGATGAAAATAATCGATTGTAGCCCAGGACCCGCCCTGCGGCCCTGCGGCAATTCCAGGCCGCGCGGGTCTATGCGCGCGGCCAAATTGGGGATAGTTCCACAAAGCGCGGGGCCAAGATCGCCTCGCGCTGGAAGGGCCGCAACACTGGAGAGCGAGTGTTGCGCTGCTTTCACCTGCGGCTAATCCAAGCCGCGCTGGTCCATGCGCGCGGCCACATTAGGGAAGGGCCAAGCAAGGCGCGAGGCCTAGGTCGCCTCGCGCTGGAAGGGCCGCAACACTGGAGAGCGAGTGTTGCGCTGCTTTCACCTGCGGCTAATCCAAGCCGCGCGGGTCTATGCGCGGGGCCACACTAGGGAAGGGCCAAGCAAGGCGCGTGGCCAAAATCGCCCCGCGCTGGAAAAGCCGCAACACTGGAGAGCGAGTGTTGCGCTACTTTTCTAGGCGCTAATACTTCAACCCATATCCATACTTAAAGAGCGGGTCGTAATTGGGGCTTCCCACGTGAATGGGAACCTGCGCCATGGTGCGCGGCCAGGAGAAAGTGAGTTTGCCGGTGGGTTTGTAATCACCAAAGAGCACGTCGGCCACGCCTTGCCCTTCGGTTCCGGGCAGCCACGCGGCCAGAAATGCATCGGCCTTTCCCAGCACGCTTTCAATGATCATGGGACGTCCTGAAAAAAGAATCACCACCACCGGAATCCCCGCGCTCTTCATATTATTGATGGCCGCAACATCTTCCGGCGCCAGAGTGAGGTCTTTGCGGTCGCCTTGCATTTCAGCGTAAGGGGTTTCGCCCACCACCACCACTCCGAGAGTGGCGCCTTCCGCTCCCGTCCCGTCCTTGGAATAGGTCACCTGGGTATTTTTTGAGACGGTATTCTTGATCGCGGCTAGAATTGTGGTCCCTCCCGGGGTCACGTTGCCGCTCGATCCCTGCCAGGTAATGGTCCACCCTCCGCACTGGTTTCCGATATCATCGGCGCTTTTGCCACCCACGTGGATTCGCGCCACGGTTTTTGAGATGGGCAGGGTCTTGTGATCGTTCTTGAGGAGAACAACTGATTGGCGCACCAAATCGCGCGCCACTTCGCGGTGTTCAGGCGACCCAAAACTCTTCCACAATCTTCGGTCGGCGAGGGGCGAATAATCTTTCTTCATCAGGCCCATGGCGAATTTTACGCGCAGAATGCGCAGGACGGCGTCGTCGATTCGCGACATCGGAACCTTGCCTTCATTCACCAATTCTTTCAGGGTATCGTAGAACTCCCGGTAAGAGGTCGGCGCCATCACCATGTCCATTCCGGCGTTGATGGAAGTTTCGACCTGTTGCTTGCGGTCGCCCGGCAACTCGTCGAGCGCGTTGTAGTCTGAGATGAGAAAGCCTTCAAATCCCAATTCATTTTTCAGGATATCGGTCATCAGCTTTTTGCTGGCAGAACACCTCACGCCGTTCCAACTGTTGTAGGAGGGCATGATGGTGCCCACACCGGCGCGAACTGTGGAGATGTAGCCTTGAAGATGAATCTTGCGCAAGGTTGCCTCATCCACGCGCGTGTCTCCCTGGTCGACGCCGCCATTCAGGCCCGTGCCCATGGTGGTCCCGCCATCGCCCACATAATGCTTGGCGCAGGCCAGGACGGAGAGCGGATTAGCCAGATCGTCTCCCTGGAAACCTTCCACGGCCGCTTCACCGAGCAAGGCGGGCATTTTGGGGATTTCCCCATAGCCTTCATAAGTGCGGCCCCAGCGGATATCCTGCGGGACGGTGACGCACGGCCCGAACGCCCAGTTGATGCCGGTGGCGCGAACCTCTTCGGCGGTAATTCGGGCGGCCTTCTTCACCAGTTCCGGATTGTGCGCGCAGCCTTCACCGATATTCTGGGGAAAGACGGTCGCGCCCAAAATGTTGTTGTGCCCATGCACCGCGTCAACCCCATATAGAAGCGGGATGGCCAGACGTGTTTTGAGTGCTTCGGCCGTAATCTGGTCGATAGTGTCCGTCCAGTCCTGGAGGGTATTGCCGGACTTCGGGTCGGAGTCGCCACCACTGAGCACTGAGCCCAGAAAATACTTTTGGATATCGTTGATGTCCTTGAGGCCGGCCAAATCGGCCTGGGTCATTTGTCCGATTTTTTCGTCCAGCGTCATCTTGGCCAGGAGCGCTTTGGCTTGAGGGTCGTAAATGGAAAAGGATTTATTCCCGGGGGAGGGCCGGCTAATCCCCGACGGAATAAACAGAACCATGCCCAAAATAAGGCAAACGTACAGCCAGCCGCGCAAATGCTTAAAACGCATATTGAAAGATCCTCCAGAAAAATCTTTAGGTTCTTGCCGACCAGAATGTTCTCATTACCGGAGAAACACTTCTCGGCCCACGTTCATATCACACGAGGGCGTCCGCGTATATGGGAATTGTGACGCGCGCTCCCGGGGATTGGCGCGGCTCAGGACCGATGAAAGTCAAGGGAGGATTGAAAAACCAAACATTGAGGCTCTTCACGAGGTCTTGAGACCTGCGGCCCTGGCCAGCTTCTTTTGCCGCTCGTCAAAGGTCCAGAAGCGTTGTGCCTTCAGCTCGAGCGCGCACGTCACGTGTAACGTGTCGAGCGTACGGACGCCCAGCCGGGCTGTGTGGCGTCGAGCCAGATCGGCGCAGAGCTCGAAAACTGAATCGGGCAAGGCCACTTCCCTCCACAAACCGCTTTCCCTGTGTTGTTGAAATCGCGCAAGTACTATATCGGCCTCTGCCCGGGTGGCAACGCCCCTGAATACCTGCTGCTCAACGGCATGCGTCCACTCGGCTAAATGAAGAGGCGTGAACCACAGAGCGGGGTTCGAGGCCATTTGCCGCTCTGCCATGGGTGAATGCTTGTCGGGAATGTAGAGTGAAACCAGAAAACTGGTATCGGCGTAGATGCTCAATAGCGCCCGCGCTCCTCAATGAGGAGATCGGCTCCGGGAAGGACACGTTCCCCAAAAATCTCACGCCGCATGGCAGCGAAGTCTGGAACCTTGCCTGACTTTTGAGGCGAAGGTTCCGGAATGATTCGGGCGATAACCCGGTCGCGCTCCCGGAGTTTGACCGTCTTGCCGGAGCGCAGCCAGGCTTTCAGCCGCTTGGTGTCCCGGAGTTGACGAATGTTGACAGTCGGCATAGGATAAAAGTGACACATTGTGTGTCACATTGTCAAGTAAGCTGTGCCACTGCTGGACCCTTCCTCAAGATTGCGAAATAAGGAATTGGAAAATGGAAACTGGAAGATGAAAGCTTGCCTTGGGAATCACTCGCGCCAGTATCGAGCCACGCCCTGTTACCCGTCACTAAAAGAGGCAAGCGGAATCGAGTTTCACTCTTGACCGGAGGGCATTCGACGGGTACGCTTCGCTGGCTCCGGGAAGTGAATTACACCATATCAATTGATGCAGGAGGCGATATGCGGAAGTATCTGCGGCCCTTTTTGATTCTATCCATCACGGTTTTGACTTTTACCGGGACTACGGCAACCTTGCGGCCATCGGCGGCGCAAACATGGCGGGCTCCGGCGCATGAATCGCTTGCCGTGACGCCTTCGCTCAGGGCCGCGCGCGCGACAATTCCGGCCGAAGTCGCGGCAGAGCCATTAGCCGGCTTTGACGAGTTTGTGGCCCAAGTGATGAAGGACTGGAAAGTTCCGGGAGTAGCCGTGGCCATCGTGAAGGACGGAAAAGTGATTCTGGCCAAAGGATACGGCGAGCGGGACACGCACCAACACCTGCCGGTGACGTCTCAGACCCTTTTTGCGATTGGATCTATCACGAAATCCTTTACCGTCTCGGCCATGGGGATGTTGGTGGACGAGGGCAAGCTCGACTGGGACAAACCTGTGCGCGAGTATCTGCCCGAATTCAAGATGTACGATCCCGTCGCCAGCGAGCACATGACCCCACGCGACCTGGTGACTCACCGTTCCGGCCTGCCCCGCCACGACGTGCTTTGGTACAGCTCGGACTTCAGCCGCGCGGATATGGTGCGCCGGCTGCGATACCTGGAGCCCAACAAAGATTTCCGCAGCACCTATCAGTACAACAATCTGATGTTTATGACGGCAGGATATCTGGTAGGGAAGGTGGCCGGAACCACGTGGGAAGACTTTGTTCGCCGGCGGGTTCTGGACCCGCTGGGGATGAAGAACACAAACTACTCGGTGGATGCTTCCCAGAAAAGCGCGGACTTTGCCATGCCTTACCAGAACGCGGACGGCGTGGTCAAGGACATGCCGTTCCACAACATCGACCAAATTGCCCCTGCGGGTTCGATCAACTCCAATGTCGATGAGATGGCGCAGTATCTGTTGTTCCACCTCAGCAAAGGAATGCGCGGGCAAACGAGGCTGCTTTCCGAGAACAATGAAAATCAGATGCAGAGCCCCCAAATGGTGGTGCCCAGCTCGGAGCGATGGAAGGAAATTGGCTTGGCGACCTACGGGATGGGTCTTGGGGCGTCGGACTATCGAGGCCACAAGTTTGTATCCCATGGAGGCGCCATCGACGGTTTCACCGCCCAACTCTCATTTATGCCGCAGGACAATATTGGAGTGATCGTCCTCGCCAACCTGGATTCCAATAAAGATCCGGTACCAATTATCGTTACCTATGGCGCCTACGATCGCCTTCTAGGTCTCGAATCGACGCCGTGGAACCAGCGGTTCCTTGACGATGAACAGAAAACCAAACAGTCAGAGGAAGAGGCCAAGACGGAAGGATTCACCGAGCGCAAGCCGAACACTCACCCTTCGCACGACTTGAAAGAGTATGTGGGGGAGTACGAGAACCCCGGGTACGGAATCGTCAAGATTGAATCTGATGGGGAAGGTTTTAAGTTCAGCATAAATCTTTTGACCTCGCACCTTCGCCACTTTCATTACGACGTCTTTGAGGTTCCGCCAAACCCGATCGACCAACTGGAGAAAATGAAGGTTATGTTCGTTACGGACGCAAAAGGTGACATCGCAAGCCTCTCAATCCCTCTTGAACCGCACGTTAAGGATATTGTTTTCAATAGAATAGCAGAACGCGAAATGACCACGAAGGGCTTTCTGGAGCCCCTTGCAGGTCAGTACCTGCTTGGTGGCGTCACCGATACGGTTTCACTTGAAGGTGACAGGACGCTTTTCCTAATTGTCCCTGGCCAGCCGAAATATGAGTTGATTCCCCGTCGTGGAACGACGTTCGACATCAAAGGGCTCTCTGCCTTTAGCATTGAGTTCAAGAAGGATGCCACGGGAAAGGTCACCGAGGCTATTTTTTACCAGCCCGATGGGACCTATGTGGCGAAGAGAAAGTAGTAATGACCCAAATGCTGCTGGCGGCAAGGGAAGTTGGGCCTCTTAAACCAAAAACCCAGGCTGGCAAGGTGCCGGCCTGGGTTCCTCGAGTTAGCGTGATTGAAAGTGAAAGTCCACCAGAAGCAGAACTTCTGGAGAATTAATTGCGATTGGACTCTTTGGGGTAGCTCACGACTTCTGTTCGGACGCGTGCCAACCCCGATCCCATGAAGCCAAGCCTCCAAGCCGCTTCCCTTGAGACATCAAGGAGGCGGTTATGGATGAACGGGCCTCGGTCATTAACCCTGACCACCAAAGACCGATGGTTTCTAAGGTTAGTTACCCTAAGCTTAGTTCCCAAGGGAAGGGTTCGGTGAGCAGCTGTAAGCTCATTCATATCATATATTTCCCCGCTAGCGGTGGGGCTGCCCTGGCACTCATTTCCATACCAACTTGCCAGGCCAAAATCGCTTGCAGGTTGTTTCGAGAACTTGGGAGGAAGATTATGTGAAGCAAAGTTTAGACAGGTTGAAGTTGAAGCTTCTGTGTGAGCTGAAATCGCAACGAGAAATGCAACAGTACATCCCATTACCAGGTTTCTCATCTAACCTCCATTTGGAATCAAACCCTTTCGGTCGCCGGAGGTTCGCTAATACTAGGAGACGGCCAAGAGAGTCGGCTTAATTAAAGCGCAGAGGAAATTATACGGAAAACTGTAGAAAGTGTCAAGGTTCGGCTAGGAGTGCGGCTGTTAGATGATTCGGTTTTGGTTCAAACCTCAGACGTGATTTAAACAAGCCTCCAAGTGGGGTTGGAGCTGCCGGCTCAATTTGCCGGCCCTGTCGGATTACCCTCCGGCTCCAGCTTCGTCGTGCGGCGAGGAGTATTGGCGGAAGGTTGCAGGATTGCTCGTAGGCGTCTACTTACTCTTCGGCGAGCTCGGAGGAGTCGTGATTTAATGGCGGCTACACTAAGGTCGAGCATCGCGGCAACTTCACGAGGGGTATAGCCCTCCACGTAGCACAGCTTGAACGTCGAACTTAGTGACGGGCTTAGACCCGAGAGGGCACGATCTAAAATGCTATTTAACTCGATCCTCGTATATGAAAGGTCGGGCTGATCTCCCGGATGCCGGTCCCAATGGAAATCCATATGCTTTCCGCTCCAAAGGACTGAGTCCAAAGACTCGGTTTCCATGTTGAATCGGCGCTTCCGCAACTTCATCAGGGACTCGTTGATGACGATTCGCATCATCCACGTACAAAAGCTGGAACTGCCCTGAAACTGGTTGAGTCTGCAGAAGGCTTTCCATTCCGCGTCTTGAACGATGTCTTCCGCATCCTCCTCATTGTTGGTCATTTTCAAGGCGCGACGATAGAGGCTGTGATGGTAGGGTCCGATAAGCGTCTCAAACGCCTTCCCACTGCCAGCCCGGGCTTGAGCTAATACAAAATCCTCATTGGCTAAGCTAATACCCATTTGCACCCATCCCTTTACGCCACCCCGAATACTTCAACTGTTCGGTGCGCGGGTCTCAGGACTTTCTTCATGCGGCGCTGAGAAACTTCCCAGGAATTGCTCCCGCAGATTGACAGGAGGAATTCACGATTCAGCGGCCCTCACCTACCATTACACGAGCCTCCCGTACTCCGCCTGAGTCCAAGATGACAGGGTGTGAAAGGCGTGTATGTTCAAAATTGAACACACACGAAAATAAATTCTAGAGGGTCTTCCGGCAGGGATTAGTCGTGGAGAACCACGTTGAGTAGCGAGCTGTGCACACAGAGGCCGCCATTGTATTTTATAAAGCCGAGCTTCCGGAATTTGTTCATGAAGTAACTCACCCGGGAGCGCGTGGTGCCGATCATTCCGGCCAGGGTCTCCTGGCTGAGCTGCGTGACCACCGGCTCCGGCTTCGATTCCTTGCCAAAGTGGGCCAGCAGCAGAAGGATCCGAGCCAGCCGTTTCTCGCTGGAGTTGAACAGTTGATCCACCAAATCCTCCTCAATCCGAATATTGCGCAAAAGCAGGTGGGTGGTAAATGATTCAGCGAAGTCGGGTTTTTCGTGGAGAAGGCGCAACATGGTTTTCTTCTGAACGCGAACCGCAGTCACGCGGTCGATGGCGGTTGCCGTAGCCATGCGGAGTGGCTGGCCGGCCAGGCAGCCTTCACCAAAGAAACTGCCTGGCTCCATTATGGCGATCACAGCCCCTTTTCCGCTGCCGGATAAAACGGTTAGTTTTACCTTGCCGCTTTCAAGATAAAAAACCGCATCCGCCGGGTCTCCTTGCTTGAAAATGGATTGCCCGTTTCGGTACGCCTTGACGGATTTTCCCGTCTCCAATACGGCGAGGAAGGCCCGGGGAGTGAACATTATAGATCGCTTGGCAGGCACAATATCTCCGATCCGGCGGCACGGCCTTAAAGAAGTTTGTCGATCCTGAACTAATCTAAACGGCCCGGAATTGATGTCCTCTCCGCGCGATAATGCCTGTGGGTACTACGAGGACATGGTGCCTAGTTTATACTTTCACGCATTCGTTGACAAGTGCATCCATGAGCCGGTGCATCCATGAGCCGGGTATTGGTGTCATTTGCCAAGCGCAGACGCTCCGACAGGCAGTCATTCCCGCGAAAGCGGGAAGCCATTTTCCTGAATCATTGGAAACGCGGCCGCCCTGGCGGCACTAGATTACCGCTTTCGCGGGAATGACGGCGCGCGGGAGTTCCCGCGGCGGGCAAATGACAACACTACCCTTGTGCCGACGGTAAGTCGCGGTTGGTCCGATCATCATGGGCTTTTGGTTCTTCACGGGTTTGCCCCATAGAAGTGTTCTTGAGGGCCTGAAGATTTTGACAGACAGACGGGATTTAACTTGGTATCCTCTGTCGCGGTAGGGCAGGGCTGGCTTGGCACCCGTATCACCTGCCATCAGGGCCCAACTTGAAGGGTGGCAAGCACGAGGATAGGAGGGAATATGAAACGCAGCACTAAGAACAAAGTGAAAGGTAAGATGCGCGAGTTGAAGGGTAGCGTGAAAGAAAAAGCGGGGAAGCTTGCCAAGAATACTAAATTGGAAGCCAAAGGCAGGCGTGAAAAGAGAGTGGGGAAGGCTCAACAAGTCCTGGGGCAAGTGGAAAAAGCAGTAGGACTTTGAACTACTCACCAAAAGTGATGTCCCGTCTCGACGTGAGTGCTTCGAGCGTAGGTCTTTGCAAAAGGATCTAGAGGAGTCGGAGTGTCCGCCAAAAAAAGAACGAAAGCAATTGGGAAATCGACAGAGAGTCCCGGGCAGGGTGACATTACGTTGGTGGGAGTGGCCCGCACAGTCGGTTCTACATTTGGTACGGCTGTGGCCAGGGCGGAGGGCGCAGCCAAAGAAATTGAAACGATTACCCACTCGGTGAGCAAAAGCACGCTGGCTGCGACTCAAAAGCTCTACAAGCGCGCCAAAAAGAAATTGCGAGCCGCAAGTTGGAAGTCGACCTCCAAGAAACGGAAAGCCTCGAAGGCGCGATCGGGGCAAAGCGCTGGCCGCGGCAAGTAAGCGCGCCAGTGCTTTGCAGGCTGACGAAAAATGTCATTCTGAGGAGATCGCCCGCCATAAATATCGGCGGACTTTCAGCCGCGGCGACCGACGAAGAATCCCAGAAGCGCCTAATGCTTAAATGCCGGGCTTCTTTGCTTCGCCCAGACCTCCCTGGTCTTTCACCCTAGCCCTCACCCCCAGACTCAGTGTAAACTCTCACCTGCCCGGAGGGTTTCCGGGAAAGAATACAAATCACACTCCGGTTTCGGTTGACTCCGCTTAACTGGATACTGAACATTGATCGGCGAAACGATTTCCCATTATCGAATCATTGAAAAACTTGGCGGCGGCGGGATGGGTGTGGTCTATAAGGCCGAGGACCTGAAACTCGGCCGCTTCGTGGCCCTCAAGTTTCTTCCCGATGCGCTGGCCGGTGACGCGCAGGCCCTTGAACGCTTTAAGCGTGAAGCCCGCGCCGCCTCTGCACTGGACCATCCGAACATTTGCACCATCCACGAAATTGATGAAGCCGACGGGCAGCCCTTTATCGCCATGCAATTGCTTGAAGGGCAGACCCTGAAGCATCGCATTGCCGGGAAACCGTTTAAGCCCGAAGAGCTTTTGGAACTTTCCATCCAGATTGCCGACGCCCTGGACGCCGCGCACGCCAAAGGAATTGTCCATCGAGACATCAAGCCGGCGAACATTTTCATCACCAAACGCGGACAAGCCAAGGTGCTGGATTTCGGGCTGGCAAAAGTTATCCAGTCCGGCCGGTACGACACGCCCGCGGCAGATTCCGCCATGCCCACCGTGGCAACCGCCGAGGAGCACTTGACCAGCCCCGGCACTTCGATGGGGACTGTAGCCTACATGTCCCCCGAGCAGGCAATGGGCGAAGAACTCGACGCGCGCACTGACCTCTTTTCCTTCGGGCTCGTTCTTTATGAAATGGCCACCGGGCGTCCCGCATTTTCGGGAACCACGACCGCGGCGATATTTGACAGCATTCTCCACAAAACTCCGCCGTCTCTCCTGCGCCTGAATCCCGACCTGCCCGACGATATGGAACGCATCATCAACAAGGCCTTGGAAAAAGATCGCGAGATGCGTTACCAGAACGCCTCCGAAATCCGAACGGATCTCAGGCGCTTGAAGCGCGATACGGATTCCGGGCGCAGCGCGAGTGTGGCCTCGGCCGTGGGGGCGGGGCTTGCTCCGCCCTCGCCCTCCGGAGGGGCGGGCGCCGCCCGCCTTCAACCTGATTTGCCGAACCGTGTTTCGTCGGGAGCAAAAAGCGCCCGCGCAAGTTCAATCGCTCCGCCAAGCGGTCTGGCCGAGGGACCAACTCCCACCCCACGTTCACGCCGATGGGTGATTCCCGCTGTGGGCGTACTGCTCTTGATCGCAGCGGTCGGGGCATTCCTCCGATTGCGCCGCGCACCTGCCCTTACCGAGAAGGATTCGATCGTGGTGGCGGATTTCGTTAATACCACCGGCGAAGCGGTTTTTGACGGCACCTTGAAAGAGGCTCTGACCGTACAGCTCAATCAATCACCCTATCTGAATATTCTTCCCGAATCGCGCGTGCGGCAGGCGTTACGTCTGATGGGCCGTTCCGGGGACGAACGAATCACCAACGATGTGGCGCGTGAGATCTGCCAGCGCCAGGGTGTGAAGGCCCTGATGACGGGTTCCATCACGAGTTTGGGCAGCCATTACGTCATCAATCTGGGAGCGATCAACGCGCAGACGGGCGACACGCTGGCTCAGGAACAGGTTGAGGCCGACAGCAAAGAGCAGGTGCTGAAGTCATTGGACAGCGCCGCCACCCAGCTCCGTCAAAAATTGGGCGAGTCGCTCGCCTCCGTACAGAAGTTCGCCACACCCCTCGAGCAGGCTACCACCTCTTCCCTTGACGCCTTAAAAGAATTCAGTCTGGGAGAAGCGGCCCACATGAAACTGGACGAGGTTAATGCGGCACCTCACCTTGATCGCGCCATTCAACTCGATCCCAATTTCGCCATGGCTTATGCCACGCTTGGAGTGGTTTATAACAATTTAACGCAGAAACAGCGCGCGTCGGATTTTCTGAAAAAGGCGTTTGAACTTAAGGAGAGGGCCAGCGAACGGGAGCGTTTATATATTTCGTCACATTACTACGACACCGTCACGGGACAGTTGGACAAAGCCGGTGATGTTTACGAATCGTGGAAGCTGACCTATCCGCGAGACACCGTCCCATTTAATAATCTCGCGTTACGCTACCAGACTGAGGGACAGCATGAGAAAGCCCTGGCCAACGCCAGCGATGCCTTGCGGCTGGATCCCAAAGACGTCTACGCCCACCAGAATCTCGCCAGTGCATACTTAGCCCTAAATCGCTACGATGAAGCCAGGAGCATTGCGGAGAAGGCTCTGGCACAGAAACTGGATGCCTTTCCAATTCATCTCCTTCTCTTGGAATTGAATTTTATTCGTGGTGACGAAGCTGGAATACAACACGAAATAGCGTGGGGCGGCGGAAAGCCTGATGAGTCAATTCTGCTCCTAATCCGCGGCCAGTCTGAATTCGCGCTGGGAAAAATTAAACTCGCAAACGAAACCAATATCCAAGCCGTCAAAAGCGCCCTCCAATTTGACCGCAAGGAGTTTGCCGCCATCGTGCAAGCGGCGGAGGCTTCCAGTGAGGCGACGTTGGGCTACACGCAGCAAGCGCGCGACCATGCTTCAAAGGCTCTCAATTCGTCGCAGGATCAGGCGACGAAGACTGAAGTGTTTTCAGTCCTCGCGTTGATTGGAGACTCAGCCCAGGCGGAGAAATTGATCGGGGATGTCGCTAAGGACTCTCCTACCGACACAATACTCAATAGCGTTACGATTCCCATGGCGCATGCCCTTATCGAAATCCAGAGGAATAATCCTGCCCAAGCCATCTCGCTACTGGAGGCGGCACGTCCCTACGATCTCGGCGCGGGGCCTGGCTCAGCCGATTTCGGATCAATGTACGTTCGTGGGCAAGCTTACCTGTCAAACCATGATGGAGTAAATGCAGCCGCCGAATATCAGAAAATTATCGACCACCGCGGCATTGATCCCGTGAGTCCGCTCTACACACTTGCCCATCTGGACTTGGGCCGCGCCTATGCCCTCCAGGGCGATAAGGACAAAGCCCGCACTGCTTACCAGGATTTTTTCGCCATCTGGAAAGACGCCGATCCTGACATCCCCATCTTGAAAGAAGCCAAAGCTGAGTACGAGAAGCTGAAGTAGCCGGAATACAAGTTTCTGGCGGATTTCAATATTCAAGTCAAATCCGATTCAAAAATAAAACGAAAAAGTTCAAGGATATATTTACGGTATGTACGAATTTAAGGTTGCAAGCCTCGAGACCTCAAAATCTATTGGCGGTTAATCGGGAAGCTAAATTATATTTATGGATTATATTAAACGAAATGACGATTGACAGGTGAAAGTCGTCTATTGCTCCTCGTTTTCTTCCGGGCTATAGTACCTTCGTTTAACCGACACGGCACAGCACAGTTTATAATTAGATCTTCCATGAACCCAACCGATCCCCAGCCCGACGGCGGCTCAGGAGCGAATATCCCTCCTATTCTGACCGGCGGCTGGCCTCTCAAGTTTCGTGATTTCGTCACTCGCCATCTGGAATTCCTCTTTGTTTCATTCATTCTCATTATGGTAGCGGCGATTTTCTATTACATTCCTGAATACAAAATTGCATTTCTCAATTTCTTCTATCTCCCCGTGCTGGCCGCCGGCTATTTCATGGGCAAGCGCAAAGCCGTGCTGGGCGCGGCGATGTGCATTTTAATTGTCACGTTGTTCGCCTATTTCTATCCGCCCTGGTTCGCAGTGGAAGGCACGCGGATGAACGCGCTCCTGCTGATTGCCATTTGGGGCGGCTTTCTGATTCTGGCGAGCGCCTCGGTGGGATCTCTTCAGGAGCGGTTGGCCAAAGGGTTTGAGGAGACTCGCCAGCTTTTGGACGAGCTCAAGCGCAGCCGGGTGATGGAGGAAATGAAAGAGAAGGTGGAGAAAACCCTTTACACCACCATGGACCCGGTGGTGGCCAGGCTGGCCACCCAGGGAAAATTGCGGTTCGAGAAGCGCGACATCAGCATCATGTTTACCGACCTCACCAGTTTCACCGCCTATTCCGACCAGAATCGTCCTGACGTGGTGCTGGAGGAATTAAACCAGTTTTTGGGCCAGATGGAACCGGTGATTGAATTGTTTCGCGGGCACATCGACAAATACATGGGCGATGGAATGATGATTGAGTTCGGAGCGCCCGTGGATTATGACCGTCACGCATTACTGGCCGTTCTGGCCGGTTTGAAGATGCAACAGAAAGTGCGGACTCTGAAATTGCCCTGGCGCCTGCGGGTGGGCATCGCCACGGGCAGCTCGATCGTGGGGATGCTGGGCGTGCGCCGCCAGGCCTACAGCGCTTTAGGTGATCGCGTGAACGTGGCCAAACGCCTGGAAGAAATATGCCAGCCCGACAAGGTCTATATTGATGAGCCGACATACCGGGGAGTGGAGCATTGCATACGGGCGACCAAGCTTCGCAACATGGGTTTGGGCCGTCAGGCGGACGTCCAGCTTGTCGAGCGCCTGGGAATCCTTGAAGAAAAAATCGCGAGAGAAGGGGAATCGCCCGAGACCCTATTCGAAATGGGACGCATCAGTTTTCAATTGCACGACGCATCCGCCGCAATCAGCCAATTCGAACGCGCTTTGGCGCTCGATCCGGACTCGAACGAAATCAAGCTCGCTTATGCAGACGCCAGCATCAAGAAAGATGAGTATGAAAAAATCCAGGTCAAAGGCAAATCGCATCGCATCTCCGTATATGAGGTTAACGGGATTATTGACCGTTGGAATGATCCGTCGATTATCCCTCTTCCGCTGGCGGATAAATTTCACCACGCCGAGTCGCTGATCGATGTGCCGGAAGATTTGGTTTTGGCCGTCGAGGCCCTGGACGGGTCGGTGGGCAACGCTCGCGTTGTAGCGCTTCTTTCGTTTGCGGTCGCAGACTCCTTGAAGTTGAGCGACGACCTGAAGAGGATCATCCTGCAAGCTGGATATGTTCAAGACATTGGCAAAGAAGCCGTGCCCCATCACATCTGGAACCGCGCCGGGCGTTTGACGGACCAGGAAAGTAAATTGCTTCAGAAGTACGTTACAGAAAGTGTTTCCCTGCTGAGGCGTCACGGGTACGTAGACCCTCGCCTGCACGAGATCGTGAAACACCATCACGAAGCTTGGAATGGAAGCGGTTTTCCCGACGAGCTGAGGGGCGACGCCATTCCCATCGGAGCTCGTATTACAGGCGTTTGCGAGGCTTATTCTGCGCTCACATCCTGGCGCCCATATCGGGACGCTTGGGACATGCGCGTGGCCCTGGGCGAGATTCGCAAAGGAGCTGACCTGGGGCGATATGATCCCCAAGTCGTCGACGCGCTGGTGGAAATCCTGAAGGTCCCGCAGTAACAAGAGCGGCCGTATCAAATATCAGACGGCCACCCCTCTTTCTTAAGCTCTTGAAATCAGCTGATTAAGTTACTGGGAATAAATTGCGTCTCTGAGAATTGGCGGAGAGGCAGGGATTCGAACCCTGGGTACAGCTTTTGACCGTACAACGGTTTAGCAAACCGCCGCCTTAAGCCACTCGGCCACCTCTCCGCGAGATTGCGGCTTAGGGAACGAGCGGCGTGATTGCTAAAGCATTCCGAACGATTTACAGTTTAACCAACTCCCGGGAATTCTGCCAGCTTTTGTTTTCCACTGGAGCGTTCAGCCTTCAGCGGCCAGGCATCAGCAAAACAAGAGCACGCACTAATGTCGCGGGCTGAGGGCGGGAGGCCGACATTAATAAAAAAGATACTTCCGCCAGCGGTCGTCCGATCGGCCCATCATGCGCATCAACTGTCGGCTGGTGTGCAGGGTGAAGGGACGCGGAGGGCGGCGCAATTTCAATCCCGACTCATCGGGCATGCGGTCACCCTTTTTGTTGTTGCAGGAATGGCAGCAGGCCACCAGGTTGTCCCAGTCCGTATGGCCGCCGCGCGAGCGAGGGATCACGTGGTCCAGAGTCAGTTCGCTGGCGGGCAAAACGCGTCCGCAGAACTGGCAGGTGTAACGATCCCTCAAGAGAATGTTTTTGCGTGAAAGGGCGCGGCTCTGGTAAGGGATTCGGCGAAACTCGGTCAGCCGGATCACGCTGGGCACGCGCATGGCGTTGCGGGAGGAATGAACAAAGCCGCCGTTTTCCTCTTCCGTGGTCGCCACGCCTTTGAGAATCAGGACGACGGCGCGGCGGACGGCAGTGATATTGATCGGCTCATAGGTGGCGTTCAACACCAGCACGGGTGTCTGTAAGATTCGTTTGTCCGCCTCCGGCATACTGTTTTCCCCTGAAAAAGGTCGCTTGCCCGGCCGATGTTCCTATTATGTCCATTCGCGGCCAGTGTCGTCAATAGTCTGGCTATGCTCGGCGTCGCCATGGTCCGGAAAATGGGGAGTGGCGCGGGCAAGGGTCAATCCCAGGACGCTCAGAGCCCCCGCTTTTTTCAAAGCTTCGGCACAAGCGGAGAGCGTGGCCCCGGTGGTCATCACGTCGTCGACCAGAACCAGCACACGGCCCCGAATCCTTTCGGGAGTCATGACGGCGAAAACGTTGCGAACATTTTCCTTTCGCGATTGAAGGCTGAGGCCGGTTTGTGGGGAGGTGGGTCGGGTGCGGATAAGGCAATGCGTTTCCACTCGCGGTCTGCCCGCGCCACTATTCTTTGCCACCTCACGGCTTAATCCGAGAGCCAACAATTCCGCCTGGTTGAATCCACGCTCGCGTTTTCTTGATGTGTGCAGCGGAACCGGAATGAGAATGGGCAAATCATTCGTGGCACCGGGGAGTGAATTCCATGGCGACAGAAGGAAACCGCCGAGCCTCTTGCCCAGACGTTCCCGGCGGCGGAACTTGAGTTGCAGGATGAGTGCGCGCAAACTGCCGGAGTAAAGGCCGTAGCTTCGCGCCGTATCGAATTCAAACTCGCCTTCGCGGCACTGAGGACAAAGCGCCACCACGGAATCGGTGGCGCGTTCGGAAGGGAAGGGAAGTCCGCACTGGGAGCAGGCGGCCCCCATCCAGGGCTCGATTCGGCCCCAGCAATCGGGGCAGATATCAATGCTCCCGGCGTGGACCATTTCCTGATGGCACAGCGAACATGATGTGGGAAAAACGACGGCGAACAGGCTGTCCGCCATCTCAAGGAAAACCGAAGGAAGAATTCGGGAGCGTCGATCGGGTGCAGTGGGGAAGAATGGCCTCGCTTTCGATGGTGCGAGCCGGCTTAGAGAAGGCCCTGTTCCTGCTTCTCCTGACAGTCAATACAATGGCGCGCCCAGGGCACTGCATCCAGCCGCTTGGGTTGGACCTCTTCCTGGCAGGCCACACAAAGCCCATAGGAGGAAGTCTTGATGCGCTCTAGCGCTTCGTTCACCATGTTGAGCATGCGCCGATTGTCATCACTTTGATGAAAGAGGAATTCTTTGGTGTAGGAATTCGCGGCCTTGTCGGCGATGTCTTGCGTCGCCTCTTCGTCCGCTTCTCTTCCATCCTGTTCGGATTTCGAAACCAGGCGCAACAACTCGCTCTGCTTGGCAATCAAACGTTTCTTGAACGCTTCGGACTTTCGCTTATCCATGCCCTTCCTTGTACTGATTGCACTCATTGGTGTATTAAAAATTTTACGAAGTCTCTCCAAAGCTGTCAATAGAAACCGGAGTCCGGAATTGCTCCGCAGCAAAGGAAATTTCAATTCATCTCTACCGGTGAAAAAACTTTGCCCTTCAGGGCGAACAAGACTCGGTCAAATTTCGAATTATGGGGACTTTACCCAAATCAATGAACGGTCGTAGCAATGCTTGGGGAGGAGGGTTTTCCGGGAAGTGGGATGGGACAGGGCATTAAGGCTGGCGAGCGAGGACAGTGAGAGCCCAATCAAGAAAAGAGGCTACTTACATTTTTCGAACCATTTTTGGCGGATCACTTGGTGGAGGCGAGTGCGCACGGGTTCAGGGAGGGGGAAGATCTCGCCGTCGCAATAGAGCTCAATGGTTTTGCGGGTGGTGTCCACCACGACCTGGCAGTGGCTACATTTATTCAGATGCGAACGCAGTTCACGCTTAAAATCGTCGTCCACGTCGCCTTCGAGAAAGTTGGAAAGCTCTTGCATTACTTCTTTGCAGCCTATCAAGGTCACCCCCGTTTGAATACTTTCGCCAGATCTTCGCGCAGTTGCAATCGCGCCCGGAAAAGGCGCGCCTTCACCGCGCTTTCGGTCAAGTCGAGTAGCTCGGCCGTCTCAGCCGTGGAGAGTCCCTCCACGTCGCGCAAATGAAAGACGGTGCGGAACGTAGGCGGGAGAGATCGCGCCGCATTGTCCAGGATCGATTGCAATTCGCTTTGCGCCAGGAGTTGCTCCGGATTCGGGCTCCAATCCGCGAACTCCCTTGGCACCGTGACGCCTTCCTCATCCACATGATCTTCAATGGGCACCGTCTTGTCAGCGCGGCGACGGCGCAACTTCATCAGGCCTTCATTAACACCAATGCGCACCAGCCAGGTATAGAATCTTGAATCCTCCCGGAATTCGGACAGGTGCTGGAAGGCCTTCAAAAAAGTTTCCTGAAGAACATCCTCCGCGTCTTCAGGAAGGCCGGTGATATTCAAGCCCAGCCGGTAGATTTTTTTCTCATACCGGTTCACCAGTTCTTCAAAGGCCGGGTAACTTCCAGCCTTGGCCTCGGACACCAGAACGGTATCGTCTTTCGCAATTGCCGCTTGTGGGGAATCGGTCATAGGTTCGCTTCGATCCAAATCCAAAACCTGATGATTTTAGCTTAGATTCTTCAGGCTTGCACGAACCGATTCATCCCCACCTGTTTCGGCAATCGCGGCTGACGACCGATGTCCGCCCGCTGAAGCAGGCTACATTTTGGATGATTCGGCCCCAAGTAAAGTTACATCTAAGGGCGGGGACGCACAACATGAAAATGAGGTGGTTCGACGCGCAGCGCAGTCCAACGGGTTGTTGAGGGAGGGTCTGGGAGCGCTGATTCATCAAGGTATTGTTCGGGCTTTTTCCATTGAGCAGAATTCTTGCCACGCAACAGCGGGAAGGTGCACAATAATCCGCCCAACGAATTTCGAGACTACGATGCTTATCGAGCCGCGCCAACCCTTTAGTTTCGAGCACACACTCCGTTTTATCCTGAGCCCGCCCGCGCTCTTGAATGGGCGCGCGTTCGCCCCCCTGCTGGATTATTTCGAGGAGGGTGAATATCGACGAGCGATCGAACTAGGGGAAACTTTGGTCCTCTATGGAGTCTCGGAGGAGCTGCGCGGGCAGAAGTCGCGCCTGCGAATACGAATCCTGGCCGGGCCCGATGACGAAAGAACTGCGGGCGCGATTCGCTCACTTGTCATCCGCCAGTTCGCCACGGACCTGGACCTGACCCCTTTTTATCTGCTTGCCGATTCGGATCCCGCTCTATCCAAGCTCACCGCCCACTTTCGCGGCATGAGAATTCCGCAGGCCGCCGATGTTTACGAGACTTTAATCTCCGCCATTCTGGAACAGCAGATCAACCTCAGTTTTGCGCATCAGGTCAAGCTGGCGCTGATTGAAAAGTACGGCCACACGATTGAATTTGAGGGCCGGCGTTACAACGCATTTCCGCTGCCCGCGGCGCTGGCCATTACCACGCCGCGCGAACTGCGCCGCATTCAAATCTCGGGGCCCAAGGCGCGCTACATCATCGCCATTTCGCGTGCTGTGCTGGACGGTAGTTTGGACCTCGAAAGTCTGCGCACTCTTTCTCCGAGCATCGCCCACGCGCGGCTGATTGAGCAAAAGGGCGTTGGGCCGTGGACGGCGCAATATGTAGGCATGCGCGCGCTCGGCCACCTCGATTGCCTTCCGGCGGCGGATGTTGGCTTGCAAAAAGCGATCCAACGTTTCTACGGGCTGCGCAAAATGCCTTCGGAGAAGAAAGTGGCCCACATGGCAAAAGCGTGGGCGGGCTGGCGAAGCCACGCCACCTTCCACTTGTGGCTCACCTATTGGCTGGACCCCTCGCGGAAAGAAAAGCTCATGGAAGAGATTCGGCTTGAGCGGCGGCGAAGTGGTTGACCCGACAATCGAGAGGTTACGAATGAAAGTAGGAAGCTGAAAATGGAAACTGGAAACTGGAATATCAAAACTGGAATTTCAGAATCTTTGGGGGACGCAGCCCTGCCCGCCGCTCTTGGGCTGCGCTCATGATAAAGTTACAAATCATTTTCGTGCGATCTGAAACCACTGGCAGAAGTGGCTTAACCATGCTAGAAAAGTAGTCTTTCTGATGGTCCACACGGGAACGCGGAGCGTCTTGGATCGATCTGGGACTTGACTTCCGCCAACGGTCTGTCATGGCCAAAGAAAAGTTTGCGTTGGGCATCGATTACGGCACGGAATCGGGCCGCGTTGTGGTGGTGCGGACGCGCGACGGAGACGAACTGGCCAGCGCCATCGTTCCTTACGCGGATGGGGTGATTGATGAAAAACTTCCCGGCGGCCCGCGCCTGGAACCCGATTGGGCTCTGCAAAATCCCCGGGACTATTTGACAGTGGTCGAGCGCGGAGTGCCCAAAGCTCTAAAGAGCGCGGGCATCAAATCCGATGATGTGATCGGTATGGGCACGGACTTTACCGCTTCCTCTCCGCTACCCGTTAAGCGCGACGGCACGCCCTTAAGCTTTCTTCCTCAATACAAGAAAAACCCGCACGCCTGGGTGAAGCTCTGGAAACATCATGCCGCTCAACCGGAAGCCAATCGCATCAACGAAGTCGGCCGCGAGCGCGACGAGGAGTTCATTCACCTCTACGGCGGCAAGTATTCTTCCGAGTGGTTTTTTTCCAAGCTCCTGCAAATCGCCAACGAGGATGGCGCCCTCTATGACGCCGCCGACGGCTTCATCGAAGCGGCGGACTGGATTGTTTGGCAACTGACGGGCGAAGAAAAACGCAATTCGTGCACGGCGGGCTATAAGGCGATGTGGGTAAAGGGGAAAGGATTTCCCTCGCCGGATTTTTTTGCCGCTTTGAACCCGCGCATGAAAAACGTGATCGGCGCCAAGGTCCCTGAAAAATATTACCCCCTCGGCCAGCTCGCCGGGGGTGTCACCCCGTATTGGGCGAGGAAGACCGGGCTGCGCGCCGGGACGCCTGTTTCCATCGGCAATGTGGATGCGCACGTGGCCGTCCCCGCCTGCACCGTGACCACGCCGGGCTCCATGGTGATGATCATGGGGACGTCCATCTGCCATCTTCTGCTTGGCAACGAACGCCAGATGGTTGAGGGCATGTGCGGGACAGTGGAAGACGGCGTTGTTCCCGGATTGTGGGGCTTTGAGGCGGGGCAGTCCGCCGTCGGCGACATCTTTGCCTGGTTCTTTGAGAACGGCGTCCCGGAACATGTGACGCGTGAAGCGCGCAAGCGCAAGATGGAAACCGTCGCTTGGCTGGAGCGCAGCGCTGCGGCACTGAAGCCCGGCCAATCGGGTTTATTGGCGCTCGATTGGTGGAACGGCAACCGATCGATTTTGGTGGATGCCGACCTTACCGGCGTCTTGCTCGGGATGAGGCTGGCGACGGCGGCGGAGGAAATTTACCGCGCCCTTATGGAAGCGACTGCTTTTGGCACGCGCCAGATTATTGAAGCCTTTGAATCGCGGGGCGTCAAAGTGGAAAACCTTTTTGCCTGCGGCGGCCTGCCGGAGCGCAATCACCTGTTGATGCAAATTTATGCGGATGTAACCGGGCGCGAAATAAAACTGGCCCGGCAACTCCAGACTTGCCCGGCTCTGGGCTCGGCCATGCACGGGGCCGTCGCCGCCGGAAGCGCCGCGGGTGGATACGATTCCATCTTTGACGCGGCCCAACACATGGCGCACACGCAGAAACTTGTTTACCGCCCCCGGCGTGAACATCACGAGATTTATACGAGGATCTTTAAGGAATACCAGACGCTGCATGATTACTTTGGCCGAGGGACGAACGATGTGATCAAGCGCCTGAAGGCGTTACGTGGAGAAACCGCAGCGAAAGGGTGATCGAGTCAATTCACCCGGTTGGTCAACTTTGAGGATGCCATCGTTTGAGAAATTGCGGCGCGAAGTTTGGGAAGCAAACCTGGGAATTTACCGCGCCGGCCTGGTGACCATGCACAGCGGCAACGCCAGCGGCATTGACCGGGAACGCGGGTGGGTGGTGATCAAGCCGAGCGGCATGGATTATGAAAAACTTCGCCCCGCGGACCTCGCCGTAACCGATCTCGAGGGCCGAAAAATTCGGGGGCGATGGAAGCCCTCAGTGGACCTGCCACACCATCTATACCTCTACAAGCACAGGCCCGATATTGGGGGGATCGTCCACACCCATTCGAATTACGCCACAAGTTTTGCTCTGTTGGGACGGTCGGTTCCGGCGTACCTAACGGCGATTGCCGATGAGTTTGGTAATGAGATTCCTTGCGCGCCCTACGCGGACAACGCGGGCGACCACATCGGCGAGGCGATTCTGAAATGCTCGGGCCATGCCCCGGCAGTTTTGCTGGCCCAGCACGGCGCATTTGCGTTCGGCCCAACACCTGCGGCGGCATTCAAGGCAGCGGTGATGCTGGAGGACGTTGCCAAGACTTGCCATCTGGCGCTGCTCCTGGGCAAGCCCAACGCGCTCCCGGCGAAAGAAGTCAAGAAGTGGTACGGGCGTTATCACTCGACCTATGGACAGGATAAGAAGGTTTAAGGATTAACAGCGCATTGATCTTTGAGGGACAGGTTATAATACCGGCTCGAATAGGCAAACCAACATGGAAAAAACAACATTGGGTGTGATTATCGGGAACCGGGGATTTTTCCCCGACATTTTGGCTCGCGATGGGCGCGAGGAAATCCTGCGCGTGCTGGCGGCGCAAGGCTACAACACCGTCTGCCTCACGCCGGAAGAGACCAAGTTCGGCGCGGTGGAATCCTTGCAGGACGCGCGCAAGTGCGCGGACCTATTCAGGCGCCATGCCGACAAAATTGACGGCATTCTGGTGAGCCTGCCCAATTTTGGCGACGAGCGCGGCGTGGCCAACAGCATTCGCATGAGCGGGTTGAACGTCCCCGTGCTTCTCCAGGCATTCCCCGACGCCACCGACAAGATGCTGATGGGCGGGCGGCGCGACAGCTTTTGCGGCAAAATTTCCGCCTGTAACAATCTTTGGCAATATGGCATCAAGTATACCCTTACGAGATTACATACCGTCGCCCCATCTTCCGATTCATTTAAGAGCGACCTGAGCGCTTTCGCGGCCACTTGCCGCATTGTAAGAGGGATGCACAACGTCCGTGTGGGCGTGCTGGGAGCTCGACCGGCGGCTTTCAATACCGTCCGCTTCAGCGAAAAACTGATGGAGAACGCCGGCATTACGGTGGAAACCCTGGACCTTTCTGAGGTCTTCGGGCGCATCAACCGGTTGAAGGACGACGACGCAACAGTAAAAGCGAAGCTGGGGGGCATCCAGGGCTATGTGGCCACCGGTGGCATCCCGTCGCCCTCGCTCATCAAGATGGCCAAGTTCGGCGTGGTGGTGGATGATTGGATGAAGGCCAACGAACTTGCGGGCACGTCCATTCAATGCTGGACGGCCATGGAGGAATTCTTCGGCGTCGTGCCTTGCACGCTGATGAGCATGATGTCCAACAGCCTCATGCCCAGCGCCTGCGAGACAGACATGATCGGCATGATCGGCATGTACATCCTTCAGCTCGCTTCGGGCACACCGAGCGCCATTGTGGATTGGAACAATAATTATGGCGAGGATCCCGATAAATGCGTGATCTTTCACTGCTCGAACCTGCCCAAAGAGTTCTTTGAAACTCTTAAGATGGATTTCCAGGAAATCATCGCCGGCTCGGTGGGGAAGGACAATACCTTTGGCACCGTGGTGGGCCAGTTGAAGAGCGGCCCCATCACATACTGCCGCGCCTCCACCGACGACTTGCACGGCAAGATGCGCGCCTATGTGGGCGAGGGCGAAACCACCGATGACCGTCCCAAGAGTTTTGGCGGTTATGGCGTGCTGAAGGTGAAGGGTCTTCAGGATTTACTTCAGTTCGTTTGCAAGAACGGCTACGAGCATCATGTGGCCGTCAATCGAAGCAATTACGGCGCGGCCATCGCCGAAGCCCTGGGCAATTACAAAGGCTGGGATGTTTATCACCACGTTTAGACCGCAAGTTCAGAGGAAATTATCACTCCAGCCCCAATGCCCGCGCCGGATTGGTGCTGGACATCAGTTCGATGTCCGCTTCTGAAAACCCCTCTTTCATAAGTCCGTCGAAAAAGGCGGACAATCCATCAGGATGCAGCGGATTTCCCCCCTGACCCAAGTCGCTGGCCAGGATGCAGGACTTTGCGCCAATGGCTCGAATGGCTTGTGCGTAGTCGCGCATTTCGAATTTCTTTCCCGGGCCGATAAGAGCGTTATAAACGAATTCAAGGTAGGCGCCCTCCTTGGCCGCCTCCTGCATCTGCGGGATGGTCATGCCCACCACCATCGCATGCGTTACGACGATATGCTGAACGCCTTGGCGGCGCGCCTCGCGGACAATAAGTAATCCTTCTTCCGGCGAGGAATGTCCTGTTTCGAGTGTCAGTTGATATTTGGCGACGAGCGCGATGACGAGTTTCACCTCGGGCAGCAACTCGCCGTTACGTGCAACGGGAACACGCGCCCGAGGGTGGTCTGCCGCCAACTTATCGTGCTCGGCGTCAAACGTCGGCATCCACACCACGCGGCCCCAGCCGCCTTTGACGTGAACCATTTGTTCGACTGCGTCCGGGTTGATGCCGCCCACGGTGCGGTTGAGGTCGATGCCGCCAAAAATTTCGATACCAGGCACTTCCTTGCGCACGATGTAGGCCAGCATGGCTGTGGACTCAAAATGGTTTTTCAAAACCAGACCGCGCATTCCGCGGGCCCTCGCCAAACGCGCCAAGTCGATGGCGTCGATGGAGCGCGGTAAGCTGTCGGGGTCGCAATGCGCGTGGATGTCAATCACTCCGGTGAGCGGTGCTTGCGCAGAGGCCGTGGCCGCGGTCAACAGGCCCGCGGCGAACAACAGAATGAAATTCAACCGAAAGTTCAGCATAAGGATTTTTTGAAGGACTCCTAACCTATTGTTCCATCGTCCTGTTTTCGGCTTCAGACTACTATTCGGGCGGACGCTATTCAATCCGGATTATTTCTTTCACTTCAGCTAACGCCGAAAGGTATACCATTCGGACGGCGGGGGGTTGAGCGCAGTTTGCTGACGTGATTATTGGCCAGCTCGAGATGAAAAAGGAGAAACGTAATGTTACCCGATGAAACAGAGCTGCAATGTAACCGGCACTGCAATACCTCGCGCCGCGAGTTCCTGAGGGCTGCCGCGACTTTCGCCATGGCCCCGTCCGTGTTTGCGGCCCAGGATGGCCGGGCAAGTCGTGCTACGAAACCGGTTTTCGCTTATGTGGGCACCTACAGTTCACCCCAAGGTCCGGAAGGCGCCCAGGGTCGTGGGCAGGGTATTTACCTTTTTGAAATGGACCCTGCCACAGGCAATCTGAAGCAACGCGAGCTCTTTCCGAATGACTCGAACCCGGCCTGGCTGGCTCTTGATCCATCGCGAACCCACTTGTACTCGGCCAATGAAATCTCGAACTATCAAGGCACGGCCAACGGTTCAGTGAGCGCCTATTCCATTGACCGCTCGAACGGCGGCCTGACGCTGTTGAACACGGTAAGCTCGGAAGGCGCGGGCCCGGCCCACCTGAGCGTTCACCCTTCCGGCAAATACGTACTGGTGGCCAATTACCAGGGCGGAATAGTGGCCGTTCTTCCTGTCATGCCCAAAGGAGAGCTTGGCGCGCCGACTGACATCATCCACGATGCCGGCGCCATAGGATCTCCGCACGCGGCCAGCGCGCCAGCTGGAAGTTTTGCCATCAGCGGCCACGACAGGCCTCACGCCCACATGATCCAGGCCGATCCGGCGGGAAAGTTTGTAATTGCCAGTGACCTGGGACTGGATCAAGTCTTTATTTACAAATTTGACGTCCAAAACGGCAAGCTGAATCCCGGTAATCCTGCTTCGATTTCACTACCGCCGGGGGACGGGCCGCGCCACTTCACCTTCCATCCCAGCGGCCTCTGGTTTTATGCATTGCAAGAAGAAGGCTCCACTGTGGTGACTTATGACTATGACGGAGCCAGCGGAAGGCTGAAGGCCAGGCAGACTATTTCCAGCCTGCCCAAGGGATTCGCCGGCACGAACTTCACCTCGGAAATAATGGTCTCGCCAGACGCAAGATTTGTTTACGCCGCCAACCGCCTGCATGACAGCATCGCCTGGTTTTCTATTGGCGCCGAGGGGACGCTGACGCTCATGGGCGAGGAATGGACTCGGGGCGATTATCCCCGCAGCTTCAATATCGAGCCGACAGGGAATTATCTCTATTCCTGTAACCAGAGAGCGGACGCGATCACGACTTTCCGGGTCAACCGTGCCACGGGCGCGCTTACTTTCACAGGGCAATTTACGCCGTTGGGGACGCCGGGGATAATTATTTTTCTCACCTAGGAGTGGATTTCAATTGAGCACTGTAGATTGCCGGACCGCGCTTAATTCTAAAATATCCACCAAACTTATACGCCAAGTCTCCGTCTAAGAAGAAAGACCCTTACGGAGGATAGATTCGATGGGTAACATTGCAGGAGATATTCGCTACGCTGTCCGCGTCCTGGCCAAAAATCCATTATTCACTGCCATTGCTGTTCTCACCTTGGCGCTCGGTATCGGCGCCAACACAGCCATTTTCTCCCTGCTTGACCAGATATTGCTTCGCCTCCTGCCGGTGAAAGACCCGCTGCAACTGGTGTTGCTTACCGAAAATGGCCGTCATTACGGAAGTAATTGGGGTGGCAACGCCATTTCCTATCCCATGTACAAAGATTTTAAAGATCACAATGAGGTCTTTACGGGTATGTTCTGCCGCTTTCCCATCAGTGTCAACATGGTTGAGGGTGGTCAGGCCGAACTCGTGCACGCTTCACTGGTTTCGGGGACTTACTTCAGCGTCCTCGGAGTTGGAACCGTCCTAGGCCGCACTTTCACGCCGGAGGTGGACCGCGTCGCCAACGGCGCACCGCAGGTGGTTTTGAGCTACGCTTATTGGAGGCAGCGGTTTGCCGCCAACCCGGGGGTCCTGGGTAAAAACCTGTCGATTAACAATCACACGATGACAGTGATTGGAGTTGCCCAGCCGGGTTTTGACGACGTCGAGCTTGGATTTCAGTCCAAATTGTTTATCCCCATCGTGGAGCAGCCGGACCTTGGCGTGGGTAATCCGGAAATGTTGACGAATCGGCGGAACCGCTGGGTGAACGCTTTTGGGAGATTGAAGCCGGGCATTACCCAAGCGAAGGCAAAGGCATCACTGCAACCCTACATGCATTCCATGATCGAAATGGAAGTGCAGGAGGCGGCCTTCGCCCACGCCTCAAAATACGATCGGGATGAATTTCTCAAAATGACCATCGATGTCCTGCCGGGCTCGCAAGGCCGGTCATACTTAAGGCGCGAGCTTTCCACACCGCTTTGGGTTTTGATGTCCATCACCGGAGTGGTGCTGATCATCGCATGCTCGAATCTTGCTAATCTTCTGCTGGCCAAGGCCGCGGGCCGGCAGAAAGAGATCGCAGTAAGGCTGGCGGTGGGCGCCAGCCGGGGGAGAATCGTCTGCCAGCTTCTGGTGGAAACGTTATGCCTGTTTGCCGTTGGCGGGCTTGCCGGCCTTGCCTTCGCTTTCTGGGCCGACCGCGCATTGATGGCCATCTACATGCCGTCGGATTCCGGGGGCATCAGCATTTCCACCGCACCTGACTTGCGAATTCTCCTTTTTACTCTGGCCGTCACGCTGGTCACAGGAATTTTGTTTGGCCTCGTCCCGGCCCTTAAGGCAACAAAGCCTGACGTCGGGCGCACGCTGAAAGACCAGGCTGGCGCAGTGGTGGGCGGCGGCCACGCCGGACTGCGCAAGTCCCTGGTGGTGGCCCAAGTGTCGCTCTCGCTCCTGCTCCTGGTGGGCGCCGGTCTTTTTTTGCGCAGCCTCAGAAATCTGAGCAATCTGGGGCCGGGTTTCCCAGCCCAGCGGCTGATTGGTTTTGACATTGATCCTTCCATAGACGGATACAAGCCCGAACGGGAGAAGATTTTTCTGCAACAATTGACGGATAGGGTGAACTCAATCCCCGGGGTGCAATCGGTGGGCATGGCCGCTGTCCGGATTCTCGAAGACAACGAGTGGGACAGCAGCATGACGGTGGAGGGCTACACGGCCGCCACTCCCGGCGATCAGCCAGAGCCGTTCATGAACCAGATCAGCCCCAATTATTTCGCCACTCTCGGCGTACCCATCATCGCGGGGCGGGACTTTACCACCAAGGACAACGGGCAGGTTCAGAACGGACCGAAGCCTGACGACATGTCCCCGACCGCCGTGATGATCAACGAGTCGTTCGCCAAGCGCTATTTCAAGGGCCAAAACCCAATTGGGCGTCACATTGGTTTTGGAAGTGACCCGGGAACGAAGACGCCCATGGAGGTTATAGGAGTTGTGAAGGACATCAAATACACGAGCCTGCGCGACGAAATTCCAGTGCAGGCGTATATCTCCTATTTGGGCAGCAACCAAGTGGGTAATATGACAGTGTATGCAAGGACCTCCGCCGATCCCAACCAACTGATGCCCACCCTGCGTGCGAACGTGCGCGCACTCGATTCGACTTTGCCGGTCTATGGGATGCGATCCACCGAAACGCAAATTGACAATTCGCTCACAACCGAAAGGATGATCGCCAGCCTTTCCACGGTCTTCGGATTTCTCGCCACCCTGCTGGCTACGATAGGTCTCTATGGTGTAATGACCTACACGGTTGCGCAGCGGCGGCGGGAGATTGGCATCCGCATGGCGCTGGGGGCGGAGCGCAAAAATGTGATTTGGCTGGTCATGCGCGACGTGCTGTGGCTGGTGGCGATTGGCGTGGGCGTGGGCGTGCCCGCCGCGCTCGCGCTGACCCGCATGGTGCAAAGCCAACTCTATGGCCTGACGGCGCACGACCCACTGACCCTAGTCATGGCGACAATTGGTTTGACGATGGTGGCCTGCGCAGCGGGATATCTTCCGGCCCTCCGCGCCAGCCGCCTGGATCCCATGGTTGCCTTGCGATATGAATAGGCGCAAAACAGTGGCGGCAGGAGCAATTCGGAGACGCCGGTTTGGAGCTATTTTTGCGACAAAGCCAGCACGGCATAAGCGGTTGCCGCGTCGCTCATAAACCGGCCCGTCTCGGAGGTTTGGTCGCGCCGTTTGTTCAAAGAATAGCCCAGCCAAATGCCTTCTGTTTTATTCTGATTGTTCACCAGCCAGTCAAGGCCACGCGTCAGATGGACGTCCTCGCGCTTGAGGCCCGACTGTTCGAGTGCATAGACGACCAAGCCGGTGGCGTAGCCATCGCTGGCGGCTTCCAAAGGAGTTCCGTCTTTTCGCTTCCACGAGCCGACCATTGATGAGAGGCTCCACCCTCCGTCAGCCTGCTGCTTTTCCTGAATCTCCTTGATGATGTCTTCTTGCAGTTCCGGGGCCAGCAGGCCCGGCCATTTCGCCGATGCCCACAGCAGCACGACCCGATTGATGGGGGATTGGCTGGCAGCGCCCCGGTTGAGGTATTCGCGAAGCGGGCCGAAGTTGGTCTGGGCATCGGGACTGGCATTGTAGTTTTCCGGCGCCGTCCCCACGGCGACCGCCGCCAGACATGCACCATAATACTGCGAGTCATTTGCTTCCCAAGGCTCGTTATCAAACCGGAGCCATGGCCACGCTCCCTTCGCGTCGCCGCCATTTAACTGAAGCGCCCACATGTTGTGCAAGGCGGTGCGCGTGTCGGCGCCAAGCTTTCCGCCGGGCGCGTCATGGCTCGAGAGGATCAACGCATTCAGGACGCTCTCCGTGCCACGGGATTCAGAGGATTTGTAGATGCCGCGTTTCTCGTCGCTATAGAAAGGCTGGACTTCATTCCACAGGCGAACACGCTTGGCCACATTTTCGATAAGAGCGCGTTCCTGGGGGGAAGCAGTAGCTTCGCCCAGTCCCGCTCGAAGCGAAGATCGCGAAAGAGCGTAAGGCACGGCGGTGTGGCACGAGACGCAGAACGTATCGTGATCGCGCGCGGCGGTGGGCCATGCATTCCACCAGCCCTCCCTGTAATCAAGGTAGGCAGCGGCCGCTTTCTGATTCCAAGAGGGGGCTGGATTGGTTTTAGGAGGCGCACTGGCTCCCAGCAGAATGGCGGCCAGGCACGCCGCCAGAGCGCAGGTTCCCGCTGTTATTGCCTTCATTGAGTTGCCTCCACCCATCCGCGATTTGCATTTTCATTTCCCGGCACTCGTCTAACATACTCCCACTCATTTCGGCGCGCAACGGGCCGGCCGGAATTGGCGCGCGCTCCGGCCCGAAAGTTGGAAGGGAGACCGATCAGGCCAGAAAGAAAATTTCTTCCAGCCGCTGGAAAGCTTCATCGGGACGCCGGCCATCGAGCGACTCGAAGAAGCTGGACATATCGCGTTGCCAACGTTCATTGACCTCGCGTTTCGCCATCCCCTTCAGCGCCCGCGCCAGGCTGGGGGTTTCAAAATAGCCCACCAGCAACCCGTCCTTTCTCAGAAAGAGCGAGTAATTGTGCCAGCCGGTTTCCCTCAGTGCCTCCAGCATGTCGGGCCACACCGCCTTGTGGCGTTTTTTGTATTCCTTCAACCGCACTTTTTTAACTTTTAACAAAAAACAGACGCGTTCCATCAAATTCTCCTTCTCCGCTTTTTGTTGTGCGGCGCATGAGGGACCGCACGAATCAGAATGCAAATTGCGTCAAAAATTATTGAGAGCTTTGACCGCGCCTTCCTTTGCGCCCTCATCCACCCGGAAGGGAATTGCCACTCCGTGCAAATCGTTGCCGGTCAGATTGATCTCATCACTGTTCGCTCCCCGAACGGAAAGATACACTCTTGTTCCCGGCGATGCCTTCGAGCTGCTGATTGTTGCGTCTCGCACTTGGTTGACGACGATGGCAGGAGTATCAGTTCCCGGTTTCGCCGGCCCTCCCGAGAATCCACTCACTCGCAGCCCCTTGACCTCTTCGAAATAGAGGGCGCTTTGCCAATTGGCCAACTCGGGCTTTTCCCAAATCACTTCAACTCCGCTCAGGGTGAGGTTTTTCGCGTAGCGAAATTGCACGGCGTTCACCGACCTGTCGTAAGCGGCGGAAGGATCGGTAGAGAGATAGAACTTGATATTTTCAAGGCTGACGTGATCCAGCCAGCTCTCGCGATGCCCGCTGATCAGGCAACTTCCTTTTCCGTGGGCGATGACGTTGCGAATGATAACGTTTCGAATGGATCCTGCCGCCGGTTCGCCCGGGTTCAACGGCTGCCCCAGGCTTTCGCTGCGCCGCTGGATGGTAAAATAGATGGGATCGCCATTGCCCCACCAGAACCAGTCAAAGCGCTCGCAATTCACAATCAGGTTGGAGAGCACCACGTTTTCCACGTACCCGCCGTCGTAAACCATAAACGCGATGCCGCGATTGGATCCGGTGATCACGCAATTGTCCACGGTCACGTTGCGGACTGAGTTCGAATTGCCATCGCAAAATTTCAGCGCGCTCGAAGCGGAGGAGAGCCGGCAATTGGTGATGGTGATGTTTTCGCAGGGCAGCGCGGGTCCCCAAATGGTTGAGGAGTAAAACACAATGGCGTCGTCTCCCGTCTCGATGGTGGAATTGGAGATGCGAACGTCCTTGCAGCCGTCGGGGTCAATGCCGTCCGCCCACACGCCGTCCTTCAGGCTGGTGTGAATGTAGATGCCGTCAATGGTAAGCCGCTCGCAAGCGTAGGGGTTGATGGTCCAACTGGGCGAGCGCAAGAATGAAAGGCCGGTGATGAAGACGTCCTTGCATCGCAGCAGCAGGATCATGTGAGGGTAGAGGGTGCGCCTGGGATACCCGCGCGGAAACGACCGCATCATCGATGCGCCCGCCGCCTGCGCCGCCATTTGGTTGTCGCGAATGTAGGCGTCATCAAGATCGTTCATGCGCCAGTCGTATTCGCCCTGTCCGTCAATCGTGCCGCGCCCTTCAATTGAAATGTTCTGGAGGTCTTCACCGTAAAGCAGGGAAGCCTTGTCATACAGAGCTGTATCCGGGGACGCGAACAACGTGGCGCCCGCCTCCACGCGGAACCTCACATGGCTGTGCAGGTGAATAGTTCCGGAAGTGTACTCTCCCGGCGGCAAATAGACCGTGCCGCCGCCCGCTTGGGCGCACGCATCAACCGCCTTCTGGAAGGCGGCCTGGGCGTTGTCTTCTTTCTTCCCGGTTGCGCCGTATTGTCTTACATTGAAAACGGGAAGGCTTAACTGAGCGCGCAGAGGAGGTGAAAACAAGAGGACGAACAGTACCAGGCCCAAACTCAGAATTTTCCCTGCCCAGTATCCTAATCTGGTTTTCTCATCACGCCCGCTCTTGGCTGTGCCCCGCAGGTGGGCACGTCCCGTCATCCAATTCGGGAATAGGGGCATGAACGGCAACCCGAATTTCATAGAAAGCAAAGAACATTGCGGCTTCGTTCTTAATGTGCTGGCTGCCACGCCGGAGTCGCTTTTCTTTCGCCGGCAATATTGTTGACGGTGATACCATGCGTTCAAAATTGGGCTGTGATTTCCGGCGATGGAACGAAGCCCGGCACGATGTTGCGGGCTTGGTCGGCGATCCACGATCAGGGCGCGTGTCGGCATGGGAGGGTGGCCCAAAAGCATGAGCGAAAACTCCTCTGCGAGTGGCCCGCGATTCGGCCGGAATGCCTCAAGAGCAAAAGTATCGCGCCACAGCATCTTATTGCTGATCAGTGCGCAACCGGCGGAGCCGGCGTCCCATCGGACCATTCGCCAACCCAGACCATGAAAATCGTCGCCCGTTCTTCAGGGTCATTCGCCGCGATAACCGGCGAGCCCGGCAGATCGGCTCCCCAACTCTTCGCTGCGTCGCCCGGAACAAAAAACATCAGGTGAGGATGCCAGCTCGTGGCGGAATCGTTCAGGTATTGCTGCTTCGACAGCATGTAACACATCGCTCCCGGTTCGAGTGCGGGCAGTTCCTTTTTATCCAATGCCGATGCGGTTGCCTCGGCGATCTCGGTCTTGGATTTTCCTGCCAATACCAGTTTGGTCTTCATCAGGAAGATGGGCGCAAAGGTCCTTGCCGCCGGCGGATTGAAGCAATGCGGCGCGCGCACCTTGGGATTCCAGAAGCCCGGGTTATCGGTGGCGGCGCCCCACGAACGTTCCACCAGGCAGAGAAAGCCATTCGTGCCCTTCACCGCGGTTGTATATCCCTTCGATCCGAGCACCATCACTTCGGCCCCGTCCGAAATGGATGCTGGAGCAGCGGTGCGAGCCAGTGCGATTTCACTATTCTTGTCCTTTATCAAGTACTGATCGAGAGGAGCCATGGCCGGATAGGGAGTTTTCTCCCCCTGCGCTCGCGCCCGACAGATTGCGCCGGGCAAGAGAACCTGAACAAAGAATGCTAAAGCGATGATCTTGGCATTGTTCGCCATGCGTTTCACCAGTGCCCTCACAGTTAGTGTCCGATTCGGGGTCACCGAACCCCACGGTTGCCTCCGATGTTAAATAAAACAGGAAAGGTAGTCAAACCGCCATCGCTCCAATCGAAGATGTCATCGTCTCGATTCGGGCGGCATTGCACTGCTTGGAAATCTCCGCTGCTACCAGCAGGCCAAGCGACTCATTGAAAGGCTCTGAGCGCATCGTCGGCGGCTTAGAAATTATTTCCCCCCCGCGCGCATTCCCGGCCGCCATCGGTTAACAGGTGGAGGTAAAGTTTGCAACCCGATCTTCTGACGTGGAGGTTAGACGCGATGGGCGATAGGCATGGGTAGGCCGTCGTCCGTCCACTGAGGTCGTCGTGAAGAAATCAGTGTTTTGAATCCGGCGCCAGCAGGAGGATCTTCCCAATGCCGCCTTTCTCCCCCAGCACATGTGCTTCTGCTGCATCACGCAAGGGCATCCGGCGGCCAATAGGCAGAACGAACTTGCCGTCCCGCACGTCATCGGCAAACTCACGCACCTTGGATGGATCAGGGTGCGCCTGGACGCGCGTAATCTTCACTGTCGGATTTTGAGCCGCCGCGCTTTCCGGCAAGACACCGGCGTATCCAAAGGAGCCGCTCTGCCTTACCTTCGCGATCAGCTTCGCTGCCACGTTCCCTCCCACGGTGTCGGCAATTGCATCTACCAGGCGGAGTTTCTCAATCGCTTTATCGTCATCAATCGGCAGCACGTCAGAGACACTGAGGGAGCGCGCGTCATTCAGGTCTTTCCCGCGAACACCTGCAATCACCTGGGCGCCAATTTTTTTCGCCGTATGTACCGCCGCGCGCCAAACACTGCCCAACGCTCCCGTGATCAGCACAACCTGTCCCTTCTTTACTTTTGTCGCAAGGCGCACAAGCTGGTCTCCCGTGAGCGCAATCAGCGGGATCGCCGCCGCGTCCGCCAAGTCCACGCCATCCGGAAGATGGGTTACGTCCGAAGCGTCCACGGCAACCAATTCGGCATAGGTCGCGTTGGATAGCGCCAAAACGCGGTCGCCGGCCTTGAAGTGCTTCACATCTGAGCCCACCGCCCGGACGACGCCACTCACGTCGCGGCCCAGAATGGCCGGAAACGACAACGGAAGATCCTTCTGCCGTATCCCTGAACGCAACTTCCAGTCAATCGGATTGACGCTCGCCGCGGCTGCCTCGATCAGTATCGTGCCTCCGCTGATCTGCGGCTCGGGAACGTTTTCTTCAAACTTCAGCTTCTCGGGACCACCATACTCATGCAGCACCACTGCCTTCATCGCGCACCTCCCACCCGCAGGTCTCCACGCATATATCTGACAAGATTTTACCTCAGCCCAGGCCTCATTTGAACCGAGTCTGACCCAACTCACGTATAGCCGGCAAACCAAACTTTTGATCCGTAGTTTGGCGGCGACGAGCCAAAAGCAAGGTAGGCCCGTCAATCAGAAGTTGGCGAGCAGAAATGGCAGGCACGCACGCACGAAGTTGATCAACGGGGGAAAATGGGTGCGGATACTAAATCCAAGTTTGAATATGAGCGGCAAGATTCACGTCGAAGGAATGCATTCCGCCGACTTCCAGTCTGTTGTTTCGAGAGCGCAAGACCAAGGGCGGGGCGAGCGGTCGAGGGCTTCTTGATAGATCGAAATGAACCGGTTGCCTGATCTCAGACACGTGGCAGCCTGGAAAAATCGGCAAGTGACCAGAAGGTTGAATCAATTTTCTCCACAAGTTTGCCATTCTCTTCGGACTTGGCTTTCACGGTCTTCCATTCCGGATCGTCCTGGAAGGCTTTCCAGTTCGCGGCCGCCGCCTCGCGGCTCGGATGCTCCAGAATGTAAAAGATCGTGTTGCTTTTCGCGGGCTCCTCCAGCGCTGTCCAGTAGGCAATACTCTTCATTCCATGTTTTGCAAAGAGCTTATCCGTATAGTCTCGGAAGCGGGCCACAAGGCTATCCAGCTTTCCGGGGACCACGTGATAAATACGCAATTCATAGACCTTCGCTGGTCCTGTCATCACGTCACCTTGGCGTTTCTCCTTCGCATTCGGAGTCCCGATTGGGGTTTGTAGTAACGCCCGCTCCATTGCCTCCGCTATGCCAGCCGTTAGGAACGTGAACAGGCGCGCAGCGCGAAACTATGTTTGCCTCTTCAGGCGGCGTATTTTAGCAAACCTCGCGAGGTGAAACATCAATAATTCAGCCCATCGCGGACGTTATGAGATTCCAGTCCCTGTCGTCATGTCTTATTCTGAGTATCGCGAGCCGGGTCACTATTTCTCGGCCTTTCTCAAAGCCTGATTAGTCGGCAAGCCGGATAAATGGCCGTTTACATTCAGATTCCCCGAAACGGAGCTCGAAAAAGTTGACTCCGCGGTAGTCGCCAGCTATTTATCGACGAATCCCCACGGCCATTTCGAAGGTCAGGCCGGGTGACGGTGCGCCGGGATGGGGAGGTCCGCAAGCTTCGAAGGGCGCGAAATCCGCGTTATGGGCCGCGCTTCATTTGGGCGTTTTGCAACCGTCGGGACTTTTAGGGTCGCAGGGCAGGTTCTCGCGCAGATAATCGTCATAGATTTCCGGCCTTTCCGCGCAAGAGATGCTGGTGACCTTCCTGCCCTTGGCGTCCTTCACGTCTACTCCGGCTCCGTCCCCTGACAGCGCGTAGGTGACGGTGTAGGTGTAGGCGCCGTTCGAAAACCGAATCGACCGAATTGGGTCGCGGCCACGCTTCTCCTCGGAAAAGAACAATGAAGGTGGCGCGCTGGCGGGATCCGCCGGAAACATCAAGTCTGGCGGGCCATTTACAGGGCCGAACCGATAGTGAATGGCGCTCCACTTCCCGACGTTCGACTCATCCTGGTCACCGCAGATGCTGATTAGCTTTCCCGACCCCGTCAGGCAGGAGAAGAGTTCTCTGCAGGGTGGGGGGATATCCTGTCCGGGATGCATGGGAACGTCGGATTGGTTGAGAGACTCAGGGTCTGCGCCCAGCGCGCCCCGATCGTTCTGTCCCCAGGTCCAAACGGTCCCGTTACTGTTGATAGCTACGGAGTGACTGCCGCCGGCGGCGATAGCGGCAATGCCGGTGAGAGTGCCGGCGCGGACAGGCTTGTTTTCTTCTTCCTGGTTGAAAGCGGGATTGCCAAGCTGCCGGTAATGATTGTCGCCCCAATTCCAAACCGTGCCGTCGTTCTTCAAGGCCATGACGTCCATGTAGCGGGCGGTAATCGCTTTCACGTCGGAAAGCCCGATCACCATCACGGGCTCGCTGGAAGACTCGGCTGCGCCGTTGCCACGTTGTCCTGCCGCTCCATATCCCACCGACCATACCGTCCCGTCTTTCTTCAGCGCGACGGTGAGCTGGTATGCGCCAGCCACCGCCACGACGTCCGATAGTCCGGGCAATTGCCCCGGAGAGAACGAGACTTCCGCGCCGTGATCTCCCCACACCCAGACGTGACGGCTCGAATCGAGAGCGATACTGTGGCGATCTCCGGCGGCAATCGCCGTGATCCGGGGAAGGTTCGATGTCTGTTCGGGCGCGGGGCCGGGGTGGCGAGCCGGAAAGGCTCCCCACTCCCACACGTTTCCATTTATGTCCAGAGCAAGTGAATGGGTCCCGGCGGCCGCGAGGGCGACAATGCGAGGAAGGCCGCGGACGGCAGCCGGCTCTCGCGGGTCCTTGGCGCCACGGGTTCCGAGCTGGCCATCTTTGTTCTGGCCCCATGCCCACACCGCGCCATGGGAGTCGAGGGCCAAGGTGAACTCCTGGCCGGCTGCTATGCTGACGATCCCGCTCAAACGCGTCACTTGGGCAAGGCCCCAGTCATCTTCGCTCTTCCTGCCAAGTTGGCCGAAGGAGTTGCCGCCCCACGTCCAAACGCTTCCGTCGGTTTTCAGGAGTACGCCATGCGAGGACCCGGCGGCAATCTGCAAGTTGGCGGTTTGGCCCTGGAGCGTTGCGCTGCAAAGCGCGATGGAGAGGGCGATTCTAATGGACCAGTGCATATTCGACATGGTCCTCATCCAAGTGGGTTAATGCCATATCAAATCGGGTATTACGAAAAGCTGGATCCATGTCTATTGTCTGATACTCATGCCGCATACTTTAATCATCAACTCCTAGTGGGTAGATCAAACCGTACCGCTTTGCGGGACGGGCGGCGAGTCATGCTCCGAACGCTACTTTAAGAGGTGCACGAGCGTCGTCTCAGTGTTGGCCGGATCCGGCGTCGGATCCCCGTAGATCTCCCACGAGTGCCCGGCAGACTCCCTCCGGTTAGCCGCCATCCACTTCTCGATCGCGGTGTACGCTTCGTTCATGCGGTTGTACGGCCCGCGGTGGACGGCCAGAGCAGCTTCGCCCTCTGGCGTTTCGGTGGCGTACACCTCACCCGCAGTTTCAAATGTGCGTGTGACCTCGACGCCGAAATCGCACAGTATCGGCGTTCCCGCGCGCTTCGGGTGGTGGTAGAGGAAGATGTTGTGGCCGTCAGTCCACAGCCCCGGGTGGCTGCGAATGAACTCCCAGACCTTGCCCACCGCAGGCCCCCTCGCCGAGCCTACCGCACCGGGAGCGACCTCGCGCCGCACGGCGGCCAACTTGCGAGGGTGAACAATCTGTACGTTGACGGAGTCGGGCATTCCTCGACCCTAAACCAAAATCGTGATCGCGTCAGTCGGCAGCTCAGTATTCGCGCGTCGTAACAACGCCAGGCTGCGGCACAGGGTATCTGCCACTCGCGTCAGCGATCAGCGGGGCCGGAGAATCCATGGTCAACTTGTCGAGGCCCGGAGCCATTTCGTGCTCGCAGTTCAGCATCTCGTCAAAGGTAATTTCCCGGCCAGTGTGGGCAGCCATGCGGCCCATGCTGGTGACCAGGCTGGCTTCCACCCCGCGTTTCACTTCGTTGTAGGGCTTGTCATCGCGAATGGCATCCATCAAGTCGTTCCATTCGTTCTGATAAGGATCCTTCTCGTCGGGGCCCACTTTGGATTCCCAAATCAAGTTTGCGGCTGTCATCATTGAGCCCTTATAGAGACTGGAAGGCGGTCCGCAATCACCAGCCTTTGAAGCGACCCCCACTCCTTTGGTGCCGTGGAGGTAGCTGGCATAGAAATTCTGGCAGCCGTTAATGCAGCGTCCTTCCAGGAAGAACTTGGTGCCATCCGAGTAAGTGTATTCAACCGAATAGGTATCGAAATTCTGGTCCACATAAGTGACCCCCTCAGGACTCACCCGGTAATGGCGGCCACCCAGCGCCTGCGCCTTCACCGGCCATTCGTTTTTCATCCACCCGAGATGGTCGATAATGTGGATGTTGAAGTCGCTGAAGCAGCCGCCGCTGGCCCAGATAAAGCTGTGGAAGCGCTGAATCTGGTAGAGCAGATCGCTGATTCCCGCCGGCGTGGGCAGGGAGTTGAAGAATCCTACGGGCCCCGCCACGCGGTATCCGCGTTGGAGAACGATTTGGCCGATCTCGCCGTCATGGACGCGCTTGGCCAGTTCCTGGAGGGCGCGGCTGTGACGAGACATCAATCCCACGCCCACCTTGAGGTTCTTGTCAGAGGCGTCTTGCCCCAGCTTGAACATCCGTTTGCTGGTGGGGCCGTCCACCGTGACCGGCTTCTCCATGAAGACGTTGAGATTCTTGGAAATAGCGTAGGTAAAGTGCACCCAGCGAAATGCCGGGGGCGTGGCAAGGATCACGATGTCGCCCGGCCGCAAGCAATCCATCGCTTTCTGATAAGCGTCAAAGCCGATGAATTGGCGGTCTTGCGGCACGTCCACCTGGCTCGCATGCTTTTGCTGCAAAGTGTGCAGATCGGTTGACAGGCGCTCCGGGAAAACGTCCGCCATGGCGACCAGCTTGGTGGGACCACGCTTGACGGACAGCGCGTTTGCCGCCGCGCCTCCGCCGCGCCCACCACAACCGACAAGCGCCACCTGGATCATGTCGCTGCCGGCAGCGTGGACGGCGGGAATGGCAACGTTGGCCAGGGCCGAAACCGCGGCGAATTTGCCCGTGGTCTTGATGAATTCACGGCGGGTTGTCGCTTCATTCTTGGAAGAATTCATGATGTTCAATACCTCCGAATTATATGGTCGCCTTTTGACTGGCTGGCGGAAGGATGTCTTGGCGCGCGGTACCTAATTCTAGCCTGTGTCCCCGCTTCGTCAAGGATATTCTTGCCCGGGTAGTGACTCAGTTTGGTCTATCATCTGATCATAACTCTTCTACTTTCGAAGATCTGAGGAGAGATCTCGATTGTGGGCCGTAACCCCTCATCCGTCTCGCCGCGGCGAGACACCTTCTCCCTTGGGAGAAGTCTAGACTCTTGGTGGCTTGCCCTCTGCCGCCGCGGCGGCAGAGCAAGGGGGACCCACTTTCTGCCCTGGGGACCGCGCCCGGTGCTTTCACCAGCCGAGTGTCCCACGGAGATCATTTAATGATTCGGAGGGCGCGCGTTGCCACCAGCTTGCTGGCTCTCGTCCACATGGCTGGCCATGGCGCTTGCCGCCTGCTTCGAATCCACGACTTTCAAAAGCAAAGGAGGGGACGAATGGCGGGTGGAGGAGTTCGATTCGACTTCTGCCACCACGTAAATCGGCTGGGTGATGGGCTTGGCCCAATCCTCGGCGCGGATGGTGAAAGTGCGGCTGGTTTGCGCTTCCGTCACCAGCACACCATTCAATCCCACATTCACAATACGCACGCCGGGGGGAAGATTCTCAACGTTGCAGGGCACGCGGCCCTTAAAACCATTTTGGCGATTTACGCGCAGAGTGACGATGACCTCTTTTCCCGGTTCAATGGAAACGTCCTGCTGATCAGTCGCCACCACCACGTCGGGCGGAGGGATCACTGAAGCCAACTGAAGTGGCGCGCCATTGTTTGCTTCTCTTTCAATTTGGTGGCCATTCACCTGAGCGTGGCCCACAATTTTCATAGAAGTGGGGCGCGACTCAACGGGCGCATCCGCGGCGGCGGCGAGTATGACGACGGTGGAATCCTGTCCTGCGGGAATGGTGGCGCGGCTGGCGGTAACGCCTTGAGGCAGGCCCAGAACTTCCACATCGATGGGGCCTTCATGTCCCTGAAGCCGGTTGACGGAAACCGTTACCGGAATTTCGCCGCCCTTGGGGATGTTGGGGTTTTCAGGGCTTGCCCGCAACTGAAAATCCGGACTGGCATCGCGCAGGGTGAGTCGATAAGCAAAGTCCGGACCTTCCAGGCCGCGCACGTCCTTCAAGTGCAAAATGTAATCGGCGTCAATGGGCGCGACAAAATCCAGTCTGGAATCCGCGCCGTAACCAGGACCGCCGTCATCATTGCGCCAGGTCAGGTGAAACACCGGCAACCCGTTGGGAGGGAATTCCGCGTCGGGTGGAAGGATTTGAGCTTTGTAAACCGTGGTGTTGACGGCGTGGACGTCGGGAGAAGTTCCGAGGAATGCCAACCGCAATCCATTAATGCCCTTCAAGATCGCGTCGGCGTCGGGTTGATCCGGAATGACGGCCACTTGATCGAGTTCATCGCCGATCATCAGATAATCGCCTTCACGCAAACCGGAAGTGGAAGTCAGCCGAACGCCTTCCGATCTTGAGTCGCGGTCTGATAGCGTCGTGGTGGTCTGATTCAGGCAGCGAACGGTGGCACGGGGAATGGGATTGCCTTTCGCGTCCAGAACTTCGATCAAGGAATCGAGGTGCGAGCCTAGGCGCGCGGCCGCCACCTCAATGGTCGTCTGCTCGCCGCGTCGGGCATGAAAGCGGAAAAAATCTTCGTCCGGCGCACCACCTGCCTTGGCGCCGCCGTCAATGAGCCCGTTGATGGTGACAGGCAGTGAGATCGTTTGCGCCTCGGCAGGAGTGCTGTTGGGTTCCTGCTCGAGAAATTCCGGGTCATTGCCCACTGCCAGTTTTACTTTGTTGAGCGCGACGCCGCCGCCAGTTTTGATTTCGAGCGGCATCGTGGCCCAACCATCGGCCGATTTGGGGGGATCCACTTTGGTTTCTTTCAGCCCGCCCAGGTTTACGCCTTTCACGGCTACGGTTACCTCTTTGCCGGCTTGAACGCCCAGGGGGAAAACGTTTGTAATGTAGGGCAGGGGGCCGGCGTTCACCCGATAGTAATGGTCCATGCCTCCGCCGTGTTCGCGGTCGGAGATTGACAACGTGTATTGCCCGTCCTGGGGCAGCTTGCAAGTGAGCACGGCATCGGGCTTGTTGTCGTTTTCGCCCGCGCTGGCTACCACTTTCCCGTCGGCATCCCTCAAGACGAGCACTGACTCAAGCCGTGATCCCAGTTCAGATGCCATCACTTGAAAAACCAATTCCTCGCCTGCCTTGCCTTCGAATTGATAGCTGTCAGTTTCTCCTAATGCCGTCAAGGCTCCGATCAGGGTAGCGGGAAGTTTCACGGTTTCCGGCTGAGCCGCGGAATCCGCTGAAGGCTTTGGACTTTTGGTAACTTCGGGTAACGAATCGATGGCGATCACCGACATGTTTGAAGTTCCAAGCGGGGTTTGAATGCGAAACCAGTGGAGTCCGGGTTCAACATCCTTCGCCACGGTGATTTCCATCTGGGCAGTCTGCTTTTTGCCCTGGGGCACCTGAGCACCGAGATCCACGCCCGCCCGCGGTCCGGTGATTTTTTCAGCGACGTCGGTAATCTGCACCACCTTTCCAGTGATGCCGGTCGCGTCAAAAATTACCTCCTTTGCGCCGGCAATGTTTCTGCCGTCCAGGGTGAAGGTGGCTGTGGCGCCGCGCTGCATGCCGACGGGCCAGATCTTGGAAACGGTAGGCGGAATGATCGGCTCCTCAGCGATAAGCGGCAAAGCGATGGCCAATCCCAAAGCGAAGGACGCAGCAATTAGAATTATTCTTGTTTTCATAAGTGCACCTCGCATGCGCGAGCAAGATTTCTGAATTTCAGTGGCGTCCTGGTTCCTCTGGGAGCGCGGGCGTCTCGCCCGCAATCGCTTGATCATCAAAGAGCGGGCGAGACGCCCGCGCTCCCGGCCATCCAAATCCGGACACTACCTGATTTTCTTTTTGCGTGCCACTTGCCACATGCAATTAGAAACTGCTCTTCACTGCCGATTCCCGGGGCACGTAGGCCATGGATGGCCCCTCGAGTTGCTTGAACGTTTTCGGGTCATACAGGCTCAAGCTGCCGTTGTAGCGCCCCGCCGCCAATAAATTTCCATCCGGACTCATGCCCAGCGCCTCCACCCAATCGGGCTGGTGATCGATCACACCCACAGGATTCAAAGTTGCCGCATCGCGAAAACGAATGGAGCCGTCGGAGGAGCTGGTGATGATCGTCTTGCTGTCCGGTGACCAGATCAGTGTCAGAATACTATCCTCGTCGGCGATCAGGGATTGGGTGAGGCTTCCTTCGTCACTTTTCAAATGCCATATATAAATGGTCTTGTCATAACCTGCAGCGGCCAGCTCGTTGCCGGAAGGCGAGTAGGCGATGCCGGTTAATCCGTCCAATGCATCGCTGAGCGTAAACAGGCGCTGGCCGGAGTCGATGTCCCAGATTTTCACCGTGCGATCCTGGGAACCGGAGGCCAGATGTTTTCCATCCGGACTGAAGGCCACGGCGAACACAGCGTCAATATGGTCCTGAAGATTGCGCAGTTCCTGGCCGGTGGAGGCGTCCCACAATTTCACCATCCGGTCGTAGCTGCCGGAGGCAATCAACTTTCCATCCCGGCTCCATGCTACCGAATAGATGCAATCCTTGTGGCCGCGCAACGTCATTATTGGCTGGCGCGACGCCAGATCCCAAATTTTAATTTCGCCTTCGCGCTGGGGGAGTCCGCCGGCGGCGGCGAGATACGCGCCGTCGGGGCTGAAGGCGATGGAGCGCACATAGTCCGCGTGGCCGGCAAGAGTGCCAAGCGTCTTGCCGGTACCGGGTTCCACCAACCGAACTTCCCGATACCCACCCACAGCGAGCAATTTTCCGTCGGGCGAGAATTGCAATGACGATAGGGGAGACACTACTGCAACTTGGGGTTTGATATCCGGAATCGCCGGCGTTGTGAGGGTGCTTGTCGCCTCGCCAGCGGCTGGGCCGACGGCTCCGGAATTAATCCATGCTTTGATCGCCGCGATATCCATGGTGGAGAGAGGGTCGGCGTTAAAAGGCATGCGCGGCTGAATCTTACCTTCGAGCATCAGAATCATGCGGCTTTCATCCGCCTTGCCGGGAATGATGACTTTGCCGTGCCCTCCTCCCTTCATCAGCAGGTCGTAGTTCTCCATAATCAGGCCGCCCATCTTGGCCTCGCTGGAGTGGCATGCCAGGCAATTCCTTTGCAGGATGGGGGCGACTTGCGAGCCAAAACTTGGCGCTGTGTCGGCGGGGCGACCCAAAGCGAAGTTGTGGTTTGACTCAAACCAGCCAGCAGCCACAAACAGGCAAACCATCCCCACGGCAATTACTTGAAGGACGTTGCGAAATTTCCGGGGATCGCAATTCATACATCTTCCGGTTTTGGCATAGGACAAAAGACGAATAACAAATGACGTCTTTTTTCTTAATGATTAAACATAAATTCTTCACTGGTCAACATCGCCCATCCCATGTCCACCAGCGCGGCGTGGCGCGGGTCGGCGCTTTGCGTTTTTTGTTGCTCGGCGGAAGAGAGGGCACTCACCAAAGCGGAGCGCTCCGCCTCCGTTGGGTGGCGGCTGAATGAAGCGAGGTAGAGATAGTCCACGATCTGCTCGTCGGAGAAGCCGAGTTTCAGCAACATTTCAACCGAGCTCCCTGGGGCCCGCAGCTTGTTGTTGAGCGTATCCCCATTGATGATGTGAAGCGCCTGGGTGATGGTCGGGACGGAAGTGCGCTCGCTCTCTCGAGTCTGCAAGCGGGCGGGCCGCCCGAAGGCATCGAGGAAGTAGGATTTAACCGCCGAGTCAGGCAATTGCAGCGCCCGCATGCCGGCGGGATAGCCGTCAAATGCTTCCGGTACCTGGGTGACCGCCGAATAAGCGTCGAGCAAAACTTCGGCGGGCAGGCGTTTGATGGGGTAATGCGAGCCGTACTTGTCATCATCCGCGTTTTCCTTGAGCGGCACCGAGGAGGTCTGATATGTAGCCGACTGCATGATGGTGCGAATCATGTGGTCGATATCAAAATTGTGCGCCACAAAATCTTTAACCAATGCGTTCAACAATTCGTCGTTGGTGGCGGGATTGGTATCCCGCAAATCGTCCACCGGCTCTACCAATCCACGTCCCAGGAAATTGCGCCAGATGCGGTTCACCATGTTGCGGGCAAAAAAAGGATTTTCCGGAGCGGTGAGCCACCGGGCAAAATACGCGCGCGTATCCCCCGGCACATTTTCGGGAAGCGCCTTCGCGTCCAGCGGTTTGGGCGGAAGGACCATCATAAAGCGGTCGTCGGTGAATTCGCCGGTGGGGGCGGAGTACACTGTCACGTCATTAAAGAGCGCGCCCACGCCGGCGCGGAATCCGCCGGGCGCAAACGTCTTCAGCCGCACCCGCGCAAACAGGTTGGCCATGCCGTAATAATCTTTCTGTGTCCATTTGGCCAGCGGATGATTGTGGCAATGCGCGCAGGTAATGGTGATGCCCAGGAACGCCTGCGCCATGTTCTCCGAAGTGTCCAAAGGGTCGCGGTGAATCACCCAATAGTTGGCCGCCCCGTTTTCCGCCGTTCTGCCGGTGGCAATCACAATTTCGGAAACCATTTTGTTCCAAGGTTTGTCTTCAGCCACGCTTTGGCGGATCCACTTGTAGTAGCTCCACATTTCTTCGTTGGAGAGACGGTTGCTTGACACCAGCAGGAGGTCAGACAACTTGTAGGCCCAATAATCCACGAATTCCGGCCTCTTCATCAGGGCGTCAATCAACGCTTCCCTTTTGTTGGGCGAACTATCCTTCAGGAATTTTTCCACTTCGGCGGGAGTGGGGAGAATGCCCGCGGCATCGAGATATGCCCTGCGAATGAATTCACTGTCAGTTGCCGGATGGGAGGGCGGAATATGCAGCACCTGGAGATGACTCAATACAGCATCATCAATGTAGTTGTGGCGCGGCGCTTTCTTGAATACCGCTTCGTCCAGCTTGTAAGGGAAGGGAATTCGCACGCGGGAAAACGTGACGTGGCTCTGGTACCAAACGGTCACGGGAGCCTCGCCGTAACTGTGCATCGTCACGTGGCCATTGTTATCTACGCTCGCCACGCCTTCGTCTCCGCTGTCAAATTTGGCCCAGCGCGTAACGTCTTCGGTGTGGCCGTCGGAAAAGTTTGCTGCCACGACCAATTGCTGTTCAGCGCCCGGCCTGAGCGACGCCTCACGCGGGAGCACTTGAATCTCCGTCACTCGTGCGTCTGAATCCTTCGGCGGCGGCATGCCTTGAGCGATCCATCCGGAAATCACCTGGTATTCCGGCGAGCCCACGGCGAACCGGCGGCCTCCGCCATGCGGGATGGTGAGCGTCGGTTTCAGCAGGATAAGGCTTTGGGCGGGTTCCATGCGCTCGGTGCGGCGGGCCAGGGCCTGGTGGGTAAGAGTGAAATAATCGGTTTGCGGATCGTAGCCGCGCAGCGTGAGCTTGAAGCCGTTCTTGCCAGCCGCCGCGCCATGGCATGGGCCGGAGTTGCAACCCACCTTGGTCATCACAGGCAGCACATCATTGCGAAAGCTCCACGTAGTGGCGGCAGAGAAATCGCGCACGGCCACCGAAGCGCTTGTTCGGTGGCCCGCGACGATGGCCGTGATGGTGGCTTGGCCATCATTCTGGGGGAGAGCGAAATGCTCCTTGTCCACCAAAACAACTTTTGAGCTGGACGACGATATCGTAGCTTGCGAGGTTAAATCTTCTTGATGCCCGTCGGCAAATGTTCCTTCCACCACCAACTGTTGATTGTAGCGCGGGCCTTCGATTGAAATTGAAGCAGGCAGGATTTCGATTTTAGTCAGCGGGACTTTGGGAAAACTGTTGTGAGCCGCCACCGGATCGAGGATTTTCTTCGTCTTGGTGCTATCCGGCTTAGGCAAGTCCTGGTGGTACGGAGCGTCATTGCGGCCCTGCGCCGAAGTTTGTATGCCTTGAATGAGCCAAGGGACAATGAAGGCGGTCAGTAGTACGGGAATGATCAAATGAAAACGGAATTTCATACTTCTATTCTTAAGAACCCCCTCACCCGTCCCCCCGCTGCGGGTCCACCCTCTCGCGCAAGGGGGCGAGGGTTAGGATTCGCTATTTTAGATTCGACTTTATCCCCTCTCCCCCCTTCGGGAGAGGGTCGGGGCCCCAGGTTCTGCGGTGGCGGCCGTCAGCCGACGGACGGGTGAGGGGGTTGTACCGCGACCGCCCACAAGAGACCTCTACACCAGCAATTCATCAATCGGATCAAAGCCGTGGTCCACCAAACGGACCACCCGCCCTTGAGGAGTCTTCAGTTCCGTTTCGATGGAAATACCCAGGCACTTGTAAACCGTAGCCGCCACGTGGGCCGGCATTAACGGGCGATCCTTGGGTGCGCTGGCAATTGAATCCGATGCGCCCACCACTTGTCCGCCCTTCACGCCTCCACCCGCCATGATCATGGTCCAGCATTGCGGCCAGTGATCCCGGCCTCCGGCGGGATTGATGCGCGGCGTTCGGCCGAATTCGCCTGATGCGACGACTAGAGTGTTGTCCAGCATGCCGGTTTGGCCTAGATCCTCCAGCAGGGAACTGTACGCATTGTCGAACATCGGGCCCACCAATTCACCATAGCAACTGATAGGGCTGAAAGGCGCGGAGCCGTGGATGTCCCAGGTAATGTCGTTGAACACGGTCTCAAACATATTGACGGTGACAAAGCGGACGCCCCGTTCCACCAGTCGGCGGGCGAGCAAGCAGCCCTGTCCGAAGCGATTCATGCCGTAACGTTTGCGCGTGTCCTCAGTCTCCTGGGTCAGCTCGAATGCCTCACGCGCCTTGGCGGAGGTCATCAAGGTGTAAGCCTGGTTGAAAGTCGAATCCATTAATTTGGCGTCTTGATTGGCGTCTTCAAAATACTTCACCGAATTGTCTATTACCTGCCGCCAGCTTCGCCGGCGGTCCACACGCACGGCGGAAATGTAATCGGGAGGAAGCATATCCGGCACTTTGAAATTCTCTTCGGCCGGGTTGGCATTCAGCACAAACGGGTCGTACGCTTTGCCAAGGAACCCCGCTGTATCGCCGTGAGGCAGGTTTCCGCCAAGCTGGCCAATTGTGTAAGGGATCAGGACGTTGGGCGGCATGTCACCGCGCGGTCCTTTTTCATATCTCAGCACCGAACCGAAATTCGGTGATTCGAGTCCGCCCTGAAACAATCGCCCGGTCTGCATCATCTGGCAGCCCGTGTCGTGCACAGCAGCTGCGGTGTGATACATCGATCGCACCAGAGCAAACTTGTCCGCGTGCTTCGCCATGCGCGGAAAGATTTCGGAGATTTCGATGCCGGACACGTTGGTCTTAATTGGTTTGTAAGGCCCGCGGATAGAGGCTGGCGCGTCCGGCTTCATGTCCCAGGTGTCGAGCTGGCTAGGCGCGCCCACCAGCATCAACTGAATGCAGTTCACATCTTTCTTGGGATCCACGCCGCCCGCGGCTTTGAGGGCGAAAAACTCCGGCATCGTCAGGCCCGTCAGGCCCAGGGCGCCGGCGTGGAGAAAATCGCGGCGCGTTACGCCGTCACAGAAGTGGACTTTCTTGTCCGCGTCAAGTCTGAACATTACCTTGTACCCTCCGTGGTCAGGACAGGCCGTGGTACGGGGGCGAATTGGCGGGTTGAATCGTAATGGCCGGACCGTTCACTGACCACGAAATAGCGTGCGGGAATGCCCCCTGTTATGCAGCACATCATTTCGTTGGTCTGACCGTGCGGCCAACCCAACCTAAACCTTTCTGAGCTTGGTCACGCGCCCCACGGCAACCCACTCCACCACATAGATGTCGCCGCGCTTGTCCCAGCAGGCGGCGTGGGGAGAGATAAACTTTCCCGGCTGCCAAGTGTCATGCGGCAAGTTGGGCCAGCCTTTCTTTTCCCACACGCCCTGATTGTCACCGAGCTGCGTCACCGCTTTATTGTCCTTGTCGTAAATCGTAACCACGCCCCACAAATCGGGAATCAGCAAGTCGCCATTCGCGGCCTGATCGAAGTGGCATGGCCGCCGCATGTCCTCCGAATAAAATCCAATGTGCTGACCATCCAAGGTGAAAGTCTGCAAGCGGGCGTTGGAGCGATCAGCCACCACCAGGATGGGGTCCTTGGCGCGCGTGTCCACCCAGATGCCGTGCGGGCAATCGAGCTTGCCGGGCTCACTACCCTTGCCGCCCCAGGTGCGGATGCGCTCGAGCTTTGGACTGTATTGATGGATGTAGCTCAACCCGTACCCATCAGTCACATAAATATCGCCGCTCGGCGCCACCACGGTGTTGGTGGGTTTGAACTGAGCTTCGCTCTGGTAAACTCCGGAATCTTGCGGCCAGTTCAGTGTCCACACTGTCTCGCCGTCCAAAGTGGTCTTCACCACCACATGGCGCTCATAGTCGGACAAATAGAGATATTCCGTGCCGCCTTCTTTTCGCAGCAAACAGCCGTGAGCGCCTTTTTGGAAATCCGTCCCCCAGGACTTTACGTACTTTCCTTTGTGATCAAAGATGATCACCGAGTCCTTGCTCTGGTTGTGGACAATCACCCGGTTGTGGGCGTCAATCTGCACGCCGTGGGTGTAGCCGTAAGCAATTCCGGCAGGAAGCCGTCCCCAATCGGGAACCAGTTCGTAGGTGTGCGCGCCACTGCCCAGCACCACTTTACTTCCCGACTTGTTGGCGGCGTGAAGTATGGTGGGGCCAAGAGCCGCTGCTCCAGTTCCCATCCCGATTTTGGTGAGAAAACTTCGTCGAGAAATGGCAGACCGCATAGAGCTCGTCTCCATTCGTTCTTTTTGAGTCGCCCGGAATCCGGCAAGCCCCGCCAGGCAACTTCCCTGGCAATTCCAATCTTTGGAAAAGTGTACGCCCCCCTGAGGCAGTCGTCAATTTAAATGGAGGGTGTGAGCCCATCGTCCTATGTGTCGAGTTCACTTATCACCTGGGGCTCACGTAGATTGTCCCTGTTATTTATAGGAAGCTTGATTCCGATACTCGATGGCAAGTTTTTCCAAGAGAGATTCAGAGCGGGCTAAGTCTTCCGGGCGGATTTGCATGCGAGGGGCGATTTTTTCCAAAATTTGGCGCGCCATTTGGGTTCGGACTGCGCCCTCAAGGTGCTCGCGCCGCATCAGAAAAGCTTCAATCAGCCCGAATTCTCCGGGAGAAAGGAGTCCTGCGTCGTAACCTGAAGCCGCCTGGCTCTCCACTTCCGGCGCCGAAGGTACTGGCGCAGGGTTGATGCCCAGCACGCTTCCGATGGCGAAGCTAGGCTTCGCGGGAAGCTTGGCTGGGGCAGTTTGCCAACCCGTGGCGGACTTTGGCTCGAGAGGTCTTTCGTGAACCACGACTGTCCCGGCAACATAGTCCCCCAGGCGCTTGTTTTGACGGCTGATCAGGACGGAGAAAATTCCCACGGCGTACATGCCAGGTATGCTGTCGACAATGCGCAAGAGGTTCCGCGCCACCGACGCATAAACTGTGATCGGTCGCCCGGTATCTTCGATCACGCGCAAGTGGGTGAGACGCTTGCCGGGTGTTTGTCCATTCCAAACGGCTTCAAATATGGCGAAATACCCGAGTTGAACCAGAAATCCTCCGAGGATCAAGAGCGCCAAAACCCAGGTGCCCTGACTCCCAAAATTGATAAGAAAGAGAGATGATAGGACCACGGCTATGATGACCATCACGGAGATGATCGAGGCCTGAATAAGCATGTCCAGGGCCAGGGCCAGAAACCTGCTGCCCACCCCCGCCAGGGGAAATTCCAGGTGAATCTGTTCCGGCGTTTCGATGGTAAGATTGTCCATGGAAATCGGAAAACAGAAATTAGAAACTGGAAACTCGAAATCAGAATATGGAAAATCGAAAATGGAAGGCGCTAACTCCGTTATTCAGTATCTGCCTTCTAAGATTTTGCAGCGAATTTCGATTTTCGGGTTTCAAATTTCCATTTTCCAGTTTCCGCCTTATCCATGATTAGCGCACGCTGGGTCGAAAAACGCAAACCGCACTGGGATCGCCTGGAAAAAATCATCGGGCAATCAGGAACAGGAGGCCTGCGCGCGCTCACTTATCGCGAGCTTCAGGAATTCGGCCTTCTCTATCGCCAGGTGGCTGCGGACCTTGCCACCGTGCGCGAAGACTCCTCGGGCGAGCGCCTGGCCGGTTATTTGAATCAGATCATGGGGCGCGCCCACAATCTCATCTATATGGGACGCCGCGCAAAGCCTTCCGGCATCGGGCGATTTTATACAACAGTCTTCCCCCAGGTATTTCGCTCCACTTTCAACTACACCCTGGCCGCCTTTGTGGTCTTTATGGCCGCCGCCGTGGCCGGCTTTCTCGCCTGCCTGGGCGACCCGTCATTTCAGCGTTTTTTCCTGGGCGGCCCGATGAGCGACACCATTGAACGGAAGAAAATGTGGACGGAATCGATTGTCACCATCAAGCCGCTGGCTTCGAGCGCCATCATGACCAACAATATCTCCGTCTCCTTTTCCACTTTCGCCCTCGGCATCACCGCCGGCCTTGGAACCGTCTACATGATGCTGATGAACGGCCTGATGCTGGGCGTGATTAGCGCGGCCTGTTGGCAGGCAGGAATGGGGCGCAGCTTGGCGGAGTTCGTAATGCCTCACGGCGTGCTGGAACTTCCCTCCATCTTCATTGCCGGCGGCGGAGGATTGTTGATTGCGCGCGCCCTCCTATTTCCCGGTCCCATCCCACGCCGCGACGCCCTGGTTCTTTATGGTGGGCTGGGAGTACGCCTGGCTCTGGGCATCGTGCCCATCCTGATAGTGGCTGGCATCATTGAAGGCTTTTTCTCCCCTTCGCATTTGCCCGGATTGGCCAAATTCACGTTCGCCGCCGCCGTGGCCGGCCTGTTCACCCTATATCTCACTCAGGCCGGACGGAATCCTGCCAGTCATTAACGCTCACAGCAGACTCCTTTCTTTCACTTCCAGGTACTGATTGATGATCCCGGTGGCCAGCCGGCCCGGCTCAAGTTCGAGAGCCAATGCGCCGTTCTCGCGCAATCGCCGCAGCAGCAAGTCGCGCCGCTGGATCACTTCCTGGGCGGCCACGTAACGGTACATTTCGCTCTCCGAAGCGGGCCGGCGGGCGGCCAACTCTCCCAGTTCGGGCTGCGTAATGGCAACAAAAAGGACCAAGTGTTGGCGCAAAAGACGCGACGCGGCCTCGATCACTTCCGGCGTGGCGGCGGTCTCCGCGAGGTCAGTCAGCCAGATCACCAGGCTCCGGCTCCGATGCCGCGAGAGTAAGTCGTCCGCGGCGCGCGAGTGGTTGGCTTCCACCAGCTCGCCGCGCACTCGCGCGAAGCCCTCCAGCATCGCTCTCAGGTGAGCAGTGCCTCGCGCTGCCGCCAACCGAGTTTGCTGCCTGCGGCCATAGGCGAGCAGGCCTACTTTGTCCCCCGAGTATAGCGCCACCTGCGCCAGCCCCAATGCGGCGCTGATGGCGTAATCCAATTTAGATTGAACGATTGGGGATTTTCGATATGCATTGTGGTCAGGCCATTGAGAATCGGCGGATTGAACGGGCGGGTTGGTTATGTTTCCGGACTGCGCGAGAGGTCTCACCCGGGCTTGCATCAGCCGTCCCGCGTCCACCACCACCTGCACGGTCTGGCTGCGTTCCACTCGATAGACTTTGGTGATCAGCTTTCCCCGGCGCGCGCTGGCGGTCCAGCAAACGTCGCGCAGCTCATCCCCGTCACGGTAATCGCGCAGGCTCTCAAAATCCCGGCCCACGCCTCGCTGCCGTTTCAATCGCTTTTCCTGCTCGATCTGACGGCTGCGCATCAGGTAAAAAGTGTGCCGCCTGGCCTCGTCCATGTTGGGATAGACGCGGACAGTCTGCCTCAAGTCCGCGAAGGCCCAGCGCTCGGCAAGGCGAAGCGGACTCTGATAGCGCAGGAAAACACCGCCCACGGAAAAATCTCCGCGTTCGGATGGGCGGACGGAATATACCCCGCTCGCTCTACCTGTTCGGCCCACCGTCAATTGAAGGCGCGGCGGTTCCGACCAGTGGGCTGAAGGCGTGATGTCATCCGAGGTGAAGGAGTGTGCAGACGGCCCGCGCTCCAGGGTCGAATTCACAAGAAGGGGCGGCGGGACATCATCTTCCAGCCGGACGTAAAGCATGGTCTTGATTAAGCAGTGTAATCTCAGGGTGATTTCAGATGCACCGCCTTGGGAGAGCGTGCTGTTCCAAGTTCGGGAAACTTCAAGTTGGGCGGGAAGCGGCAAGCGGCGCAAATCAGCGAACCAGGCAAGAAGCAGGAGCGCGTCCCAGATGGCAATGGCATAGAGGAAGCGCAGGTTCCACCACGCGGGCCCCGCCCACACCAGGCCTAGAATGAGGACGATGAAGAACCGAGGCCCAAACGCGCCCGGCCAGCGCCCGCGCGCTTGTGCCGCAGCACTTACCGTGGCGGGGACGAGGCGTGGTTTTTCGGAGATTGGGTCCATACCTTATCAAACGTGCCGTGACCGAGCTCGATTTGAAGGATTTCAAATGGCAAATGTTAAATGGCAAATGGAACTTTTTCAAGATTGATCCGTCCCTGGCGAGATGTCGGGGAAAATATGCGAGCGATTCTTTCAAATCATCCCGTTTTGAATTTGCCATTTGCCCTTTCAAATTTGTCACTTGCCATTCTTTTCATTTCGGCACTTCCACCACGGACAAAACCTCATCCACCACGCGGTCCGGCGTGACACCTTCAATGTCCGCTTCGGGTTTCACCACCAGGCGATGGCGCAGGACGGGATGAGCGGCCGCCTTCACGTCATCAGGAATCAGGTATTCGCGGCCATCCATTGCCGCCAGCGCCTTAGCCGCCAGCATCAGGACCACAGTGGCGCGCGGGCTACCGCCCAGGCTCAGCGACGGCCATTCGCGAGTGCGCCGAACGATGGTGCTCACGTAATGAAGCAGTTCCGCACCTACGCGAACAGTTGCCACCTCCTGGCGCGCCGCACTCAGCAACTCCGGGTCAACGGGCGCCAGGCCCAGACGGTCCAGGTCGCGCGCGTCAAACCCATTCTGATAGCGATTCAGGATTTCCTCTTCGTGGGCGGCGTCGGGATATTGAATGCGGATTTTAAACCAGAAGCGGTCGAGCTCCGCTTCGGGCAATGGATAAGTGCCTTCGAACTCCACCGGATTCTGGGTGGCAAACACGGTAAAGAAACTGGTGAGCGGATAGCGCGTGCCGTCGATGGTTACCTGGCGCTCCTCCATACATTCCAGCAGTGCCGCCTGGCTGCGCGGAGGCATTCGGTTGACCTCATCCACCAGCAGGAAATCGGCAAACACCGGGCCCCGATGCAAGGCAAAGGCGCTGGTGGCCTGGTTATACAAGCTGGTGCCCAGAATGTCGGCCGGCATCAGGTCCGGCGTGCACTGCACGCGCTGAAAATCCAGCCGGCAGACGCGCGCCATTGCTTTCACTATCAATGTTTTCGCGGTCCCGGGCACGCCTTCCAGCAACGCGTGACCTCCGCACAAGAGCACCACCAACAACTGATTGATGACGGCCTCTTGTCCAACAATCGCCTTGGCCAATTCGGCGCGGCCATGGGCGGCAAAGCGTGCAGTCTGTTCCGGCATGGTTATCCTGGGAATATCAGAAATTGGAAAATGGAAATCAGAAACTGGAAACTCGAAGATCGAAACTAGAAATCCGAAAATGGAAAATGGAATACACCAGCCGAATCAGTGTCCATCAATTCGATAATGTTGTATCACGAGTTTCGATTTTCCAATTTCGATTTTCAAGTTTCTATTTTCCATTTTCTAATTTCCAGCTTCCGCCTTCCCCAATCCAAACCTTCTCGAGTAATCATGCAGTTCCTGGATCAATTGAAGTGACCGCTGTCCGGTCATGGAACTGTCTTTCACGCCCAGCTCGCAGCGTTGGAGCGCCTCCGAAAAACCGGGGGTGGTCCATCCCAATCGTTCGCGCACTGCCCGCTGGATTTCCTGGGGCGAGGCCGCAGGCTGCAATCCAATGCGCCTCAACAGCAGATAGCGGAAGCGCTGGTAAGCAACTCCAAGAGCTTCGGACGCGCCCCCCTTACGCTGGTAGAGATCGCCGAGCGTCTCCACAAATTCGAGCGGCGAGAGACGGGATTCTTTTCCGAGCGGACGTAGGGGGCCGTTTCGCCGTCCAAAAGTAAAAAGCGCCGCCGTCATTACCAGACCCAACTGAAACATGGACCAGGGAATGGGGGTCCGCCCCAAATAGGACCAGAAGCCCATCCGCTCGCCGTGGTAGTACTCGTCCCATAGAATGTGTCTGCCCGCGGGCTCGCCGATGGAATTCAAGAAGAGCGTCAGGTTGGACGCCTCGGAAAGACCATAGTTGGTCAGCGGCCCTGAATCCGCCCACCACACCACGCGTCCCTTCCCCATCTGGAAGACCACCACCGTGGCACCTTCCTGATCGCCATAGTATCGCATGTCATAGCCGGACCGCGCCGACCATCGCGTGTTTGCCTTCATGCTGATTTCGGGCGCGCCCCGGGTGAACGGCGCGGGGAGTTCGGCCGCATAGGTTTTTTCCTCCATTGCAAAGTGCCTCGAGTTGGTCAAAGCAGACTGTGGCGCGAGCATATTACCCTGAGCGCCCGTCACCAACACCTGTCCACCTTGATGGACAAATCTAAGCAGGATCGATTTCTCTTCTGCTGAAGCCGGGATGATGGGATCGGCGAGCACCAGCATCGTTCGGGCGGGACTTTCAACAATTTCATTATTTTCGCCCGTTGCGGACGCTTCGGGCAGCTCCTGTGGAGGGCGCGCCCACCGTTCCACCCTGTATCCCATCTCTCCCAGCAGAAGGTAGGCGGCTTTGGCGCCGCCGCTATCCGAGGAATACGTGGACGGAAAGCCGGGAGAAGGCATGCTGCGGGGCGGGGAGACCAGCAGTGCCACCGTGCTGATGGTTGCAATCAATAGTCCGGCGATGATCAGGAGTTTGCGGTCGCCGGGCGCCAGCCGAGGTTGCATCCGAGTGCCTCCAACTGTTCAATTACGCTTTCAAAATCCTGGGCCGAGGCAGGATTGCCTCCATACCATGTCAACTCGAATTGCGACGTCACGCGGGCCAGGGGAGCGCGGTGGGCGTCATCCGCGGCAAGCAAGCGCAGGTACTCGCGATGAGTGCGGGCGCGGTCCGCCTGCCACGCGCCCAATTCTTCCATACGGAAAATTCCAGCCCAATAAGCCAAACGAATCGCTTCCCGATAATCTCCGCGCCCGGCCGCGGCAAGCGCGTCTCTCCCCCATTCTTTCCAGGTGGGTGACGCGGGTCCGACCGCCTCCAATTTCAGGCTCTCCCTTTCCCTGGTGCTTACAAGAAAGCGCACCAGCAAGAGCACTGATAAAACCACCGCCGCTCCCACGGCCAGCCACAAAAGGATGTTGCCCGCCATGGGATGCCGTCCCAGCCCGCCGAAAATCTTCTTGAGAAAATCGAGAATCCAATTCTGCACCCGTGCTTGAAGCTGTTCAAACCACGTCGGACCCTGGACCGTCGCAAATTCCCGCTGGCGCAAAATATCATCCAGCCTGGCCCGGGCGCTGCCGGGACTGATTGCAGCAGGCTGGCCAAACGCTTCTGCCTCGGCCCGCATCATGGCCAGATGTTTTTGTATTTCCAAGGAGTAATCGCCAGCCAGCCAATGGTTCGCTTTAAGGGAGTCAAGTGTCATGCGCAGCCATGCCGTGGGAACAGCAAAGTGCTGGCCGCGGACGTCCACTTGCCAGGCATCGGGCAAGGACTTGCGCAAAGCTTCCGCGTGCTCGGGATGCTCCTTTAAATCGCCGGCTGCAGCGGACCATCGGTCCAGCTCGGCAAGATAATTCTGGAGGCTCAAAGGTGCATTCGCGGGCGAGTTCGTTTGCTCCGGATTGCCTTTCGCGGGGCAGAGGGGAAGGAAAAATATAATCGCGATCAGGCAATGTTTCATAAGGAATGCAAAATCAAGTAGTGTCCTAGTTTTCCCGGGAGCGCGGGCGTCTCGCCCGCAATTAATTGATAATGAAAGAGCGAGCGAGACGCCCACGCTCCCGCCGATGCAAATTTCGAACCACGGCCAGTGTCCTCAGGGCTCTGCGGTTGCTCCAGGCGCCGTGATGGACGGAGGCTCCAAGGCGGACGCCTGAGTGCCGAGGCTGTCCATCATTAACTGCAAGTCAAAGCCCTCCTTGCGAACCCGAGCATCAAAATAAAGTAAAGTGAGCGCGATTGCGATCAAGGGTCCGCTAAGGGTCCCACCGATGCCGCCCGAAATCGCTGACGGGATCTGGAGCCACAAGGGCGGGACGCCGTGGCGGGCAGCGATCACGATGGAGGCCACGATGAAGGGCCCCTGGAAAACGCTGATGACGACGGTGGTAATCATATACATGAGAAGAAAAATCAGGAAAATCTTCCAGATGTTGCCCTTGGCCAATTTCACGCTGCGTTTGATGGCCTGACGGGCAGTCAGATTCTCCAGCACCAGCGCCGGCACGGCTAGGGCATAGCGCATCATGAGAACTGGGGCAAGCACGATGGCGGCCAACATACCCAGGATGAGCAGGATCACAACAATGGTAATGAAAACAGGGCCAGGCTTGCCCAATCCTGTAATCAATCCCGCGGGAACCGCCACGATGAGTACCAGTCCCAACCACATTAAAATAAAAATGCCCATTACCCGGATGCCGATGGACACCACCACGTCAATTAGTCTCCAGGCTTTCCCCTTAAGATTTCGAAAAGCGGCCTTGACGGTTGTAAGGCGACCCAGGTGGACTTCCGACAGCGCGTAGGCGACGGCACCCTGAACCAGCGAGTAGATGATGATGGCGGCCAGCATCAGCACCACCATGGTGATGGCGAATCCCGCCATCATGGCGGGAAACCGGGCGATTATATCCGTCGGATCCTTCGAGGGGGGCGGCGGAGTGCCGGTGAGCCGCAAACTCTGCATGAATATTGACACAGCCACCATTGCGACTTGAGGCGCCGCCACAATCCCCGCAAAAAGCCAAAAATTGTTGCGGTAGTAACTGAACGTCCGGTCCAGAAGCTCTCCGATACTCAACGGGCGCAATTCCATCGCCGACTCGCTCCCTGTTTTTGAGGGTTATCGCCAGAGGCAATAGGGCATTGTAATGGAATGGGGGCGGAATGCAACCAGCGACTGGCTGTGGCTGGGGAAAAGGTTGCGCAAACCCGGATTGCGGTTCTACAGGCGGACGAGGTTGCGCTCGCACCGGAAACTTATTATTTTCCTTCGTAGGCGTTCTTTAATCGCGCGATGTCAATTTTGTCCATTTGAAGCATAGCCTGCATAACCCGCTTCGATTTCACCGGGTCCGGATCGCCCAACAACTTCATGAGAGCCGTCGGAACGATTTGCCAGGACACGCCATATTTGTCTTTGAGCCAGGCGCATCTTCCTTTTTCACCGCCTGCGGATAGCTTTTCCCACAATTCGTCAACTTCTTCCTGGATTTCGCAACTCACGAAAAACGAGATGGCGGGTGTGAAGGTGAACATGGGTCCGCCATTGAGGGCGGTAAAATTTTGACCTTCGAGCTGGAAGGAAGCGGTCATCACCGATCCTTTGGGGCCGGGCCCAGCCTCGCCGAAGCGGGTCACGCTCAGGACTTTTGAGTTCTTGAAAATGGAGACATAAAAATTCATGGCCTCTTCAGCTTTGCCATCGAACCACAAGAATGGTGTGATTTTTTGCATGGCTGCATTGTATTACAAACCGGGGAGGAGTGTAGCGAGGCCCGTCACGGGTTGTGGGGTCATTTGGAATTGGATTCATTTTGAGGCATCAGTCATTCCCGCGGAAGCGGGAATCCAGTCTTTCGTCCGCGCATTTCAAATGATTTAGGGAATTGGATTCCCGCCTTCGCGGGAATGACGGGCGCGGAAGGACCCGAGTCGGGCAAATGACACCATTGCCCGTCATAACTCGAAGGCCGTGTTTTCTTAAGAAGAGCCGCTGCTCTCAAAGGCGGAGTTCAGCGTTACGGTTAATGGGTTACTTCTTGCGCGGGTAAAATCTTTGGAAGAAGATCGCACCCACGATGGCGAGCACGATGCCCCACCAGACGGAGGCGTGATAATTCGCCACGGGGGGATCGGAATATTCCAACAGGCCCTGGCCAAAGATCATCACCCCATAAACAAGGAGAATTGCGCCTATAAAAAACCAGACGGGAAGCATGTGATGCTTTTCGGGTTGATCCATTAGATCGACGGCAATTCGACGACCGGAACCGCCATCGCCTCCTTCGCGTAAAGATTGAGTCTTGGTATCCACAGTTTCTTCCTACCAGAATATATACTGCAAGACCAGGAACACCGCCAGCGAAACGCCGGCCCAGAATATGGGCCGCTTGATCAAGGGCAGGTGACCCTCGCTCGGAATATTCGTGGCGCCGTAAACCAAACCCTCCAATTGAAGGTCGGTCTTGGGTTTGGTCAACAGACTGACGACGACGGTGACCACGACGCAAATGATCCCCGACCAAAGCGCGCGCCACATATCAGCGGCGAGGGGTTTGGCGTAAGGTGAGAGCGCGATCAGCGCCAGCTTGCTGGGATCAAGCTCCACCATGGTAAACATCACGATGGAGGAACCCGTACCTGCGAGCAGGCCCCAGAATCCGCCCGGGCCGGTGGCGCGCTTCCACAACATTCCGATGAGCACCGTGCCGAAGAGCGGCGCGATAAAGAAACTAAAGAGCGCCTGGACATAATCCATCAGGCTCCCGAAATGGGTGACGATATAAGCCGCGCCAATGCTGATGATGAGGCCGATAATCGTGCACCACCGGCCCATGGAAACGTAGTGCGCGTCCGTCGCATCCTTGCGTATAAAGGATCGGTAGATGTCGTAGGTCCACACGGTGGCGAAGGCGCTCACGTTACCAGCCATGCCCGACATGAAGCCGGCAATCAGGGCGGTGATGCCAAGTCCCAAAAGACCGGGACCACAATACCGCGCCAGCATCAGCGGTAAGACCTCATCATAACTGTGCTGGCCGGGCGCGAGATGCGGGCTCTGCGGCACAAGGTGAATCAGATTGCCGGCATGATCTGACAGGACGGCCAAGCCCAGCAAGCCGGGGAGAATCACGATAAACGGCACCGCCATTTTGAAGAACGATCCGATGATGGGAGCGAGTTTCGCGGCGCGCAGGTCTTTGGCCGCGAGCACGCGCTGAACCACCAGGAAGTCCGTGGTCCAATATCCCATTGAGAGAATGGCGCCGAGTCCAAAGACAATGCCCACCCACTGAACTCCCATGGGGTTGTCCTGAAAATGGCCCATCGTTCTCCACATGTGGGTGTAATCCTGGCCCGGGAAATTCTTTTGGATCCGCGCCACCATGCCGGACCATCCCCCGGTTTCTATCAAGCCCAATATGGGAATGAGCAGAGCGCCAAACCAGATCAGGAAAAATTGCACGACTTCATTGAAAATGGCGGAGAAGAGTCCACCCAGGGCCACGTAAACGCCTACGGTGAGCGATGAAACCCATATGCTGAAGTTCAGGTCCCATCCGAGCATGACCTGCAAAACTTTGGCCATGGCGTACATGTTGACGCCGGACATCAGAATGGTCATCACAGCGAATGAGATGGCGCTCAAGCCGCTGGCGCCCTGGCCGTAACGCAGTTGTAGGTAGCCGGGTACGGAGTGGGTTTTGGAAATGTAGTAGAACGGCATCATGACGATGCCCAGGAAGATCATGGCGGGAATCGCTCCCACCCAGTACCAGTGTGCCGCCAGGAGGCCGTATTGGTAGGCGTTGCCCGCCCAGCCCAGAAGCTCCAGGGTGCCGAGGTTGGCGGAGACAAAGCTCAGGCCGGCAACCCACGCCGTCATCTCGCGCCCCGCCAGGAAAAAGTCCTCGCCGCTTTGGGTGTACTTCTTCAGGTAGAATCCGATTCCGATTACCATTATGAAGTAGATGACAATGATGGCGTAATCCACCGAATGCAGCGACATCAGGCGCGAGGTATCCGTCCCCGCCTGAAAAAGCATGGCCAGGTGGCTTGCGGAAAACGTCAGAGCATGGCTCATAGGGTGTCCTTATTCACGGGTGGGCGAAGTGCCACATTCCCTTTCCCGTCGCCGATTTATTCTGGGCATGAGGATAGGTAAGAAGGTGTTGCCCCCGCCTGAAAGCGCTTACCTTAATGGAACCGCCTATGTCTGTCAAGCGATTGATGGAACTCATGCGATTGATAGAACTAAGCCAATTTGAATTGACCGCGTCGCGTTGCTGGTGTACAAGTTCAATGGCTCGGTCGGATCTTCCTCTTCCACGGGATGGTTAATGGAACTCTATAAAAATGTTTATCAGATTCAATCTCTTTTCGGCGAACGAAATCTTTTTCAATATTTGTTCCTCGGTCACAAAACTCTTCTGGTAGACAGTGGCATAGCCGACACTCCGGAAAAAGCAATTTTCCCCTACCTCGACCGATTGAAACTCAAGCCCGATAGCATCAACATAGTGGTGACCACCCATCCCGACCTCGACCATCAGGGAGGCAATGCCGCAGTGATGGGCGCGGCGCCGAGCGCCTGGTTGGCCTGCGGCTCGGCCGACCGCGCGATGATGGAAGATCCGCGGACGCTTTTCGACACGCGCTACAACCATTTGATGGACGAGTATGGTGTTGGGCTTGATCCCAATCCCTGGCCGGAGGCCGGCCAGCCTCGCAAGGTGGATGTGACGTTTAGCGGCGGGGAAATCATTCGATTGGATGACGACTGGTCGCTCGACGTCCTCCACGTGCCCGGGCATTCCCGCGGGCACCTGGCGCTTTACGATCGCGCCCACAAAGCTGCGTTTGTGAGCGACGCCATCCACGGGCGGGGCTGCCCAAAAGCCGCTGGAGGCATGGGCATTCCGGTCACTTACTACTACGTGGACATTTATCTTTCCACCTTGCGGTACTTTGAAGCGCTCGACATTGAAGTTCTTTATTCCGGGCATTGGCCGGTGATGCAGGGAGACGCGGTCCGGGATTTTATTGCGGAGTCGCGCCAAACCGTGGACCTTCTTGACCGTGTGATACTTTCCAGCCTCGACAAGAATTCAGCGGGCCTGACCCTGAAGGAACTCATCGACGCCGTAGCCAACGCCGTGGGCGATTGGCCTCAGACCACCTGGGGGCTCGCCATGTTTCCCGTCAAGGGTCACATGGACAGGCTGGAAGACCGGGGCAAGGTTCGCCGGCTCGATGGGGCCCGGCCCGTGAAATGGCTGCTCCGTTGACGAAAGTCTTTCCTTGACACTGATTCATCACCTCAACGCGAACAAAAATCTCACCCATCCTTCATGGAGTTGCGTATAATCCTGGCATAAATCATCTCGAACTAAAGGGGGGATCATATGTCGCAGAAACGCATAACAAGGCGTCAATTCATGGGACAAACCGTAGCGGGCGCGGCGGCCACGGGCATGGCGCTCAGTCCCAAACCGGCGCGGGCCGAAGTATCGCCAAACGATAAAGTAAATATTGCCATCATCGGAGCCGGAATTCGCGGCCTCGAACATTTAGGATACCTGCACAACGTGGAGGGCGCCAACGTGGTGATGGTCTGCGACCTCTACGACGGTCATCTGCGCCGCGCTCAGGAGATGCAGCCGGGCGTAGCGGTCACTCGGGATTATCGCGAGGTGCTCAGCCGCAAAGATGTACAAGCGGTTTCCATCGGAGCTTCCGACCATTGGCACGCGCCCATCGCCATGGATGCCATGCGCGCGGGCAAAGACGTTTACTGCGAAAAGCCGATGACCCACACCATCCCCGAGGCGCTCGAGATGTGCAAAGTGTCCAAGGAAACCGGACGCCTGGTGCAAGTGGGCAGCCAAAGTTTAAGCATGCAATCCACCCACAAGGGCAAAGAATGGCTGGACGCGGGCGAGATTGGAACGGTCTTCAACGTGCAGTGCGAAATCTATCGACCCGATCCCGTGGGTGCGTGGAAGTATCCCGTGCCGCCCGACGCATCCCCGGCAACCATTGACTGGGAGCGTTTCCTCGGCACCGCGCCCAAGCGCCCATTTGACGCCGCGCGCTTCTTTCAATTTCGCAATTGGTGGGACTACGGAACGGGAATTGCCGGCGATGAGTATGTCCACCTGCTCTCTCGGGTCCATTACTTGATGGGCATTCAATATCCGCTGAGCGCTGTCGCCAACGGCGGGATTTACAAGTGGACCGGCGACCGCGATGTTCCTGACATTCACAACACGCTGTATGACTACGGGAAATTCCAGGTGGTGGTGCTGGCGAATCTCGTTTCTAATTTCGACGGTGGCGAGATTGTCCGCTTTATGGGCGACCGGGGGACCATCGTGCTCACCGAGGAATCCGCCCACCTGATTCCCTACGATGAAGAGTGGAGTTTCGAGTACCCGCTGGAAAGCTGGCCCAAAGATACCAAAGGCCCATTTATCGCCGCTCACAAGAGCGATCCGCTGGCCGACGTCGGCGCCTACGGCAAGCAGCCTCATCGGAAGAAGCAGGATCTAATGCAGCACGCCGAAGGGACGGAAGATCACTTCCGCAATTTCTTTGCCAGCATCAAGTCCCGCCAACAACCGATCGAAAACGTGGAGTTTGGCTGCGGCACAGCAGTGGCCTGCCATATGGCCAACATTTCCTATCGCGAAAAACAGCGCGTTTTTTGGGACGCGCAGAATTTCAAACTTACGGGCGATCGCGGGCCGGTGGATATGAATCTTTCTTGAGAGACAACGTAGCGCCGCACTTCAGAGCGGCACGTTTTTAAGATTGAGGAGAATTCAAGCTGCCGGGCTAAAGCCCGGCGCTACAGGTTTCTTAGGAAACATTCAACAATTCGCTGCCGGCGAATAGGCAGGAAGAAACAATTAACGATTATATTTTGGCGTGATGCCGCGCAGCTTTTTCCATACTGCGTCACACTTGTCGAGTATGCCCTGATCGAGCGAGCCGCCTTCACAGGATTTGAGGTTCTCCGCCAATTGCTCCGGCCGCGACGCGCCCAAAATCACCGAATCCACAATCGGCTGGCTCAGGAGCCACCGTAGCGAAAGCTCGATGAGGGTCATGCCGCAGTCGCTGGCAATCCCCTTGAGCTCTTCCACGGAGTCAAAATAGTCCTCGTGCCAGTAGCGGCGCAAATACAAATCATTCTTGTCGAAGCGAGTGCCTGCAATGGGCCCATTGTGGTGGGCATGTTTGCCCGTCAGCAGTCCTCCCGCCAGGGGATTGTAGGGAAGCACCGCCACGCCAAAACGTTTGCAAAAAGGAAGGTACTCATCCTCGATGCCACGCGCCACCAGGTTATACATGGGCTGCGAAATATGGGGCGCCTTGTACCCATTCCTCTCGCAGGCCCAGTGAATTTCAACAATCTGCCAGGCAGCGTAGTTTGAGATGGCGAAGTAACGCACCTTGCCGCCGCGAATCAGGTCGTCCATGGTCGCCAGCGTTTCTTCAATGGGAATGTCGTTGTCCGGCCAGTGCGCGTAATAAACATCCACATAATCGGTTTGCAGGCGTTCCAAACTGGCGTGCAGAGCTTTGTGAATGGCGTTGCGCGAGAGCCCGGCATCGTCGGGACCGTCACCCATCTTGTTTCGAACCTTGGTGGCCACAATCACGCGGTCGCGGCGGCCTTTCAGGGTATTGCCCAGCACCGTTTCCGCTTTCCCCATGTTGTACATGTTGGCGGTGTCGAAGAAATTGATCCCGGCGTCCAGGCACTGGTCTACCATCCGGGTGGAGGTTACCTGGTCGGCCTGCGAGCCGAAGGGCATGGTGCCGAAAGATAGCCTGGAGACGTTCAATTCCGTGTGGGCAAGTTGGCGATATTCCATTTCGACCTCAATCTGAATTTGAAGGAATATTGTAACGCAGGGACAACCGAATTTACGCCCGAGGATTTCTACTTGATGTGGACAGCAGAATCCATCGTACTCCCAATGTAGGGGAACGGCTTGCCGTCACCTCTTTGTTCGTTATTCTGCTCATTTAAAAGGGGGAGGGCAAGCCCTCCCGCTACTTCTGGGGCAGTGACTCAGTTTCCGATAAAGGGAGTTAGCCCGGAGTACCCATCCGGGCCGCACCCACTTAAGTTAAGTTAGCAATTTCAGATCAAGGGGGCGACACGAAGAGCGTACCGCCCCTTGGATGGTGCTTAGTTCGTCTTGTCCAGCCCATTTTCAAGGAGGTAAAGCTGAATCTTGTCATAGCACTGTACATAGTTTGATTCACGCTTGCCAATTTTGTCGGGTGCCTGGTTATTATCCCGATGTTCTGTGACGCAAATCCCGACGAGGTCGTCTATGACGGCCGGGACTAGCTTCGCCAACGGCACCTTCCACTCGAACCTCCCTTGCTGAAGATCCCAATCAACGTTAGCCCTGAATGCTGCCAGCATCGGGAACAGCCACCCATTTGGTACACGGTGACTCATCCTCTGGTTTAGAAAAAGCAATGGAACGTTCTTCTTGTTCGGCGCTGAACCGGCGCGAGACTTTTTCTTCTTATCATCCTTCATCCGACCGAATTCAAACCCGCCCCGCTTTGCCGCGTCAGGAGTTGCTTGACGGATCATGTCGGAAAGTTCCAGTATCTCGGGGAGTTGCGGTATGAGTAAGTGCACTGGTGATGGCACAGCCTTGGAATCCGTTTCAAAGAATTCCAGACCGCTCTTGATACGGCTGTATAGGTTGTGCGGGTGCTTTCTGCGGCTGAATCTTTCGCAATTAAACAGTTCCAGGAAAACCAGAATTTCGGTGATGTAGACATCTCCTTCGTCTCCCTGGCTGTAAGCGATCGCCGTTGCCCCCGGCCTACCGTGCATAATTTCCTTGATACGACCGAAGTCACCTCGGAGGTTTGCTAACGAAGGATCGTCCACCTGCTTGCTACGATTGAGGCCCTCGGCTATCTCCGCGACTTTAGACTCCTGTATACCTTGTAAGATATGGAGCCGAACGTAAGCACGGCTGATCGTGTCCAGTTCCTCGTCGCCCGCTGCGCCCTCGATCGCGTCGCGAATGGCCGCGTAGGTGTGGCCACCGTTCACGATGCCATGCCGGGAAGCGTCACGGAGCGTGATCGTAAGCTTTCCAGCACCTCCGGGCGCCTTGACGAAGGAGGCATCCTCAACAAGAAGATAGATTCCCTGATTCTTAATCGCCATGTCTTCGGGATTATCAGTGAGAGTCTCCGTAATGCCCTTAATCACGGGGCCCGTGAGTACGTTTTTCTGATTGCGGCGCGGAACCCGTGGATTGACCTCCATGAAATAGTCCAACTCTTCTGGCAAGTCCGTAACTTTTACGAAGCAATCTCCAACCTTCGTTCCACCAAGCCCAGCGATAGGGAGGCTTCGGTAGTCGTCCGATGGGATGGTAAAAGTGAAAGGCAAGGAAACGTGCGGGATCGTACTTACTTTAGCTGAAGTGTTCATATTGTCTCCAGGCGAAAGGAAAAAAGACCCGCCGCCTATTTGAATTCCCGCAAACCCACTGCCAACCGCTGGCAGTTATGGGTCGGTGGGTAAGTGAATTCTAGGAGCGTGCCACATAATAGTCAAGCCTAATATTCTCGCTGACTTCTACTTACGTCTTTATCGTAGAATATGCTACTTCGCGCCAAATCAAGATGGGTCTTACCGGAAACTGAGCCACTACCACTTCTGGAACAGAGTTGAGTTTCAGGGAGCGAAAATGCACTGTTCGTAGTTCGGCATCATCGCTTGAAGTATGATTTGAACGCACGAAAGTAAGATTCAACATCCTTTTCTCCGCAACGGGCATCCATTGTGGTGAACGCCATGGCCGAATCGACTTTACTCCATCTCGCGCAGGACCTGGAATGGCTGGGGTGCGAGCTCGAATTTTACGGAAAGAAGCACGCTCAGCAGGGCTTTCCCCAATCAGGCCCGGCTTGGGATGCCTTCCTCGAAAAGCAACGGGGCGTTTTGACGACGGCGGATAAAATCGAACGCGAGCTTAAAGGCCTGATAAAGTTTAATCCTTCCAACCTAGTGGGGGTCAATTTCCCGCTCGCTGCGGCGCTCGATGCGATCACGGAGTTGTTAGGGGCGGTCGATGAGATTAAAACATGTTCTCAAGTTGCCGTCCACGAACTGCCTGGCAAAGTAAGGGGCTTCACCAAGATGGTCAGCGACTACCTGGGGTCCGAAGCTTCGATTAGACGTTGAAGTCTTGGTTTGGTTCTTCACCTGATCAAGACCTGTTTACGGTCGAAAATCTGAGGATTGAGGGCGAATGTGGACACTCACCCCTCATCCGTCCGTCGGCTGACGGACACCTTCTCTCCTGGGAGAAGGCTAGGCTTATTAATGGGTAGCCCCGAGCCTTTGGTTTAGTTGCCTTCAGTCAGTGCGGCTCATTAAATCCTCGCAAGACATCACAACAATTCCGGCAGAGTTCCGATGGGGAGCTGTTCGTAATCGAACACTGCGCCGGTAAGCAATTCGTTGGTGGCCAGGAAAAGCGCGGCGCGGGCAATGTCCTCCGGATAGAGCATGCGTCCGAAAGGGCGCGTTTTTAAAGCGGTTTTGAGCCACCCCGGCCCTTTGCCCTCCGCCACGGATGCGACGTGTCGCTCGCCTTCAGTCAGCACCCACCCAGGATTAATTTGATTCACCCGAATCCGGTACCGAGTCAGATAACTCGCCAGGTTTTTGGTAAACGTCATCAGCGCGCCCTTGGAAGCGGAGTATGCCAGCAACTTTGACTGGCCCACATACGCGTTCACCGACCCAATGTTGATAATGCATTTGCAACTGGCAGGGCGCACGCCGCGGCCTTTCATGTATTTCACCGTTTCCTGGCAGAGGATGAAGGGCGCGCGGACATTCGTGTCCAAAATCTCATCCCAAAGCGCGACCGAAGTATTCTCAACGTTGCCACGATGAGTCGCGGCCGCGTTGTTCACCAGCAAGTCGATGCGCCCGAAATGTTCAACCGCCTGCCGAACGAGTCTTCTGCACACGGTCTCCTCTTTCAAGTCGCCGATTTCGAGTTCCACATCAAAACCCGAGGCGCGCATCGCCGCCGCAGTCTTTTCACCTTGTCGCCTTTCCAAGCCATGGATTATCACGCGGGCGCCATGCTCGGCAAATTTCCGGGCGATACCGGCGCCAATTCCCTGGGCGGATCCGGTCACCAGAGCGACTTGGCCCGCCAATTCGTGTCCTGGATGGATTCGCTTTTTCATTGATTCTTAGCCCGCTAAGTGTAGGGCCGCTACTCGACGCGGCAGAACTACAGTAAGTCCAGGGCGAGATCCCTCGCTCGGGATGACATGATGGATGCTCACTGCGACAACAAGCTATATCGCGCTCGGCATCAACACGCCTTTCACAATTTGTCCGCCTGCCATTTCATCAAAACAGGTTTTCCAATCTTCCAAAGGCGCGACGCGCCCCACCAGGGGAAGCGGGTCGAGTCGCCCGGATGCCAACAACGCGATCACTCTTTCCCAGATTTTAAAATTGTGGCTGAAGCTTCCCTGGATGCGCACCGCCTTTTGCACCATCGGGTCCAGAGAGAATCCCAGCGGCTGCGGCCCCCAACCGACCTTGGTGATCTGCCCTCCCGGCCGGACGGCGGCCAACGCGAACTCAAGAGGTTGCGAAGCGCCCGATGCGTCGATGACAACGTCCACACCCAGTCCGTCCCCGAGCGAGCGAACGGCGGCAATGGGTTCGTCCGCAATCGAACTTTTACCTTTTTCATCCTTCTTCTTTTTTCCCGCCACTAGGATTGCGTCCGCGCCCAGAGATTTCGCGATGGCCAAGCGCTTATGATCTTTTTCCAAGCCCACCACGCCCAGCCATCCCGCGCCGGAGAGCTTGGCCAGAGCGAGACACAACAGGCCCACCGGACCGGGCCCCAAGACCAAAACTGAATCTCCCGCCCGAATTTGAGTTTTAATGCACGCAGCGTTATACGCCACGCAGCACGGTTCGGTTAGCGCGGCGCGTTCCCAAGTGACGGCATCCGGCAAGTGGTGAAGGCAGCGCGCAGGCACGTTCACAAAATCCGCCATGGCGCCGTCGATTCCCGCTCCAAAACCGCGGCGAGAGGGGCAGAGATTGTACTCCCCGCTGCGGCAGTAGGCGCACTCGCCGCAGATGCGCGCGGCCGTTTCCGATGCCACACGGTCTCCAGCCTTAAACCCTCGCACGGCCTTGCCGGCGCGGGCAATTACTCCGCAAAATTCGTGGCCCAGGATCACGGGCACGCGCACGGGCCAGCTCTGCGAATTATGAAATTGGTGAACCTCGCTCCCGCAAACTCCCACGGCGCGCGATTGGAGCAGAACTTCGTCGTCTCCAGGTTCGGGAGGAGATTTTACTTCGCGCAATTCCACCGCGCCTTCTTGCAGTGCGTAATGAACGATCGCTGTCATTTTTTTCTTCGGCATAGAGTGACCCGCAAAAACGTTTACAGGAAGGTCGTGGCACACCTGCCAATTCGTCCCGCCAAATCTTAATGTAATTCTGTTGCGGTGTGGGAGTTTTTGTTCGCCGCGTCCTGGGTCTCGCCGAACTTGCAATTTGCCTTGCACCCCTCCCCGGATGGTGCGAACATCAGCGGCATCACACTGAATTAAATTCGAGTCCCACTTTGAGGTCACTATCATGAACCGACGCCAATTCTCCCGAAACCTTGCCGGCGTTGCCCTGGGAGCTGCCGCGCTGGGCAAGTCCTATCCCTTTAGCGGCGGAGGTCCGCTGGCCGAGGGCGAAGGTCCCGGAGTGCCGTTCAAGCTCTCGGTGATGCTTTGGACGGTGTTCGGAGATCTTCCTTTTGAAGAGCGTCTGGCGAAGGTGGCGGAAGCCGGATACAAGAATGTGGAATTGGTCGGCGAGTATAAAAAATGGTCAGAAAATGACTTCAAGAAGGCGCTGGCCAAGAAAAACGAATTAGGCTTGAACTTTGATGTGACTGCCGGCCTCGGACATGGAGTTGGAGACCCGGGCGCTCGCGACGCTCTTATGGCCGATGTCCGCAATGAATTGCCCATCATGGAGAGGCTGGAGTGTCCGGCGGTGATCATCATGTCCGGAAACGTTGTCGCCGGCATGCCTCGCGCACAGCAGCACGAGAGTTGCATTGAAGGTTTAAAGCGGGCGTCGGCACTCGTGGAGGGGAAAAAAATTGCCGGACATCCCGTTCGCCTGCTTTTGGAGAATATCGATCCGGAAGAAAATCCAAAATATTATCTTCAGTCGGTGGCGGAGGGATTTGAGGTAGTGGAAGCGGTCCAACATCCTCAGGTGCAATTCCTCTACGATTTCTTCCACGAACAGATTTCCGAGGGCAACCTGATTGCGAAGCTGGAAAAGAATATCGATCACGTGGGCCTGGTCCACATCGCCGATGTTCCCGGCCGCCACGAGCCCGGAACGGGAGAAATTAACTACGCCAACATTTATAGGAAACTCGCACAGCTTAAATACAACCGTTATGCCGCCATGGAATTCCTTCCCACCGGCGATCCGGTTGCACAACTTCGCGCCGCGCGGCAAGAAGTGCTTGCGATTGCACGAGGCTATGGCGACTGAGGAGTTTCAACTTTTGTGTTTCAAAGATATACCATTCAAGCGCGTCGCGTCGTCTTTTTCGCCCTTTATGAAGGCGCCGGGTTCGGAAGTCCGTCCATTGGAACCGAACATTTATTGCTTGGCCTGCTGCGCGCTGACAAAGAGCTCGCTGAACGAATCCTAGGCGCTCACAACTCTTCAATTGATTCCACCCGGGCAAGCCTGAAAGAAGGGAAGACAACGAGACCTTCAGCATTGCATGTGAAGACGCTTCCGCTCAGCGAGGAATCCAAGCGCGTATTGAATTATGCCGCTGAGGAGGCGGACGGTGCCGGACACAAATACATCGGTACTGAGCACTTGCTGGTTGGTTTGCTGCGAGAGGAGCATTGCCGTGCGGCTAAGATTTTGAAAGAGCAAGAGGTAAGCCTCTTGTTCGCTCGCGAGCGCGTGGTCCGTGCTCAGGACAAATATTACCCGCCGGATCTACGCTTGTAGCATCTCACTCATTCCAACCAGCGTGCTCCTGCCAGTCCACGATGCGGTAGTGAATTTCCTCCTTCGGCAATTCGGAGAAAGTTTTCCGGGCGCCCTCGGCCAGGTTGCCGTCCTGCGACTGGTAAATCCAGCTCATCTCTTCTTTGACCACGGCAGTCTCTCCGCTGAGATTTACGGCAAATTTTTCGTACTTGTAGGGCGCCGGATGCGCGCCGCCCGCCCCGTAAACCTGGTCGGCCAGGATAATGGTCTGCGGGTCAATCTGCTTGTCGCGTAATAGTTCCTGGCAAGCTTTCACTACAAACCAATTTGATGTGCGATGATCCACATGGCGCTCGTCGGGATGCGACGTCGCAATCATGGCGGGATGGAAGTCTGTGATGATTTGTTTCACCACGTTGATCACGGCGTCGCGCGCGTAGGGCAAGTTCGGCTTCACCAGGTTGTCATAAGGCGCGTGATTCGTTGCCAGATAAATGTCCAGGAAAGGATTCGACACCTTGATGTTCTCGTTCCAGATAGCGCCGGAGCCGCCGTCCGGCAAGCCGAGAAACATGACGTTGCTGCGCGCCAGGCCGATGTGTTCGAGCGCTTCCATGGACTCTTCCATGCGCACGGTGCCGAATTCGCGAGCTTCGTTGGGCCCGCAGGGCTTGTTGAAGTATCGCTCGCATTCACCCACGTCGCCGCCAGTGAAAAAAACCACGCGCACGGGAACGCCCGCCCCCACCGCGGCGTGAATGAGGCCGGCATAAGGGTATTCGTCATCTTCGTGAGGGCAGAAAACCATTAACGAGGCGGGAAGTTTATTGGTTGCTGCTTCCTTTGTGGTTGCAGTTTGTGGCGATTCGCCCGGGCCGTAAAACTCGCGATATTTCTTGTAGTCGATTTCGTCGTTGTAAGCGTGCGTATAGTTGTGGCTGCTGTAGGGCTTGGGAACCGTGCGGGAGGGATCGCGCACAATGACCTGGGGCGAGAATTGCATGTCGTAAAGCACGGTGCGGTCGGCATTCCACACCGCGATGGTGTAAGTATCGACTTCAGGAGGCGGCAGCTTGAAGCTTCTCGCCGGGCCGCCCGCGCCGAGCACCGCCACCTGCGTGCCCTGCAAGAATGCCGCAGTTCCGGCGGGCATTATGGGGAGCGTGGCTTGGCTGCGCGCTGCGAGATTCAGATGTTCGCGCATGACTTTCAAGCCCAACTCCGGGTTCTCCACTTTCTGCCCGGAAAGTTTGGCCGTTCCCGAAAAGGTGGAAATCCAGGGATAGTTGGCGTTGGAGAACTCAATGCGCAGATTCTTCAAGTCAGTGGTGGTCAGATTCTCCAGCGCCATTTCACACTCAATAGTCTCACCGGGCGCGTAAAAAGTTTTGTCCAGGGTCACGCGCGAAATGCGCACCAGCTTCTTGTAGGCGGCAAAGCCCGGCAACATTTTCGTCGCCACCACGCTGTGCGCTTTGCGGTCTTCCACCTTCACGTTGACTGAGTAAAGCCCGGTGGGAGCGTCGGCAGGGATCGGCCACTCGGCTTCGTAGTGCCACTCTCCGCCTGCGCTCTGGGATTTGCGGTCCATCTCCACGCTGGTCTCCGCCGTGGTGCCGACGTATTGAATGTTGGCGAATACGGCGTAACGTGACGGATCGCCGGCAACGCCTTTGATGATGGCGCGAATCAAAGCCAGGGTGCCGACGTTGTAGCCCGTGTCCGCCGGAGCGCCTTCAATGGACAGGGGGCTCGCCATGCAGATCTGAGAGGTGAAAATGAAAAAGCCGAGCGCGGTGACGCTCGAAACCTTGTACCGTGTCATTTTGTCTCCATTGCCTGCCGAGATGCCATCCATTATTCTTGGTAGCGCCCAGGAGTTCAACCTGAATTTAAGCGGCAGATTTTAAATCGGACTGGAATTGCGCGAACGACCCCGGACGCCAAAGTGCCGAAAGCCGGAGCCGGCAAGCGTCGAAACTGAATGGATGAGAGATGGTGTCCTAGCTCTCATGGGAGCGCGGGCGTCTCGCCCGCTATTTCCGTATCATTATATTGCGGGCGAGACGCCCGCGCTCCCAGCCATGCAAATCCGGACACTACCAAATGAGGTGATCCCTTGAAACAATCCAAAGATCGCAATCGCATGAATGCTGATCTGAGTAGGCGGAAATTCTTGAGCTCCAGCATAGCGGCCAGCGTGGTGGCTGCCACAGGGGCTGCCGCGTTGCCCTCACTAAGTGGAGCGGAGGGTGCAGCGGCCGCTTCTACAAATCCCTCTGTGAAGCGCTTTGAGCTGGACGAAGTCACCATCAGCGTGCTGCAAGACGGAATGAAATCCGGTAAATTCACAGCACGTTCCATCACGGAAAAGTATTTGGCCCGGATCAGGGAGATTGACAAGGAAGGGCCCGCCATCAATTCAGTAATTGAAATCAATCCGGACGCAATCTCCATTGCTGAGGAGATGGATCGGGAGCGCAAAGCCAAAGGACCGCGCGGGCCGATGCACGGCATCCCGGTCCTGATCAAGGATAATATCGGAACCCATGATCGCATGATGACGACAGCGGGTTCGCTGGCGCTAATGGGATCTGTCCCACCTCACGATTCTTTTGTGGCCCAACGGCTTCGCGCGGCAGGAGCGATCATTCTTGGCAAGACCAACCTCAGCGAGTGGGCCAACATCCGCTCAAGCCATTCCACCAGCGGCTGGAGCGGTCGCGGCGGCCTCACGAAAAATCCTTACGCGCTCGATCGCAATCCTTGCGGGTCAAGCTCCGGTTCCGGCGCGGCCACTTCCGCGAACCTTGTCGCCATTTCCATCGGCACCGAGACCGATGGATCGATTGTTTGCCCGTCATCGATTAACGGGATTGTGGGGATCAAGCCCACGTTGGGTCTGGTAAGCCGCACTGGAATCATTCCCATCGCGCACAGCCAGGATACCGCCGGACCCATGGCGCGTTCTGTGACTGACGCCGCGATTTTGCTGGGAGTGCTGGCGGGCATTGATGGGGAAGACAGCGCCACGTCCGAGAGCCGCGGACACGGGCAGGCGAACTATACCCAGTTTTTGGACCGTGCCGGTCTGAAAGGCGCGCGCATCGGAGTGGCGCGCAAATATTTCGGATCCAATCACGCCGTGGTCAAGCTGATGGAAACGGCGCTCGACGCGATGAAACGCGAGGGCGCTGAAATCATCGACCCGGCCGATTTCGAGAGCAAGGAGAGGACGGGTGATTCGGAGCTTGACGTTCTTCTCTATGAATTGAAGGCTGACATGAATTCATATCTCGCGAAGCTTGGAGCAGGCGCGCCAATTCGGACACTCAAAGAAATTATCGATTTCAATGAAAAGAACCAGGACCGGGAGATGCCCTTTTTCGGCCAGGATTTGTTTATCAAGGCGGAAGCCAAGGGGCCGCTCACGGAAAAAGCTTATTTGGACGCACTGGACCAGAACCATCGTCGGTGGCGCACGGAAGGGATTGACGCGCTCATGGACAAATTTCATCTGGATGCCATTGTGGCGCCGGCGGGTGGGCCTGCCTGGACCACGGACCTGGTGAACGGAGACCACGATACGGGCGGAAGTTCAGGCCCCGCCGCGGTCGCCGGCTACCCGAATATCTGTGTCCCGGCTGGCTTTGTTTTTGGGCTCCCCATTGGGATTTCCTTTTTCGGCAGGGCATACACCGAGCCAACGTTGATCAGACTCGCCTATGCATTCGAGCAGGCCACCAAGATGCGCCAGGCGCCCAAGTTTTTACCCACACTTCCACTTAAGGTGTGAAGTTCAATTTTCGTTTAGGGCAGGGCAATCCAGTGGCGGCAAAACAGCTATTCGAAAATACGCTTGCGCTCCAACATTGTTGGCCTTAAAATCCCCCATCAAGTCTGAGATTGATTTCAATTTAAACTGAGACTTCAACGTGCGGCACGATTTGAATCCACGCTCCCCGGTTTTTCTCAGTGTCGCATTCCTCGTTTCACTGATAGCGGGGGGCATGACCTTAAGCCGGATGGGGCGCAGTATCTCTGCTTCCACTTTGCAGCCCAATCGCATTTCCACTTCTACCGCACAGCCCGGAACCTGGACGGACCGGTGGGGCGACGGATTCCCCGACGCAGTCCGGCTGGACGTTAAACAGGACCGCGAGAATTTTGTACGCTGGATCACGTTATTGGCTGAAGCGCAGTTCTACCATCCTGCCCCGGCGGCGCAGATCGAAATTGATGACTGCTCGGCGCTGGTCCGTTTTGCCTTCCGCAATGCGCTGGTTTCGCATACCGCAGCGTGGCGCCGCTCGATGGGTTTGCCCTTCGACCCCGGCTTTGAAGACGTAGCGAAATTTGCTTATCCGGACTGGCCTCTTGGGCGCGGATTGTTTCGTACTCAACCCGGGCCGCTGGAAGCGCGAAGTCAAGCGGGCGCCGCCTTTGCGGAGTTTGCCGATAGCGCCGCGCTCCTCCACTACAATTCATTTTTCGTTTCCAGGCAAATTGATGCGGCGCGTCCGGGTGATCTGCTTTTCTTTCATCAGCCCGGCCAGCAGCAGCCTTACCACACCATGCTGTTCGTGGGGCCGTCATATTTTCAGCCCCACGGCCAGAAGTGGATTGTGTATCACACCGGCGATCTGAACGGTCACCGGGGGGAAATTCGTGAAGTGGACACGAGCTTGTTGATGCGGCATCCCGACCCGCATTGGCGCCCGGTTGAGGCGAATCCGCGGTTCCTGGGCGTGTATCGATTTGATATTTTGCGGTAGCGTGCAATGGACATCATGAGGGCGAAAGCAAAGGCCGGTCGTTCGTGGGCGCCAAGGCTCCCCTTTGCATTCGGCCTTCTCCTCATTTTCGGTCACTTGGCCATTCCTCAGCCTGCACGCGGCCAGGACGAGGGAAATACCACCCCGTCCACCGAGCCGTTTTTTTCCGTCTCTTCCCGCCAAACCTACGCACCCTCCCAAAATCCGAATGTCTCCATCGAATTCCGCCAGGTGGATCACTTGGATTTCCGGATTTACCGGGTGAACGATCCTGTCCAGTTTTTTGCCAAGCTCAAGGACGCGCACTCATTCGGAAGCATGAAGGAGGAACTAGCGCGCGAGAAAACGTGGCTGGAGCGCCTGCACGATTGGAAGCGGACCTGGCAGGAAACCATCCGCGAATTTTTGCGCAGTCAGATCAGCTGGGAAACTCGAACGCAACGGCACTCGGCACAAGTGGCCAAGAAAGTCACCCGGATTCCGCTCGACATCACATCCTACGCCCAGGTCCCCCTCCTGAATCGGCAGCAGCTTGTGCTTTCCTGGCGTGAACTCTTGCCCCGCACGCGCGATACAGAGTGGCAGGATATTTCCGTCGATCTCCACGCAAAAGGTCTCTACCTCGTCGAGGTCACGAACGCCGGCCTTCGCGCTTACACCCTGCTCATGATTACGGACCTGGCCCTGGTATCCAAGAGTTCGCCCGGCCAGATCCTGCTCTTCGTCGCCCACCGGGACTCCGGCGCTCCGGTGGATGGCGCAGAAACCGTCGTTTTGAACAATCATGAAGAAGTCGCTCGCGGAGTCACGGACGGGCAGGGAATTTCGGTGGCGACGCTCAAAGATATCAAAGTTGAAAACGCCATCATGGTGGCGAAGACGGACCAGGACTTTGCCGCTGGCAGCGTTGAGCCTTTTTTCTTTTACGATACTTCAGCCACCGAGTACGTGGGATACATTTACACAGACCGGCCTGTCTATCGTCCCACCCATGAGGTGAACTTCAAAGGGATTTTGAGGGCGCGCCGCGCCGGCCAATACAGCATGGATGTTCCCGGTCCTGTGACTGTGGAAATTACTGACGCCAACCAGAAGACCATTTATCAGCAGAAGCTGGCGCTTTCCCAGTTTGGGTCATTTAATGCCAAACTGACGCTGGGTCCGCTGGCATCGCTCGGAACATATTCGATCAACGCGCACATCGGAAGCAAAAGCGTCTACGGTTCGTTTGAGGTGAAGGAATACCAGAAGCCGGAGTTTGAGGTGACCGTCTCGACCAATAAGAAGCGGTACCTGGAAGGGGATAAAATTCAGGCCACCATCAGCGGACAGTATTACTTTGGCGCGCCGGTGGCCAACGGCAAGGTGAAGTATTCCGTTTACAGGTCGGGTTACTATTTTCCCTACTGGCAGATCTTGTGGGGCTATTCCGATTATGAAGGAGAGGGGGACGAAGAGGGCGGCGCCGGAGGGTCTGAGAATGGCGGTTACATGGGTGAAGAAATCAGCCAGGGCACGGGCCAGTTGGATGCGAACGGGTTGTTGACAGTAACCGTGCCCACGGAGACCGATGAACGTCAAATGGACTATACCTATCACGTGGAGGCACACGTGACGGACGCGAGCAACCATGAAATTACAGGCGGGCGCGCCGCCGTGGCGACGTATTCCACCATCGTGGTGATGGTGGATACGGAGCGTTATGTGTACAAGCCCGGTGACATGGCGAGCGTTACCATCCGAACCTACGATTATGATTCTCAGCCCATATCGGCGCCCGTTCATTTAGACTTCGAGCAGAGCAGCTATTTGAACCAGGAAAAGTCGGTCAGCGTCCTGGCCCAGGAAAACATCAAGACCGATTCAAACGGCGTTGCTCATTTTTCCTACAAAGTTCCCTCCATTTCAGCAATCACAGTTCGAGCCACCTCGGTTGACTCGAACCACCGCGAAGCAAAATTCGAAACCGGGTTCTGGATTTCAGGGATTTCGTACAGCGGGGAATCGCTTGAGAACAACCGGCCCGAGATTTATTTGGACAAACACACCTACCAGCCCGGCGACACCGCTCACGTGTTGATTGTTACCAACCAACCGGATGCGAACGTGCTGGTCACCACGGAAGGCCAGCAGGTTTACACCTGGTCGGTGCATTCCGTGAAGGCCCCTTCCTTCACAGTGGATATTCCCATCGAGGATCGCTACGAGCCGAATTTCTTTGTGTGTGTGGCTTATGTGAGGAATGAGGCGCTTTCCGAATCCAGCAAAGACGTTCCCGTGCCTGCCAGTGAGAAAATATTGAATGTGACGGTAGAGACTGACAAGCAAAAGTACAGGCCCAATGACAAAGTGAGTTACACCGTGAAGACGGTGGATTCCAAGGGCAAGCCGGTGAGCGCCGAAGTCAGCCTGGGAGTTGTGGACGAAGCCATTTATGCCATTCAGCCCGATCTCGTGCGGCCGCCGGAAAAAGTTTTTTACGCCAAGAGCTACAACCAGGTGTACACGGAGTTCTCCACCACCTACTGGTTCAACGGCTACTCCGGCAATCACAAAATGGAGTTGACCCACCTCCGGCCGCCGACCCAGCTTGCCGACTTCAAGAATGCGGGCCAGCCGGTACAGCCCAAGGTGCGGAAGTTTTTCCCCGACACCATCTTTTGGATGCCTTCCGTGATCACTGACGGCTCGGGCAAAGCGCGCGCCACTTTCAATTTCCCTGATTCGCTTACCACCTGGCGGGCCACCGCCCGCGCCGTAAGCCGCAACACGCTGGTGGGCCAGGTAACGCAGAAAGTGATTACGCGCAAGGACCTGATTTTGCGGCTGGAGATTCCCCGTTTCTTTACCCAGGGCGATACGGTGACGGTGACTGGCATTTTGCACAATTACCTCCCCGATGATAAAACCGCGCGTGTCTCCCTTGATGCGACGGGGGCGGAGTTGACTGGCGCGGCGGAAAGTTCAGTCGCCGTGCCCAAGAATGGAGAGGCGGTGGTCACCTGGACGATTCACACCACCAAAATCGGCCAGGCAAAGTTCGTGGCCAAGGCCCTGACCGATGAGGAATCCGATGCGCTAGAACTGAGCGCGCCCGTCCGCCCGTGGGGCCTGCAATTGAATGGCGCGTATTCCGCCACCCTGTTGCAGGATTCCTCGGAGTCTAAAACTCAAATCGTGCTGCCGGCGGAGATCAACCCGGATGCTTCGTCGCTGCGAATCGATTTGGCGCCCTCGGTGGCAGGAACAATTTTCTCCGCCCTCGATTTCCTGTCCGACTATCCCTACGGGTGCGTGGAGCAAACGATGTCCAGCTTCCTGCCCAACATTATTGTGACCAAAGCGACAAAAGATTTGGGGCTCACGCCGCCCGCCGCCTCGGTGGAGCTCGACCAGAAGATAGCTGCCGGCCTGGACCGGCTCTATCGTTTCCAGCACGACGATGGTGGTTGGGGCTGGTGGGAGACGGATGAGACGCATCCCTTCATGACCGCCTACGTGGTGGCGGGGCTGGCGCAGGCCAGGGAAGCTGGTTACCCGGTGGATGAAAAGCGGTTGACGAGCGGGCGGGAGTCCCTCCTAAAACAGATTAATGAAAACCCGCGCGCCATCGCGGACATTCGCGCCTATATGGTCTATGCGCTCGGAATCAGCGGCCCAGTGGACCCGGAACTGGTCAGTGGTCTTTATGAGACCCGCCAAAAACTTTCAGCCCACGGGGACGCGCTGATGGCCCTTCTGCTCGCCCACTTGAAAGACGGCCGCGCCCAGGAGTTCGTCCAGAAGCTTGAGAAGTCGGCGACCGTGAAAGACCCTTACGCCTGGTGGAAGTCGGAACGCGACGCGATGATTGACTTTTCATCCGACAATTCTTTTGAGACCACGGCGTATGCGTTAAAGGCGCTTGCCAATCTTGATCCCAAGAGCGAGTTGCTGCCCAAGGCGGCGCGCTGGCTGATCGATCATCGCTCCGACGGTTTTTATTGGAGCTCCACCGAGCAGACCGCGACGGCCGTGTATGGTTTGATTGATTACTTGAAAGTTTCGGGAGAGTTGAAGCCGAATTATTCACTCACCGTTTTTGTGAACGGAAAACAAGTGGCTGAGCACAAGATGGCGGAAAAAGACGTAAACAATCCTTTGCCACTGGTGGTCACCATCAACCCGCCGGACTTCCACGCCGGACCTAATGAAGTTCGCGTGGTGAAAAATGGGCCGGGAGTTCTCTACTGGTCCGCTTTTGCCACCTACTATTCGAAGGAACCCAAACCCGCGCCCACGGGAAGCACAGCGCTGAACATTGTCCGCGAATATTTCAAACTCGTTCCCGAGCGCTTGAATGACCGTTTTGTTTATTCCGAGCAGCCCTTGGCGGGCGACGTCCAGAGCGGGGACATTTTGGTTGTGCGGCTGACGGTGAGCGCAACATCGGACGAACAATATGTGCTCATCGAAGACCCTATCCCTGCCGGGTTCGATTTCATCGAGCAGGAAAACCTGTACGAACTTAAAGCCAAGCCGTCCTGGTGGGATTATATTTATACCCAGCGTGAATTTCACGATGACCGCGCCGCCATGTTTTCCACCACATTCCAACGCGGGCAGGCGCAGTTACATTATCTTTTGAAGGCGGTGACACCCGGAACCTTCCAAGCCAACCCGGCAAGGGTTTTGCCCATGTACGAGCCGGCGCGGCAGGGTTCAACGCGGAGCGCCACCGTGACCGTGAGGCCGCAATGAGGGGTTGGTGTCGCCGGACGATTCAAAAATGAAGAAGACTTTTGAAGCTTGGATGTGGAGCCTGGGTTTGATCGCCCGCAGTCCCGTGTCGATTCTCGCCCTCGGGGTGCTCTCCGCGCTTTGGGCGCTGGCCGCGGATCAATGGTTGGGCCTGCAGGAATCATCCGGCCTGATGCTGCTGGTCAGCTTCCTGTGGGCGCTGGTTCAAATGCTGATTGCCGTCAGTGTGCTGGCCGGCTCGGCCGCCAGCGCCGCGGAGTCTGCCGCCTTTGGTGGGGCGCCGCGAATCGGGCTGACTTTCGCGACTTTCAATCGAAGGCTGCTGGCGCGGACTGCCTTGTTCGCTTTGTGGGCGGGCCTGATCGTATTTGTCATCAGTCAAATCTTCGGGTGGATGGATGGGCACTCGGTGGAAGTTGCTTCCTTCCTCACCTTCCACTCCGAGAACCCCACCAGCTACATACTAATCGAAAAAATCTTTTGGTGGATCGAATCGGCTCTTTGGATCGTGATCTGGGCGTTCCTGCTTACGTTTCTCATCAACTTGCTGCGATCGGGCTGGAGCGAATCGTTGCGCCAAACCAAGCGGATACTCCGCGGGAGTGTTGGGCGAGCTTCGTTCTTCACCGTACTCGCCGGCAGCGCGGTTTTTGGCGGCCTTTCCTACTTATTGGTTCAATGGCATCCCCACCCTCCCCCCGGATTTTGGGATTACACTCAGGCGGCCGCCCGTTTGGGAATTGGATTCCTGCTGTTGGTGGCGGGTTGGCTTTTCACCTTGCTCTCGCTGGCGAGGCTGAATCCGAGGCAGGAGAGCAGTACCCAGACTTGAAGTTTATCTCCCCTCATTTTTGATCCCTGAGCCATTCAAGATCATTCTCGGAAGGACTTTCGAGAATATTCCAAAGAGCTGCCTGCCCGCGCTCTTTCGCGAGCGCGGACACTCGCTTGAGAGCGAGGGCATAAGCCGCCTTCATTTCAGCTTCATTGTGAGGTTGTGAGACACATTGCTCCAGGCTTCTTTCGCCCAGATCAGGCGGCGGGCTGGATTCAATCCGTTCACCAGTTAAGAACAGCACCAATCCTTCCTCATACCACCGTGGAACTTTAGCGGAGCGCCGGCGATGGATCGCAAGATGGGCAAGTTCGTGGCGCAACGTGGAATCCAGAATTCCCTTCCGCTTCAGCGTACTCAGAGGTTGAAGCAATATCGACTTGCCGTCGGTGGATGCCGCCGCCCAACCCGGCAGTCTTGAAGCACGGACAAAGTCCGTGGTGGTCGCAAATGTTTCAACCTTCACTTCGGAGGGTAGCTCGCCTGCGCGGCTCTTGAGTTCCACGCGTGCGGCTTCGAGCGAATGGAGTGTCTCGTCTGCCCAAGGCTGCTGGCTATCCGGGAAAGCAAGGGTGAAATGCTCACTTGAAAGGATTGGATCATTCTCCGCGACGGGAGAAATATCCACCGAGGCGGTTCCTGGAAAATAAGTCGTCAGGATTTTCTCGCTACTGATTCCCAACCGGCCCATTCGTTCCGCCCCTGCCTGGCACAGACCAACTCCGTGGCCCAGTCCACGTCCGTTAAAAACCAGGACGCTCCCGTGGCGCTCTATCGTGTAAAGATTGCTCTTCAAGGTATTCCACCCGAGTTTTCGATCCACGGCATAGCGAAATTCGTTGGCGTCCACCCGTCGCGCCGAACCTCCTTCGAGGCGCAAGTTGAGCGCCCGGCCTGAGCTGTCCTTGGTTTCAATTTTCACATCAAGGATTGGGCCGTGAAGGGGAACTCCCATGCTTTGGTGCAAAATCTTTCCTACGGTGGCGAGCGGGATGGTTTTTTGCCAGGAAGAATGTTCGCCACCCGCGCAATAGGGGTCCTTCATTCCGGTGAGGTAGGGTGCGGCGCTGTCCGGCCAAATGTTTTGCGCGGCCTCCGTCATTCCTCCGCAGTCGGCGCTGAAGTACACGTCAATCAATTGCCCGTTGAATTTCAAAACTTTTCCCCGCGTCTCTTGAACGGCGCGCGACAGCCCGTCCACAACCTGGTTTGAAGAAGCCGGGGGCGGGTCAAAAACCTGGCAGTGGGTCAAGGAACAGAAATCAAATCCATCGCGCCGGTGCCTGCCACGCCATCGCATTGCCCAGGTGCGGGCGACCACGGCCATAGCCTGGAGGGCAGCCGGGCTTTTCATAGTTTCCGCTTCGCCCTGAAGCACTCCGGTCACGTAGGTTTCGAGGTCAACCGTGAGAACGACGCGCGTACCCCTCGGCGTGACCTTGATTTCCGCAGCGAGAACATGGACCGATTTATTGTTCATCGCACGAGTGGGTTTTGTATAGGCAGCGGCCAAACCAAAAGGAGACTCAGATATGGCCGTGAAATTCCTTAACTTCCTGGTTTTGGTGGAAGCTTTGCATTGAAAGAATCCCTCTTGCCGCGTGCAGTCCGCCGACTGACCCGGCGGCGCCACGAGGCAACCCTCCGGTTTAGTCACCGAACAGAGCCGGAGCGGGGTTGAGCCGGCCGCAAATTTCAGAGTTCTGACGGATGTTCCGGAAAGCCATTCAACGCGAAAGTCATCCGCGCGAAGCGGCGACAGCCCGCCCGCCATCAGCCAAAGCGCTGTTAGTATGAATGGGCTTTTCACTTTATTTGTACATTAGCGGCGAAATAATTTCGCAGGATTCTTCCCGCCAGCGGAGCCGCGTCCAGGGCGCCAGTCCCGCGTTCTAGAAAAATCACCATCGCAATTTCCGGCTTATCCGCGGGGGCATAACCCACAAACCAGGCGTGCGTCGTTCGCGTTCCGTCTAACGCTGTCGCCGTTCCGGTCTTGCCGGCCACAGCAACATTGGGAACGGCAGCCTCGTGACCCGTCCCCGTTTGAACGCAATCGATCAGGGCGGCGTTCAAAAGTTCATAGGTCTCCGGTTTCAACTTGATCTGCCGAGTCATCTGGGGGTGTCTTTTCGAACCGAAATTGGATTGCCGTAGTTGAAAAACCGGGCCGCGAGTGGCAACGGCCGAATAAGCCAACAACAATTGCGCTGGCGTTACCATGACGGTTTGTTCGCCCAAGGAGGCCAATGCCTTTTCGCGAGCGGTGTTCCCAACCCGGACTTCGCCTGCCACCCCGTGGCCAGCTCCATCCACGGGGCTGCCGAAGCCGAAGACAGAATACCAGTGGGCAAGCTGCGTAGAGGTGAGGCGCAAGCTCAGGGCGGAAAAAAAATAATTGCAGGAATTGGAAATTGCCGACGCCAAAGTAAACGGCCCATCGTGCGGGGGATGTGTGCAATGGTACGCTTCGCCCAGCAACTCCGGAATGCGATGGCAGGAATCGCGCTCGTCGGCGGAGATAACTCCTTCCTCCAGTGCGGCGGCGCTGGTCACCAATTTGGCCGTGGAGCCGGGTGGGTAAGCTCTCTCGAATCCTTGACTGAGGTTCCAAACAGCCAGGATCTCGCCAGTTGTCGGATTGGAGACGATTACCGCGCCATGATGTCCGCGCATCGTGGAATCCACAATGGGCTGAAGTTTTTGGCGGGGCGAAGCAGGCGGCGCGAAAAGACAGATCAGAAGAAAAGTGCGGAGTATCTTACCTGAGCGACGTGGATTCGTAGGTAAGAACTCATGCGCGGTAGAACCGAGGCGTATGGATAGTGTTTGCAACCCCCGCACCCCCGGCGCCTCTCCCCCCATTGGGTAGAGGGGAGAAATCAAACACGGAAGAAGACTATTCAATTTGAATGGTATCGCGGGTCTTCCGCCTGAAGCCGGTCCCACGCGAGCATCCGTCCTCTCCCAATTATTTACTTGAAGGCTGGTGGGAGCCCATTTTAGAGCGGGAGCGTTTTTTGGTTGAACCCGCCCAGGCGCGCTTATGCGGCCGGGGTTGCATCAACAGCCGATTGCATTTTGCGCAGAGAAAATGGTGGCCGCTGGGCGACTGTTTCGAATCCGTGGAGCCGCAAAATGGACACTTAAGGGATCGCATGGTTTCTACACTCCGATAACTTGAACAACTCATTCCTGAACTTACGCAGTATACAGTAGAACGCATTCCCAAGACGACTACAAGCCCGGATTCCGAAATCGCTTGAGCGGATCACGGGTAGTTTCACTCTCACGACCGCGAAGAAAGTCAAAGTCACAACCCTGGTCCGCCTGAAGGATGTGTTCCAGGAACATTTTGCCATAGCCGCGCTCGTAATGAGGCGCAGAAGGCCGCCAGTCATTTTGGCGCTTCTTAATTTCCGCATCAGCGACGTGAAGTTCCAGGCGGCGGCCTGAAATATCCAACTCAATTTCATCGCCTTCGCGGACGATCCCCAAGGGACCGCCCACCGCCGATTCCGGAGAGATGTGGACGACAATGGTTCCGAAACTTGTTCCGCTGATTCTGGCGTCACTCAGGCGCACCATATCTTTTACGCCCGCCTTCAGCAACTTGGCTGGGATGGGCAAGTGTCCCCACTCCGGCATTCCGGGGGCGCCTTTGGGACCGGCGTTCTTGAGCACCAGAATGCTCGACTCATCCACTTTCAGGTTGGGATCGTCCAGGCGAGCCAGCAGATCCTCATTATTCTCAAACACCACGGCCCGTCCCTTATGCTTGAATAATTCCGGGGAAGTCGCCGATTGCTTGATCACCGCGCCGCTGGGGGCAAGATTGCCTTGGAGGATGGCCGTTCCTCCTTCGGGCTGGAGGGGATGCTGTTGCGTCTTGATAACCTCGCGATTGTAGCAAGCGGCTTTGGCGATATCCTCGCCCAGCGTTTTTCCCGTCACTGTCGGCGCGTTGAGATGAAGCAAGGGACCAATTTCCTTCATTACTGCCGGCAGGCCTCCGGCAAAGAAAAGGTCTTCCATCAGATATTTTCCCGAGGGCTTGACGTTTGCGACAACAGGAGTTGTGCGAGACAACTCGTCGAATTTTCCTAAAGGCAGATCCATCCCCAGTCGACCGGCGATGGCCACCAAATGGATCACCGCGTTAGTGGAGCCTCCGATGGCCATCAGGACTTTGATGGCATTTTCAAACGCCTCCGAAGTCAGCACGCGGCTGGGGCGCACGTCTTCATTCACCAACCCCACAATGCGCCGCCCGCTTTCTTCGGCGATGGCCATGCGGCGCGAATCCGCGGCAGGAATGTGCGCGGAACCGCTCAACGTCATGCCCAGAGCTTCGGCTACGCTGGCCATTGTGGAGGCAGTACCCATCACCGTGCAATGGCCGGCGCTGCGTGAGATGCAGCTTTCCACTTCGCACCATGCTTCTTCACTCAATCTCCCGGCGCGAACCTCTTCCCACAGACGGCGCGTATCCGTGCCGGAGCCGAGTTCGCCGCCCCGCCACATGCCCCGCAACATGGGCCCGCCCGGAACCATAATAGCGGGAATGTCCGCGCTGGCGGCCCCCATCAGTTGGGCGGGCGTGGTTTTATCGCAACCACAGAGCAGCACTACGCCGTCCAGAGGATGGGCGCGGATGGATTCCTCCACGTCCATTGCCATCAGGTTGCGGTAGAGCATGGTGGTGGGCTTCATCAGCATTTCACCCAGCGAGATGGTGGGGAACTCCAGCGGGAAGCCTCCTGCCTCCCAAACGCCGCGCTTCACTGCTTCAGCCACCAGCCGCAAGTGCGCGTTGCAGTTGTTGAGCTCGCTCCAGGAGTTGCAAATTCCGATCACAGGTTTGCCGTCAAACACGCGCTGACTAAACCCTTCGGCGCGCAGCCACGCCCGGTGAGCCATTCCCCATCGGTCATTCTTGCCGAACCAATCCCGGCTGCGAAGTTTCGGACCACCATTTCCTGTCGATGAATTCATGGTTTGGATTCCTCTTTCGATTAGCCTGTGGGGCGCCAATATTTGCATCCAGACGCGATGATATCGATGGCGTCGGCCCGTGAAAGATTATAATGCTTTCGGCTCAAAACTGGTTTTTTGAAATGGGGATCGGACAATGAGGATTTCCTCGCTTCGACTGCACTGGGTAAGAATTCCGTTTCATGAGCCATTCCGAATTTCAAGCGGCGAAGTGTCTCTTAAAGATGCGGTTTTGATCGAGCTTCAGGCGGATGGCCGGCGCGCGGGGGAAAAGGTAACAGGTTGGGGTGAAGCCTCGCCCATGGCGGGAGCTTTTTATTCAGCGGAAACTCCGGAGAGCACTTGGGATTTCCTTTGCAAGCGTCTTGCACTCGAGATGCTTGCCCAGCCGGAACGCAGCGCTGAAGAATTTGCAGTGTGGTTGGCTGAGATTCCCGGCGAGCCTTTCGCCAAGGCCGGCTTGGAGGGGGCGGTTTGGGATCTTCACTGCCAGAAAATTTCAAAACCACTCTGGGCCATACTGGGAGGCAGAAAACGCCCCATCCCATCCGGGGCCGCCATCGGATTGATGGCCACACTCGAGGATTTGCTCGATCGAGTTGAGAAATTCCTGCGCCTTGGTTACCGCCGCATCAAAATTAAGATCGCGCCCGGGCACGATGTCGCATTGGTAAGAGCCGTTCGCCAGCGCTTTGGCGACATTCCCTTGATGGTGGATGCCAACGCAGCCTATCACCTGAAAGACGCGCTGGTATTCGAAGAGCTGGACCGGTTGGGATTGATGATGATCGAGCAGCCGCTGGCTCGTGACGCTATCTCGGAGCACGCGGAACTCCAGAGCCGCTTGCGGACGCCCATTTGCCTCGATGAATCGGCGGACAACCTCAAATCAATTTCGGAGATTATTCAACTGGGCAGCGCGCGCATTTTGAACATCAAGGTACAGCGCATGGGTGGGCTATGGCTTGCCGGCCAGGCTCACGACGCGGCGAAGGCCGTCGGCATTCCGTGTTGGCTCGGTACCATGCCCGAGCTTGGTATCGCCTCCGCCCAGGGATTGCATCTCGCGACCTTGCCCAACTTCAGTTTTCCCTCCGATGTGGAGGCTTCTTCGAGGTGGTACGCGGATGATATCATCACGCCCTTGATTGAAGTTTCGAAGGACGGATACATTTCTCTGCCCGATGGGCCCGGAATGGGATACCAGGTGGACGCCGCGAAAGTGTCGCGTTACCGAATCCGGCAGGCGGAGTTTTGCGCATGAAGCGAATTTCCGTGGAAGAGTGCCATTCACGATTGCTACATGGATTGATTCCTGCCGTACCAGTCATGTTCAACGCCAGCGGTGAAATCGACCGGGCAGCGCAGGAGCGGTACGTTGAATTCATGTCGCGGCAACCTATCGCGGGCGTGGCCGTGTGGGCGCATACGGGCAGGGGATTGCGCATGAGCCGGGAACAGCGCCTGCAAATCCTCGAAAACTGGACGGGGGGTTTGAAGCCTGGGAAATTGGTGATTGCCGGAGTGGGGGGCGCGCCCGATTCTCAGGATGCATCCACCTTCGCGGCTTCCGCACTCGGGATGGCTCGCGACGCTGCCACGAACGGCGCCGATGCATTTCTGGTTTATCCGCCCAGGAGCTTTGGCGATGCGGCCCACAGGGATCGTCTGGCATTCGAATATCATCATCAACTGGCGGCCTTGGGAATTCCAATAATCCTTTTTTATCTTTACGAAGCCGCGGGTGGCATGGACTACTCGCCCGATCTCTTGCGCTGGCTACTCGCGCTCCCCGAGGTTGTGGGAATTAAGCTCGCCACCCTTGACAGCGTGATGACCTACCAGGATATTGCCAATCTTCTCGCCCGTGAATTTCCTTTAAAGCTTTTAATCACGGGTGAAGATCGATTCTTCGGTTATAGCCTGATGTGCGGAGCACAGGCAGCCCTGGTGGGGATGGGCTCCGTATGCACCACTTTGCAGCACAACATGATGGCGGCATGGTTCGCCGGGAAGCCCAAGGAGTTTCTGGACCTCTCGTCCAAAGTCGACCAACTGGGCCGGGCGCTCTTCGTGGCTCCCATGGAGGGTTACATCCGCCGTGTGCTGTGGGTGATGGTTCATCAAGGCGCGCTGAGCCGCGAGTCCGCGCACGATCCGTGGGGACCTGAACTCGATGAGAGTGAATTCATCCAATTGAAGGAAACTTTGCGCGCGCTCGGTGAACTTCACACGCCGTAGGCCGGCGTGACGACTATCCTGTTGCGAAATCTGGGTGGCCATCCTCTATGTGGGAATTTCTTCCGTCGCGGGTCCGGCTGCTTGGGTCGCCACGGCCTGGCGGCTGGGAAGCGCAACAACTGCGCACGGACTTTGAAAGATTTCGCGCCGGCCTGCCCCGACCGCTCGAAGCGTACATACTGTCTATCTACGGCATTGACCTCACCAGTTCCTATGGCGGCCTGAAAGTGAAAAACCCTTTTGGCAAGGCTTCCGGACAACTTTCGCTGGCGCGGCACCAGGTGGAAAAAGACGCGGAGGCAGGGCTTGGTTTCGTGGTGCTCAAGACTGTGATTGCCAAAGACAACGCCGGTGAACAATCCATGCGGGAATGGGCTATCCCTGAGACTCGGATGTTGGTTGAGCGTATTCAAGGCCGGGGCGGGGAAGCGGGATGGACGGTTACATGGAAAGGCCGGGGATGGTTCGACACTTTCGAGGCGTATCTATCTCTGTTCGACGATGCGTTGAGGTTGGGTGAGTCGTTGGAAATGCTGATAGTACCCTCGGTGAAATATCACCTGCCCACCCCGGGAGAAAACGCTTGGAAAGAAGATGAGTACACATTCACCACTAACGCGCTTCTCGTCGCTTGGAACAAGCATCGCGCCGAAACGCCGATGCCCTTGGAGAAGGATTTCAGCCCCACCCTGGCGGGCTCGGAGCGCGCAACGCAACAAGCAAAAATATTGGAGTGGCTGCGCAAGGTGCCGGGCCTGATCCACGGGCGCGTACCGGGCAAAGTCCATGTGGGCCTGAAGATATTCAACGCTCTCTTTGAAGATAAGTTTCAGCTCGAGATGCTGGAGGAAATCCATAACCCGCACGGCTCGGACGGCGGCGCCGACTTTATGATTTACGCCAATCGACTTTTCGATCCGGCCAAGGAATTTGAGGGCAAAGCTGGAGTTGCTTATGGAGGACCGGATTTGAGCCAGCGCAATCTCGCCGTGCTGGAAAACTTTCTTGACTCAAGGCCTGCTGTGCCCGGTCGCCATCGTGTAATGCCCATGAGCGCCACAGGGGACATTTGCTCCGGCCGTGTGGCCGCCGAGTACCTTTTGCGCGGGGCGTCCACCTTCCAGATGCATACGATCTTTCAATTGCCGGATTCGGAATATGCCATGCATGCGGCGGCCAAAACGGAAAAGGCATTACACGGGCTGATTTTCGATCCTGAAAACGGATTCCTCGCCTGGGTTTTGGATTTACGCCACCGATTTCAGTGGAAAAGCGAATGGACCGTAAGTGACATGGCTGCGTGGTGCCGCGATCATTGGGATGAAGTGGTTGGATCGCTAAAGGATTGACGTCTGGCTGGAAAATCCCGAACGGAGCGTAGAAAACTCAGCCATGGAAAATACGAACGCGACAGGCACTCCAGAGGGCCGTTTATTTTACGGTTGGTGGATTGTCCTCTCCGGTTTTTTGAATCTCTTCTTCGCCGTGGGCATTGTTTTCTACGGCTTTCCTGTTTTTTATCCTTCCCTGGTCGATTCTTTGGGCCTCCGGCGCGGCCAGGTGACCGAAGGCATCTTCCTCGGGTTCTTGATGGTCGCTCCTTTCGTGGTGTTCCTGGGCGCTTTGATTGACCGCCTTGGTCCCCGCTCCGTCATTCGCCTTGGTGTATGCCTGGTTGGATTGGCGCTTTTCTTTATGGGTTGGATGTCCACCCTGTGGCAGTATTACGCGCTTTGCCTTGTTGAAGTCGTAGGCTACATCCTGGCTGGGCCCATTGCCAACCAGGTGCTGATCGCCAATTGGTTTCGCGCCAAGCGCGGTCGGGCGATGGGATACGCCTACCTGGGACTGGGAGTGGGCGGGGCGGTTTCACCCATTCTCGTCCATTTTCTAATTGACCGCTTTGGATGGCGGGGCGCCTTTGAATTCATTGGCATCATGATTTTTGTCGCCCTTTTTCCCATCGCGCAATTGGTGACGCGGTCTTATCCGGCCGATTTGGGACTTCATCCGGACAGATCGACCTCGCTCGCGGTTCCATCAGGTGAATCGCCTGACCAGAGGAAAATATTCCGCGCCTCTCTCCGCACAACTAATTTTTGGCTTATTCTGGCCGGGACCACTCTGGTAATTGGCGCCATCGGCACCGTGATTCAGCAATTCGTCCTTTTCCTCCGCGACCAGGGCTATTCGACCGGACAGGCATCCTGGGTTTCCAGCGGGCTGCTTTTTTCGGGCCTGGCGGGGCGAGTGATTGTGGGTTATCTTGCCGACCGTTTCCGAAAGAAAAATGTGATGGCGCTCTTTTACCTTCTGATGGCCGCGTCCATTCCGCTCCTCTTTCTTGTGCACTTTCGCGGCGCGGTGTGGACATTCAGCATCATTTTCGGTTTTGCCATGGGTGCCGATTACATGCTGATTCCGCTGGTTACCGCGGAGTGCTTCGGGCTTCAGGCTCTCGGCAAACTTCTAGCCATCATCATCATGGCGGATTCGCTGGGGCAATGGCTGGGGCCGGTGATGGCAGGACGGATATTTGAGAAGACTCACAGCTACAATTGGGCGTGGGGGATTGTGACCATCGCCGGCTTGATGGGCGCCGCGCTCATATTCTCAATTAGGCAGAAACACATCGAAGCTTGATCCGTGGAGCTGCTGGTTTTACGCCACGGGTGGCTTGGGCGCCGGAGGAGGAAGCTCGCGCGCCTTAACTTCGGACTGGAATCCAGTCTTCTTGTGGCTGCCGTCACAGAAAGGTTTGTTCTCCGAATGTCCGCACCGGCACAGGCTGATCACCGTGCGGCCCGCCAATCCAAATATACCGCCCTGCACGTCGCAAATCTCAAAATCGCCCTCGATACGCAAAGAGCCATTGTTGTTTACCGTTACTTTTGTTCCAGCCAAAGTGATCTCCTGTCGAAGCTTGATTGGATTTTGGATGAATGACTCAACAAATTTGATTCATAATGCATGTGAAAGGATTCAGCGCCGGTTTCCACAACTTGGGAAGACATACTTTTCATCCAGAGAATGGCTTCATCATGACCAGTACCAGGATGCCCAGAAAAACCAGCGAAATTGCGCCGTGCAGCATCATGCACTCTTTGCGCTTCAAATCGACCTCGCCCTTATGAAATCCCTTGGTGCGCCAATACACCAATAGATCCAGCCCGATTAAAACGGCCACCAGTGTTAGTTTTGCATGCAGCCAGGCCTGGTGAATTGCAGAGGGTACGAGGAAAACAATTGCGATGCCGGCCAAGATTGTAATCGCCGCCCCTGGATGGGCCAGCCCGTTCAATAGTTTTAATTCCAGACGCTCCAAGACTTTTCGGGCTTCGGGCGACTGTTCGTTGGTATGGACGCCGAGCACTTGGGTTACAACCAACAATCCCGCCATCCAGAATACAATGCCGAATACGTGGAAAACCAGAGCCCACGCGATTGGATTAGTCACTCGAAAGCACCTCCATGATTTGTTTGAACGGGCAATCTCAAGAACCTTAACCCGTCATTTTATAGTCGTGCCGCATCTGAGTAGTATGTCAGTATGAGGTCGTAGCGTCGAGATTTCCTCCCCACGTGGCGGCGTAATGCCGCCTCTACGTCAAACTGACCCACTACTGCCATCTGCAATTTCTTGACTTTAACCCAGCGCGTCTGGGAGAATTAAAAAACCAAGACGAAGGGAGCGACCGTTGCCACAATACTTTATACCCGCAGGAGAAGTCGTCAAGTCCGATCCCAAGTCTGAAGGCATTGACACGCCGCGCAAGAAAAAACCGAAAGAGCTTGCCGTCATCACTGAGTGTTGCACCGGTTGTGCCGGGTCTCCGGCGTGCGTGCCCTATTGTCCCGTCCAGGACTGCATGTATTGGGTTGAGGACGAGGACCACCCTCCCTTTGGCCGCATTGAAGTTGATCCCGCCCTGTGCATTGGCTGCAAGAAATGCACCAGCAAAGGGCCGGATGGCGCCTTCCTGGACGGTTGTCCGTGGGACGCCATCGAAATGGTTCCCATCGAAATGGTGGAACAAACCCTCGGCATAAAATATCAGATCTGAAGAGCCGTCAAAAACCAAATCGAGAATGGGATGCTTAAGGGCTATTTGCTTTTGAGCTCTCGATTTTCGATTTCTCACTCTCCACTTTAGATGGTTCAACTGGAATCGCAGCGCGCTTGCGAATCGCCTTTTCGGTCAGAGCTGCCTGCTCCCGCACCCGGCTGGAGGTCCCGGCGGTTGGCCGAGCCAGGTGGTCGATGGTTTCCAGGTCATCCGAACTCCCTACGAGGTAGAGAGCCTGCAACGCTTCCCAAAGCTGTTGATCGTCCGGCGAAATGACGGCAACTAAATCGCCAGCCGCGACGGTGGTTCCATTTGACGGCGGCAAACGCACGACCTGGCCTGAGAGAGGGGAACGGATTTCCTCGGGCTCCGGCCCCTGGCCTTCAACCCGAGCGACAACGCTTTGACTCTTTACCGAATCTGTTGCCTTCACGCTGAAAGTTACGGTTCCCGCATACGGCGACCGAAGTTCGTACGGAACCAGCATTTGCCTAAGTTGGGTATCGCCCGCCGCATCTCCGAATCTCGCCAGAGCCAGCGCCGCGTTCCAGCGCACCATGGGGTCCGCGTCACTCACGAGTTTCAGCAAAGCTTGGTGGAATTCCGCTGACGTATTGTCCTGGCCCATCACCCACGCTGCCATGGAGCGCAAACCCGCTTCCTTGTTCCCCGCCAGCGCCACAACCTGGGGATAAACTCCAACCACCGCTTGGTTATGCCGAAGTATTTCCGTAGCCACCTGGGTGAGCGCGTGCTGGGTCTTATGGGGGATGGAAGTGTCCTGCAAATACTGACGGAGCTCGGAATTCGAAAGACGGCGGCCGAACCACGTCTGATACCAGAATAAAAACGTGACCAGGATTAGTGCTATTGGAACGCCCAGCATGATTGCGCCACTCAGCCGGCGCTCGCCGCTTGCTGTAGTTCTGGAAGGTTCCGGATGAATCATGGGCGGCATCCTGCCATTCCCTTCGGCAGGCAGGGCCCTGCGGCTATTCGAAGATTTCGGTGATTCAAAACAGGGTTTCGGATTTCTCTGGGGATTATGCCTCGCAAACAGGATCTCCCACTCGAATGGCTCCCTCGGTAAGGACTTGGGCGCGCAGCCCGCCCCGGTGAGTCAGGCCGGATATAACTCCATCCCGAGTCAGCTTTTCCAAATGCGCGCAGGGTTCACAGAGTCGAATCCCGCGGAGAGAAACTGATCCCACCTTGAATTCACGTCCCACCAGGTGATTGAGAGCCACGCCGCGGGTCACGATGTTGCGGCGAATTTCGCCGGCGCTCAATTCCACTTTACAGTCGCGCTTCAGGGCGTCCACGGCTTCAATTTCAATCAAGGTTACTTCGTAGGACGGGCCGGGGTTATCGCAAAAAGTACCGGTCAGATTGAAATAGCGGTCGCCTTCAAGACCCTTCCCGGGAACCGCGTGAACTTCATTCACGGAAACCGTGGGTTGCCTCGCCCCCGGAGCAATATAAAGGGAAACGACAGTGGATTTTTCCATGGCCGAAATAATTCCTTTCCGTTCATCCATGTGAGATGAGTTTCTGGGTTCAATATTTTATCACAGATAAAGGGCGGCGACGCGGACTTGGGTATTGTCCGGCCCGCGCTCCCAGCTAATTTCGGTCACTACCTCCCCGCGAAACATGTTGACAAAAGTTCAGGAACAATCAAAATCCCCCCAGACGTTTTTGAGGAGCGAATACTGCCTATGTGCGCACGCCAAATAGATCCCGTTCGACGCGACCGCGCGCGCGAAGCCATCATCAAGGCGGGGTACGCCGAAATTTTGGAGAAGGGCATTCAAGGAGTCACAATTGATGGAGTGGTGGCGCGCGCCCAGTCGAGCAAAGGGGGAGCCCTTCACTACTTCCCAACCAAGGCCGATCTGTTGTATGCCGTTTTTGAGTGGCTGCTGGCTCAGGTGAACCGTACTCTGGACGATGTGACCGATGGAGATGCGACTCCGCGCGCCAAGTTGGGAGCGGAATTGGAGGTCTTGTTCCACAGCGCGGAGGTGAACCGCAAACTCTATCTGGTCTTTTTCGACCTCGCCGCCCTGGGAGCGCGCGAGGAAAGATTTCGATCCCTATTTGAAATGTTTTTTGTGAGGTGCAGGGAGCGAGATCGGGCCATTGTGGAGGAGGGAATCAGGCAAAAGCAATTTCGGCGCGTCAAGGCGGAGGACGCGGCCATCACCATCCGCGCTCTTGTGGACGGATATTGCCTTCAGTGGCTGATGGCGTCGGAGACTGTTCCGATCGAAGTCTACCGGGACCGATGCCGCGCGGTTCTGGGAGCTTATTTGCTTCACTAACTGTGGTCAGAAAAATTGATTTTTCGAGTTGAAGAAATCTGCATTGATGGCCGGCTTGCACATTTTTGTCCTTTCCCGCCATGTTCTTTCTCTTTCTTTCCAAATTCGCTCAAGCCGGATTTGTAGTGATTCTCTTCGTCGTTGTTCCTGCGCTTTCGTACAGGACTTCCAAAAGGCTCGAACTCCTCGCCATTCCACGCCTCAGTCTTTATTTATCCGCCGCATTTTCGCAATGGCTCTTGACCTTGATGGGCGTACTTGTGGTGCTTGCCACCCCCGTGACTTTCGTCCAGGCGGGACTTCACTCCGTTTCGGCTGCGCCTTTTCTGTTCTGGACCTTCGCGCTTGCCGGAGCGTCACTCGCTGCCCTGGGTTTGGTGGTGGTGCTCGAAGGGCAGGGATGGCTTCCTCCGGAACCCGAGCTGGTGCGCGCGCTCATTCCCGAAACCCGGAAGGAAATGATATGGGCCATGTTTCTGATTGCGCCCACGGCCGGAATTTGTGAAGAGTTCTTGTACCGCGGTGTTCTTCTGGCGCTGCTTTCCCAATGGACTCCTTCGGTGGCCTGGGCCGTTGCCATTTCATCGGTGGCGTTTGGGCTGGCCCACACGTATCAGGGAGCCAGCGGAGTCGTTCGAGCGGCGTTGCTGGGAGCGCTTCTCGGGTTGCCGGTTGTTCGTTTGGGATCGATCCTTCCCTCCGCAGCAGCGCACTTCTTGATTGATGCCGTGGCGCTCGTCTGGTTGGGGCCGAAGATGCTGGGGAAAGGCGGGCATTAATCCGCGGTATTAGTTTGTAATATAAACGTCTTCTTGGAGGCCAAAACATGCGCCAACCGTTAAAAATCAGAAATGCTTTCCTCGAAGTGATTGTTCTTTTATGTGTCGTTTCAGCCACGCGAATAGTTTTTGCCCAATTTGGAGCCGATCGGCCCGCGGCTGCCGCCGGGAAATCCAACAGGATTATCGCGGTCAGGGCAGGGCGACTCATTAACACGGCGACAGGCCGGGTAACCGTCCATCAAATCATTCTGATTCGAGGGGAACAGATTGACGAAGTGGGTGCCGCCTCGGAGGTGAAAATTCCGAGCGGGGCGAGGGTTATTGATCTTGATAATTCCACCGTTCTCCCCGGATTGATCGACGCTCATACGCACCTTTTCCTTACCGGCGAATCGCACGGTCGTTATGAAGAACAACTTCTGAAGGAGAGCTGGCAATATCGCACCATCGAGGCGGTGGTGAATGCCAAAAAGGATTTGGAAGCCGGGTTTACCACCATGCGCGACTTGGAAACCGAGGGCGCCATGTACTCTGATGTGGACGTCAGAAATGCCATCAACCGAGGTCTGATTCCCGGCCCCCGGCTCCAGGTGGTGACGCGCGCCCTCTCCACCACCGGCGGTTATCCGCTGGAAGGGTACTCGCCTGAAGTGACGGTGCCGTTTGGCGCACAGATTGTGGATACGCCCGAGGCCGCGCGCCAGGCTGTGCGCGAGCAGATTAAGTACGGCGCCGACTTGATTAAGGTATATGGCACGCACCGTTTTCGTTTCACTCCCGAGGGCAGGCTTGACGCCATCCCTACCTTCACGTTGCCGGAATTGCAGGCGATCGTAGATGAGGCGCACCGCGAAAGGGTGAAAGTGGCATGTCATGCCTATGGCGGCGAGGGCCTTCACAATTGCATTAATGCGGGAGTTGATTCCATCGAGCACGGGCTGGACCTGGACGATGAGTCCATCAACAAAATGTTGGAGAAGGGCATTTTCTTCGTGCCCACTCTTTACGTTTACGAATTCGAACCGGAAGAAGACCTGGCGGCAACCGGTGGGAAAACCAGTCGGGCGCGGATTCATGAAGTGAGCTTTCGAAATGCGCTGGCGCGCGGAGTGAAGATTGCCTTTGGCACCGACGTTGGCCCGTTTCCGCACGGTACCCAGGCAAAAGAGTTTGAGTTTATGACCCGGTTCGGCATGACCAACATGCGGGCCATTCAGGCCGCAACGATTGGCGGCGCAGAATTGATGGGCTGGCAGGACCGTGTGGGTTCCATCGAAAAGGGGAAGCTTGCGGACTTGATCGCGGTCTCTGGGGACCCGCTTGCCGACATCACCGAACTCGAGCGGGTAAAATTTGTGATGAAAGGCGGGGAAGAGGTTGGAATCGATTCCAAATGACGATGCCGGGCGGGCGTCAAATGCTGGTTACACAGATTCATTCAGTGAACTGATGACGCCGCGCCCGACTTTTCCGTCTAAGCTCCCCCATCGGATACGGGTTCGGTCTTGTGAAGGATTTCGGCTTCTTCCAGTAAGTCAGAGGCCACTACTTGGCACGCCGGTTGCAGCCAATCGGTGTCCGGACCGGATGGGCCGTGGACAATCAGCCGGTCAATCAAGAAATTTGCCAACTCTTGTTCGGTAAAACTGCGTGCCATAAAATATGACCCTCCATTGCCTGGAGTAAAGTTTTGAACTCTTATTATACTCCTCCCGGGCGTGGTCACCGGGGCGATTTTCGATACCTCAAAACAGGAAATTACACGAGCTTCCCCAAATCCCAGAATGGGGTTGGCGTTCTTAATGATTCCGGGATAAAATAGGAACTATGGAAGAGAGAGACTTCTTTACCGAAGCCGAAAGCTCAAAACCTGCCAATCTCTCATGCTTTTATTGTCATCAATCCGACACCTACGATATTCGCTGGCTCGTGCGCACTAAGAAGAATTCACTGCCCGGCCGAGCCGATGAACGGGATCGGGCGCGCTTCGCCAAGGCCCAGTCGTACATGTTACGGCGCGACGATTTTGTGCAGTGTAAGAATGTACGCTGCCGGAAGCGATTCGAGATTTCGGGACTCCAATCAGTCGTCTTCCTTCAAGCTTGAAGTATTTGCGCACTGCCCTGACGATCAAATATCCGGGCCATGTTCGCGCCGCGGGAGCGCCGGGCCGTTTTGGTATGCCGAGGGTGGATCGACTTCGTTATTCTCAAATGTGAGCGGGGCGGACAATTGAAGCTCCAGGTTAGTCCCGGATGGCAACATGATTTCCTTGCCGCGCGAAGCAAGGACCCAGATTAGACCTCCTGCCGCGCCCGCGGCGCTGCCAATCCCCAAGCCTTTTCCGATGTTGTGACTTCCCGCGCCTGCGATGGCGCCAATTTCGGTTCCAGTGATGGTGGTTTCCGCCACCCTGCCGGCGTCCTGGCCTTTTGAGGACTCGCCTTCGATTTTTGATTCCCTGGGATGAAAGCCTTCTTTCCCGTTCCCAGCAAATCCTGAGAGGGTGGCGCGCAGGGGCCGCGTCAACCCGCTGGCCAGGGTGATAGATTCAAAGCGCAAACCAATTTGAGCTTTCCCCTTCACATGGCCCGGACGGATCACTTGGGTGACCGAGCCCTTAACGTAACTTCCCACCGGAATCACGATGCGATTACCCACGGTAATGGGGTAAATCGTTTCGCAATAAATGGCTTGGCCGACTGCGGCGGTACGCGAACTGATGGTGTTCTTGAGCACCAGAGGAATGGTAGTGTCCACGGGCACGACTATTTTGGATTGCGCTTGATTCGTGCTGTTGGCCTGCCCCTGGGCGTGCGCGCACGAGGCGAGAACAAAAGCGCCTATGATCCATGGATTATATCGGGAGATTCTCATTGGACACCTCGCGCAATCTCACTCAATACTCTTCAACTATAAAGGGCAGCGCGAGCCCAAGATGGTTTATCTCGCCGCCGAGCCCGGGTAACACTTTTACTGCGCTATCACAAACTTCTCAAGACCGCGTCAAGCCCAACGCGCACTCAATGGCCCCGGCAATCGCACCCGCGTGGTGCTGGACGATTCCGTCCTCCTCAGCTTCAACCATCACTCGCGCCAAGGGTTCGGTCCCAGAATAACGGACCACCACCCGCCCGCGATTGCCCACTTCGCGCTGAAACTCGGAGACAGCATGGTTCACTTCAGGTATGGATTCGAGCGGCCGCCTTTCGCGAACGCGGACGTTGCGAATGATCTGGGGAAATTGACGGAGCTGACTCACCAACCCGCCCAAAGATTTTTCGGTTTCCGCGAGGACGCGCAGAATTTGCAGGAGAGTGATTATTCCATCGCCTGCCAGCGAAATATCTGAAAAAATGATATGGCCGGAAGGCTCGCCGCCCAGATTTATCCCCGACCGCCGCATTTCCTCGAGTACATATTTATCGCCCACGGGAGTCCGCTTGAGGGCGATGCTGTGGCGGCCAAGCGCAAGCTCCAGGCCAAGATTCGTCATCAGCGTGCCCACCACCGCGCCCCCCGTGAGCATTCCACGCTCCTGAAAAAATGTGGCAGCTGCATAAAGAACGTAGTCCCCATCCGCAATCCGCCCTTCACGCGTTGAAAAAATCGCGCGGTCGGCATCGCCGTCAAAGGCCACGCCGAGGTCGGCGCCGAATTCCCTGGTCGCCTCCGCCATCTGATGGGGATGGAGGGACCCGCATTCCAGGTTGATATTATGGCCGTTGGGGGCTGAGTTGAGGATGCGAGTTTCGATGCCCAAACGCCGCAACAGTTGCGGCACGACGCGCGAGGCGGATCCGTTGGCGCAATCCACCACCAGACGAAACTTTGTCAATCGCTCCGCTGATGGAATCAGGCCAATCAGGAAGTCCAAGTAATCATCAACTAAGTGGGGTTCAGGCTCGATTCCGGCCTCGGTTGCGCGCCCTGAAATCAGGGCAGGGGATTCCTCCAGCAACGCCTCGATCTCCAGTTCCAGCGATTCTGAAAGCTTCATCCCTGAACTCGAAAGAATTTTGATCCCATTATCCTGGTAGGGGTTATGGGAAGCCGACACCATCACGCCGCCGGCAAATCCATGCCGCAGGGTGAGAAAAGCCACGCCGGGAGTGGTGATTACTCCGGCGTAAGCCACTTCCACTAAACTTGAACGCAGGCCGGCGGCCACGGTTTGGGATATCCATGCGCTGGACTCACGCGTGTCTTCCCCCAAGGCGACGCGCAGCGGACGCGCCGCAACATGCCTTTGCAAAACAACTCCCAAAGCCCGGCCTATTTTGAAGATCGTTTCCCGGTCCAGGGGAAATTGACCCGCGACGCCGCGCACGCCGTCGGTTCCGAAGAGTTGGGGCTTACCGGCCATAGCGTTCATAGTACAGCATTCGCCTGCGATAAAGTTGGGCGGCTCGCAAAAAACAGCCAGGCGCGCATTGCAGCAGGCCCCCCCTTGACCTCGCTGCGGTTTTCAAACGAACCAGGAATTTCCCTTGACGGGTCGTCCTTCCATTGTGTAGTCTAGTAACCTGATAGGGTTAATTGTAAATTTATGAGGATCTCGAAGAAGGGGCTCTACGCTTTGGAAGCCATGATCGCTTTGGCGAAGAACTACCCCGACCGGACGACCAAGATCCACGAGATTGCGGTGTCAGATCGAATTCCGGAAAAATTTCTGGAGGCGATCCTGTTGGACCTCAAGACGGCGCGATTGGTGGATAGCCTGAGGGGCGCGCACGGAGGTTATCTGCTGCGGCGTGCGCCATCCAAAGTCTTTCTGGGGGAGATCATTCGAACCATTGATGGTCCCCTTGCTCCCATGGGCGATGCGGAAACGCTGCGAAGGTTGGTCAAGCGCGACAAGCGGCACAGCGCCCTCTACCAGGTTCTCCTGGACGTTCGCAATGCCGCCGCCGGCATCCTGGACCACACATCCCTGGCGGACCTCGCCCAAAATAGTGGCAAAGGCCACAGGTGAAGTTAACTTGATTAGAGCCTGGGATCATTTTATGCGCGTGGAGATTTGCAATGGATTTTAGAGTCTCAGTGTTGGGTTTTGTGGTCGGAGTTCTGGTGGGCCTCACCGGGATGGGCGGCGGAGCCGTGATGACTCCGATGCTCATATTGCTGGGATGGGCCAAGCCCGTTATCGCTGTGGGCACCGACCTCGTTTGGGGCTCGATCACCAAAGCGTTTGGCGCCTTCGTTCACTATCGCCAGCAAACTGTTGACTTCAGGATCGTCAAACGCCTTGCCCTCGGAAGCATTCCCGGCGCCCTGGTGGGATTGGCGCTTCTGGCGTATCTGCGAACTCAGGGCGGGGATGCAATGGACAAAGTCGTGATTCGAATGCTGGGAATCGCGCTGATGTGCGTCGCCTTAACTTTGTTGTTTCGCAGCTTCCGGGGATCATCCGCCAATCCTGGGACAGGGATTGCTGTTTTCAATGGTCCCTGGTGGATAACCTCCGTGCTCGGCGCTGTGGTTGGATTTCTGGTGAGCCTGACCTCAGTCGGAAGCGGTAGCCTGATCATCGCGTGCCTCGTGGTAATTTATCCTGGAACGCCATTGAAGCGAATTGTCGGCTCCGACATTGTTCATGCGCTTTTTCTGGTGGGCGTCTCCGCTTTGGGCCACATGGGAATCGGGAGCATTAATGTTCGCTTGCTGGCGGGCCTCCTAATTGGCTCGGTTCCCGGCGTGTGGATCGGGAGCAAAATGAGCGCGCATTTCCCGGAGAAAATATTACGGCCTGTCCTCGGAACGACGCTTCTATTCCTCGGTTACAAGCTTCTGTAGTCATTTAGACATCAATCAGATTAAATTTCCGGCGCTCAAAACGGCGTCCGCTATTCGCAACGCCGGGATCATGGACTCGACGTCATGCACCCTGATGATGTGAGCGCCCGCCAGAATGCTCGCCGTCACTGCTGCTGCATCACCCAGGTTCATCACTTGGAGGGCTTCTCGCTCCCACGTCAAACCCTTGCCCGCTTTGTTCGCAATTAGCTTCCAGTATTGGGTGGGGGCAGATTTCAACGCACTTTTTGCCCCCGCAGACTTTTTCGAAACCGACAATCCTTTACCGCCTACGACCGCCTGGACAAATGATTTTCGCGATGTCCCTACCATGACCGGCAAACCAAACCTATTCAGGCGGCCGAGTTGAGCGAGTATTTCGTAATTCTGGCGCCGGGTTTTGCCAAAGCCGAGGCCAGGATCAACGATCAGTTGGGAGCGATGAACCCCGGAATTGAGCGCCGTTTGTATGGACCATGCCAGCCCTTCATTTACCGATCGCCAAACCGATCGGGCGAAGGGCTTTTGTTGCATAGTTTCGGGGCGTCCGCGGAGGTGCATCAGGATCAGCGCGGTCCGATGGCGGCGCGCCACGTCGGCAAGTCGTGGGTCAAACCGCAAGCCGCTAATGTCATTCAGGATCGTGGCCCCGGCGCGGACCGCCGCTTCCGCCACTTCAGCTTTGGTAGTGTCGACTGAAATGTGGACCGAGGGCAGCTTTCGGTGTAGCGCTTGAATAACAGGAACGACCCGGCGCAATTCCTCCTCCACCCGAACAGCAGCGGATCCTGGCCGCGTGGATTCCCCGCCTACGTCGATCCAATCGGCTCCCGCCCTTACCAATTCGATGCCATGCTGGACGGCCTTCTGAGACGGGAAATAACGGCCACCATCAGAAAACGAATCGGGGGTCACGTTGAGCACTCCCATGACGAGCGTTCGCTCTCCCACGCGCACTTTGCGCTGGCCGATCCTGATTTCAAACTTTTGGCGCAGAGTCATCTTCTTGAGCTAACTGAACTCGAGCCATGCATCGTTCGTCCTAAAAATGACAACACCCTGGCTTAAGTGGGGAATATCCAGCCGTACGCGACCGCGCCGATGACCCCGCCGATGATCGGGCCAACAATTGGGATCCACGAATAGCTCCAATCTGAACCACCTTTGTTGGGAATGGGCAGAAGCGCATGCGCAATGCGCGGCGCGAGATCGCGCGCCGGGTTGATGGCATAACCGGTGGGCCCGCCGAGCGAGAGTCCGATAGACCAAACCAGAAATCCCACCAGCAATGGCGTCAATCCGGAATCGTTAGGAGGTTTGTTGGCGCCAAGCGCGAGCACGCCGAACACCAGGACGAAAGTTCCAATCGCTTCGGTAAGAAAGTTTGACGGCAGATTTCGAATGGCGGGCGCGTTGGAAAAGACCGCGAGCTTCAGGTCCTGTTCCGGAGTCTCGCGCCAGTGCGGCAGGTAGGCCAGCCATACCAGCACAGCCCCAAGAAAAGCGCCAATCATCTGGCCGCCGATGTATTGCGGCACGTCGGCCCAGGCAAGCCTTCCGGTTACCGCCAGACCCAGAGTAACGGCGGGATTGATGTGCGCGCCACTGATGCGTCCCACGGCGTATACCGCCATGGCCACCGCCAGCGCCCAACCTGTGGTGATCACGATCCAGCCGGAGTTTTCCGCCTTCGACTTTTTCAAAAGCACGCCCGCCACCACTCCGTCTCCGAGCAGAATCAGAAGCATGGTCCCCACCAACTCAGCTACAAACAGTTTCATGAGCAGCCCCCTCGTGAATCATTCGGATGACCCCCGGTCATTAGGTGTTGAGATTATGAAGGATGAGTGCCGGACCTTCCAAGCGGGTTTTTGCCCTCGGCTGTCGATCTGCTTGACCTCGTTTTTTTTGCATGACCAAATGGACTCTTGAAGGCTTGAGGGGTATATTGAGCAAGGAGGGATTTATGCGCGCGGACAGTATTGAAGTGTCTTTCGATAAAACCAAAAACAACTGGGTGATTCGGATTCAATCTGGAGAAGAAGTAATTCGCCGCCATCAAGATATGCCTGCCAACGCCGACGAGCAGACGCTCCGTCAAGCGGCCCAAACTGTTGCCCAGGATGAAGGCTACGAGGCGGATCTTGCCGGCATCACCATCCAGCATTGAAGGGCTATATCAAATCGCTGTGTACCCAATAACTCCAGCCACTTGAGATGGCTGTGCCTCGTGCGGCGTGCGGTTACGCCCACGGCACCTTGTCCCCGACCCTTATCCATCATCAAACGGCGCCATTAAATTGACTGAGTGGAACGGACGAAAGCTTGATATCTTTATTGCGGCTGGAAGTATTTTCGCGCGGGTCCTATTTTGAATCTGAGGCGGCGAATTGTGAACTTTACACAGCCGGGCCATTAAAGCTATCCTCTCCTCGCGATTTGACCGAAGGACCATGGCAGAAACTCAACCAGTGCGCTCGGTCTTCTTCAAATTGCGAGGCGCCTTTTCCCTTGTCATTCTGTCCCTTCTGATTTTTCACCACGAGCTGGTTTCTCCCTCGTTGTGGGCGCTGGGCACCGCTTATCTTGTTTCCAATCTCATCATTGTGGTCCTGCCCGCGTCCTGGTTTGAAGACCCACGCCTGGTCTATGCGGTTTTCTTTCTCGACCTTGGGGGCCTCTCCATCGTCCTCTATTTTGTGTCAGGATTTCGAACCGAATCCCTCCTGATTCTCTATCTCACTGTCTTGATGGCGACGCTCGGAGAAACCGTGGCCAAGAGTGTGGGCATTGCCATTGCATCCTCAGCCCTTTATTTCTGGCTGCGGCTCACCCGCGGCGAAGAATTGTTGGGGGGCGCTGACGCCTTGCTGCGCGTCCCGCTCTTTTTTATTACCGCGATATTATGCGGCTATCTCGCTCAGGAAGTCCGGCGACACAAGCAGAAGATCAGCCATCTCCACGAAATTCAAGGGGACTTGGAAGCGAGAATTGAAAGCACATTCAAAGACCTGTCGCGGAGCGAGGACTTGCGCTATGCCGCGCAGGAATTGGCCATGCGGTTTCGCGACCTCGTGCAGGATCTGAAGGCGATCGTGTGGGAGATGGACGTCCCTTCGTTTCGAATCACATTTGTGAGTCAGCAGGCGGAGCGCGTCCTTGGTTTCCCGGTGGAAGATTGGCTGAGCAGCGCCGATTTCTGGAAGGATCACATTTTTGCGGAGGATCGCGACCGCGTCATCGGGCAGTGGCAAACGGCTGTAGCGGAGAATAAGGATTACGACATCGAATACCGGGCGCTGGCAGCGGAAAATCGCGTGGTGTGGCTGCGGGACATCATCCGCGTGGTGCGCGACCCCAGCGGCAAGGCGCGCCAGCTTCGCGGGGTGATTGTTGACATTACAGAAAAGAAACAATTGGAAGAGGAATTTCGGCAGGCGCAAAAGATGGAAGCGGTGGGGCGGCTGGCCGGGGGCGTGGCCCATGATTTTAACAACCTTCTGACCATCATCACGGGCTATACCCAGTTACTGCTGGAAAGTCTGGCCCCCGGGGACCCGCATCGGGAATTCGTGGGCCAGATTCAGAGCGCGGGAGAGCGTGCTGCCGCGCTTACCCGGCGGCTGCTGGCTTTCAGCCGGCGGCAGGCGCTGGTGCTTGAAGTACTGGACTTGAACGCCATTGTGGCCAACACGGAGAAGATGTTGCGCCGGCTGATCGGCGAGGACATTGAATTGGTCACTCTGCTCCCCGCCGGCCTCAGCCCCGTTAAAGTCGATGCCAGCCAGATCGAGCAAGTGATCATCAATCTTGCCGTCAACTCGCGCGACGCGATGCCCCAGGGCGGCAAGCTCCTCATCGAAACATCAGATATCTATCTGGACCAGGCCTACGCTCAAATCCACGCGGCGGTCAAACCGGGCCACTATGTGATGCTGGCCGTGAGTGACACGGGAACCGGCATGGATACCCGGACCATGGCTCACATTTTCGAGCCCTTTTTTACCACCAAGGAGAAAGGCAAGGGAACGGGCCTTGGACTGGCCACGGTTTATGGGATTGTTAAACAGTGCGAAGGATACATATGGGTTTACAGCGAGCCCGGCCACGGGACTTCATTCAAGGTATACCTGCCTCGGGCGGAGGAAATTAAAGAGGCGGCGCATTCCGTTGAAGTACACGCTGCAACGCCTCACGGTTCAGAAACGGTCCTGTTGGTTGAAGACGAGGACGGGGTGCGGTCATTGGTGCGCGGGATCCTGGAAGCGGGCGGGTACAAGGTGCTGGATTCGAATCGCCCCCTCAAGGCATGGGCCACTTGCCAGCAATTTGACGGACCCATCCATTTACTCCTGACCGACGTGGTAATGCCGCAAATGAACGGCCCGGATTTGGCGGAGAAACTGAAGGTGTTACGTCCGAATACCAAAGTTCTCTACATGTCGGGCTATACCGATGGCGCCATCCTCTATCACGGCGTCTTGCAGCCCGGAACCCCATTCCTCCAAAAACCTTTCACGCCTGACGTGCTGGCCCGGAAAGTGCGCGAGGTGCTGGACGCGTCCGTGATTTGAATTGTCGCGTCGTCGTACCCCGCAGACTCAAATTGCCCAGTTGTAGCGCGGGGCGGGGCCCCAAGTATGGGCGTCCTCGCCCGCGATTAATTCACAAGAACGCGGGTGGCGATACCCGCGTTTCCGAAAATCAAGCTCGGGTGGGGACACCCGAGCTACATATGAATTGGAAGTCGCAAAGGCGCGCTACGCCGGTTGGGGGCGCTCGCGTCCGGGGACTTTGGGAGAGGGTTGGGGTTTAAGCACCTGGGTGGTTTCGCCGGGCGGTTCGGGGCGGACCTTTTCGGGCAGGGCCCGACCTTCGATCAACAGATTGACTTCGATGGCATCAAGGACTTCGCGCACCAGCAGCGCTTCCGCAATTCGGATCAACGCCTCGCGGTTTGATTCAATCGCATCCTTGGCGCGCTGATAAGCCGTCATCATGAATTTTTTTACTTCCTGGTCGATCTTGATGGCGGTATCTTCGCTGAAATCGCGGTGGGTGGCCAGGTCGCGTCCGAGGAAAATCTCCTGCTCGTTCTTGCCGAAAGCCAGAGGTCCGAGATCGGACATGCCGAATTCGCACACCATACGCCGCGCAATTTCCGTGGCGCGCTCGATGTCATTGCTGGCCCCGGTGGTAATTTGATTCAAGAAAATTTCTTCCGCCACGCGCCCACCCATTGAAATCGCCAGGCGCGACTCGAGATAGTCTTTGGAGTAGTTATGTTTGTCGTCGAGGGGCAATTGCATGGTCACACCCAGGGCCATGCCTCGGGGGATGATGGTTACTTTGTGGAGCGGGTCGGCAAAGGGAACCTTGGCGGCCACCAGCGCGTGCCCGGCCTCGTGATAAGCAGTGGTTTTCTTCTCGTCCTCGGAAAGGATGAGCGACCGGCGTTCCTTGCCCATCATCACTTTGTCTTTGGAAGACTCAAAGTCCGCCATCACCACTTGCTTTCGGCCCTGGCCCGCGGCCAGCAACGCCGCCTCGTTGACGAGGTTGGCAAGATCGGCGCCGGAAAATCCGGGGGTGCCCCGCGCCAGGACGGATAGGTCAACATCTTCGGAAAGCGGAATCTTCTTGCTGTGAACTTTTAAGATGCCTTCGCGCCCGCCCACATCGGGGAGAGGCACCACCACGCGGCGGTCAAACCGTCCGGGCCGAAGCAGCGCGGGATCGAGCACGTCAGGGCGGTTGCTGGCGGCAATCAGGATGACACCCTCGTTGGATTCGAAACCGTCCATTTCCACCAGCAATTGATTCAGGGTCTGTTCGCGCTCGTCGTGCCCGCCGCCGAGTCCTGCGCCGCGGTGGCGGCCCACAGCGTCAATTTCGTCGATAAATACGATGCATGGCGCGTTCTTCTTGCCTTGCTCAAACAAGTCGCGAACCCGGGAGGCGCCCACCCCAACAAACATTTCCACAAAGTCCGAGCCCGAGATGGAAAAGAAGGGCACATTGGCTTCGCCGGCAATCGCCCGTGCCAGAAGCGTTTTCCCCGTACCCGGAGGTCCCACCAGCAGGACACCTTTGGGGATGCGTCCGCCCAGCTTTTGAAATTTTTGAGGCTCACGCAGAAATTCGATGATTTCGTGCAGCTCTTCCTTGGCTTCATCCACGCCCGCAACGTCTTTAAAGGTGACCTTCTTCTGCTGGCTGGAAAGCAATTTAGCCCGGCTCTTTCCGAATGAGAGCGCCTTATTGCCCCCGCTCTGCATCTGGCGCATGAAGAAAATCCAGAGGCCCAACAGCACGATCATGGGAAGTCCGTTGACTACCCAGGTGATCCAGTTGCTTCCGCTATTGTCTTTGAGCGTGGTGTTAACGCTTTTGTCCTGCAAAGTCTTATAGAGGTCGGGATAATTGGCGGGAATGGTTGTCTTAAATTTGCCGTTGTCTTTCTTGAGCGTTCCGGTGGCGTCTGTCCCAACAATAGTCACGTCTTTGACGTTGCCATTGTTGACTTCAGTCATGAAGCCGGTAAAAGTAAGGTCCGCAACGTGGTCAACGGTGTTGCTCTTCACCACCGCCCAAACCAGCACGGTGAGAGCCACCATCAACACCCAGAAGATAATATTTTTGACTGCTGAGTTCACCGAATTTTCTCCCCGGCCCAAATACGCCCATCAGGCCCTTGCCTGGCTTCCTCGGGCTTCACTCGATTAGATGCTGCCAAGTCCTATTTCGTCCCTCCATTATTTTCCGCTAAGTCAGGGTGGAGATATGCGGGAGGTTCCGGTATTTGTCCTGGAACCCCAGCCCATAGCCCACCAGGAACTTCTCCTGAGTCTTAAAACCGACATAAGCCGTCGCCACATCTACTTTTTTTTCGTCGGTCTTTTCAATCAACTCGGCAATACGCACAGAATTGGCTTGCTGCGATTGCATGACCCGAACCAGATGGTCAATGGTCACGCCCGACTGAAGAATGCCATCCACCAGCAGGACGTCTTTGCCGCCCACTTCCACCCTGGGAGTGTATACAATTTCGCGCACCGATACCCCGCCCGAAGATGAATCGGTGGTTTCGGCTTTCAGAAAATGGCAGATCACGGGTACGGTGAGGTCGCGTACCAGATCGGCCATGAACAGGAAGCAGTTCTCCAGGATTCCGATCACATGCAGGGTTTTCCCCTGCGAGTCCCGATTGACCTGAGCGGCCAACTCACTTACACGCTTCCTGATTTGTTTCTCGGTGAAGATAACGCGCAGGTGATTCCCGTCGGGAGTCACCCGGGCCTTGGTGGCGGCTGCTTTGGGAGTGAGCTTGGGGGTTCGGGATTTTCTTACGGCCCGTCGCTGGAGCTTTTTCATTTCGACCCGCATCCTAATCTTTCGGAACTGGTTTTGTCCACCCGGATCAAAACTTGACTCTCGCCCGTTGAAGCCCCCAGGCCGTTTGCCGGAGGGAAATCCTTAATCCAGATGATCTCATTTCCGCAAGCCAGCACCGGCCACGACTTCCTCTGGCCAGGAGGAACTTTGTGCCGGGAAAAATAAGTCTTCACATTGCGGGGGCGCCGGCCTCCCGAATTCCAAAACTTGTCGCCCGCCCGCCAGTTGCGTAAGACCAGAGGCCCTGAAATTTTGCGTGGGTCCAAACCCACCCGCTCCGAATCATTATACGCCTTTGGGGGCCTCGCGGGTTCAATAATTTCAAAACGGAAATTCAGGCCAAGCTGGGGGACCGCAATCTCCCCCGGCACGTTCACTGGGAAGGAATAATCCTCGTGAATCCGGCCAGCGGGAGCGGGGCCGAAAATAAACCAGTCAAATTCCTTGCGGGCCTCCCAGCCGCCCGGCATCACCAGCTTCCTGCTGCCCTGGGCATCGAGTGCAAATCGGCGAAGCGCTTCAATGTGTTGAAATGTGATCCCTTTCAGATGGCCGCGCGCCGACAAAATCATTTGGCGCAGAACGCGCCGCCCCACTGCGACTGGGAACTCAGTGAGCGCACGCGAGGGAATTCTTTCTTCGCGCCCCTCGCGAACCCGCCATGGATGCCCGCGTTCGTAGGCCAAGAGTTCCAGGGCTTCTTCGTCGTCTCGGGAGCGGTCTGAAAGCTCCTTGAGCAGTTTGATGATTTCCGGGTTGTATTCCTTTTGAAGGAGTGGAAGAAGTTCCCTTCGCACTTTATTCCGGCGGAGCTTTGGATTGAGGTTGGAGGAATCGACGCGGAACTCCAGCTTTCGCTTCTCAATCTCCATCTCTACTTCGTTTCGCGTCACACCCAGGAAGGGCCGGAAAATCTTCCCATCAAGCACGGGATATATTCCCCCCAGACCCCTGGCGCCCGTTCCGCGCATTAGCCTGAGCAGCACCGTTTCCGCCTGGTCGTTCGCGGTGTGCGCGGTCACCACCTTGTCCAGTTTTCCCTGGCTGACCAAAGAATTGAAAAACCGGTAGCGGAGATCGCGCGCGGTGGCTTCGAGATTGCGCCGGCTCTCGCGCGCCGCGCGGGCAACATCCGCTTCGCCGCGCAGCCAAGCCACTCCAAACTCGTGGGCTCGCTCGCGCACAAATTGCTCGTCGGCGTCTGATTCCGCCCCTCGAAGATGGTGATTGAAATGAACGGCGGCAATAGTCAGCCCCAGCGCACCAGCCGATTGATGCATGAAGTTGAATAGGAGGATGGAATCGGGCCCGCCCGAAACTGCCACCCCCACGCGCTCCCCGGCGTGGAAATAGCGGTTTTTTCGCACCTCTGTCAACCATCGGGAGTAAAGGTCGGGACGACGCGGCATGACGTGGACCTATCCACGTTTATTCTAACATTGGTCGTCGCGTTCCATTGACGATCCAGACCCATACCACATCGGAGAGGTATAGCCGATGGCCGGAATGCCGGCGGCCTTCACTGCCCCTGCTAAGAAATGCTTCCCTTCCTCTGCCTGCCCGCACTCAGGCGGGAAATCATTTCCCGCCTGGCAGCGCGCTTTTGCTTGGCATGGTGAAGCATGGCGTGCCGCAATAGCCAATTGGCTCTGGTTTGATAACCCCGGCCGCCGGATTTGAGCCAATCGATGATGTCGGAATCGAGGCGCATGGTGACCGGCTTCTTCATCGGCCGATAGAATTTGCCGATTTCAGCACCGGTCCAATCGAGCACCGGGGGAGCGTCGGAAAAATCAATTTCCTCGTCCCTTTTTCTGGCGATGGCGGCGATGTCCCGCTTCTGCTCCCGGGTGAGTTTGCGCTTAGGCCCTCCTTTCGTGGGACTCGGCGGCCCGAGCCGAGATAATCCGAATAATCTCTTCGTTTTCTTTTTCATGGTACGTATGTACGATTAGAAGTATCGAACCGGGGCCGATGGCTCCAACCGTAATCCATCGTTCTTCATCGTCTGAGGCAGTGTCACGCTGCGTCACGGCAAAGCGATCGTCGAACGCAAGAACTGTGGTTTCGAAACGAACATCGTGTTTCCGCAAGTTCTTCCGATTTTTGTCCTCTTCCCATTCGAAGCGCATACGCTCCGACCTTTTCAGAGTATATTCTTGAACCGATTGTTGTCAATATAATTGTACGTACACGGTAGAATTCTTCAAAGAGAGAGGCCAGAGGTAACTGAATCCCTATGTCCGGATTCAACGTCCGACGGAGTTCCAAGTGGCGCCGCCGTTGGTGGTGGTGAAGGACTGGCCGCCGCGGGTCACCATGGTTGCCGCTTGCTCGCTGGCTGCTTTGATTTGGACAAGGTCTTCCGTGGTGGGGCTGGGGAGTTGGTTCCAAGTGGCCCCGCCGTCTGTGGTTCGTAGAATGGCGCCACCTTGGCCGACCGCCCAGCCGGCATCAGGGCTGGAGAATGCGACAGCAAAAAGGTCGGCGTGCACGCCGCTCCTCTGCTTCTTCCATTTTCCCTTGGCGTCGAGTTTCTGGATCCGCCCGTGACGGCCTACTCGCCACTGGGGCGCTGCCACTTCCGACGTGACCATCAATTGCTCAGGGGCCGAACTAACTGACACGCTTTGTGTGGTCTGCTGTTTGTCGCGCTCATTTTCGCGGAGCACGGCGCTGTCTGTATCACTTTTCTGCTCTTCTTTCTTTGCTTTGCCATCGTCATACAGTGCAGCTTTACTGGGACGGGTTTTTTCGTTCGAGGTATTTGTGGCGGGCTGGGGAGAGACTGCTTTGCCGTTTCGGCCGACTGCCGCGAGATTGCCTGACGATCCGCTGGCAGATGAATTGTTGGAAGGCGTTCTGGAAATGATCCCTCCGACAGCGCCCGAGGGCGTACTGCCGCCCCCGCCCGCGCTCTGCCGGCGCTCGTCCTTTTTCGCCAGGTCTGCTCGCACCGACGGCGTGGCCATGTCGCCCTGCCGGGCAGGGGCAACTTGATTAGCTGCCGAGGCCGGCGGTGCCGGCGCGGCCGGAGTCGTGGACTGTTGCGCCTGTTCCACCACCTGGTTCTGCACTCTAATGGCAGGTTCCTTGGGGGCCGTAATCCAGTCTTGAACGGTTGCGCGTGGCGATTCAGTCTGTGGGCCTCCAGGCCTACCGGCTGTGGCGCCAGCGCGCCGTTCCATATCAAGCGTCTTATTCTCTGCCCGTTGACCCTTTGGACCATGGGCAGATCCGGATGCGACGGGTTGTCGCTCTCCGTTTGTTGTCACCTCAGGCGCGGCGGGGGAATTGGCCGATTTGGGCGCCACGGGATTTTGAATTTTGATTTCGGGCCCGGGCATCTGTTTAATATCGTTGCGGAATGGACCGCGGAAATAAATTGCCATCACCAGCATGGCTGCCAAAGCGGGCCCGGCCCAGGCCCAGCGGAACCAATTGAATCCTGCGGCTGGTGCGCTCCTCGCGGTTTTGGTTTGAATAACCGAGGCCTCATCGGCTTCGCTCAACCGGACCAAGGTGGCCACTTGCTCCTGGCAGCGCGCGCAAGAAGCAACGTGGAGCTCACAGTTGGCGCGCTCGCGCGAGGTAAGGGTGCGCTCAACGTAGGCGGCCAGGATTTCCGGCTCCAGGCAGCTCGTGCCGCCTGGGTTGAGTCCGGAGCGAAGCTTGGCCTCCACAAATTTGTCCACCGCATTGTTGCGTGCCGAATTGTTCTTCATGGCAAGCTCTCGTCTAACCAACCGGGACTACTCATTCGCGCGGCCATCGCGAATTTTATTCCAGCCTTCTTGTCCCAAAAACCTATCCAATGATTAGAACGACCAATTCACCTTCCATTGCAAATATTATTTTGGTTTCAAAACCCTCTCCATGTTCATAATGACACCGCGTGAAGCAAAATCAAGGCAGCGGTCCAGTTCGAAGGCGCTCAATTTCCGGACATTTCGCAGGTAGGCTTCAATGCGCTTGCGCAGTTTCTTCCTGATTGCCTCCAGGTGGCGGGAAATCGTAGCCTCATGCTCGCTGGTAAGCCGCCCAATCTGCTTAAGGGTCAATTCCTGGACGTAGTAATACCCAAGCAAGAGCTTTTCATCGGGAGGGACCTCCTTCAGTGAAGCTTCCACGGCATCGCCAAGGCACTCGGCATAACGGCGATCGTCCTCCTCCGAAACCGAGGTTTTGGTTTCAGCCACCTCGGGAGGGTCTTCGGGCATTGGGACAAGGCGGCTGCCGCGCCGGTATTCGTCCACGAATCTCTGCTGGATGACGGCGCGCAGCCACGTTTTCAAACTGCTGCGACCGTGAAAATAAGCAAAGCGGGAACGCCTGTCGGGAGAGGTGGAATCGATACCGTAAAGCTCCGCCAGGAGGGAATCGGCCAGCTCGCGCGCTTGCGATTCCTCATGGGCGATGGCATAAGCGGCGTCGTAAAGGATGGAGCGAAACTTCGAGCAGAATGTATCCCACGCCTTCTCATTCCCCCGCGCACAGCCGAGCGCCAGCGCAAGGTCGTCCGAGCGAAGACCGGAAAGGAGTTTGGGGATCTCGGCGGGTTCGTCGGCCGCAGCCGCGGCGATGCCTTTCCATGCGGCTTCAGCGAAGTCCTCGATTGAAACGGACCAGTGCGACGCTCCGGAGGCTTGATAAAGTTCATCAAGCTGGCGGCGATTTGCAGCGAAAAATTCTTCAAACGCCATGCCTGCCATGGTGCTCGGCGGTATTCTCCCGGTTGGTTACGAGGTTGGCTCGCTTAAACTCGTTCCAACCACACTTTGTCATTCTGGATGACGCGAAGTCAAGCTGGTGCCAGCGGAGCGAGATCGGATTGATCGCAACGCGCCCCAAATCCATTGCAGAGCTTAAAAAAAGGAAGCGACGATAGCAGGGTCGGGGTTCAGACTTGGCGCCGTTCTTAGGCCAGGACTTCCCCCGCAATGTAGCCGCGAATAGCTTCCTGGTCGGCTTCTGAAGGCTGGACAAATTCCACCCCGTAGCGATCGGGCTGGGTAAAGCGGTGAACTTTAGCCACCAACCGAAGCTGCCGGTCTGTCGAGGGCAATGAAAAAACGAGGTTCACGGACTTGCCGATTTTCAGTCCGGCAGCGGATTGCAGGGACATCCCGCCCTCGCCAATATTTAAGCTCCTGGCAAGGAACGAATTTTCGCCATGCGGACCGTAAGAACATGTGACCGTGGTCTGGAAAGGCAGCCGCGCGTACTTTCTTCTTTGGCTCAACATGGGGCCAAGCACGGCATTGAATAAGGTGCAGACACGCTCCGGGGTAACCGGCTTTCCTAGAAAGTAATTGGCTCCCGCCTTAAAACCGCGCCGCATGGAGTGAATGTCGTCAGAGCAGGTCAGCAATACAATGGGGACCTTGCTGTTTTGTGTCGAGGATCGGACAATTTCGGTCAGCTCGAATCCATCCATATGAGGCATGACTGCGTCCAGAAAAACCGCGTCAAAGCTTTGGGTCTTGATCAACCTCGCCGCCTCACGGCTGTCTGCAAATGCCAGCACCTCGCACTGGAGCGGCTCGAGCATCGTCTTGATTGAGCCCAGAACTTCCGGCTGATCGTCAACCACCATAATTTTCATAGCTTCCAACCCCCCCGTGAGGCGCCTGGCCAAGGTCGCAGGCTGGTTTGCGTAACTTATACCACGCCTATACATCTATCGGCGCCATCGGCGCAACGCATGAGCTTGGATGGCGCCCAAGTATGCCATCGACGCGAGAAAAAAAGATCCAGGTAAGTTCGGAAAAAGACTACCGGGCTTCAGTCGTTACTGTTTTCAATTCTTCCGGGGCTTTGGCGGTCAATCCATGCCCCCACCGGCTGCATGGGAAAAAAGCAATCAGGGCCACAGCATAGCATGCCGTGCCGGTCCAATACGCCGAGGAAATTCCCGCATACATGGATATGACCACGGCCAGCACTGAAGCGCACACGGAAGTGGCGCCATTGATTCCCCAGAGCCACGGCGTCAAGGCCGGTCCGGCGCCGGAGGCGGAGTTCATTCCCAAAGGGAAAGCCATGCCCATCAAGAATCCAAGAGGAAAAAGAATTCCCACTCCGACCAAAATTCGCTTCGGCGTTTCTGCGTCCTGAAAAGCCACCAGCAAGCGAATGGTCAGCATGCCGGCTACCCAAAGCGTCACCAGCAACAACCCCAAACGGACCAATCCATCCCGTCTCAGGCTGGTCCCGCCGATTCGATGTGTGGTGAAGCTCCCCATTCCGCTGGAGAGGAGCAAGGTAAAAAGCACCACGGAGAGTGCATAGGTGGGATGACCCAGGAAGATAATCAGGCGTTGCATTTGTGAAACTTCAATCAGCATAAAGCCCAGCCCGATGGCGCTGAAGTAGATCACATGAGGCCATGTGCCTTGAAGCTCCAGCTTTTTCGCCGATCGCTTGAGAGGCAGCAAAATACAGAGTACGGTCAGACTGGTAATGATCACTAGCATGCTCCCCAGCAGGCGCGATGCGTCTGTGCCCCGGTTGATAACCCTTGGGGTCCAAGGGGCGCGAAACATATCGCGCCATCTCCCCATTTGGAAAAAGAACGGACGGTTGTCGGTGGGTGGGCTCATATCCAACTGGATTTCGTGATTAGCTTTCTCGAAATCATTCCCTGAGGCAAGAGCTGAGAATACGGCGTCCCCGGCAACACGCGGGCTCACAACAATAGTGAATCTTAATTGCTTGGCCACTTTCTCGATTTGGTCAAGATCGGCGGCGGTGAATGGGGCCCGGCTGATCAACAACGTGGCAGCCCCGCCCGTGTCTCCCCATTCGGTCTGCCCCCAGGCATTTCGCACCAGGATCATGTGTTGGCGCGGGTCGGTAATGCCCACGTTCTGGAGCGTGGCTGATCCCAGGGAAATTAGCCGGTACACTTCCTCCGGCCTTCCCGGAGTAAACCATCGCGAAATTGAAAGCACACCGCGATCCGTGAGTCGCGAGAGGAATAGCTTCCACGCTTCGATGGTGTACAAGCCGTTTTCAGAAAGGGAGAATGCCCCCGCCGCGGTCGCCGCCCAGGTATCAATGAACGAGATTTGAATGACATCGAACTTATCTTGCAATCGGGCGAGGTAGCTTCGGGCTTCATCATTCACGAAAGTAACCCGGGAGTCGCGGTCGAGGTGGCCGGTATATTCACCGAACTTTCCATTCACCGTGGCAAGGATATCCGCGTTGATTTCCACGGCCCGGACGGATTGCTCTCCCATGGACAGGGCGGAGAGGATGTCCCTTCCCCCTCCCGCCCCCACAATGAGAACCTTTGATTTTTGCGCCAAGTGGTAAACAATCTCTTTGACGTCATATTTCAAGTAATCCACCACTTTGTAGTCTCCGGCAAAAGACGTCAAAGTGGTTTCCGCCGCCGCGTCAATCTTCAGATGGAGGGCCCAGACCGCCGTGTCAGTGGGATAAGCGGGGCTGATGCCCTCGGTGATGGGACTCATCGGCAAATCGAGATCGCCATAAACTGTTAAACGCGAAAATGAATTCCACTTTTCATAAATGGGCGTCCCTTCCGTTTGTCCCTTCACCCAAATCAGGTCGAGGAAAGGACTGCCCCGGCGCGCGGAGACTGTGTTGGCAATCACCACTGCGGCCATAAGCGCGCTGAAGGTGAGCGCCTGTCGGCGGGTTTTCCCTTGCTGGCCCGCCCAAGAAAACAACAGGGAAGCCAGGGCGGCAAGCAGGGCGGCAAAAAAAACCGCGCTCAGGCCGTCGGTCACTTTAAAGACCAACCAAAGCAGAACGCATCCCGTGGCCGCACCGGCGAGATCGGCCGCGTAAATCCGGCTGACCTGTTGCGGAAACCTGGTGAGCGCCAGGCAGACGAATATTCCGGAGTAAATGAATGCCACGGAAAGGGACGCAAACGTGATCGACATCGACGCAAGGCCCAGGATTGTGGTTCCCGTATGGAAAGGGACGAAAACGTGGGTCAAAATCCCGAGGACCATCCAAACTGCGAAGAGGAAGGAGCTGCGCCCCATTTGCTGGTTGACTTGGTCATGCCCTGAATAAGCGGGGTGCAAGCAAACCACCAGCCCGCCCAGGGTCATTCCAAACATGGCGATGGAAATCGCCATGAAGGCGAAGTGATACCACATGGTCACGCTGAAAATGCGCGTCAAAAGGATTTCGTACATCAGCGTGACCATGGTCACGATAAATACGCCGAAGTAAGTCATGGCGCCGGCGCGCGGTTTTGCGTGGTTCAAGGAAGGAATGTCGTTAATGGCCGTCTCCATGGACCCGATTGTGTGGGAACTGCGATCGGTTTGATACTATCACACCTTGTCCTGAGGCAAGCCCAGTTCGGAATTGGTAGTGTCCTAATTTGCGCCGCTGGGAGCGCGGGCGTCTCGCCCGCTTTTTCTTGGGCATTTGATTGCGGGCGAGACGCCCGCGCTCCCAGCAAAATTAGGACATTTCCTTGGGTTTCCCGCGGTGGTCCCGTTTGGCTTTTATGCAACGCCGAAGCCGCAATTTGGGATCGGCATTTTAAATTTAATCCACTTGGTTAAAGGGAAGCGAGTCATGTGGAACCAGCAGGAAATAAGGCAGGGCGGTGGGGCAGTCATTCAACGCTATTGAGCACGAACGCTTTTACGTTAAACGAAATCGCGTCCGATCAGCCGTTCGATACGCTTCGAGATGGGCGGGTGAGTGGAAAAAAGGCTGGTCATGAATTCGCCGCCCGTCAGGGGTTGGGCGCAGTAGAGGTGCGCCATGGAGGGCGAAACCTGCATGGGCACGCGCTTGGACCACTGGTCGATTTTGTTGAGCGCGCTCGCCAGTCCCTGCGGGTTGCCGGTGATTTCCGCGCCGGTGTGGTCGGCTTCGTATTCGCGCGAGCGCGAAATGGCCAGTTGGATCAGTGTGGCGGCCAGCGGCGCCAGAATTATCATGGCCAGGGCGGAAAACACCCCGCCACGATTTTCGTCATTGCCGCTTCCGCCGAATCCTCCAAACAATTCTCCCCAATAAATCATTCGGGCGATCAAAGTGATGGCGCCCGCCATGGTGGCCACCACGGCGCTGGTGAGAATGTCGCGGTTCTTGACGTGACCGAGCTCGTGCGCCAACACGCCTTCAATCTCTTCGTCCGTGCACAACTCCAGGATGCCGTGCGTGACCGCCACCGAGGCGTGGCTGGGATTGCGGCCGGTGGCAAAGGCATTGGGCGATTCGGTGGGGATCATGTAAATCTTGGGCACGGGGACATTCGCCTTGGCCGCCAGCCGCTCCACAATCTGGTAAATGCGCGGTCCTTCATCGCGACCGATAGGCTGCGCTCCGCTGGTGGCAATGGCAATCTTGTCCGAATAAAAATAACTGACCATATTCATGACCGCCGCCACGACGAAGGCGAAAATCAGGCCCGATTGCCCGCCCCAGAGCTCGCCCACAGCAAGAAGAAGCCCGGTCATCGCTGCCATTAGGAAAGTCGTCTTCAGGTTATTCCACATAGTTGCCCAGCCTGAATCATCTACTCTAAAACTAGATGCGACGGAATTTGCAAGGGTGCGCGGTCACGCCGAGCCAAGCAGTCATTTACGCGCAACTTTCGCCCCTTGATGCTCGAATTTCATTTCGCCCTTTTTCAAGTCGGCGTCCACGGCCAGCGAATCTCCTGCTTGCACGTCGCCATCGAGAAGCTTGAGCGCCAGGGGGTCCTGAATCAGGCGCTGGATGGCGCGCTTGAGGGGCCGTGCGCCGAATTGCGGGTCGTAGCCTTCGCGGAACAACAACTCACGCGCCTTGTCGGTCAATTGAATTTCGATCTTACGTTCCGCCAGGAGTTTCTTGAGGTGAGCAAGCTGTAGTTCCACGATCCGGGAGATCTGGTCTTTGCCCAGGGAATTGAAAATTACAATTTCATCAATCCGGTTGATGAATTCGGGGCGGAAGTGCTGAAGCAGCGTCGAATGAATTTTCTTCCGCAGGTCTTCAGAGACCTTGCCGTTGCCGGGCTGAAGCCCGGCGCTACCGGCGCTACCGCCCATGGCCTCATGAATTTCGTGGCTGGCGATGTTCGACGTCATGATGACCACCGCGTTTTTGAAATCAATGGTGCGGCCTTTCCCGTCGGTCAGCCGGCCGTCGTCGAGAATTTGCAGCAGGATATTGAAAACGTCCGGGTGCGCCTTTTCGATTTCGTCAAACAGGATCACCGCGTAGGGACGGCGGCGCACGAGCTCGGTAAGCTGCCCGCCTTCCTCATAACCAACATAGCCCGGAGGCGCGCCGATCAGGCGGGCCACGGCGTGCTTCTCCATGTATTCGGACATGTCGATGCGCAGCATGGCGTGCTCGTCATCAAAAAGGAATTCGGCCAGAGCGCGCGCCAATTCCGTCTTGCCCACGCCCGTTGGCCCGAGGAAAAGGAATGAGCCTATTGGGCGGTTGAGATCGGAAAGCCCTGCCCTGCTCCGGCGCACCGCGTTGGCCACCAGGCGCAGAGCGTCGTCCTGGCCCACTACGCGCATGCGCAAGCGGTCTTCCATCTTGACCAGCTTGGCCATTTCGCCTTCAAGCATTTTGGAAACCGGAATGCCCGTCCATTTGGAAACCACGCGCGCCACGTCTTCCTCGTCCACCTCTTCTTTGAGCATGCGGCCGGCCTGCTGCGCCTGTTCGAGCTTGGCGTTGGCGGCCACGAGCCGTTTTTCCAGTTCCACCAGTTTCCCGTAGCGGATCTCGGCGGCTTTGTTCAAGTCGCCCTCGCGAGTCACACGTTGTTCTTCACCCTTGGCTTGCTCGATTTCGCTCTTGAGCTGCCGGATGCTGGTGATGATTTCCTTTTCCGCATTCCAACGCAGCTTCAACTGGCTGGACTTTTCTTTAAGCCCGGCGAGTTCCCGCTCGAGTTTCTTCAGGCGCTCGACTGAGGCGGGATCGTCCTCTTTTTTCAAAGCCTGACGTTCGATCTCAAGCTGAGTGATGCGGCGCTCGATCTGATCGACCTCCGCGGGCATTGAGTCGATTTCAATGCGCAGGCTGGAGGCGGCCTCATCAATCAAATCAATGGCCTTGTCGGGCAAAAAGCGGTCGGCGATATATCGATTGGAGAGCACGGCGGCGGCGACGATTGCCGAATCCTTGATGCGCACGCCGTGATGCACTTCGTACTTTTCCTTTAATCCGCGCAGGATGGCGATGGTGTCCTCGACCGTCGGCTGGCCCACCAGGACGGGCTGAAAGCGCCGCTCGAGAGCCGCATCTTTTTCAATATGCTTTTTGTATTCGTTGAGAGTAGTGGCGCCGATGCAACGCAAGTCTCCGCGGGCAAGAGCCGGCTTGAGCATGTTGGAGGCGTCCATGGAACCTTCGGCGGCTCCGGCGCCCACCAGGGTGTGCAGTTCGTCGATGAAAAGAATGATTTCCCCGCTCGACTCCTCGATTTCCTTCAAAACGGCTTTGAGACGGTCCTCGAATTCGCCGCGATACTTGGAGCCCGCCACCATTGCGCCGAGATCCAATGCGACGATGCGCTTGGATTTCAAGGACTCAGGAACATCGCCAGCCACAATTCGTTGGGCAATGCCTTCAACAATGGCCGTCTTTCCCACGCCGGGTTCGCCAATCAGGACGGGATTATTCTTGGTCCTTCGCGAGAGAACCTGAATCACGCGCCGAACTTCTTCGTCACGTCCTATTACCGGATCGAGTTTGCCGCGGCGGGCGAGATCGGTGAGGTCGCGCGCGTATTTCTCCAGCGCCTGGAATTTCGCTTCTGGATTCTGGTCGGTCACGCGCTGCGTGCCGCGGACGTCCTTGAGGGCTTTCAGGATGGCGTCATGCGTCACGCCGAGCTTTGCGAGTATCTTGCCGGCGGCTTCGCGCGGCTTGCGCGCCAGAGCTAGCAGCAAATGTTCGGTGGAAACGAACTCATCCTTAAATTGGCCTGTCTCTTTGAACGCCTGCTCGAATATTTCCTTCAGGGCGGGGGAGAGGAAATGGTCCGTTGATCCGCCTACCTTGGGAAGACTTTCAATGGCTCGCTCAACTTCCTGAATGACGCTGGAAGGAGTAACGCCCAGGCGAGCGAGAATCGCAGGAACAATTCCCTCCGGTTGCTCGGCCAGCGCGAATAGAAGATGGACGGGCTCCATCTGCTGGTTGCCGAAGCGTCCGGCAACGTCCTGCGTCGCTTGCAAGGCTTCCTGAGCCTTGACGGTAAATTTGTCAAATCGTGTAGCCATGTTGGAATCTCAACTTTGTAATTTTAGTCCAAAAAATTAACCGCGCCAAATGGCATCGTGAGCTTGAATGCTCCGGGACGCCACCGGCGCGGTTGTTAGTCAGTAAGCCAAGCGCCATGATGCCTGCCGGGGCTCAGCTATTTCAGTTTGCCTTAGTTGTTACTGACGTTGATCTTGATCGACTTTGGCTTTGCCTCTTCGCGCTTGGGCAGGGTCAGCGTCAGGATTCCGCCCTTGTAATCAGCGGAGACGTTCTCGGCGTTGACAGTGCCAGGCAGCGCGAACGTGCGCGTAAAGGACCCGTATGATCTCTCGATCCGGTGGTAGTTCTCTTCCTTTACTTCGTTCTCAAACTTGCGCTGTCCTTTCAGGAACAAAGTGTTGTTCTCGACCCGCACTTCGACGTCCTTGGGGTCGATGCCCGGCAGTTCGGCCTTGAGCACCAAGCTCTGCTCGGTCTCGAAAATGTCCACGGCAGGCGACCATGCCCCCAGCTTGCCATCCCCATCGCCAAACACATTCGAGAAGGTATGGTTGAACAGCCGGTTGAACCGGTCCTGCGTGGTCAGTAGATCCCGGAATGGTTCCCATCGTACTATCGCCATTGCATCGTTCCTCCATCGTTGAATTTATCTTGCTTAGTTCATTGACATCATAAAATCTTAGTCTATTATTGTCAAGCACTATTTTGCGTTATATTTCAATTGTTTACGACTATATGGCGATTCATAAATTGCCATTTAAACCCATCTTGCACCAAGAATTGAAGCATTTCTACACGGAAAGCTGGTTATGGCCTAGCGGCGAATATTGGCACAGTATCAGGAATTCTCCTTGCCGGCCTTTGCAGATTAGTTTGCCTTTGGCAAATGGCTTGAGGCTATAATTCGGTGGGCCTCATTTGGAACGGGAATCTTAAGAGGGGACGAGGAAGGATGCGAAAAGTTCTTGTCATCGCAGGGGCAGTCTTACTGGTAGGGGGTGGAATGTTTTTTTCTACGCGAGGGAACTCTCTCAAAGTGGGTGACCGGGCCCCTGATTTCTCACTCAGCGACCAGAATGGCGCCCCGGTTAAGCTCAGCGATTTTCTGGGCAAGAAAAGTGTCGTCCTGGCCTTCTACATCAAGGCGTTCACGCCGGGATGAACCAAGGAGATGAAGGCATATCAGTCTGATATTGCCAAATTCGAACAAGCCGGAACCCAGGTGATCGGCATCAGTGTGGACAGCCAGAAAAAGAATCAAGCCTTCGCCCACGATCTTGGAGTGAAGTTCCCCATTCTGAGTGATGAGAAGAAAACCGTGTCGCGGAGTTACGGTGTTCTGATTCCTCTCATCAGGCTGGCCAGCCGCACGACCTTTGTGATCGACAAGGAGGGAATGATTGAGAGCATTCAAAAGGGCGGGGAAGCGATTGACCCGGAAAACGTACAGCAGGCATGCAGTACTCTGAGTTATAAGAAGAAGTAGCTGCCGGCTTGAGTCGCGTTTCAATTTCACTGGGAACGCGGACGGGACGCCCGCGCTCCCACCGATGCAAACCCGGACGCCATCAACCCTCCGATTGAATTGACAATAATTTTACTTTTTCCGATCAACGAAAAACGCCCGGATCCCAAAACCGCGTTATAATGCGCCTTGGTTGACAGGGCTCTACAAACTCATTCAGGAGGTTCAACGTGAACCAAAAATTTCGAGCGGCCGCAATCCTGCTGGTTCTCATGCTTGCAGTTCCCATGGCATCTGTAGCCGCATCACTTAAAGTTGGTGACAAGGCTCCTGACTTCACCTTGCCCGACCAGAATGGAAAAAAAGTGAAGCTCAGCGATTTCCAGGGGAAAAAGAATGTGGTTTTAGCTTTCTACGTTTTGGCTTTCACCGGTGGTTGAACGAAGGAACTTAAGGCGTATCAGGCTGATATCGCCAAATTCGAAGCAAACGGCACGCAAGTCCTGGGCGTCAGCGTCGATAGTTCTCCCGCCAACAAAGCCTTTGCCGAACAGATCGGCGTTAACTTTCCTTTGTTAAGCGATTTCACCCGTGAAGTCAGTACCAACTATGGCATTTTGAATCCCAAGTATCCGGTTGCCAACCGAACCACCTTCGTGATCGACAAGGAAGGAATCATCCAACACATTGACGTGGATAAGGACGCCATTGACCCTAGTGGCGCCGGCGCCGCGTGTGACCTGTTGGAACACAAGAAAGCGGCAGCCAAGTAGTTGTTCTCCGCCGGCCGTGCACAATGCTTTCCGGCGTAGTGGGATCTTTCACCAGCCAGGAAAGACATGCCGGCGGGACTACTGCTTCATTCCTTCCGCGGCGTTGAGGACGACGGTGAGCGGTTCGACGTGGTCCGGCTTGATGTATCGGTTCACCAGGAAGCGCTTTCCGTCCTTCGAGACGTCATAGGAATAGAGATCGGTGGATGAAATCTGGGCGCGAGCCCGAATCGGAAAGAGCGTGACTGGAGTTCCGGTTGAAAAAGTTGATTCAGCGCTCACCTCAACGGCAGTCAGCTCGCCCTTCAAATTGATATAGAAAATCTCTTTGCCATCGGGGCGCCAACGCGGCTCAGTGCCTCCATCGCGAGAGATCTGCCACTTGCCCACCGGATTCGGAAACGTTGTCACATAAATATCCCAATCGCCCGATTCATTAGAGGCATAGGCCACCCACTTCCCGTCGGGGGAGATTTGGCCGTTCGTTTCCATGGCCTTGCCCGTCAGAAACGGGGTCTCCTTGCCGCTTGCCGCATCAATCAACACGAGGTGTGACCCGCCTGCGGCAGGCTGGGCGGTGCAAAGAATCTGGCGGTCGTCGAGTGACCAGGAGTTCGGAATGTAATCATCTCCCCCATTAGCGGTGAAGAGTGTCTTCCATTGCTCGAGTCCCGTGGACTTCTTGAGCCTAACTTCACTGGCAACGTCTACTGCCCGATAGGCCACATTGCTTCCGTCACGCGACCATGCGCCCACTACAGTTTCCACTTGGTCAAAGGTAAAGCGCGAACGGGTTTTCCGGTCAAAATCCTCCGTCCAAATATTCACAATACTTGCCTTCTGGTCCGTGATATCCACCGTGATTCGCTTCCCATCCGGCGACACCGCAGGATTGGCCAGCACACCCGGCTCCCCAACCCGGCCCATTTCTTTTCCGTTCCGGTCGAACCAAGTCAGGGCGGAAAGTGACGAGCTTCGGATGGGGTTGTAGACGATGGTGCCATTATTCGCCACGCTGAACGAGGCATAGTAGGTCGACGGGCGATAATCGACCGTATTTGCAACCACGTAAGGTTCGCCGAGGACTTTGCCTGCTACCGCATCCGCTCGAACGGCCATCAACTCCTGCTTGTCATCCAGGTAAAACAACTGTCCATCTAAGTATCCGGCGCTCGACTGGGTTGATACCAGGAAGGTCTTATGCTGCCCTGTTAATGAACTGACAAAAAGCCCCATCTTGACGCCTTCATTTTTCGCGCGGAAATTTAAAGATAGGAAAAGAAAGTGTTCGCCATCGGGGAGAAAAAGTGGCCAGCGTTGCGAGTAATCGCCGGCCTCCATGAGTGCAGCAGGGAGTGGGGCCGCGTTCGTACCGTCAGCGTTCACGCGCCACATCCCGCCGCCCGAATCGGGAGTGTAGACAATCACTCCCCGGCTCCCCCAGGAACCGCCCCGGCCGAAAGTGCTGTTGGCAAGAAATTGCGGCGGCCCACCGGCAACCGGGGTTTTCTTCAACTTGCCGCTGGCGAAGAACGCCACCCAGGCGCCGTCAGGCGACCAAAAGGGATAATATGCGCCCTCGGTGCCCGGCAATTCAACCTGAGTGGGAGATCCCACCTTTTGAACAAACAACATGTTCTCACCTGAGCTTTCGTCGTTGGCAACATAGGCCAACATGCTCCCGTCCGCCGATAATGCCAGGTGACTGACTTCGCCGGAAACTGGGATGGCAAATTGCACTCGGGCGGCCCGATGTTTGGACTGCTCGAGCAGAACCGTAGTTACCACGGCTACGATGGAGAGAACTACCACAAGCGCCCAGGGCAACACGCGACGCCAAACCTTACCAGCCCGCCAGGGTTCACCACCCCGCGCTTCGCGCTTCCCCTCCTCAGTGAGGAGGGGAGTAAGGGGTGGTTCAGCTTCGGCACCGCTCAACGTTTCTTCGATCGTGATGCGCGCTTCGCCAATGTCGCGCAGGCGCTGCTTCGCGTCTTTTTGCAGGCAGCGCTGGAGGAGTTTTCGGATTGAAGGCGGCGTATCGACAGGCAACGCATTCCACTCCGGCTCGGCGCGTATTACCGCGGCCAGAACGTCGGAAGTGGTTTCGCCCTCGAATGTCTTTTTACCTGTTAGCATTTCAAACAGCACACATCCGAACGCCCAGATGTCGGCGCGGCGATCCACTTTCTTGCCTTTGGCCTGCTCCGGACTCATGTACGCGGCCGTACCCAGAATCATGCCTGCCTGCGTGGCGGCGATGCTGATGGTGGGAGAATTTGAGATGCCACTCGAAGAATCTTCGGAAGTGAGCGCCTTGGCCAGGCCGAAGTCCAAAACCTTCACCACGCCTTCGTCGGTGATTTTGATGTTGGCTGGTTTCAAATCGCGATGAATGATTCCGCGCTCATGGGCGGCTTCCAGCGCCTCGGCGATTTGCCTGGCGATGTGCAGCGCTTCGTCGAGTTGTAGGGGTGGTCTCTGACCGCCGACTCCTGAACGGTGGTCAGAGGCCGCCGCCATAGAAATCCGTTCGGCCAGAGTCGGACCTTCCACCAATTCCATCACCAGCGCACGCACGCCGCCGGAATCTTCCAGACCGTAGATCGAAGCGATGTTCGGATGATTGAGTGAGGCGAGCACTTGCGCTTCGCGCTGGAATCGCGCCATGCGCTCGGCGTCGTTCGCCACGGCACCCGGGAGAACTTTCAGCGCCACTTCGCGGTTCAGTTTGCTGTCGCGGGCGCGATAGACTTCTCCCATGCCCCCCGCGCCGAGGGGCGAGAGGATCTCATAAGGGCCGAGTTTATTTCCAGGGGCGAGAGACATGGTCGACAGATTTTTGGTAGCGGTACAGTTTAGAACTTTATAGCAGCGGTCTATAACCGCCGTCCTTGATTGGTCATGATTTCCGGCGCTCTCGCCGCGGCGAGCGGGCGCCGAGCGCAGCTACGACAAACTGTACGATTAACCAGGTTTCTTATTTCGGCGCCGGCATTTGCTTTAAAACTTCGCCCAATTTTTTGATCTCTTCACCGTAACCATTCCAATCGCCTTGGCGCAGCAGTTGCTGAGCGCGTTCATAATGTTGGTTCGCATCGCGAATCAACGACGGAAGGTCTGTATTGCCTTCCACGACCGCAGCAGCAGGGGCGCCAGGGCCGGGAGTGGCCGGGACGGCCACCGAGCCCGCCGATTGCACCGCGCCGCCAAAGATTTTGGTGAGCGCGGCGTCAAGCGACGTTTCCATCACAACGTGGTCCGAGTAGGAAACGATCACGCGCTGCATCTGGGGCAACCCGCCGCCGGTTTGGGCGGCGAGGTAGATGGGCTCCACATACAGCACCGAATTCAGAACCGGAATCACGAGCAGCGTTCCCCGAATCACGCTCGACCCATGCTGGTCCCACAGGGTGAGTTGTTGCGAGATAGTGGGGTCCTGATCCACCCGCGCTTCGATTTGCTGAGGTCCGTAAATCAGTTTTTGCTTGGGGAAAGTAAACACCAGGACTTTGCCGTAATTGGGCTGGTCGCAGCGCGCCGCCATCCACGCAATCATGTTGTCTTTTCGCGAGGGAGTGAAGGGGACCATCAGAATGAACTCTTCCTTTTGGCCCACCTCCGCCAATTTCATGATGGTGTAGTAAGGCGTCATGGGCTCGTTCGTGCCGCGCGCCGCGCTTTGCGCCACGCGCCACAAGTCTTCTTTGTTGTAGAACACCCGCGGGTCGGTCATGTGATACTCGGCGTACTTGGCCGCCTGAATGGAGAAAAACGCTTCGGGATAACGGATGTGCGCCCGCAGATCGGCGGGCATGGAGTCCAGCGGCTCAAAGACTCCGGGGAAAAGGCCGGAGTAAGCCTGAATCAGGGGATCGGTGGGATCACTGATATAAAAATGGACCTGGCCGGTGTAAGCATTCACGGTGGCCTTCACGGCGTTACGCATGTAGTTGCCCAGATCCTCGGTGGGCTCTGAGTAGGGGTACTGATCGGAGGTGGTGAAACCATCCAGCATCCAGTAGAGCGATCCGTCGTCCGCGATCACCATGTAGGGGTCGGGGTCATAGGTCAGGAAGGGAGTAAGACGGTTGGCCCGCTGGAGGATTTTGCGGTAGATCATCAGCCGGCTCTCACCGGTGATGTCACTGGAAAAAAGAATATTCTTCTCACCAAACTTCAAGGCGAAAAGCAGCCTTCGCCAGAAGCCGTCCACGGGAATTCCTCCCGATCCCTGGTAAGTCGTGTAAACGTCATCGGAACCGGAGGGATAGTCAAACTCCTTGGCGTGCGTTTTCACGAAGCAATAATCGTTGGCCATTTCGCCGTAGTAAATCTCCGGCCGCGTGATGCGCAGCGAGGTGGTGGAAACCGGGGGGAGATTCTTGATGAAGAATTCCGGCAAGCCTTCGCTGGTGGATTCATTGACCGGGCTCAGGCAAAGGCCATAGCCGTGGGTGTAGCTCAGGTGCTCATTGATCCAGCCGCGGCTGGGCAGGCTGGCCACATTGAGTTCGCGCGCCGAGAGCGACAACTGGCGATAGACGCCGTTGATCATGTAACGATCGTTATCCACGTTTTCAAAATCGTAATAGGTGCGAATTTCCTGGAGCTGGCGGTAGGTGGTTTTCAGCGGACCGTGGTCCCACAGTCGCACGTTGCGCATGGTGGCGTCATTCTTGCGGATATTCTCCAGACTCAAATCCTCAACGGCGGAAAACTCGCGCTCTTCAAAGCGATCCAGGGCGTAGGCCTGGCGGGTGAACTTGATGGCGCTGGCGATGTAGGGCTGTTCCTTCTCGATTTCATTGGGCGCCACCACGAAGCGCTGAATAATGTCCGGGTAAACCGAGCCGCCGACCAGCCACACCGCAACCAGCGCGATGATGGAAAATATGGCGGGCCTCAGGCTGCCGCGCAGCGCCCCCGCCACAAACATGACGGCGGTGATGACGCAGAGGAGGAGCAGGAGTTTCAGCACCGGCAACGAGGCTGCGATGTCCGTGTATCCAGCGCCATAAATAATTCCGCGCGCGGAGTAGAGCAGTCCGTACATCGCCAGGCGGCATCGGTAGGCGATCATTAGAAAAGTCAGCGCGCCCAGCGCCATCAGGTGGGCGCGCGCGTACCTTGAAACCACGGGGCCGCGGGGTGACACTGTGACTCCGCCTTCAACCAAATAAAGTAGGACAGCGCTCAGAATACAAATGATGAAGGTGAAAAATATGAGATGGTAGACATCCCAAATAAAGGGAAGACGAAAAAGATAATAACTCAGGTCGTTTCCGAAAAGCGGGTCGGCCTGCCCCATGGGCACCACCCGCTGCGCCAGCGCGTATTCCAGCCAGTCTCCCGAAGCCCACTCACTGACGAACAGACCGATCACCAGAACGCCCACCCAAATCACCCAGCGGAATACCGAGGCGAATTTGTCCAGGGAAGGGAACTCAATTACCTCATGGTAGACGCGGAAACCGGAACGATGAGCCAGGCTGCGGGCAATCAGAAGATTCAAGCTCACCGCCACTATAAACCCCAGCCCCACGTAACTGCTGAAGGTGATTTGTAATTTCAAAGTGTTGACGTAAATTGCGCGAAAGCCTTCCTGGTTGAACCACAACCAATCCACCAGTAAGTCGATACCGTTGGTTAGAAGGGGACCGACAACCAGGAGCAGCAGGAAAACACCCACCAGCACCCGGGCAATACGCTCAGATTTCATATGGAATCTCCGCCGATATCTTCACACAGGCCGGAAGGCATGTCAAAAAATGCGGTGGGCGGACCGCTTTCCGTCCGCCGGAGGAAGCGACATCCTAGAGTATTCGAATTTCGTGGCCGCTGATCCAAATGTCGATTTGGTCGAAGCGCGCTTTGAGGACTTCCTTGTATTCGCGGAAGAAACTGTCGCCTTGAGCCGAAGTCGGGATGTCGACGATCAGCCTCAGGAGCTGATCTTCAAAGAGTGTCCCCTGATATCTCCATGCACCGACGGCGGTGATCATATCGGTGGTGACAGCGGAAAACTTCTCCATGGTTCGAGATTAGTTTGCCGGAATTTCTGGCTTTCAACCTGTCGCCCGTCGTTATAGCGCAGTGGTAGGAGTATCTCGTAGCGCGTCCACGTCATTTAAGCTCGCAGGAAGTGGTACTTTTTCGTAATGCAGGTTTTGAGAATCGAGGGAAGAAAGGGCGCTTTCTTTGCATACGTAAATCTCGCCCCGGAACGTGCGCACCGTTCCCGCCCGAGCCAGGATCATGTAGCCTTCCGCCGCTTCATCAGGTGTGCTGAATCGGATCGCAACCATGCGTTAATCCTATCACAAAATATCCGCCCTAAGCGGTTTAAGTCCCTGCCGGGCAGGACAAATCCACACATATGGACCAGAACACCCCGCGATCCAAATGGACGATAAGCTGGATGCTTTCCACAAGATGGGCCTCAAGTCGCGATTAATTCCCAATTATCGCGGAGGCGGTTCACGTACTCATCGGCGTGCTCATCGGCCCACACGTCTTTTCCGCAGTCGAGCAGTCCCAGCAGGGGTTCAGCCCCGCGACCGTCACGATCCGAAGCGGGCGGGCCAGAGGTATTTGACATTGGAATGCCTCCATTGACATGAAATCCTCGAATGCGATTTCGGAATCAATGCAGAATGGGGGGGCGAGAATTTAAGCCCGAATTATTTGGCTGGTGTCGCGTCCTCGGAAACAGGGGTTACAGGAATTGCGTCCGCCGAAGTGGTCCGGCTGACCACGAACGTCAGCGGGGTTCCGTAGATCAGGATGATATGTTTTTCATGCTGGAGCAGATGGTAGACCAGAGCGGTGCCCGCGCCAACTCCGGCGCCAATGCCGACGTCTGCCCCGATGCCGGGGCCGCTGCTCGGGTAGCAATTCCCGTAATAGTCGCACCCGCCACGGCTCAACTCTCCCACGGTGAGGCCTCCCATGGCGCCCACGCCCCCCAGGATGGCCGCATCCTTGGCCGCCGACTTCACACTTTTTCCGCAGCCGGTGATGGTGCCTTCTTCGCTGGGTTTGCCATTTGCCTTGGAGCCGACGGTTGAATTCTCACAATTCACATCGTGGGCCTCTTGCAGCGTGCTCGACAGGGGATACACCACTTCATCCGGCGTGGTGAGCTTGTCCACCACCAGCCGCATTTCCGCTTTGCGGGTGAAGCGGCCCGAGGGCAGAATGAACGCGATGTGCCCTTGCAAGGTGCTGTGGGCGGGAACCGCCTGTCTACCATCCACGATGATGGGGTCAGCAAGTTCGGCCGTAAAAGGATCGCCGGCCTTGTTGGTTTTGTCGGAGAGGAGGGTTCCAAGCTTGACGCGCAACGACGTCCCGGCGGGAATGGCCACCGGCTTCTCATCAGGGATTTGGGCCGAAGCTTGAACAATAAATGCGATACAGATAATCACGATTAATCCAGTTGCCTTACGCGCCATGGTTCTGCCTCCCCCGGGAATGCACTTTTCCTGACAAAATCGGTTCTTAGCCCGCCTGCTCCTGTTTAGGTCTTCATTCCAAGAGTACTCCTCTAAAATGGGATTCTCAACTCCTCTTTGGGGTTGTGCGAGGTGGTTGGGTATTAACTGCTCCCCTCTTCGCTTTTCTTTGGCGGTAGCCGCTACAAGTCCCGCCGGCTAAAGCGGAGGATAGCGAGGCCAAGAACAACGGAAATGTAAATGGCAGCGTAGGCGACCATGGCGGGACTGGGCAGGGAGGCATTGCTGAAGGGTGAAAATTGGAGGGAGCCGATTACGGGTGATTGCATTTCAAATTCCGCCCGCCGCCACAACGATTCGCTCGGCATGATGAGGCTGGCTACAATCCCTACGCTCACTGCGCGTGGACTACCGGTAAGCGCGCCGAACTGCTCGATCCACCCGCCGATAAACGCCAAGCCGTGCAAGCCCAGCGCCAGCACGCCATTGGTGAGCGTGGAAAATTTGGTCCCGAAATAAAAGCTGAGGGTGAGCAGAAGAACGCACTCGGTCCACATCAAGCTAATGCCGCCCACAAAATGGTGAGGCGTGACGCCGGTGGCAAAATGCGAGCTGAGGGTATAAGTCGAAAGAGTAATGCCTCCCACCATAAGGAAAAGATAGACGGATAGCATGGCTACATAGCCCAGCCACTTGCCCATCAGGATTTGCCAGCGCGGCAGGGGCTTGGTGGCGATGGCGTGGATGGTGCCGGAGGCGATCTCGCCGGATAGCGTATCGACGGAAGTTAGGACGGTCATCACTACGGCCAGGCCGTCGACGGCGTAAAGCCCGACCATTAAAACCCCATTCACAATTTGGCGCAGGATCAGCGGAGGCGTGGTGGCAGCGTGATCTTTCAGTTGAAAGTAAAGGCCGGTGCTGTAAAAAAGAATTAATCCGGCGCCGGCCAGCAGGGCCATCCAAAGGAATTTTTTGCGCGCCGCCTCGCGAAACGTCACGCCTGCCATGATCCAGGCGCCCATCAAAGGCCTCCGTCTTCTCCCACGATGTTGAGAAACATATCCTCCAGCGAAAGTTTTTGGGGCGTTACTTCGTAAACGTCGGCGCCCCCGGCCACCAGGTGGCGGACGATTTCCGGAATCATCTCGGCGCTTGAGACGCTCAGGGTTAATATCTCGCCTTCGGCGCGAATGCCGGCGGCCCAACGATCCAGGCCCTGTGAAATTTCAGAGGTGAGATGGCGCGCCCGCACCGTTACTTGAGTGCTGCCTTGGGCGAGATCTTTCAGGTTGTGGGTTTGCAGCACCTCGCCGTGTTTGATAAACGCCACGCGGTCGCAAGTGATTTCCACTTCGCTCAACAAATGGGAATTGAGAAAGATAGCGGCCCCCCGTTCGCGCTGCGTTTTGATAATGTCGCGGACCAAGCGGCGCCCGATGGGATCGAGCCCGGACGTAGGCTCGTCAAGAAAAATCAGGTCGGGTTCATTCATCAGCGCCTGGGCCAGGCCGATGCGTTGCAGCATGCCTTTGGAGAAGTCGCGCAATTGTTTGTCCCTGTGCGGCGTAAGACCGACCAGATCGAGGAAGGCAGGAATGCGCTCGCGCAGTTGTGACGGAGACATTCCGTACAAGCGCCCGTGCAGGCGCAAAAGTTCAGCAGGAGTCAGCCAATCGTAAAAACGAAAATGTTCGGGAAGAAAACCGATCTTGCGGCGTGCCTCCACGTTTCCGGCGGGCGCGCCCAGCACCGTGGCGTGGCCCTCAGTGGGCGAGACGAGGCCAATTAACATCTTGATGGAAGTGCTTTTGCCGGCGCCGTTGGGGCCGAGGAACCCGAAAACCTCGCCGCGCGGTACCTCAAGGGTCAGATCGCGCACCGCTACTTTGGCCCCGAAATCCTTGCGCAGGTTGTGGGTCTGGATGGCGAAAACGTCTGGCGAATGTGTGATCGGGTGATTGAGCGATTGCATTGACTCCGGCATTTTGCTATTGAATCAATTCCGCGTCAAAGTCTTATTCAAATCGCTCAACAGCGGACCGACTTAAAGTTCCACGATCCAGGTTTTGCAATCACGCAATCACCGTATCACCCAATCACTCAATTCAATGTCTCGGCCAGCGCCACGGCGTTTGATGAATCGCCAAATCCCATCAAGGTATAGATGTATCCGCCTTTAACCCACACCAGCATATAACCCGCCGAACGTCGCGGACCCATGCGAGGCAAATTAATCAGCGTGCCATCAACTCCATCCACGGTTACCGTTTGATAGGAATTCACAAAGCGCGGGAGGGGGAGAACGAGAGTCGAAGTCCAATCGACTTTTTGGCAGAAATCGTGCGCCTGCTGGGCGCTCATCCCACCGGCCTGGAGGCCCAACTCGACGATCTGGCCGATGTCTAGATTGGGCGGAACGCTTACGGTGGGACTGGGGACTTGCCCGACCACCACACAATCACTAACTTCCGCGTTCTGGTTGGTTGCCGGGGCCGGACTATCCCCCGAAGATTTCGGCTTCTCGCTTGGGCAGTGGCCATAGCGAGCCACGACGGCGGGGGGAATCTGAACCGCGAGGGTTGCGCCATCGAGTGAATCGGGCAGGATCAAGTCCGAGCGCCCGGCTTCATCCAAAATAGATTGAACCCGGTCGCGGTTAACCGTCATGTGGAAAGCCTGCTCGCCCTCCACGGTAAGTTGGGGCGAATCCGTACGCGTGCTGAGCAGCCGAACTTTGTAGCCTGCCTTCTGACTGGCTTCATCCTGGTTTGCTACCGCCGTGGGCTCGCCATGAACGGTGACCACGACATTGTCCGAGATCATCTGGCCCAGCATTTTGCCGGCTGTGGCATCGCCATTCGCCCCGCGAAGTGTATTCAAGTCGACCGGCACCACGGTGATTCTCTCCACGCGGAACATGGCGAGAACTTTTTGCGCCCAGGTGCGAGCGGGAGCGAAGCTCACCAGAATTGATATTGCGGCGGCTAGAGCGGCAGCGCCCCAGGCTGGCCGCAATTTTTGGGCGAAAAGCCGGCCCAGAAGCGAGGGAGCCGCCTGCCGGTCCGCCTTTTCACGGGCTTTGAACCGCGCAAAAGCAAACGAAGGATCAGGTGCGAGTTCGACGGGAGGAGGTGCGAGCGCTGTAATCATTCCGCGAACGTCTTCGGCTTGGCGCGCGATTTTCTCCGCGCGTTCGCGGCAGGTGGGGCACGCGGCAAGATGGATGTCCGCCTCTTTCGCGTCAGCCGTATTAAGCTCGCCGTCTATCTTCGCTCTCAGAATCTCGTCGGTAAGGCAGTTCATAATTCCTCCATGCTTAGATCCATAAATATGGTTTGGCGCATCCCAGACGCCCGGGCCAACTAGGGTTGTTGTTCGTGGCCTGTCGATCGACCGGCGCTTCGCGCCTCTGCGCGAAGGTAACGCTTTTGGAACTCTTCTTCCGCGCGTATCAACATTGTTCCCACGGAGCCGCGGCTTACGCCCAGACACTCCGCAAGTTCGTTGTAAGAAAATCCGCTATGCCGCAAGACGAGAATCTGCGCCTGCGCCGGTTTCAATTCCGCCAGCACGGCGCGCACATTGCGCCTGGTCTCTTCACGCAGAATCTCACTGAGCGGATTGGCCGTGTCACTGGGTATTGGCGCGAGGCGGTTGGACGTTTCCTCATATTGTTTGCGTTTGTTCCGCGCTCGAAGCTCGTCAATCCCCAGGTTGGCCGCGGTGCGATACAACAGGCCGGAAACGTTACCTTCGGGAGAAGGGAGGAGGGGTTGGCGATAAATTTTCCAAAACGCTTCGTTGGCCAACTCTTCTGCGCGGGAACGATCGCCGACCATCCGGTTGAGGACGGAAACCACGCGAACAAAATGCTCGAAGAAAAAACGCTCGAAGGCAGATAGGTCCCACGCCGTCTTGCCCGACTCCTTTTGATAATCGAGTGCCGCCATCCCGCCCCAACCTTCCGCGCGCTCACCCATCATCGGCGGCCTCCCTGCTTTCAATAGGTATTACGTCCGCCGAAGGGAAATTGTGACACGTTTATTTGCTGGGGAATAGTTGGGTCGCAGGTTGGGTGATTTAGGCAGGGGGCGGCATGGACGGCGCCAAGCTACTAACCCTTTTCAAGCTGCTGCAGAATCACAGCGAAGTTTTGCTTCATTATGGGCAGGTGATGTTCAACAACTTCCCAGACGCGAATAAGATTCACGCCCAAATAGTCATGTACCAGAACATTGCGAAAGCCAGCGATTCTTCCCCAATCAATCTCCGGATGAGTGGTCTTAGTGGTGGGTGAAATTCGCTGCGTAGCCTCGGCGAGAGTTTGCAGGTTTCTCAAGACGGGATCTTGAGTCTTGGAATCCTTAATGAAGAGTTCTTTCCCATCAACGGTATATTGTTCAATGCGAGAGATGCATTCCAGTATATGCACGACATAGAGGCGATTATCCTTCATAGGGGCACGGCTTCCTGCAATACTCTCTCGCGAATGTACCGGTGAACTCCCTCCGGCTCGACCACGTCAACTGGCCTGCCCAGAAGCTTTTCAAGATCCTGCCCCAATCCGACAAGATCCAGAAGGCTGCGCCCTTCCTCAAATTCCACAAGGAAATCTATGTCGCTGGATGGTCTGGCTTCATTGCGCGCGGCGGAGCCAAACACACGTACGTTTTTCGCCCCGTAGGTAGAGGCCACCTCCAATATATTCTCCCGTTTAACTTTCAGTAGTTCACCAACACTCATGCCCTAACATTAGCATACCTGCCCTCGGGATACACTTTCCCTTCAAAAGAGAAGGCGATGATGAAAAACAGTAAGAAGGAAATGTGCGGCGCTATTTTGCCCAGCCTTTGGAACGCTCCACGGCGCGCTGCCAACCGGCGTAGAGTTCGTCGCGGCGGGCGCTGGTCATCACTGGTTCGAAGCGGCGATCCACTTTGAGTTGCGCGGCCAGGTCGCGATCGCTTTTCCAAAAGCCGACCGCCAAACCGGCCAGGTATGCAGCCCCCAGCGCGGTGGATTCCGTCGAGGCCGGACGCTCCACGGGGATGCCGAGAATATCGGCCTGGAACTGGCAGAGGAAATCGTTTCGCGCCGCACCCCCATCCACTCGCAGCACTTCGGCGCGAATTCCAGAATCCTTGGCCATGCAGTCCACCACGGCGCGCGTTTGATAGGCGATGGACTCAATCACTGCCCGCACAATATGGTTGCGGTTGGAACCGCGCGTAAGGCCGAAGATGGCGCCTCGCGCGTAGGCATCCCAATGTGGCGCACCCAGTCCAACAAAGGCGGGAACGAAATAAACACCGCCCGTATCGGGAACCGCTTGCGCCATCGCTTCACTTTCCGAGGCGTGCTGGATGATTTTAAGTTCATCGCGGAGCCATTGGATGGCGGCCCCGGCGATAAAGACGCTGCCCTCAAGGGCGTATGTAGTTGTGCTGTTTCGCTTCCACCCGACAGTGGCGACCAGTCCGGACTCGGAGTGAGGTACGGCGGGCCCCGTATTCATTAAAAGGAAGCAGCCCGTCCCGTAAGTGTTCTTCACGTTCCCCCTGTTCCAGCATTGATGCCCGAAGAGGGATGCTTGTTGATCGCCCGCCACGCCCGCGATGGGGAGCGTGCCTCCAAACAGGCTGGTCTCGCCCAGCTCTTCGCTGGAGGACTTCACCTTCGGCAGCAGGGAAGCGGGTATGCGGAAATAGCGCAGGATATCGCTGTCCCAGGCGAGCGAGTTGATGTTGAAGAGCAGGGTCCGGGAGGCGTTGGAGACGTCGGAGACATGCGTGCGTCCCTCCGTCAGTTTCCAGATCAGCCAGGTATCGATGGTGCCGCAAGCGAGCTCGCCGCGCTCCGCGCGTTGGCGCGCGCCGGAAACATTTTCCAGTAGCCATGCGATTTTGGTGCCGGAAAAATAGGCGTCGGTCACCAGACCCGTCTTGACTTGCAGCGTGCGGTCGAATCCTTCCGCGCGAATCCGGTCGCACATCGCCGCGGTGCGGCGGCACTGCCAGACAATGGCGTGATGAATCGGCTCTCCGGTCTTCCGGTCCCAAAGCAGCACGGTCTCGCGCTGATTGGTGATCCCGATGGCGGCAATTTCTTCAGGGCCAACTTTAGCTTCGGCCAGGATTCTCCGGGCCACGGCAAGTTGGGAGTCCCAGATTTCTTTGGCGTCGTGCTCCACCCATCCGGGTTGCGGATAATACTGCTTGAATTCCTGGTGGGCCGAGGCGCGGACGATCCCGTCATGGTCAAAAAGGATGGCACGCGAACTCGTGGTGCCCTGATCGAGGGCAAGAATATATTTTAGCATTTTATTTCAGCGTTTAGCTTAGACCAAGGAGGGACGGAACGGCAAATTGTTTTGAACGCGGGAAAGTGTTGATGCTGGCTACTCAAAACGACGGGAGGCCGGAGGCCTCCCCTGCCAAAACTCAGCTTCGTTTCTTGCCGGGCCGGTATTTCTGGCGGTAGTCTTCGAGTTCTTCGGGCGAAATCGTATAGTGTTTTTTGACTGGCTCTTCCGCTTTTTCCTCGGCCAGAGCTCTTTGTAGTTTTTGGTAGCAGATGGCGGCGGCGTCCTGATAGGGCACGTGCTGGTCCACGAATGCCTGGTTAGAGATGGTCAGGGTAAACTCACGCGCTTCATTTTTCATGTCCACGACCCGGTAGGAATACTCCCGGCCGCGAGCCTTCAATTGGAAACCAACGTATTGGATGACCATTCGCGTCTCCGATCTGGCTGCGTTAATCTCGGGTGCTCCCATCCGTTGAAGGACTGGACTTTCGAATCGCGATTCAACGGACGGGAACCATTCCCGGAATCTTACAATTTGACTACGTTCTCAGCTTGCAGTCCTTTGGGGCCCTGGGTCACGGTGAATTCCACAGACTGGCCCTCCGCCAGTGACTTGAAGCCGGTATCTTGAATGGCTGAGTGGTGAACGAAAACGTCCGCGCCCGCAGCGCGCTGGATGAATCCATACCCTTTCGCATCATTAAACCACTTGACCTTGCCTTGTTCCTTTTCCATATTGGTGTTCAAATCCTTTTTTATTGAAATTTCTTGTTCCGCTCTCGCAACCACACAAAAGCCACAAAAAAAACCGCAAAACCAATGATTTTGCGGCCTCTTCCCTGGTACCGGGTCACAAAAACTGATCAAGCTGGTGAATAGAATACACCATTTTGGGCAATTACGCCAGCACTTGTTGCTGGGCAAACATCGCGAAAAGACGATCGTATCCACCCGATCATTTAACTCTTGAGATAACTTTGAGAACCGGGAAGGAGGCTATTGCCCTCTCCATCCGACTTCAAACCTTGAATGACATAACGACTGATGGCATAATGACAATTGTCAACCTTGGTCAAAGTTTTCTATAGGCTTAAAACTTTAGCCTTAAATCTTGCATCATAATTAGCGCCCCGTCAGGGTCACCTTTTGCAGCAAGGGCAGCGGTTAAGTCCAAGATCCACAGAGGAGTGAAGAATAATTATGGCAAACCAAAGTGAAGGTCGTGGCGCCGGCCACGCGATGTTTGGCTTGAATGATCCGGAGCCGCGCCCGGCGGCGCCGCAAGATGCCACGCAGGCCGCGCCCCCCCAACCTCAATACGTATACGTCCAGGCGCCGCCTCCGCCGGCGGTTGCATCCTCCGCAGGGCGGGGAATAGTTATCCCGGTGTTGGTGGGATTGCTTGTGGTTCTGACCGGTGTCAATCTTTACATGGCGTATTCCACCCGACGGCAGTTCAGCGACCAAATGTCGCTGCAAAACGATCAATTGAATCTCCTGGCCCGTCGCATGGACACCAGTGAATCCAAATACGCGGAACTAAGCAGCCAGTTTCAGGTGAAGCTCGGACTATCCCAGGCGGAAGCCCAGCGCGCCCGGGCCCTGGCGGCACAAATTCAGCAACAGCAAAAAGTAACCGCGCAGCAGTTGACTGATGCTATCGCCAAGAAGGCCAGCGCGGATGAATTGAACAAACTCCAGGAGGACTCCAATGCGAAGATTGGAGGCCTTTCCGGCGACCTGGCGGGAACCAAGAAGGATTTGGAAGACACCAAGAATTCTTTCAATAGCGCGCTCACCGGTACCAAAGGCGAACTGACCGGCGCCATCGCGCGCACTCACGATGAACTGGTGGAACTCGCTCACCGCTCGGACCGCGATTACTTTGAATTTAATGTGCAAGGCAAGAAAGGGCAGCAAAAAGTGGGCACAGTGACTATTTTACTGACCAGGACAGACCCCAAGAAAAACCTCTACGCGGTGAACCTGGTATTTGACGACAAGGCGCACCCGCACAAAGATCGCACCACCAACGAGCCGCTGGTTTTTTATGTTCAAGGAGCCTCAAGTTCGCTCGAAATGGTGGTGAACAAGTTGGGGAAAGATTCCATCAGCGGCTACATCAGCGCGCCCAAAGGATTTTTCGCCAACACCCCCAACGTGCTTGGGGCGCGGCCGGGGGCGTAACAGAAGCTGTCAGTGGTCGGTTGATGGAATTGAACCATTGGCTCATTGATGCATTGCGCCATTGAAAGAACGAGTTGGCACAGGAATTGCCGCGATAAAAAGTTTCTTGCTCGTTGAATGACTCGATGGCGCGATGATTAAATGAGGCAATTTTTCAAGACGGACTCCGGACCCCGGACAACGGACTACTCAGTTTGGACTATTCACTTTGGATCACTGACATTTGACCGCTTCCAATCGCTCCTTCAAAGTCCTCCAACAGAAAATCATTGCCTGCGAGCACTGCCCTAGCCTCATTCATTACTGCCGGAAGGTAGCCAAAGAAAAGCGCCGGATGTATCTTGACCAGGATTATTGGGGAAAACCCGTGCCCGGCTTTGGCGACCCCGCGGCAGAACTTTTGATTCTGGGGTTGGCCCCCGGAGCGCACGGCGCCAATCGCACCGGAAGGATGTTTACTGGCGACCGGTCGGGGGATTTTCTGTTTCGGGCCCTGTTTGAGGCCGGATTTGCCAACCAACCCGATTCCCGGCATCGAGCAGACGGGCTCGAGCTGCAAGGCTGTTACATTACGGCTGCCCTGCGCTGCGCTCCGCCCGCCAACAAACCGACTCCGGGCGAATTGCGCAATTGTCAGCCCTACCTGGAACGCGAATTGAAACTCTTGCGTCGCGTGCGAGCCGTCTTGGCGCTCGGGAAGATTGCGTTTGATACCTATTTTCGTTTGGTGACGAAAAGCTCCGGGCTTCAGCATGGCAAAACGGTCTCTGAAGAGAACCAAACGACCGCGAGATTCCCGCCTCGTTCGGCTCTTCATTTTACCCACGGCGCAAGCTACGCGCTGCCCGCGGGGCTTCCCAGGTTGTTCGCGTCCTACCATCCCAGCCAACAAAATACCCAAACCGGGAAACTAACGCCGCAAATGATGCGAAAAGTTCTCTCCGACGTCCGCTGTTATCTCTCGACGGGGTAGTATCCCGATTTATCCGGGAGCGCGGGCGTCCCGCCCGCAATTAAATGAAAGGGAAGGAGCGGGCGGGTAGTGTCTCAGTTTGAAATCTTAGGGGTTTTCGGCTGGCTGATCTGGAGATTGTAAGTTTAAATTTCCCTGTTGAATGACTCGTTGGATTTCTTTAACGGCTTCTTTCAGCTTGTCTATATCGAATTCCTCCATCATCTTCTTCGGATAGACCACTATCGGGTAAAGTTTGTTTGAATCTTTGTCATAATACGCATAGATTCGAAAACCGTAACTGGCTCCCCTTTTTAAGTCAGAACTGTTCTGCCGATATTTCCAAACGGTGTCATTAAACCCTGGTTTTGACCTTGCATGGTTTGCCCCTCTATAATTTTCTTGGATGGATTCAAAAGCTTCGGCAAGGTCTTCTTCGATGTGGGGAAAATCCTTCTTTTTCCAGTGGCTCACTTGCAGACGAAATTGAGGGCTTGCCTCGCGTTCAATTATGCACGGTTTCAAGGTTTTCGCGTTTCATCCTTACATCTTTAATCGCTCCGGCAATTAGCCCTTGAAATTCTTTATCGTGCAAAAGTGCGATGTCTTCTAAAATATCCTCTATGCCCTCTGTGTCGCTTTCTATACTTGTGACAATTCTTCCCAATATGGGAAATTTTTTCATTTCTTCTCGCTCTTGCACGTTGACTGGAAAAAGTTTTATCAGCTGTGAATGTAGGGGCTGCAACAACGCCATAAGCTGGTCGGCTTGGTCCTTAGAAAACTTCTCAATCCTCTGGCAGGAAAACATCCGGACTAGGCGGTCCAGCTTACGTGCGAGCAAAATCGCAGCGATGATGCCAAATATTATACGGGCACCATGTTTCGCATATGTTACGAAAACGGCGAAGGCATACGCACGACCAGTGTACCCTTCGATTTCATCGAAAGTAAAAGTTGGCGAGTTGCTCATTTCCGTCCCCTCAGCGGAGATGTTCTGCCAATCATATATGATGAAATTTAAAGATGAATGGCTGCATCATTAAGTGTAAGAAATTAAAGAAGATTTATGTCTTGACAATCTTAGCAAGCATTTCCTCGATTGTCCAGACATGATCTGTGACTTGAGCTTCCATCGCGGGGGTGCAACGAAGCGTGGTGTGAATACGGCAGAAATTATAGTGCATGAAATGAAGTGCGACTTGGTAGGCGTGGTTTTCAACTTTTTTACTGAAAGCGTTTGTGAGTCGCGTGAATCGGCGGATTCCCATTCGCATTGTGAGATTTTGACGTTCCACGTAACTTGTGGAAACATGAGCCGGGTCAGGCTTGCCAGTGACAGCCTTCCGTTCACATCCAAGACATTCCGCAGGGCTATAGCGCGTTTCCTCTTGCGATGCTCCGTAAATCTTCACCAATTGGGCATAATCAACATCCGCTCCAAATGCCCCCTCTACAGCTTCCAAGTAAGCCTTGAGACCGTCCGTAGTCAGTTGAACGCGGCTTGCAAGGCGAGAGGCCAGATCATCAATGAAAATTTTCGCGGTGCGCGCATCACGATTGCCGATCATAAACGAGGGCACGAGTTTTGTATCCGCATCGATGGCCGTCCATGTCCAGACATCACCGAAACCAAATTTCCCTTTTTTGTCAGCGGGGACATTTTTCTGTTTGGAATAAACGAAGGCCCATATTTCATCACACTGAATTCTTTTGCATTTCAGGTTGCGTAGAGTCCTGTCCTGGTACTCAGCCGAAGCGGAACCAACATCCACCAGCAATTTTGTGACTGTGTTGATGGACACGTCCGCAAGCCGACTGGTGGCCCTGAGACTTAGACCCTCAATCAGCATCCCGATAATTCTTGCCCGCTCTTGAATAGGTAGTCTGTTCATACTGAACATTATGCTTGACTAAAATTAGCGTGTCAAGCATAAAATGCAGTTTGGGGAAGATTATTTTTGGGCGAAAGGAACACGAATAGGGTAGGATGCGAGTGACGGCTCGAATCTTTTTGTGGCACGCGGAGGACTGACTGGCATCAGCCTGACGCAGAGCCGTATAGGTGTCTCCAAATCCAATCTACACCGGGAGGCACCAATGCCGCAAGTAAAATTCGATCCCCAACGGATTCCAAGGAAAAAAACCGTGAGCATTATTGCTGGATTCAAATGTTACGAGGGTATCGTGATCTGTGCGGATACACAGGAAACTGCTGGAACTTCAAAGCGCAGCGTCCCAAAACTTCGCTTTGAACCAGCTAGAGGCCCGCACGAAGGGGACGGGTTGGCAGTAGCATTTTGTGGAGCTGGAGACAATGGCGCATTCATTGATAAGCTCGTGCAAACTGCTTGGGAAGACGGCCAGCTCGGAACGAGCCTTGATGAAGCGTGCGAGGAAATTGAAAAGAGCATTAAGAGAACCTACAAAGAGTTTGGACAGATTTATCAGGTCGGATACTGTCCAAATGCAGACTTGATCTACGGTGTAAAAATGCTTGGGGCTTGCCGACTTTTTAGCGCAAGAGGGCCTGTTGTGAATGAAAAGAGTGAATATGACTCATTTGGAACTGGATATTACATGGCGGATTTCTTGGCCAGTCGAATGTACGCCCATCATCTGAATCTTCGTCAATGCGCCATTTTGGCTGCCTATATTCTTTTCCAGGCAAAAGAGCATGTGGAGGAATGCGGCGGAGATAACCATATCGCGGTTCTGCGCGAAGAAGGGGTTAGTGGGGTTTCTGACTGGAAACACGTCGAGGCAATGACCGAATGCTTAAAGATGGCAGACCGTTACGTGGGAGAAGTATTGATAGATGCTGCGGATATCGGACTAGAAAGTAAAGAATTCCTAAAAAAGAATAAAAATGTATTAGAAATCATTGATTCGCTTCGAAGCGTGCAGGTCGAAGATTTAAAGCAGCACAGATCAATGGTATTGGCTTTTACCGGAGCCAAAGATAAAGAGATGGATTTCTTTGGACTTCCCCTACCATCAGAACCTGAAACACCGGAAGCAGATAGTTAACGTCTCGACCATCGTGCTTTAGCTGCTTTTTCTGCAATAGCAGTTCGTTTCTTTGCTGGAATGGACCGCGCCCTAGCTATTCCACCAACAAGGCCACCAGCGCGCCCCTTGACGATGGTTCGCCCTCTCTTGGATTCGCTAATGGTATCTTCAGCTTGCCCGGTAGCAATATCCACAATCAGTTTGGCTAATTGGTTTGGGTCGCGTGGACGCTTCGCCATGCAGCGAGTATCCCATGGATTCAGGGCAAGTCAAGCGGTCTCAAATTGAAACTGAGACACTACCAGCGGGCGAGCCCCAGAGCATTACGTGGGGCCCCGGCCCGGGGTCCCAGCGATGCAAAACCCGGTCACTGCACTCGACAAACAATGATTGACGCTTGACTCCGGCCTACCGCCTACTGTTTACTGTCTACTGCCAAATATGAACAATCCCAGCGCTGCACCTGTTACTGATTTGCTCGATGCCTTTCGTCGCACTAAGGTGATGTTCGCGGCCGTGGCCCTCGGCGTGTTTGACGCGTTTGGAGATGGCCCTGCCGCCATCCCTGGCTTGGCCGAACGCCTGGATGCTGATCCCGACGCGCTCGAGCGTCTTCTCGACGCCTGCGTGGGCCTGGAACTCTTGAAGAAAGAAGGCGCAAAGTACTCGAACCTTCCGGTCTCCGATACTTATCTGCGCCGCGCCAGCCCGCAATCATTAACCGGCTACATTCTCTATTCGAACTACGCGCTCTACGGTTTGTGGGGGCGGCTCGAGGATGCGGTACATGAAGGAACGCACAGGTGGACGCAGGTCTTCCGCGTGGAGGGTCCGATATTCGACCACTTCTTTCGAACCGAAGATAATAAGCGCGAATTCCTGCGCGGCATGCACGGCTTTGGCCTGATGAGTTCGCCGCCCGTGGTGTCTGCATTTGACCTCAGCCGTTTTCGCCATTTTGTGGACCTGGGAGGCGCCACCGGCCACCTGGCCTCAGCGGCCTGTGAAAAATATCCCCAGCTTCAGGCCACGGTTTTCGATCTCTCCCCGGCAATCGAATTCACCCGTGAATTTATGGCGGGCTCACCGCTGCTTGAACGTCTCAAGCTTACCCCTGGCGATTTTTTCCGCGACCCGCTTCCTGATGGAGACCTGTACGCGTTAGGCCGAATTCTGCACGACTGGTCTGAAGAAAAGATTTGCAAACTGCTGGCCAAGATTTACGCCAAGTTGCCCAGCGGCGGCGGGCTATTAATTGCGGAGAAACTCTTGAACGAGCAAAAGACCGGTCCCCTGCCCGCACTCCTCCAATCGCTCAATATGCTTGTTTGTACGGAAGGCAAGGAGCGCACCGTGGCAGAATACGCCGCGCTCCTTCGCGCTGCGGGATTTGCCGAAGTCGAAGGCAAGATGACTGGCGCGGCTGTGGACGCTGTCCTGGCCATCAAGGCCTGACATCTCGGGTCGTAAGCCCTTTGCCCCAACATCCCCTGACCTGCTTGGGCGCCATTCTGCTTCGTTCTCACGGCAGCGTGTACGCCACCAACGCATCGCTCTGCGGCTCTTCCGTAATCTTGGAGTGGCCGCCAGCGGCAATCACCACAAACTGTTTTCCATTTGGACTTACCTGGTAGGTTATGGGAGTGGCGTGCCCGCTGGCCGGAAGTTGCGCCTTCCAAAGCTCCTTTCCTGTTTCAACATCGAAGGCGCGCAGGAATGGGTCCACGGTTCCGGCGATGAATATCAGTCCGCCCGCGGTCACGATGGGGCCGCCCAGGCTAAGAGTTCCCGCGGGGACGCCGGGTTTGTCGGGCGCAAAAGAGCCAAGCGGAACTTGCCACCGAATCTTTCCTTCCATCATGTCCACCGCCGTCAGCGTGCCCCAGGGTGGCGGAGTGCACGGCAGGTGGGCCGCTGGCGAGAGGAGAGGACGACGAAACATGCCATACGGCGTTCCAGTTTGCGGCGAGTACTCACCCTGCTCCGAATGGCCCTCAGGTTTTCCGTACTCGTCGCGCGGGATCAGCTTTACCTTGAAAACTAAATTGTTGGTGTTGACCACCAGCAGATTGTTCTCCGGATCAAAAGCGGAGCCACTCCAATTCATGCCGCCCACATTTCCGGGGATGGCCAGCGTGCCCTTTAAACTGGGCGGCGTGAAGACGCCTTCATTGCGAAGCCCAGCGATCCAACCGCGGCACGCTTCGCGGTCCTCGGGAGTAATACCCCAGGCATCATCCGCCGAAACTTTTTGCGGCGCCAGCGTCGGAAGCTCCGTCGAGAACGGTTGGGTGGGCGATGTCAATTCGCCGGGCACGTCGCTTTGGGGCACGGGGCGCTCCTCAATGGGGAACTCGGGCGCACCGGTTTCGCGATTGAACACGTAGAGGAATCCGGACTTGTTTCCTTGAATGACCACGGGCACGTCATGGCCATTGTGGCGCAACATGGTGAGGAGCGGCGGCGATGCCGTGTCATAGTCCCAAAGATTGTGATGAACCAATTGATAGGCCCACACGACCTTGCCGGATTTGGCGTTTAAAGCCACCACTGAGTCCGCCCAAGTGTCATCACCCGGGCGCAGCCCTCCGTAATAGTCCGGACTGGCGCTGCCGGTGGGAATGAACACGAGATCTCGCTCCCGGTCAACCGACATAATGGACCAGGCATTGGCGGCTCCGGTGTGCCATTCTTTCGCCGAACCGTTCGCCGGCGGTTTTGCCGTATTGGGAGGAATAGGATCCCAAGTCCAGCGCAGAGCGCCCGTGCGCGCATCAAAGGCTCGCACTACGCCGCCCGGCATGTCCGCCCGGCCGTTGTCATCAATGGCTGAACCCACTACTACGAGATCATCGATCACGGCGGGCGGTGAGGTCATGTGATACCAGCCCGGGTGGAAGGCGGGAACATCCCGCAAACTGACTTGACCGTCTTTACCGAAATCTTCGCAGGGCTTGCCTGTCGCGGCGTCCAGCGAGATCAGGCGCGCGTCAATAGTAGATTCGTAAATCCGCCGGTGGCACGGTTTCCCACCCGGCCGGGTGGGATCAAGCCAGGTGGCAGCGCCCCGGTTGATGAGGCCGTCGCCAGACTCCCACGTCAAATCGATTTTGGGATCGTAGGCCCAGCGCTGCGCTCCCGTTTCAGGGTCGAGCGCGATCACGCGATTGAACGGCGTGGTGAGATAGAGCGTGCCGTCCACCACAATTGGGGTGCTCTCAAACCCGCTCCGGCGCCGGCCGTGGCTTCCATCCGAAATATCACCGGTATGAAACGTCCAGGCAACTTTCAATTGCCCAACGCTTTCTTTGTTGATCTGAGTCAGCGGAGAATAGCGCATGCCGCCCGCATCATGGCCATAATACGGCCAGTCATCTACGCTCCTGGTTGGGGTCGGCTCAGATGCCTGGTGGCGAATGGATAGGAATGCTGCGAAGAATATGACCAAAGTCGGAATTATGAAGTATGAAGTATGAAACAAGAACCGGCGTGGTGGCTTCCTTAGATCGCTGTTCAGTTTTCGCATCCTGGCTCCGAGTTGAATAAAGTCTCAGACCTTATACCTCTTAATTCATACTTCATACTTGCTTTTTTCAGTCCATCCACGCCCCGCCATTCACTTCAACGGTTTCTCCCGTCATGTAGCGTGAAGCGGGCGAGGCAAGAAAGACAATGACATCGCCGATTTCTTCCGAGGTTCCGGCCCGTCCCATGGGGATTCCCAATAGATATTTCTGGAAAAGATCGGGCGGGCTGTAGCGTTCATGATAGGGCGTGGCAATTACGCCTGGGGCGATGGCATTCACTCGAATCCCGTGCCGCGCGAGTTCCTTGGCCAGACCCTTGGTGTAAGTCAACAACCCGCCCTTCGCTGCTGCGTACGCCGCGGCGCCGGGCCCTCCGCCGTTGCGGCCGGCAATTGAGGTGACGTTCACAATGCACCCGCTCTTGCGGCCTGCCATTTCCTCCCAAACCGCTTTGACGCACAGGAATGCGCTCTTCAAATTGAGCGCCATGATCTGGTCCCAATATTCTTCCGTCATGTCCGCGAGGGTCCGACGGGCCAACAAGTCTCCCGCGTTGTTCACCAGGATGTCGATGCGGCCCCATTGCTTTTGCACCGCGCCCACCATGGCCTTAACGTCGGCGGATGAAGTGACATCAGCGTGAATCGCCAGCGCTTCACCGCCGGCTTTCCGGATCGCTTCCACGGCCTGATCGGCGCCGGAGCGGTTTTTCAAATAGTTCACGCCCACTCGCGCCCCGTGGCGCGCCAGCGCCTCCGCCGTGGCCCGGCCAATGCCACTGGACGCGCCGGTTACCAGTGCCACTTGATCTTTTAAAAACACATTACCCTCCGATTCCAGGAATGTATTGATTTATTCGACGCCCAACATAATGCCTGATTGATGTGCGGAAAGGGAAGGGAAAGGTCGGCCCGGAATTTAATATTTTAGGGAGCGGAATTTATTCGACAAGTTTCTGGAGGGGGAGATTGAATCCCGGAAAGAGAGGAGAGGTCAGCAAGCCCTGGCCGTCGAGCGTGGCGGCGAGTTCCAAGCCTTCCTTGTCGCGCCGGTAAATCTCCGCCGCAGGACCCTCGGGGTCGATGATCCAATATTCCTCAACGCCGAAGCGGGCGTAGAGTTTTAGTTTTATGGTCCGGTCGATTTTCGCGGTGCTGGGTGACAAGACTTCAATGACAAGGTCTGGCGCGCCCTGAACATTCTTATCGGTCAACACCGAGGAGCGGGCCTTTGAAACATAAAGAATGTCCGGCTCAACCACATCGAATTGAGAGAACACGACGTCAAAGGGCGAGACCAGGACGCGTCCAAATGGATGGTTTATCAAATAAGCCGATAAATGATAGGTCAGGTTAGTTACGACGGACTGATGTAAGAAATTAGGCGATGGTGTCACAAGAAGCTCCCCATCAATGACCTCGTAGCGTTTCCCGTCGCTGGGAAGGAGGCAAAAGTCGTCGTAAGTCAGGCGGATATCAACCGGCATAGATGGATTATAACACTGCAATAGCGGACTTAGCTTCGGCAACAAACTTCATTCATCAATCGTTTCAAAACCAGGACGAATCTATTCGACAAGTCTTTGCAGGGGCAGACTGAATCCAGGGAAAAGTGGAGAAGTTAAAGTGTCCTTCGCCACCAACTCCAGGCTGTCATTCTCGCGCCGGTAAATCTCTGCCGAAGGACCTTCAGGGTCAATGATCCAATATTCCTGCCCGCCGAAGCGCGCATAAAGTTTCAGCTTTATCGTCCGATCGATTTTCGCGGTACTGGGGGACAAGACTTCAATGACCAGGTCGGGCGAACCCTGAACATTCTTTTCGGTCAGCACAGAGGAGCGGGCCTTTGAAATATAAAGAATGTCAGGCTCAACCACATCGAATTGAGAGAACACGACGTCGAAAGGTGAAACAAAAACAAGACCCAGTCGATTATCTTCCACAAAAGCGGATAGGTGGCGCGTTAAGCGCGTGACAATAATCTGATGATAGTAGTTGGGCGCAGGTGTCACAAACAGCTCCCCCTCGATGATCTCGTAGCGTTTCCCGTCGCTGGGAAGGAGGCAAAAGTCGTCGTAAGTCAGGCGGATATCAACCGGCATGGCGCAATTATATCATTACTCGCGCGCTTAAATTTGCGCTCGAATGTCACGATCCAAAACCACGATCTCATCTTATCTCTTGGCAACCACCCACAATTTTTGATATTCATAGTTATCTAGAGCTGATGTCGAAGGTCCCGGAACATCGGCATTCTTCAGTTGACGATTGCCTGTAGCAATCCGACGAAGCTGTGATTACATTTACGGGACTCGAACCCCCGGCAGGAGGAGAACTCGGATGATTGAAGTCAGTAACCTGACCAAACGCTACGGTCCCACGCTGGCGGTATCGGATGTTAACTTTGTAGTGCAGCAGGGCGAGGTGCTCGGCTTTCTCGGCCCTAACGGCGCCGGCAAGACCACTACCATGCGCGTGATTACCGGGTATCTTCCCCCCACCGAGGGCCAGGTTCGCGTGGCGGGATTTGACGTTCAGGAGCATCCGCTGGAGGCCAAAAGGCACACCGGCTATCTCCCGGAAACCCCTCCCGTGTATCCGGACATGACGGTGCGGGAATATCTCTCTTTTGTGGCGCGCATCAAGGGCGTAGCCAGCCGGGAGGTAAAGAAGCGAGTGGACGAAGTGGCCGAAAAATGTGCGGTCTCAGACGTTCGCGACCGGCAGATTGGAAAACTTTCCAAGGGCTACCGCCAGCGCGTGGGTCTGGCGCAGGCGCTCATCCACAATCCTGACGTTCTTGTTCTTGACGAGCCCACGTCGGGACTGGATCCGAAGCAGATTATCGAGACCCGGGAACTGATCAAGGGATTGGCGGGGCAGCATACCGTGGTGTTGAGCACGCACATCCTGCCCGAAGTTTCAAAAACCTGCCAGCGCGTGGTGGTGATCAACTCGGGGAAGATTGTGGCCATGGGCACTCCGGACGAGCTAACCCGCCGTTTGACGGGGTTCGAGACCGTGCTGATTACGGTGGATGGGCCGGCGCCCGAAGTCATGGATAAGCTGATGCGGGTGAGTGGCGTGAACATGGTGGAGCCCCACGAAGTCATTGGCCCTTTAACCACGTTTGAGGTGCAGGCCGAAAAAGGTCACGACGTGCGCGCCGAGCTCGCGCGCAACGTGGTGGAATCGCAGTGGAAGCTGCTTGAACTCAAAACCAGCGGTATGAGCCTGGAAGATATCTTTTTGAAACTTACCACCAAGGATTTGAGTGAGGGCGACGAGAACCGGAAATCAGAAAGCAGCCCTCAGGAAGTTGTGGCCAAAGTCGATCTCGCCCTGGACAACGATGACGAAAAGAAGTGATAGGGAACGTCCACTCGATGTTTGCATTTTGATTTTTTCTGATTTCTAAATTCTGATTTCTGATTTTTTTTGCCTTGAGGTGCAATGATGCGCAACATTCTCTCCATCGCCGGCAAGGAACTTCGCTCTTATTTTCATTCCCCCATCGCCTACCTGGTGATGAGCGTCTACGCTCTGCTCTGCGGATTCTTCTTTTACAATCAAACCGGCTTCGTCGCGTCGCAATTGCTTCGCATGCAGATGATGGGAGGCGCCGGAGCGCCGCCATTGAGCCTGAATGACTACATTATTCGTCCTCTCGTGGAAGGGGTTCTCACCATCGTCTTGCTGTTGTTGCTGCCCCTCGTTACGATGCGCCTCTACGCGGAGGAAAAACGCTCGGGCACCATCGAACTGCTGCTCACTTCACCCTTAACGGACATGGAGATTATTCTGGGCAAGTTTCTCGGCGCGCTCGCTCTATTCAGCGTGCTGGTGCTTCTGACATTCACCTATATCGGTGTCCTGTTTATTTACGGAAATCCGAATTTCAAGCCGGTGCTGGTGACTGCCCTGGGACTTTACCTGTACGGAGCGGGCCTGCTCGCCCTGGGCATGTGGATTTCAACGTTTACGAAAAATCAGATCATCGCGGGAACGGTGTCCCTGGTCGCCTTCCTCCTGATATACGTGCTCGACTGGCCCGAATCCTATTCCACCGGGACGGTGGCGCAGGTCATGGCTTACCTGGCGTTTTCAAAACATCTCGACAATTTCGCCAAAGGGGTCATCGATCTCACCGATGTCGTCTATTACCTTTCGGTTATTTCGCTTGGAATATTTATGACCGCAAGATCGGTGGACGCGCTGAAGGGAAGGAACTAGGGAAGGCAGAAGGCAGAAGGCTACTGATTACTCGCGGGGAGCGTTTTGAAATTAGTTTTGCAACTTTGATGGGCTTGCCCAGATAGTGGCAATCATAATGCAAAGGTAAAAACTCTATGGCTGATCTTGAAATCTTGAAGTCGCGAGGCAGTCGCAAGCTTCTAGCTGGCGCCAATCTTCTCGTTTACACCATTGTGGGAATAGCCATTCTGGTCCTCGCCAATTGGTTTGTGTCCCGCCACGACCAGCGATGGGACTTCTCTCCGAATCAGAAATTCAGCCTTTCTCCACAAACGGTGAAATTTCTGAAGGGGTTGAAGCAGGACGTTGCCATCTACGTGTTTGACCAGGAACGCGCCATGCGCGGGCATCACGACCTGCTCGACAATTACGCGGTACAGACCAACCACGTTTCGCTTCACTTTGTCGATCCTGACCGGCAGCCCTCCCTTGCCCGGCAATACTCGGATCGGCCCGGCGGGACCATCAGTGATGGCACGATCGTTGTGGTGTCGGGCGACCGCCACTTTGAAGCCAAGAGCGCGGACGAAGAGGGTGTGACCAACTCACTGGTCCGCGTGCTGAAAGGGGAGAAGGCCATTTACTTCATCCAAGGCCATGGCGAGCGCGACCTGGAGAGCACAGAACGGGGCGGCTATGACAACCTCAAGAAGCAGTTCGAAAATGAAAACTTTCAAGCCAAGCCCCTGGTGCTCCTTCAGAAAATGGAAATCCCCTCGGATTGCGCCCTGGTTGTAATTGCCGGGCCGCGCAATGACTACCTCCCGCAGGAAGTGGATGTGATTCGCAAGTTTGTGATCGGGGGAGGCCGCGCCATGTTTCTGCTCGATCCGGGTGTCGACCTGCCCAACCTCGGCGGGCTGCTTTCTGATTGGAACGTCGCGCCCCAAAATGACCTGGTGATTGATTTGAATCCGGTGGCCCAAATCTTCGGCACCGAGCCCACCATGCCGCTCATCATCAAGTATGGGTCGAGCCCCATCACTCAACCTCTGGCGCGCACGGCTTCGCTCTTCCCCATCACCCGGTCTTTTTTGGTGGGCAAGGATTCCAAGCCTGGGGTCACCACGGACAACCTCTGCGAGACTTCCGCCGACAGCTACGGCATTGCCAACTTTGATCCCAAAGTTCGCACCATCACCGTTGGGTTCCGCGAAGGCAAGGATTTTAAAGGCCCGCTCCCGGTCGCCGTGTCCGGAACGGTCGCGGGCGGCGCCAATCAGAAAACCGAGGGACGATTTGTGGCACTGGGCACTTCCTCAATTGCAGCCAACGTCTATCTGGGATTTCAGGGCAACAAAGACCTGTTTATGAATATGGTGAGCTGGCTGGCGCAGGAGGAAGACCTCATTTCAGTCCGCCCCAAACCTCCCGATTCCCAACATCTGGACATTACCGCCAGCGCGATGAATAAAATTCTGTACATGGGCGTCCTCGGACTTCCGCTCATGATCATCGTGGTGGGCACAACCGTGTGGTGGCAGCGGCGATGAAGAAGCAATACGTCAACACACTTCTGGCCGTGGTGTTTCTGGCCGCCCTCTGGGCATCGTTTACCTACTTCGACAAACGAAAGAGCGGGAGCACTACCGCAAATGCGACCAGCGAGTCGAAGCCCGCGGAAAAGCTTTTTGGCTTGGATGGTGTGCACGTCCAGGCCATCACGCTTAAGACAAAAGATGTTCTCCCCATAGCCTGCCAACGGGAGTCCGGGAAATGGGTGATTGTCGCACCGGAGAAACTTTTGGCGGACCAATCGGGCGTCGACACTTTATTGAACACCCTGACAAGCGCCACCATAGACCAGGTGGTGGATCCCCACCCGGCCAATCTGAAAGATTTCGGACTTGATCCGCCTACTGAAACGCTCGACCTCTCAACCGACGCCAAGCCCGCCCAATTCACCATGATGCTGGGGGACGAAACCCCGACTGGAAATGGCATGTATGCCCAAGTGAGCGGCAATCCCCGCGTATTTACTCTGCCGGTTTATTTGAAAACGTCGTTAACAAAATCCCTATTTGACCTGCGCGACAAACGAGCCGTCACCCTCGACGCCGACCAGATTCAGAAAATCGAAGTTGAATCGAAAGAAAAAGGCAAAAGTTATACGCTCCAGAAAAATCCGGAGGGCGTTTGGGACCTCGTGCTGCCTCCCTCCGTGCGCGCGGACCGTTCCAGCGTGGATTCGTTGGTCAGTGATTTGCGCACTCTTTCCATGGCCAGCATCGTCGCCGAGGATAAAAAGAAGTCGAGCGAATATGGATTGGCGGCGCCCGCGCTAACTTTGAAGCTCGCCAGCCCTTCCGGCAGCCAGACGGTCATCATTGGGAAGAAAGACGGCGACAAATACGATGCCGCGAATTCGGGTCTCCCACCCATATTCACACTGAGTTCAAACGTCCTGACCCAGTTCCAGAAAAATGTGGAAGATTTGCGCGACAAGCAGCTCTTTTCATTCTCGCCTTTCGAGGTTTCTCACTTTGAAGTTGTCACTCCCAAGGGCCATTGGACTTTTGAGAAGCAGAAAGACAAATGGAGGGAAACGGTTCCGGCGGCCAAGGACGTTTCCAAGGACAAAGTTGATTCGTTGCTTCAGCAGGTGGGGGACCTGCGCGCTGAGTCGTTTCCGCAAAACCATCCCACCGGCCTGGCCGCTTTCGGTTTGACCAAGCCTGCCTATCGTTTTGAGGCCCAGTGGGGCAGCAAAAAAGAGGTGGGCGAGGCAGCGAAAGTTGGCGACCACATTTATGCACGCCGTTCCACCGATGTCGCGCCTTCCGAGCTCTCCAAAACCGCGCTCGATTCCATCGAGAAAACTTTGAGCGGAATCTGACCAGAGTGGGACAGAGTGGGGACGGGGTGTGAAGTTCCCCGAATCCTAGCCCTCTCAAAGGGGAGAGGGTGGCTCGCCACGGCGAGACGGGTGAGGGGTCGCGTTCTTATTCTGGGTGCTTTGACGTCCTACTTGACTCTGACAGTTCTGATGGATTATTTCCCCGCGCGTTGATATAGTCTCCCCGCTTTCCAGGCAATTTCCATCATGTGGCGCGTTGGCGCTGGCCTTTGGCCTCCGCCAACGGGCTGCGAACAACGGACGGCCCACATTGCGCATTTCACGAATTCAAACTGCGGTCATTGAAGCGAATTACGATTGGACCATCGTCAAAGTCGCGACCGACGCCGGACTGGTCGGCTGGGGCGAAGCCTTTTTTGCCCCCGGCCTGACAGCGACCATAAACGAATTCAATGAAGTTCTTGTGGGCGAAGACCCGCGCGACGTCGACCGCCTCTGCCGGCTCATGCGCACCGCCTTTGGCGCCACCGGGACCGCGGGCATGGGTTATCACGCCATCAGCGGGATTGAGACGGCCTTGTGGGACCTGGTTGGCAAAGACGCGAATCTTCCCATTTACCAGTTTCTGGGAGGGAAATACCGTGAACGCGTTCGCATTTACGCCGACTGCCACGCCGGCAAAGGACTCGACAGCTTGTCGCCCGTCCTCCTGCCGCGCACGCCCTCTTGGATGTCAAAACGGAAAACTGCCGCCACGCGCAAGACCGAGCTGAGCCCCAAATATCACGGCGGACAAAAAGTTGACGCCAAGAAAACTAACGCCCGCGATTATGCAACTCGCGCCCGCGAAATGAAGCGCCGCGGATTCACCGCGCTGAAGTTCGATGTGGACGTGCCCACCGAATATTCTCTGGATGATTTCAACCGAACGCTCACCCGCCGCGAGATCGACAAGATGGTGGGATTGGTGGCTACACTTCGCAAAGCCCTCGGCAAAGAGGTGGATTTGGCCATTGACTGCCATTGGAATTATGGCGTGAATGATGCCATCAAGCTTGCCCAGGCCTGCGAGCCTTATGATCTCTTGTGGCTGGAAGACCCGATTCCTCCGGAGAACACCGATGCCTTGCGCCGGGTGACATCTTCAACCACCACGCCCATCGCCACGGGTGAAAACCATTACCAGCGGCATCATTTCCGCGAGCTTTTGGAACGCGAAGCCGTGGATATTCTGGCGCCGGATTTCCAAAAAGTGGGCGGTCTCCTCGAAGGGCGGCGCATCGCCGATATGGCGGAGGTGCATTACCTGGCGGTTGCGCCCCACAATATTTCCAGCCCCATCGGCACCATGGCGTCGGTTCATCTTTGCGCCGCCATCCCGAATTTCCTGGCGCTGGAGTGGCACGCGGCTTCGGTCCCTTTCTTTGATGATTTGGTCGAAGGCAGGCGCGCGCCCCTCATCCGCGACGGGTACATTACAGTGACCGAGAAGCCGGGACTTGGGATCGAATTGGACGAAGACGTAGCCTACAAATATCGAAAACAAGGCGAGCCGTTTTTCGGCCGCCCGGCCTGATGCAGTTCAGTGGGCTGTTGGTTTGGAATTGGTCCCGCGGCGACAGAGGGTAAGCCGTTTAAAGCCTAGCCTTCTCCCAGGGGAGAAGGTGTCCGTCAGCCGACGCACGGATGAGGGGTTATTGCCCACATCAACGATAGATCCCCCCACTTTAAAAGTTTCGATGGGTTCGAGGAACTGAAAAGATAAATTGAAACAACATTCCGGGGGTCAACCATGTTTCGAAGTTCAAGAATTCTAGCTTCCTCGGTCATCCTCGCCTTGGGCCTGCTCTCGCAAAAAGAATTCGCTCAGCAAACCCGGCCGGTGGTGATCAGGGGAGCAACCATCCTCACCATGACTCACGGGACCATCGAAGACGGCATAGTGGTGGTCGAAAATGGAAAGATCGCCGCGGTCGGGAAAGAAGTCACGGCGCCGAAAGATGCGGAAGTGATTGACGCCCGCGGCGAGTTCATTTTGCCCGGCCTGGTCGATCCTCATTCGCATTTGGGCGTGTATTCAATGCCGGGCGTCGCGGCGAATTCGGACGGGAACGAAATGACCGGCGACATTGAAGCGCAAGTGCGCTCGGAAGATTCCATCAACACCGATGACCCGGAAATTGCCCGCGCCGTTTCGGGCGGCGTAACCACGGTTCAAGTGTTGCCCGGCAGTGGCAACAACATCGGTGGATGGGCCACCATCGTCAAGCTGAATGGCGGGCAAACGCTTGATGAGATCAAATTAGCCGGCGCGCCCCCCAGCATGAAGTGGGCTTGGGGAGAAAATCCAAAACGAGTTTACGGCAGTAAAGGGCAGGCCCCATCCACGCTGATGGGAGAAGCCGCGGTGGTTCGCCAGAGGCTTTACGACGCGCAAAATTACACGGCCAAGTGGAAGGCCTGGGAGGACGGAGGCAAGAAAGGCGCGCCGCCCGAGCGCAATCTTCAGTTGGAGGCGCTGGCGGACGTTTTAGCCGGAAAGGTGCGGCTGAACATCCATTCCTATCAGGTGAATCACTTTGAAGCTCTGTTTCGCATTGCCGACGAATTCCATTTCCAGATCGCCGCGTTGCACCACGCGCTGGACGCATACATGATCGCGCCCGAAATTGCGCGCCGGCACATCGGCGTGGTTACTTTCGCCGATGCCTGGGGATTCAAGGTGGAGGGGATTGACGCCATCCCGCAGAACGCCTATCTGTTGTGGAAGAGCGGAGTGCTGGTCAGCCTGCACACGGATAGTCCGGTAATCGAAGAGTGCAACTACATCGAGCAGGCGGCGATTATAAGCCACTACGGCATGCCGGATGAGGCCGCGCTCCAGATGGTCACCATCAACCCGGCCAAAATTTTGGGCATCGACAATCGAGTGGGATCCATCGACCCCGGCAAGGACGCCGACTTCACCCTCTGGACGGGGAATCCGCTTGAACTCACTTCGAAAGCCGAAAAAGTTTTTATCGATGGGAAATTGGTATTCACCATGAAAGAGGGATTCCTGCCCTGGAATGGGCGGCCCGCTGGAGTGAGCTTTTCCCGTTAAGGGATGATGTCCCCAATATTCTTTCGCGCCAGGCCTGGAGGTCTTACATGATCCGAAAAACATTGTTCATTACGGCGCTGATAATTGCCGCGACTCCCTCAGTGTGGGCGCAAGAAGCCATCGCCATTCGCGGTGGAAGATTACTCACTGTCTCCCACGGCGTAATTGAAAATGGGACGGTGCTGGTTGTTGACGGCAAGATCAAAGCGGTAGGCGCGAGCGTCAGCATACCGCCCGGCGCCCAAGTAATCGACGCCGCCGGAAAGGTGGTGATCCCGGGAATGATTGATGCCGGAGACCGCCTCGGCCTCGTGGAAATTCCTGCCGAGCAAATTACCGACGATGCCACCGAATACGATGACCCTATCCATCCCGAACTTCGCGTGCTCGATGCCCTGAACCCGGGCAGCGAGTTGTTTCGCGTTACCCGCGCCCAGGGCATCACCAACGCCGTCTCCACGCCCGCCAACGGGAATTTGATTGCCGGTCAGGGCGCTGTTATTACGCTCGGGGGCGAGACGGTTCAGCAATTGGTGGTGGAATCTCCCGCGGCGCTGGTAATCAATCTGGGAGAAGCGAGCAAGATGACCTATGGTCCCAAAGGCAAGCCCCCGGAAACGCGCATGGGACAAATGGCGATGCTGCGCCAGGAATTCCTGAACGCACAGCACTATCGGGCGGAACTCAAGGCTTACGCTAATAGACGGTCGGACAAAAATTCGGAAACTGAAACAAAGGACGGAGAAGGATCGAAACCCGCTGCGCCGCCGGCGAAGAACCTTAAGTTTGAGGCGCTCGCTGCGGCGCTGGATGGAAAACTGCCGGTGGTGATTCGCGCTAACCGGGTCAGCGACATTGAAATGGCCTTGCGCCTGGCTGACGAGTTCCATCTTCGAATCATTCTTGCGGACGCAGCCGCCGCGTGGCGCCTGGCCGGCCAGCTTGCGGAAAAGAAAATTCCTGTCATTGTGGGGCCGATTCTGGAAGAGCCTGCCAGCATGGAAACTTTGGACGTGCGGCTGGAAAACGCCGCCATCCTCCACCGCGCCGGCGTGCCCATCGCCATCCAGACTAACTCTTCTAATGAAGTTCGCGACCTGCCTTTTGACATCGAATACGCCATCGCCAATGGCCTGCCGGAGGATGCTGCCCTTGCCGCGGTCACATTAAATCCGGCTCGGTTTTTTGGTTTCGAAGACCGGCTAGGAAGCTTGGATGAAGGCAAACAGGCAAATCTGGTGGTCCTCGACGGAATGCCTTTTCACGTCAAAACACATGTGGTGACGGAACTCATCAATGGGAAAGTCATGGACCTGTCAAACCGCCAGACGGAGCTTTACGAATTCTATAAGAAGAAATACGGGATTCAGTAGCCAAGTGCGGAGGGCTTGGGATTACCTTAGCAGGATAGTGAAAAAACCCGGTCAAACCAGTCGGACGCTTCTGTTGGCGTGGGGACTGCCTGGACGGGGGCCGCAACGCCGAGGTCGGTCAGCGCGGCAATCCCACCCGCCGCCGAACTCTGGAGGAACTTTCTTCGGGTAAGATTTGTCCTGATCATCCACCTTTTAATTTCGACTCTTAACTTTTAACTTTTTTTTTCTACTTGTTCTTCCAAACCGGCTTGCGCTTTTCCACCAGCGCGCGCAAGCCTTCCTGTGAATCTTCCAGCTCGAACAATTGGTTCAAGTAAATGTCCTGCGATTTCTTGAGCGCTTCATTGAAGGGCAGCCAGGTCCCTTCGAAAATCACCCGCTTGAGCAACTGGAGCACGGGGCCGCTCTGGTCGGAAAGTCTTTTCACCAGCGCGTCCACGGTCTCCTTGAGTGCAGTCCGGGGCACCACGCGGTTCACGAGGCCTATTTGCAAAGCCTGCTGAGCGTTCAAAGTGTCGCCGGTCAGGAGCAATTCCATGGCGCGTTTGGGCCCAATCACGCGCGGGTAGACCACGGCGCCGAGGGGAGGGAAGACGCCCAGCTTGATTTCGGGTTGCAGGAATCGCGCGTTTTCCGTGGCGATCACGAGGTCGCAAAACGCGGCCAGTTCGCATCCACCGGCGGAGGCGATGCCGTCAACCACAGCCAGCACCGGCTTCGATATTTCAATCATGGATCGGAAAACGTGGTGGAAGGCGTCGAGCATCTGAAAAACCATTTGGGTGGTATAACCTTCCGCGCCCACTCCCGCGGAAAAGTAACCCTCACATTCCGGCGACGCGTCCAGCAGGATCACGCGCACGTCATCACGGCTGTTCAGGCTCTGGATGGCGTGCGCCATTTCCTTCAGCATCTCCATATTCATGATGTTTTGCTTGGGCCGATTCATGGTGAGGCGCGCCATGGTCCCGGAATCGTCCCAGCGGATGTACTTGTACTCTTTCTTTTGTTTTTCCTCCGGGACTTGTCCTTCCACTATTTCCACGGGTTCATCCGGCATGTGTTCCTCCAAGGCGTTTCGCCGGCCCTACAGGGTAAGAACCGGACGATTTGTTTTCGCGTGGCTTCAGTTTACTCCAATCGTTTGCTTTTGCGTTAAATTCTAAACTGATTCGAGCTCCAATGCCATGCCCAGTCCTCCCGACACACAGAGCGTGGCCAGGCCGTGCCGAGCCTTGCGCTTTTGCATTTCGTGAATCAGCGTTACGGTAATGCGTGCGCCGGTTGCTCCGATCGGATGCCCGAGGGCGATGGCTCCGCCGTTGACGTTCAGGCGTTCAGGGTCGAAGTGCAATTCCCGGTCGCACGCCAGCACTTGGGCGGCAAAGGCTTCGTTTAACTCAATCAGATCGAAATCCTCCAGCCGCCGTCCCGTTTTCTTCAACAGCTTCGCCACCGCCGGCACGGGCCCGATGCCCATCAAGCGCGGTTCCACGCCCGCGGTTGAGCAGTCCACAATTCGCGCCAGCGGCCTCGCTCCCGGTTGCTTGGCGCGATCTTCGGAGGCCAACACCAGCGCGGCGGCGCCGTCGGTGATGCCGGAAGAATTGCCCGCCGTTATCGTTCCATCTTTCGAAAACACCGGAGATAATCTCGCCAGGCTGGCGGCGGTAGTTTCAAGCCGCGCATGTTCATCCACGGAAAATGAGCGCTCGCCTTTTTTTTCTTTGATGGTCAAGGCCGCAATTTCGTCGGCAAACCGGCCGGACTCCATGGCGCGCTGCGCCCGTTGCTGGCTGGCGAGGGCGTAAGCGTCCTGCTCGTCACGCGTAATTTTGTATTGTTCCGCCAGCAATTCCGCCGTTTCCCCCATGATCATTTTGGAAAGCGGGCACAAAAAACCGTCCTGATACATGCCATCTGTAAGTTCCTTGTGCCCCAAGCGTGCGCCCCAGCGCGCCGATTCCAGGTAGTAGGGAACGCGGCTCATCGCCTCCGTTCCGCCCACCAGCACCACGTTGGCGTTGCCCAGCACAATTTCCTGGTAGCCCAGCACGACGGCCTTCAAACCTGACGCGCACGCTTTGTTGACCGTATAAGCGGGAATTTCGACCGGAATTCCCGATCGCACCGCGATTTGACGAGCCGGATTTGGTCCGTTCCCCGCCTGCCGCGCGTGCCCAAAGATAACCTCCTCAATTTCTAGCGGGACAACCCCGGCGCGTTCCACGGCAACCCGCGCCGCTTCCACGCCCAAATCGGGCGCGCTGAAATCACGCAGCGACCCGCCATATTTACCTATGGCCGTGCGCGCCGCGCTTAAAATAAAAACGTCTCTCATGGGATGTGGCCGAATATTTTGCCGGGCGACGATGCTATCACAGCAATTCCGTTAAAAGGTAGTTGCAGACGCATTGATTGCAGCACAATCGAAGACTATAGTGGATGAAGGCGACATTGGAGAGGATAATGAAATTGAGATTGCACCTTGCGGCTTGCTTCGTTTTCCTCGGGCCCGCACTTATTTTCGCAGCCTACAAGGACCCGCTGTTCGACGAGAAAGCAGACGCCAACAAGGAAATACAAGCGGCCATCACGCAAGCCACTCGCGCGCACAAAAACGTCGTGCTGGATTTCGGCGCCAAATGGTGCGAAGACTGCCACGTCCTTGACGCGCAGATGGAGAAGCCGGAACTCTCGCGGCTCATCAAGGCCAATTACGTTGTAGTGGACATCGATGTGGGACGATTCGACAAGAACCTCGATCTCGCGGAGAAATATCACGTGCCTTTGAAAATGGGAGTTCCCGCCCTGGCCGTGCTCGACAGCCACGGTAAGCTTCTTTATTCCCAGGAACGCGGTGAGTTTGAAGGCGCCCGGCGGATGAAGTTTGAAGATTTCAAGGCCTTCTTTGAAAGGTGCAAGCCGAAGAAGTAGCCCCAAAGCTTTTAGCGAGCTCGCCGGAGTACCCATCGCAAGGAGAACGACAAATGAAGAGCCGACAAACTTTCGCTATTCTTGTTGTGTTCGCCATGGGTCTGAGCGCTGGACATATCCGGTCTGCTCTCGCTGCGAGCTGGGCGCTTGGCGGACAGTGGGCGAGCGCATTTGGCACACCCGCGCAGGCTCCAATTTCAGTCACCATACGCGCTGTCCAGCCTGTGGTTCGGGCCGGGTCACCGGTGATCATAGAGCTAGTCGCCAAGAACGTATCCGATCATGGAATTCCTGAGTACCGCGGGTTCGGCAACCTACGCACACCAGGGCTGAACGTCGAGGTTCGCGATCGGACTGGCGCGTTACCGCCGCGCACGGAGTTCGCCCAGCAGTTCAGCCGGAGAGCTGACGCCACGCCACCCAGAACAATCGTCGGCGGACCCGAGTTCAAGCCCGGCGAGGTATGGGAAGACACGCTCTACATTGACGGCGAGCACGACATGAGCAAGGCTGGGGACTATACAATCCAGATTGGACAGCGCGTCACGAGCAACTTGGTCGTGGAATCGAACATAATCACCGTGACCATCAAGGAGCCTTCTGAATACGACCGGCGCTTCGCCGGGGCGACTGCGCCATTCCTCCTAACCATTACAATCCCCGAGGACACTGTCAAATCTGGTTCGGATATCCCGTTGCGAATGTACACCACGAACCTAACCGGCCTCGAGCTAGCGTTCGATTGCGCGAGGTACGACGAACAGGCGTACGACGCGGGTGGTAATCCCCTGCCGTGGATCGGCGGCCCTGGACTTCGAAAGGTCATCGAGACTGGCAACGGCCACCCTTGCGGAGTCGGCCCTCATGGGACCGAGGCTCGGCTCGCCGCACATCTGGACATGCTCTACGATTTGAGCAGGCCCGGCACGTACACGATCCAAGCCTCACGATTCGACGACCAAACCAAGACCTGGGTGAAATCAAACACGATCACCATGAGGGTGGTTCCGTAAAGCACGGCGCCAAGGCGCGACCTCCCCTATTGATCTCAAGCCCCGCGCGGCGCTAATGCCGGAAAAGTTCATCTGCGAATCTGGGGAGTTCCATCTCCAGGTAGATTGCAATTTCGCGTAGGATGCCGTGCAACGTGCCCACGCTGAGGGCCTTGTGCGTGGGGACTGTGATGTGGTGCTCCCTTCCCTTGAGCGTGGAGGTAAGGCGCATGTGGCTCCCGGTTTGGCGGGTTATCTGGTAGCCGTAGGAGCCAAGCAGGGCGGCAAGTTTCTGCCCGTCCTGATCGCGCGGGAGCTTCAAGCTGGAATAACCTCGTCTTTCACCAGGTGAAGGCGAATGAGCCGCGGAGCAGACTCAGGGTCAAAGTGGCAGCGCACGGCGTCGCGGATCATTTCCCGAAGTTTCTCCATTGTCTCCGCTTCGGTAAATATCGAATGCCCTAAAGCGCGCGCCTCGAAGCCCCCCTCGGGCGATTCTTCGACCTCAAAAATGATCTCCGTTCCGTTCATGGCAACTCCTTGGCTCTGATTCTAGCAACGCGGGGTGCTAAAAGCAAAGAGGCGGATGGCAAGAGCGCCGCGTGCGCGGCAAGGTTCTTATCCTGCCGCGCGGTGCTGGAAGATTTCAATATACACGTTCACCAATGACACCGCGGCGGGGGTGATGCCCGGAATACGGCCGGCCTGGGCAAGAGTTAGCGGGCGGACCTTGGTCAGCTTTTCCACGACCTCGCGGGAGAGTCCGGAGACTTTTTTGTAGTCGAACCAATCGGGGATATGACGGGCTTCGGCGCGCTTCATGCGTTCAATCTGTTTTTCCTGCTGAACCAGATAGCCCTCGTATTTGAAATCGGTTTCAATCCGGCGGGCTTCTTCGCGGGTTAGTGAATTTGGTCCGCTGGACCCAGCAACCCCCTCACCCGTCCCGCTCTGCGGGACACCCTCTCCCCCATGGGGGCGAGGGTTAGATGTCATTCTTAGTTTGCTTAAGCCCTCGCTGACCCACTCCATCAAATCTTCGGCCGTCACTTCATTCCTCTTTAGGAGTTGCGCGCCGGTCAACGTTGATGCCCCGGTGAAGCGGCCGTCACTAAACAATCCGAGCTTGGAATAAACTTCGCGCCCCGCACGCGAAGCGGGGTCCAGCCGGTTTTCAACCAGGAATTTGGTGGCGGCGGAAATTCGCGCTTGTTTGGCGAGGAATGCATCGTAATCTTTTTGCTTGAAGGTGCCCGCCTGGTATCCGATGGGCGTCAACCTCTCATCCGCATTGTCAATGCGCAGGTGAAGGCGGAATTCGGCGCGCGAAGTGAACATCCGGTAAGGCTCGTCGGCGCCTTTGCTCACCAGGTCGTCGATCAAGATACCGGTGTAGCCGCGCGTGCGCTCGATGGTCACCGGTTCTTTTTCCTGAACCCTCAGTCCGGCGTTAATGCCCGCCATGATGCCCTGGCAGGCCGCCTCTTCGTAGCCGGTGGTGCCGTTAATTTGTCCGGCCAGAAATAGATTGGAGATTTTCTTGGTTTCAAGCCAGGGATAAAGTTCGGTGGGCTGCACCATGTCGTATTCAATGGCGTAGCCGGGGCGAATCATGTCCGCGTTTTCGAGCCCAGGAATGGACTTCACCATCGCCACTTGCACGTCAATGGGCATGGATGTGGACATGCCGTTCACGTAAATTTCATTAGTATCCAGGCCCTCGGGTTCGAGAAAAATCTGATGTTGGGCCTTGTCGGGAAATTTTACGATTTTGTCTTCGATGGACGGGCAATAGCGCGGCCCAAGGCTTTTGATCTGCCCCGAATAGAGTGGCGAGCGGTGCAAGTTTTCCCGGAGCACGCGGTGCGTTTCGGCGTTCGAGTATGTAATCCAGCAAACCGTTTGCGGTTGGGTGATGGCGCGGGTACGGAAGCTGAATGGAGTGGGGACCGCGTCGCCGGCCTGTACCTGGAATTTGGAGAAGTCGATGGTGCGCGCGTCGAGCCGGGGCGGAGTTCCGGTTTTCAGCCGCCCGATTTCAAATCCGAGTCCGCGCAACGCCTCACCCAGCATTACCGCTGCCGCTTCCCCCGAACGTCCGGCGGGGTAGGATTGTTCGCCGCAATGAATGAGTCCGTTCAAGAATGTCCCGGTGGTAACGACCACTGCGCCTGCTTCCACGGTCCGGCCGTCGCGCAGACGGATGCCGAGCACGCGCCCTCCCTTTCCCTGTACGGGCGGTTCGCGAACCGCACCTACGTCGAACACGAGGTCCACCACCTCGGCTTGCTTGATGCGCAAGTTGGGCTCGGCTTCAAGCACCTGGCGCATTTTCACGCGATACTGTTTTTTGTCGGCTTGGGCGCGCGGCGACCAAACCGCCGGCCCGCGACTGGTGTTGAGCAGGCGAAACTGGATGCCCACCGCGTCGATCACTTCTCCCATGATGCCGCCGAGTGCGTCCACCTCGCGCACCAGGTGGCCTTTGGCGATGCCCCCCACCGCAGGATTGCAGGACATCTGCGCGATGAGGTCGAGATTCATGGTGTAAAGGGCGGTCTTCAGGCCCATACGCGCCGCGGCCATTGCCGCCTCGCAGCCGGCATGGCCCGCACCTACAACTACTACATCGTATTGTTCCGTAAATCCTTGATTCATGGATTCGGTTTCAGCCCAGACTATTATGAAGGGAATGCGGCCAAATTAAAAGCGGCCCCGAAAATCGAAGAGTTTATCGAGAGGCAATTCCCAACCGGGGAAAAGATCGGAAGTGAGCAATTGGTCTCCGGCCAGAGCGGCGTCCACAAAATACTTCCGGCCTTCGAGCTTTAGTATTTCAACCGTTTTTGCCTTGGGATCGATGTACCAAACCTGTGGCACCCCCGCATCTGCATAAATGCGCAATTTCGTCGCCCGATCATGGGCGGCGGTCGAGGGGGATAGGATTTCCACCACCAGGTCGGGCGAGCCTGCGATAAAGTTCTCCTGGATGATTTCCGCCCGCGCATTGGAGACGTAAATGAGGTCGGGCTGCACGGCGGTGTTATCGCTTAGCCGGACATCAAGCGGCGCCACCCAGACTTCGCCCACATTTTGCCGCTGGACGTAGGTAGTGAGGCTGTAGTCAAGGTGGTGCAGTACCCATTGATGTCTTGTGGTAGGAGACGGAGTCACATGGACCTCCCCGTGAATCAGCTCATACCGCTTGCCATCATCGGGGAGCTGCCGAAACTCTTCGTAAGTCAGCTTGGGAATTACATCGATGCCCATGAAACGCATTATACACCCATCCACAAACGGTTTCGATACTCGCTGCTTGCGCGCGGGGAGACCCGATCCGGGAAATAAACTCGAATTCGGGATCCGGTCTCTCTCCATCTGAAAAAGGTTATTCAGAAAACAGCCGAAATATAAAGTGCACCATCCAGGTAAAGAGAGGATTGACAACAGGCACCCTCTGCCGATAGTGTAACGGCGCGTTATGAAAATACTAATTGTGGGTTCTGGCGGCCGCGAGCACGCATTGATGTGGAAACTGCGCGAGAGCCAGCGGATGGAGGAGATCTACTGCGCTCCAGGCAATCCTGGCATCGCGCGCGAGGCGGAGTGCCTCCCGGTGAACGTTTCCAGTCCGCTGGAGATTCTTGCCTTGGCCCAGTCGGTGAAAGCCGACTTGACCGTAGTGGGTCCTGAGGCGCCGCTGGTCGCCGGAGTAGTGGACGAGTTTGAACACGCCGGCCTTCACATCATCGGCCCCACCAAAGCCGCGGCCAGCCTCGAAGGCAGCAAGACCTATTCCAAATTATTTATGCAACGGCACAACATTCCCACGGCGCGATTCGCGGTGGCGAAGAATTTTGAGGATGCGGTGAAAAGCCTCGATGGATTTGCAACGCCGGTGGTGATTAAGGCGGATGGATTGGCGGCCGGCAAAGGTGTAGTGGTGGCGCACAGTCGCGAGGAGGCCGAGCGCGCGCTCGACGACTTCATGCGCCGGGCGACACTGGGTGCGGCCGGGGAGACCGTGGTCATTGAGGAGTGCCTGAGCGGCGAAGAGATGTCCTTCATCGTTCTTACCGATGGCAAGTGTATTCTGCCTCTCGCGCCCACCCAGGATCACAAGGCGGTGTTCGACAACGATCAAGGGCCCAACACCGGCGGCATGGGGGCCTATAGCGACAGTTCGATTCTCAGCGACCGCCAGCGCGAGAGCATCGTCCGCCATATTGTGGCGCCCACGCTTGCGGGCATGGCGGCCGAGGGCGCGCCTTACCGCGGCTTTCTCTATTGCGGTTTGATGATGACAGTCGCCGGGCCCAAAGTTCTTGAGTACAACGTCCGCCTGGGCGATCCGGAAACCCAGCCCATTATGATGCGGCTGCGCGTGGACTTGGTAGAACTACTGCTCGCGTTGCGCGAGGGCCAACTGAGCGTCCAGGAAGCGCATTGGAGTCCGAACCCCGCCGTGTGCGTGGTGCTGGCGGCCAAAGGATATCCCGGCACCCCGGAAACAGGGCACGTGATCACAGGGGTTGATGTGGCGGAATCGCTGGGTGGGGTGAAAGTATTTTTTGCCGCCACCACCGTTCGCGACCATCAACTGGTTACCAATGGCGGGCGGGTTCTGGGCGTGACGGCGACGGCGGAAGACTTGCCTGCGGCCATCGAGCGCGCCTACGCCGCCGTGGACAAAATACGGTTCGAGGGCATGCACTGCCGCCGCGACATCGGGGCCAAAGGCCTCACGCGATTGCCGGTCACTCCGGAGAGCACGCCCCTTCCGCGACCGGGCCAGGCCCTTCGGGGTCCGGCAAAATTATGATCGGGAAAACGGCGCGCCCGTCGGGCGCCCTCCTCCCGATGGAGACAAAAGGAGACCAACAGTGACGGAAAAGCAGCGTCCCCTCGTGGGGATCATCATGGGTAGCGACACAGACCTGCCGGTGATGACAGAAACCGCTTTAACCTTGAAAAAATTCGGGGTGCCATTCGAATTGGATATCACTTCTGCCCACCGCTCGCCCGCGCGGACTTCCGAGTACGCGCGCAGCGCCATTAGCCGCGGATTGAAAGTGATTATCGTGGGGGCAGGTGGCGCCTCCCACCTGGCGGGCGTGGTCGCGGCGGAGACAACTTTGCCTGTGATCGGCGTCCCCATGGCCACCACCACCTTGGCGGGCCTTGACGCCTTGTTGAGCACCGTGCAAATGCCGGGCGGAGTTCCCGTAGCCTGCACGGCCATTGGCAAGCCGGGTGCCATCAACGCCGCCATTTTCGCCGTCGAAATCATCGCCACCGCGGATGCGGACCTCGCCCAAAAACTCGCCACCCACAAGGAAGACCTCGCCCGGTCAGTGGCGGAAAAATCCGAAAAAGTGAAACGCGAATTCCAAGTGTAAGAAGGAGGTTCCTTTTTAATTAACTCGCAATATCCTGCAAGCAATCTCAATGAACGGAATTTTCCTTGGCCGGATCCATCGGCACGAGTCGGGGGGGCGATCAGGTCCGACGCAATGGCCCCTAACAGAAAGTTTGCCTTCAATTCCAATTATTGTATAATCGGATTGGTTTTCACGTGCGGAATCGTGTATAGGATGGGGCCCGTGAAAGGAATCGCGCCGCTAGGAAGTGACGGGTTGCTCCGTCCGATTGTGGAAGTAAAACGTGCCGTCGCGAGAGGCCCTGCAACTTCAACATTGGGCTCATATGGGAGCGGAGAAGGTTCGGTAATGGAATTCAAATCGATCACCGCGATGCCACCTCCAAAGGGCCCAGTAATGGCGATCAGGGTGTTGTCTTTGCCATCCGACACTAACGTATCGTAGGTCGGTGTGAGTGTGATGGGGAGCGCAATCCGTGTTAACAGAGTTCCCAATCTGCCATCAAGCACGTCGATGCCAGTTGTGGTGGGTTGGAACAGCAGTCTGCCGTCTGCGCTTAACTTTTCGCCATAAAGATATGAAGTGTTTGCTCTCTCTCTCAGATTCAAGCCCACATAAGACTCCGCGTTAAGGTTGGAATCATAGAGGTACCCGGTCGCCGCGATACGAGCTTGGTTGCCAGAGATGGACAACTCGTAGTCGCCATAGCAGCATCCCGGATTGTCCTTAGCATAAGAGATCTTGTCAGTGGCGGTATCAATGGTAAAAACCGCGCCATCATCATTCGCGTAAACCATACTGTTATCGTCCCTCAGGATAGTTCGCAGGTATTTGTCCGTCTGGAACGAGTTGGTGCCGACGGAGTAGGCTGTCACTTGGCCGGAACTTGTGTTTAGCTTAAAGTAGACGTCATATCCCGTCCCCCCCGTAGTCGAGGCTGAGAAATATACGATTCCAGTGTTGCTAACGGCGACGCCGACAGGGGATCGGATAGTCCCGGACCCGGCCTGAGGGACCGGAAATTCCTGTGCCGTCGCAGGGTTGTCCGGATTGAGAACATAAATGGAATTGCCTACTACATCTGCAATGGCGAGCTTGCTTCCATCCGCCGAAAGCGCGATGCCCCACAGGCGTTGTGCTCCTGAGACGCTGATGGGTACCAGCCATGTCCCACTGGTTTTCGAAAAGACTTGGATCTTGCCTGCATCAGTAAAATAGTAAACGTCCCGGGTGGAATCGTAAATTCCTTGGGCGAGAACTGATCCTGCAATAGAGAATTGAAGGACCGCCGAACGATAAGTCATCGCACCGTGAACCGTCACCGACCCCGAACTGGTGGAAATAGTGATATCTACAGCAGAGCCGGCAACGCCTGCCGGGATGTTAAACATCACACTCTGAAGAGGAAAGGGCGCAGCGCCTGAGCTATACGCATTCCAATTGAATGCGGCGACTGTTGCCGCTTTACCGCCCACCATCACCTGCAAATCAGATGGGATCGCCGTTGAGGCGTTTGGCCCCAGCCCGTATCCGTAAATGAAGCCCGTGCCGCCTTCAGCAGAGGCTGCGTCCGGCGTGATTTGCAGAACCGAAGGTCCATAACTGAAAGCCTCGGGTAGAAGTTGGATGCCACCATCCGAAACAAGCGTATAGACATCAGCGGGTCCGGAGGCGCCGGGAGGTGTTGTTGCCGAGATTGATGCCGAAACACCCGATACAGAAAAGGCTTTCTGGCTTCCGAAATAAATATCCGTAATTGGACCGAAAGAGTTTGGAACAGACCAAGTCGTAGGAGTCCCGCCTACGGTTGGCCCGGTATCGGGATTGAGATAGCCGTTCAAGAATTGCGTTCCAACAGAACCTGTGTGCAAGGATGTCGTGTCGAGGAACCCTACGCCTTCTTCCATCGGGCCGGCGACCAGCCCGGTTCCATCCAAGGCCTGGATGTTTGGTCCGGAGATTGGGCCTACCGCGCCACCGCCGGCGTGGGGTTGGACGACAACATTGGGAAGCCATGCGGTCTGCAGGCCTGTACTTAGGTCGTACGCGTACACAATGCTACTGGAGGGAGTATAGAGCGTCTTCGAGTCCGAGCTCACGAAAAATCCTGAAGCGGACGAGGTATCACCGGCCACATTAAACCGAGCAACTTCAGCCAGCGTGTGAGCGTCAAGCACACCCGCCTGAGTGTAAGATACTGGAAGTGCAATCCATTTTCCGTCCGGAGAGAAGGCAAGATGCCATATGAAGCTATCAATCGAGGCCACGGTCGCGTAATTACCTGTGGCAGTACCTTCGTCGACTTCACACAAAGTGCGGTCGCTGTCGATGCTGGCCACAACCACCTTCGCACGGTCGGGCGTGCGGGTGAAAACCCCTATGCTGCCCATCATTGAGCCACAAAGCTGGGAGGAGTAATACGCTGAGAGCGAATTGTCAGCCGGATTCCAGAATGCGAATTCTCCATAGCCGTCGACACTGGGGATTCCCCCCTGCCCCCCCAGCAGCGCTAAACGTCCGTCCGCCATCACGCGCACGGAATACGCGTTAAAGCCGTTAGGGCCGATCCGCGCGGCCAAATATCTCTTTGTAACAGTCATACCGACCGGATCAATTGCATAAATGTCGCCAATCTGGGTGCCCACGTAAAGAGTCAGATGGTCGGGAGTATCGTCGATGCCAAAGGCGCCGGGAATTTTGATGGCTCCCACCACCGTTTCCGTGCCGGCATCGAGAACAAATATGTGGTTTGAATCGGGGTCAGTCACGAAAAATCGGGACGTGGGGGGGTTATAAATGATCCAGCTTGAATTTAACCACTGAGAATAGGAAGTGGTGGCGTCTGTCCGTACGTATCGCATTCGGAAAGGCGGCACGTTGGAGGTCACGATGGGGGTAACCGACAACGTCAACTGCGCGGTGTGTGTCAGCGAGCCGGATGTTCCCGTAATGCTGACGATGGCATTTGAAATTACAATCGATGAGCTCGCCGAAAGAGTCAATTGCTGAGGCGTGCCTGGCGCAAGCGTCGCGACTGAAGGTGAAATGGTAATGCCGGTCGTCGGGCCGCTGGTTTGTATGCTGACCTGGGACGCAAAGCCGTTTAACGCGGTGACCAATACAGAGGCCGACGCCGAGCTTCCGGCCTCCATTGAAACGCTCGATGGCACGACAGATAAACTGAAGTCGGGGATCGGCCCTGGCGGCAAATTTTGAGTCGTGCTCCCACCCCCACCGCAAGAGCATGAGAGCAAGCAGAAAAGGATTACAGGAAGCAGATGGCCCAAAGGATTCGGCCATATGAGGCGGAGGTTTACTGTTGTCTCGAAGGGAATCATCAAGGACGCGCGGAGATTGCGATGCATAAGTCCCGCCTGCAGCTTGATTGGGCGCCAATTTAGTCTATCCACATCACAAAACCAAAAACTGGATTGGTGCGGCGGATGGTATTCAAACTCATAAGCTGCCCATTCCGTTACATCATATATTTTTATAATAGCTTCAGATAATCCCGCACAGTATATCTTTTCTTACAGCGATTGACGGGTCAGGTTAAGGCAGGATTTGCGCGTCAGGGCTTCGCTTCGATGCGCTGGATGGTGCTGCCCTGCATCTGGACGTAGCACGCCCCGTAAAGTGTTACGCCCTCATTGGGAAGGGCGCGGTCCCACTCGATTTGGGCCAGCACGAAAACATTTCCCGGCTTGCGTGAGTATGGGACAGCAATTTCGATGATGGAGTTCCTGGTATACCGCTTGGGACTCTTAAAACGAAAGCCGGTGGGAGAAACCTCTTCGGTAGTCATTACATCCTCGCCAAATTCAGGCGAGCGTACACACGCTGCCATGCGCAAATTCGGCTTGGCCTCCTTGCGCTCATTCATGGAATTCATCCACCTGGCCAGAGTGGCCTGCAAGTGTTCCTCCGGCGAATTGCGTTCGGATACCGGTTTGTGGGCGGGCAGGCTATCCGGTTCTGTCCAAAGTCCCATGGCGTTGCAGGTCTTGCAGTTCCGCGAAAGGCACCGGTTCGCCTCAAAAATCTCCGCCTCGATTTCTGACAAGTAGGTCACCGCGCGCGATTTGCACCTTGCGCACTCCAGGAAGGCGCGCGCCACGGATTGGCGGAATTCGGCCGGGGGAGGAAAATCTATCTTCCAGGGGTTGGCGTAAAAATCCAGAAATTCAACTCCGTAAAAGTAGCCTTGCGGACCACGGCCCACCTGTCCGACCACCCTTGCTTCCGCGGCCAAGCCGGTGGATAGGCATCGCAGTGAAAGTTCCTGGTTGGGCAGAAGTTTCCGATTCAGGACGACTTTGGCCCCATGGCGGCTGAGGAGCTGCGTGCTGCCCTGCTCGATGTAGCCCTGGCCCGTGCAATCTGTGCCCGAGAGTTGGAGCGGAAGCTCCAGCGCAAGCCGATCGCTTCGCCGAATGGAGTTAGTTTCCATCACCGAAGTTTCTTTCGATTGATTTTGTAACATTTCATGCCCGCGAAAAATGTCTATGGCCCGCGATTTGCTCTGCTCCGCCTGTTCCAATTTTACATGAGTTGCGATTTATGAATGAATTTTTCTTGCGCTGATGGATTGGACGGCGGTGATGGCGGCCACGTTCACAATATCCTCCGCCGAGCAACCGCGCGACAAATCGTTGGCGGGCCGCGCCAGGCCTTGAAGGATGGGACCGATGGCGGCGCAATTCCCAAAGCGCTCGGCGAGCTTATAGGCGATGTTGCCCGAATTCAGGTCGGGGAAAATGAAAACATTGGCCCGGCCGGCCACGCTCGATCCGGGCGCCTTGCGCGCCGCGATTTCCGGCACCACGGCTGCGTCCAACTGGAGTTCGCCGTCGAAATGGAATTGTGGCTCGTGTGCGGCGCGCGCGCGTAAAGTTCTCACCGCCTCCTGCACGTCCTTCACTCTGGCGTGCGCGGCGCTGCCTTTGGTGGAGAATGAAAGGAGTGCGACTCGCGGTTCCACCCCCAGCAGCGCGCGCGCATTATGCGCGGTGGCGGTGGCGATATCGGCGAGTTGAGCGGGTGTTGGGTCGGGCACCACGGCGCAATCGGCGAACAGGCACGCGCCTTCCGCCCCCAACTTTTTGTTGGGTGAAATCATCAGGAAGAAACTCGACACCCGCGCAATCCCCGGCGCGGGGCCAAAGGTCCACAGCGCCGCTCGCACCACATCGGCGGTGGTGGAAAGCGCGCCGCCCACGGAGCCGTCCGCATCTCCGGTGGCCACCATCAGGCCGGCAAAATAGCGGGAAACGGCCGCTGTTTCGAGCGCTTCTGATTCCGTCATGCCCTTGGCACGACGTCGCTCGTGCAGATGCCGGGCATATTTTTTCAATTTTTCGCTGGCGGCGGGATCGATCAGCGTGGCGCGCAAAGGGGACATCCCAAGCGTCTTCAGGCGCGCCTGAATTTTTTCCACTTTTCCCAGCAGCGTAATACGCGCCAGATTTTCCTTCTCCAATTTCTCCGCCGCCACCAGGGTGCGATCTTCTTCTCCCTCGAAAAGAACGATGTGTTGGGGATTTTCCCTGGCGCGTTGCTTCAGTTTGTCGAGGATCATCGTGGCGCGAGTTCGGCAGGCCATGAAAGCGGAATTGTTTCGGGTGCCTGCCTCCTCAGACCGCAAAGCTTATCCGGAAAATTTGCGGGCGTCGAGGGGAAAGGTGTTTTCAAACATGGGTCGCGAGAAGAGGTCACGCATCACTCCATGGATTGAGCAGCGCGATCCCACAGTTGTCGAAGTCAGACGTATTGCGTGTTGCGATGGCGGCGCCACGCGCACGGGCAATAGCTGCGATTTGGGTGTCAAATTGAGTTACTGGACGCCCCAGAGTGCGGCGTGCGTATGCAATTTGTGGAAACACTCGTGCCGCATCGCTGTCGAAAGGAAGGATTCGTCCGGCGAAATCTTCCGTAAACATCCCTTCCACAGCCGATTGCAATGTGGTCCGCCTCTTTCCCTTGGGAAGAAGTTCCAATCCATACAGAATTTCAGCCTGGGTAATGGCTGTTATGAAAAGGCGCGAGGGGGGATATTGACCCAACCAACCGAGCACCCGGACCGACGGGGCTGGTTTCATCAATTCGGAAAGGACGTTCGTATCCAGAATAATCATTTACCGAATCGAATCGCCTGACGCATGGGTTCGCGAGGCAGGTCGGGGAGCTCCACTCCTCCCACTGCCTTGAACCGGCGCCGAATGGAATCAGTCAGATTGGACGGGCCGGTTTTCTCTGCCGTGAGTGCCGCTCTTAGTATTTCACGGGCTTCCTGCTCCATCGATCGGCCACGGCTTGCGGCGCGAATGCGCAAACGTGTTTTCGTGGATGCCTCCAGTCGACGGATGGTGATGCTTGCCATGCCATCAATGCTATCACAGATTCGGATGATTGCAATCGCACCAAGTCTCCGATTCGCCCAGAATCTGTTTCTTCAATTTCCCGATATTGCAGAAATCTCCCAAAACGTTATAATGCAGCCCCATTTAAAACTGATCGATTCTTACTTAGCAGTGATTTCTAAATTAAGGGAGAATTCACATGAAAACATCATCCAGACTTGGACGTCTTGCAATAGGAATGTTTTTCGCCTTTCTTGGCGCCATATCTTTCACTATGGCGGCGACGGGCGGATACCACCTGCTCACAAAATACGGTTTCGGACCAGCCGAGGGCGCGACTCGGGAATACTTTGACTATATTGCGGTGGACTCTGCCGCGCGCCGCGTCTACGTGTCGCATGGCACGGAGATCAAAGTGCTCGACGCCGACGATGGGACTCTCATCGGCAACATTACCGGGTTGAAGCAGGACCACGGAGTTGCCGTTGCCCACGAGTTTGACCGGGGATTTATCACCGACGGGGCGCAAGGCAAAGTGATTATTTTCGACCTGAAGAGCCTCAAGGTGATTGGCGAAGTGAATGCCGACAAGGACGCTGACTCCATTGTTTACGATCCAGCCTCCAAGCGCGTGTTCGTCATGGAAGGAGACCCGCACAGCGCGACCGTGATTGATGCCAAGACGGGAAGCGTGGTAGGAACCATCAAGTTGGACGGCGGGCCAGAATTCGCCGTTGCCGATGGGAAGGGCACGGTCTACGTCAACATCGAAGACAAGAATGAACTCGTTGCCATTAACTCACGGACCCTCGCCATCAAGTCCACCTGGCCGGTTGCCCCGGCGGGCGGGCCCACCGCTTTGGCCATGGACATCAAGCATGAGCGGTTGTTCAGCGCCGGCCGGAATCCACAGATGCTGGTGGTGATGAATGCCGAAAATGGAAAAGTTGTCCAGTCGTTCCCCATTTCTGCCGGGGTGGATGCCGCCGCCTTCGAGCCGGAGACCGGCCTGATCTTCGCCTCGACGCGCGAAGGAAAGATCCATATATTCCACGAAGATTCGCCGGACAAATACAGCGAGGTTGAAACCGTCACCACCGAATACGGGGCCAAGACCATGGGGCTCGATACCAAGACCCACAACCTCTTTGTGGATACGGTGGAATTCGGCCCTCCTTCGGCGCCCACCGCGGATCGGCCTCGTCCCCAACGTCCGCCTGTGCCCGGAACGTTTCACGTTTTGGTTTACACCAGGAATGGATCCAAGAATTAACGGTGAGGACAATTCGCCGCGCTTGGCGTTGGACAGGACGCCGGGTAGGAATCGAGCGTCAAAGTTTCAAGTAAGTTTTCACGTCGGGGTCGGAGCGGACTTTCCAGATGTGGCCGTCGATCCAGTAATGGAGCAAGCCGGGCGCGGCGAAGAATGAAAACAGGATTTGGTTGCGTGTGCCCACGTCCATCATGCCGAAGTTGGCTTTCATGATGAAACGGGGGATGAAGTCGAACACAATGGCGTAGAATCCGGCGCAGGCAACATAGATCAGCCAGCGGCTGTTGATCAAGGTGGCGAGCCCGAAGTCCCGGGGCTTTTTGCTTTCTCCGCCGTACTTGTTCTGGTTGTAGTACCAGACCAGGCGGTGGTACTGGACGTTGTGGTAGATCGTCACCGCCGCATAAACGCCGAGGAGCGGCATGGCGCTGCGGAAGAGAAGGTAATTGACGGGAATGGCGGCGGCGAACAAAATCTGCTTGGGCCAATTCAGCGACAGTCCCTGGCGCCACTTGATAACTTGCCGCGCCACGTAAACCAACGAAATCAAGATGAGCAGAAACAGCAGAACATCTTCGTAAACCAGTCCGGCGCGGGGCGGAATGGGGAAGGGCAGCAGCTCGGCCGCTTCCGCGTTATGCAGCGGGTAAGTCAGGAAGGGATAGTAAAACGCCACGGCGAAAAATACCTGGTCCAGTCGCATGTCCGCGGGGTCGAAGTCGCGATTCTTCTTCTTGTACATCATCATGAAGCCGTAGTGTTGCTTAAAAATATGATAGTAGCCCCATAATTCCGTGGCCAGCTCCAGCCAGTCGCCCAGGTGCAGCAGGATCATCACCGGCCCGATGAGGAGGAAGAACCCCAGGCTTCTCCACAGCCAGCGTCCGCGGCGGGCGCGCTCCTCGGCGTCAAGATAAGTACGCGAAATGGTGGCGAAGCCGTGCGTCTCATCAAACACGATGGCCCAAATGGCGACCAACAAAAGGAGCGGCGCGTGTGCGAATCGCCATAGCGCCCAGAACGCGTAGGCGCTAGCGGCGCCGCCCAGTGAGAACCATAGGAGGTCGGTCTTGTTGGAAATAATCCAATTTGCCTTGGGAGGAGCCTGAACGCTGAGCGTAGCCGTGGCCATGTTTTAAGAGATGAAACACCGGGATGTTTGGTTTCGCGGCTTGCGTTTTTTTTGCGGGGTCTGCGGGTGGCCGCGAGCTTAATGGTGCATGGCGTCCTCAACCATCTTGGACGTAGCCACGGCAAGTTGCTTCGAGTCCATCCGGGGTTGGGGCGTATGCAGGAATTGCACAATGCTGCCCAGTTCTTTCTGCACGTCTTCCTGGCGTTTCAAGCTGCTATCCAATTTCTCCCGCAGTTGCTTCTGGTCGGCGTCGGCCTTGGCTTCCACTGCCGCCTGTTGAAGGTCATGCGCGCGGTCGGAGCGGTAAACGAGCACCTGTTGCCAGACTGACAATAGAAATCCCACGATCGCCAGCACCCAGACAATGGAAAGCGCTTTCCGGCGTTCACCGCGATCGAGAACCTTGGCCGCCAGGTGTCCCCCATACGCCGCCACCGCCAGGGGGAACGCGGCCACAGACAATAGACTGATGATGTAGACCATGGGCGGAGTATAACACCTGAGAGGGATCGCGTGCGATTGCCAGGCGCCGGATGACTGGCTGCTGGCTTTGCGCGAAATTGACATGCAGAAAATCTATGCCCTCGACTTGGATATGCCGTAAAGGAAAGATACATTTGCAAGTGACCGGTGGAGCGTTGTATGCTTGAACCTTGAACCGGCGGGGTGAATAAGTATGGCTACTCAGGCGGCGGTCCCTGATCCCAGACCCTTCATGCCTCATCCCAACTTTGGCGACGAGGTCAACCACAACATTGTACAGTCGGAGATTGAAGGTGGCGTTTGCCTGGATGATTTAGGCGAGGGCGTAAAATTGGAAGTAGAGACGCAAAATCGTTGGTACACGATTGAGGTGCGCGGTCACGGGGATGAATTGATTTGGGGCCACCCGCAGTACTGTCCCGAACCCGTTCCGGTGAGAATCGCGGGCTCCACCTGGGGCGGCTCCATGCTGAAGGTTCGCTTCATCGGCCGCGGAATGCACCTGGAATTCCGCCACCCGGTATTTCGCACCATCATCACCTCACGCATTTTGGATATCCGCACCCTGGGCCGCGAAAAAGTCGACGCATAAGCTGACTGGACCATTTCCATTAGCATCTTGCTTTCAGGATTTGAATCGCGGCGTCGTCCTTCTTGCCAAAGTATAATCTCGCCAAATGGAACCGCTCTTTCCCGACTCCTTCAACTCAACTTCCCAGCTTCGGCTCCTTTGTTGTAGAATCATCGCGTACTTCGTCCAGAAACAACACTGCACCTGACATCTGCCCAACTTCCCGGAGGCTCGATCTGATCGGCCGTTCTCTTTCCCACTATCGTATTACTGCTCCCATTGGCGCGGGCGGCATGGGTGAGGTCTACCGTGCCACTGACACCAAACTCGGGCGCGATGTAGCCCTAAAAGTATTGCCCGCCGAGATGGCGCTCGATCCCGAACGCCTGGCGCGCTTCCAGCGCGAAGCGAAAGCCCTCGCTGCGCTCAACCATCCGCACATTGTCACAATATTTTCAGTAGAAGAGACAGAGGGCATCCACTTCCTTACCATGGAATTGGTGGAAGGGCAGTCGCTCGATCGTCGCATTCCTGAGGGCGGTTTTCCGGTCGGGCGCCTGGCCAAGATCGCCATTGCCATGGCTGAAGCCCTGGCCGCGGCGCACGAAAAGGGCATCGTTCATCGTGACCTGAAACCCGCCAACGTGATGGTGACCGACGACGGCCGGGTGAAGGTGCTGGACTTCGGCCTGGCCAAGGAGACTCGCGCGGCCAGCCACGCCGACGCCACCCAGACTGCTGCGCACCATACGCAAGCGGGCATGGTGATGGGGACGCCGGCTTACATGTCTCCCGAACAGATTGCGGGCCGCTCGCTGGACCATCGCTCCGACATTTTTTCGCTGGGCATTATCCTTTATCAAATGGCTACCGGGCGGCGTCCATTCCAGGGCCAATCTTCGGCTGAACTCACTTCGTCAATCCTTCGAGATACACCGTCGCCGGTCACGGATGCCCGCACCGATCTGCCCGCCGACCTGGCGCGCATCATCCGGCGCTGCCTGGAGAAGGATCCCCGCCAACGCGTGCAGACGGCGCGCGACATCGCCAACGAATTTGCGGACATGGTGGCGGAGGCGGCGCGGCCTTCGTCGGGCACCCAAGCGGCCGCCGGCGTGACGGATTCCGGACCTTCCGTGGCGGTGTTGCCTTTTCAAAACCTGAGCGCCGATCCTGAAAACGAATTTTTCAGCGACGGCCTGGCCGAGGAAATTCTGAATGCGTTGAGCCAGGTCCAAGGCCTGAGCGTGGCCGCCCGCACCTCATCATTCTCGTTCAAGGGCAAGGCTACCGAAATAAGTGAAATTGCAAGCAAACTGCACGTGGCGAATGTGCTGGAAGGCAGTGTCCGCCGCGCCGGCAATCGAGTGCGCGTCACAGTTCAGCTCATTGACGTCAAGAACGGCTTCCAACTCTGGTCAGAACGATACGACCGCAAGATGGAGGACATTTTCGACGTTCAGGACGAAATCGCCCGCGCCATCGCCGAGCGGCTCAAGGTGACGCTCACCGGCGGCGCCAAGCGCGCGACGGAAAATCTTGAAGCCTACGAGCTCTATCTCAAGGGGCGCCACTTCTGGCACCAGCGATCCCCGACGTCCATCCGCATGGCCCTTCAGAGTTTCGAGCAGGCCATCAAGCTCGATCCCGAGTACGGTCTGGCTTACGCCGGGCTGGCGGATTGCCACGGAATCTTTCGCGTTTACGGCTTGGTGTCTGCCGAGGCGGGCAAACCGGCCGCTCATGCCGCCATGACGCGCGCCACTGCCTTGGCGCCTACTCTGTGGGAAGTAAACTTCTCGCGCGGCTTCTACGCCTTATATTTCGAGCGAGCGTGGCGAGAGGCCGAGCCACATTTTCTGAAAGCCATCGCCATTAATCCCCGATCTTCCCTTGCGCAGGTGTATTACGGCATGTTTCTGGCGATGGCCGGGCGTGGGGAGGATTCAGTTAAGTATACGGACCTGGCGTGCCGATTGGACCCCCTCTCTTCGTTCGTTTTCGGGATTGCCGCAGTCACAGACCAAAGCTTGGGGCGTTTCGAAGCGGCAGAGCGCGCTGCACAAAAGGCACTCGAGCTACAACCTGATTACATTCTCGGACTGTGGATCCGAGGCATGGCGCTCAGCGGCCTGGGACGCCATGAGGAGGCGATCCAATCGCTCGAGCGCGCTGTTACTTTGTCGCGTGCTCCGATTTACGTGGGGAATCTGGGCCAGGTTTACGGACGCGCCGGGCGTTTTGACGATGCCACCCGGCTGTTGCGCGAGTTGGAGGACCGGGGAGGTCGCGGTGAATTCTTACCTGCATTCGCGCCCTTGTCCATCTATATTGGACTGGGAGACCTCCCCGAGATCAGGCGGACACTGGCCAAAGCGATCGAGGAAACCACGCCCCCATTCACCCTCCTGGTGACCGGCAGCAAGTTCCTGGAAGCGTTCCGAACCGATCCCGAGATTAATCGAATGCTCTTTGAGGCGTTCGGCTGGTAATGTCCATGATTGGCCGCACCATCGCCCACTATAAAATCGCCGGCGCAATTGGGGCCGGCGGCATGGGCGAAGTCTATCGTGCGACGGACACGAAACTGGGGCGCGATGTGGCGCTGAAAGTTTTGCCGGCTGCCTTCGCCAATGATAGCCAGCGAATGGCGCGCTTCCAACGCGAAGCGCAGGTGTTGGCCTCGTTGAACCATCCCAACATCGCCTCGATCTACGGTCTGGAAGAATCAGGCACGGCACCCGCGCTGGTGATGGAACTGGTGGAAGGCCCGACGCTTGCCGAGCGGCTAGCCAAGGGACCTTTGACGGTCGAAGAGGCGCTGCCCATCGCCAAACAAATCGCCGACGCCCTTGAGTTCGCCCATGAGAAGAGTGTAGTCCATCGCGACTTGAAGCCGGCGAATATAAAGATTACGCCCGAAGGCGTGGTGAAGGTGCTTGATTTCGGCCTGGCCAAGGCGCTCGACGCTCAAGATTCGGTTGTCGACATTTCAAACTCACCAACCATGATCACCGCGGCCACGCAGGCGGGAATGATCCTCGGAACCGCAGCCTACATGAGCCCCGAGCAAGCGCGCGGGCGCGCGGTGGACCGTCGCGCGGATATCTGGGCCTTCGGCTGCGTGCTCTATGAGATGCTGACAGGGAAGCGGACCTTCGACGGTGAAACCAGCTCGGACATTCTCGCCGCCGTCATCATGAAAGATCCTGACTGGAAGGTAGTCCCGGCGGACACTCCTGCGGGCATCCAGAAGTTGCTGCGCCGCTGCCTACAGAAAGAACCCAGGCGGCGCTTGCAAGCCATCGGCGATGCGCGTATCACGATTGAAGAAACGTCGGGGGGCGAGGCAGAGGAAGGCTTCGCCCCCGCCCTAGAACCGGGCGTCACCGCACACGGTGAAAGTCGAATGTTGCGGCGCGGGATTCTCGCCATGGCTGCCGCCGCGGCAGTCGCCGTCGCATTGGCGGCCGGCCACTTCCTTTGGCGCCGGCCGGCGCCGCCGACCTGGACGGGCATCATGCTGGGCGGTCCCTCCATCTCCATTAGCCCGCGTCTTTCCCCGGATGGCCGCTTGTTGGCGTTTACAGCCGCTGATCCTGACGGGGTTTTTCAACTTTGGGTTATGCAACCCGATTCCGGAAATCGTGTGATGCTCACCCACAGCCGCGAAAGAGGCTTCGTTCTTTACTGCTCGTGGTCACCGGATGGCAGCCGCATTTATTACGATCGTTGGTCTGACCAGCCGAAAGGAATTTTTGCCGTACCGGCGCTAGGCGGCGAGGAACAACTTGTCCTGGAGGGCGCGATGACGCCCGAGGCGCTGCCCGACGGCAGCCTTCTAATCTTTCGGCTCAACAGCGAAAACCACTTCCAGGTATTCCACTACTCGCCCGAAACCGGCCAATCCAAGGCCCTGCCCGTGGAGGTGCGCCTCGGATTCCCCTTCGATTACATTCGGGCAGTTCCCGGGGGTCACGATGCTCTGGTGATAGGAACCAAAGTCGGGCAGGGTGCGGATGCCGTCCCTCATTTATATGACGTGGAACTGGCATCGGGGAGCATGCGGCAGCTCCCGGAAGAAATTCCGGGTGAATTTGGCGCCCATAATGTCACTGTTGCGGCCAGCCGCGACGGCAAGTACGCGATCACCTCGACGCTCAATGGGGACACGTATCAGGTGTCTGCCATTCCTCTGGATGGCCGTGGACCCACGCGTAAGCTTTTCGACATGACCCGTTTTATCTCCTCGCTCGATATGGGCCCTGATGGCAGCATCTACCTTGACCAGAATGACCGCGCGTCGGACCTGGTGCGCTTTTCGGCTGAGGGCGGGCATGTGGAAAGGATCACCACGCTCGCCAACTCTGAAGAATACTACGAGGACTTCACGGTGTTGCCGGACGGCCGCGCGGTGTGGGCGGAGCGAACGGCTTCCCACTCTCGGTTAATTCTGGTCGAAGCCGGAAAGGAACCTTCTCCGCTGGTCAACACCGCCGAGGAAACGGGAGGGCCCATGGCGCCCGTCGGCTCTGACCAGGTGGCTTTTATGATCGGGCCGCGTCCGGGCCACACCATCGCACTGGCCGCGCTTTCCAATGGCCGCATTACGAGCCGCTTGAGCTTCAATGAAGGGGAAGTCGACGAAATGGGCATATCGCCGGATCATCAAACCCTTTTCTGCCTGGCCAGTGGCGCCCTCTGGTCCGTACCTCTTTCGGGGGGCGCGGCCCGCAAGATCCATACTGGCGATGGCTTCGCTGTCGACTCCGCCACCCAGAGCCTGGTCATTGAAGTGCGTGAGTCGCCAGCAACTCGCCTGATCCGTGTTCCCTTGAGCGGCGGGCCGGAGCAGGAAATCCATGGTCAATTTCACCTGGGTTACGATGTCGATGCGGGCAGCATCCGGAACGGAAAGCTGGTGGCGCCGATGAGCGCGGCGACGTGGTATTGGCCTCCGGGAATTTTCGATTTGGCCTCGGGGAAGTCCGCGCGCATCCCGCTCGATTACACCAGCGACTTCCACCATATGGGCTGGACTCCCGACGGGAAAATTATGGCGGTGGCCGACGGTTGGAGTGCGGCGATTTGGAAATTCACTCCTCAGGGGAATTAGGTCTGGCGCGAATTGTATTCGCATTGAGTCCGGAGGCCGGAATAAGACTCGGACCTTATGATATTGAGCCGGTCTGCGGGTGCAAGCGGAGAGTGAACCCGCAGGCGAAATCCCGAGTGCAGCGAGGGATCAATTGCTGAATCCAGGCACCAAACTCAGGGCTTTCGAAATTGTGTCCACGCTGGGCGCCGGCGGCATGGGTGAAGTGTATCGTGCCAGGGACACCAAACTCGGCCGCGACGTTGCTCTAAAAGTCTTGCCCGCCGATGTGGCGCGCGATCCCGAGCGCTTGGCGCGATTCCAGCGCGAAGCCCGCTCCGTCGCCGCCCTCAACCACCCGTCCATTGTTACGATCCACTCCGTCGAGGAAGCGGATGGAATTCATTTCATCACCATGGAACTGGTGGAAGGGAAGTCCCTCGACCATCTCATCCCGGCAGGCGGCCTTCCTGCTGACCAGATCGTCGCTATCGCCAGCGCGCTGGCGGAGGCGCTGGCGGCAGCGCACGAAAAAGGAATTATTCACCGCGACCTGAAGCCCGCCAACGTGATGGTGACTGGCGATGGCCGCGTGAAGGTGCTGGATTTCGGTTTGGCGAAGGAGACTCGCCCCGCCAGTCATGCGGATGCCACTCTGACCTCGGCGAGCAACACCAAAGCGGGCGTCGTGATGGGCACGCCGGCCTATATGTCTCCGGAACAGATTTCGGGCCGCGCCTTGGACCATCGCACGGACATCTTTTCCCTGGGCGTGGTGATTTACGAAATGGCCACCGGTCAGCGGCCTTTCGAGGGACAATCTTCGGCCGAACTGATCTCAGCGATCATGCGGGATACCCCGGCGCTTGTCACTGACCTGAGAGCCGATTTGCCCGCCCATTTGGCAAACCTCATCAGACTCTGCATGGAAAAGCGCGCCGACGACCGTTTCCCATCCGCGCAGAGTGTTTGGAACGAACTGCGCGGCTGGACCTCCGACTCGGCAACCATTCGTATGCCTAAACCCTCCGCCTCGCGTGCCCCGACGCAGTCGGGCTCAGCAGAACATCCACTTGCCCCCGTCCGTCCCTCGACGAAAGGTGGGTCGGGCGAGATTGGCGCCCAGGAAGGCTTTTGGGTGGCGGTCCTGCCCTTCAGGGTGCAGGGCGGAGACGCGGAACTCGAAGCAATGGCCGACGGCCTAACGGAAGATATCACCTCAGGGCTTTCGCGTTTTCCCTATCTCAAGGTAGTCGCTTACAACTCGGCCATGACTTACAAGGGCCGCCCTGCCGATATCCGTACCGTCGGCCGCGAGCTGGGCGCGCGCTACGTGGTGGAGGGAAGCGTACGCAAGCGTGGCCGCGCCCTTCGAACCAGCGCGCAACTGCTGGACGCCGCCACCGGCACGCAGCTTTGGGCGGATGCGTATGACAGGGAAGTGGGCGAGACCGGCACATTCCAGATCCAGGACGACTTGACCGACCACATCGTAACCACGGTCGCGGATGGGTATGGAGTCCTGGTGCGCTCCATGGCCGCCCCCACCCGCGACAAGAATGTGGGCGATTTGAGCGCGTCCGAACTCGTGCTGCGCTATTACTCTTTCATGCAACAGGTCAATCCGCCTGAACATGCCATGCTCCGAGACGGATTGGAACGGGCGCTCGAACGCGAGCCCAATCACGCCACCGCCTGGGCCTGTCTTTGCAATCTCTACCTACTGGAATATTTCGATCGGTTTAATCCGCGGGAGAACCCGCTGGAGCGCGCGCGTGAGGCCGCCTGGCGGTCGGTTAAGATTGACCCAGCCTGCCAGATGGGTTTGGCACAACTGGCGCAAGTGCAATTTTTTAGCGGCGATTTCGGCGCGTTTCGCGAGACTGCGGAGCGGGCCATGTCACTCAATCCGCGGGACGGCACCACCTGGGCCTTCATGGCCATCATGATTGCATTCTCCGGCGATTGGGAGCGCGGCACGGCGCTGGCGCAAAGAATTACTGAATTGAATGGCCATCATCCCGGCTGGTATCACCTCACCGCATTTCACAACCACTACCGCAAGGGTGAGTACGATGCCGCGCTGCAAGTGGCCAAGAAAATTAATATGCCGGAGTTCCATTGGGCCCAACTGTTTACCGCGGCCACCTGCGGCATGCTGGGCCGGCCGGAGGAAGCTCGCGCGGCCATCGAGCTTCTGCGCAAATACAACGCGATGTTTCTCGACCTTGACCAGGTCCGCGAGGATTTAGACAAGTGGCACTTGGAGAAAGGCGAGGTGGAAAAGCTTTTGCAGGGTTTGCGCAAGGCCGGGCTCAACATGAAAGACGAGCCCCAACCGGCTGCCACCTCACCTGCATCTATTGCGCCTTCCATTGCCGTGCTGCCCTTCAAGAATATGAGTCCCGATCCTGACCAGGAATATTTTGCCGACGGCTTGGCGGAGGAGATCATCAACCTGCTGGCCCGCGTTCCCGGGCTGAAAGTCATCGCGCGCACCTCGGCGTTTGCCTTCCGCGGCAAGGAACAGGACATCCGCGGGATTGCCAGCGCGCTGGGAGTGGGGACGGTCTTGGAAGGCAGTTTGCGCCGGGCGGGAAATCGCATTCGCGTTACGGCCCAGTTGATCAATGCGGCCGACGGAGCTCATGTTTGGTCGGAAAGCTACGACCGCGAGATGACCGGTGTATTCGCGTTGCAGGATGAGATCGCCGCCGCGATCACTGCGGCTCTTCGCATCAGGCTTGCACCGGAGGCGGGCGTGCGCGAACGCTACACGCCCAAACTGGATGCGTATGAGGCTTATCTAAAAGCTAAATATCAAGAGGCCAAGACCACGCCCGAGTCGTTTAAGCTCAGCAAACAATATTACGAGCAGGCCATAGCCCTTGATTCGGGTTTTGCCTTGGCGCATGTGGGACTAAGCCATTATTACCTCATGCTTGCGAATTGGAGCTTGTGCCCCGCGCAGGAAGCGGTGCAATCGGCGCGGCGTGCGGCTGAACGAGCCTTGCAGCTTGATTCTTCCATTCCAGAAGCGCACGCGATTCTCGGCGTTATGGCCGCCTACAACGATTTGGATTGGCAGGAGGCGGCCCGCCACTTCGATCGGGCGCGTGGGCGTCAACCTGTGTCTGCCTTCGTTCGGGAGTTTTATGGATACTTTCAGTTTCTGCGGGGCGAGTCTCAGCACGCCATCAAGATTGCTGAGCAACTGATTCAGGATGACCCCCTCGAAGTCTGGCCACGCATGAATTTGCACGCGTACTTGCAAGCGGCGGGCCGGTACGCTGAAGCGCGCGAGCAAGTGAACAGAGTCCTTGAACTCAACCCGAATCTTGTGGTGGCGCGCGTGTCGCTCGCGATGTTTCATGCCGACCGGGGTTCGCTCCCTCATGCGCTCGAGGAAGCGCGCAGAGCCTATGCGGTTGGTCCCTGGTATCTCGATGCGAAGGCGACGCTGGCTGCCTTTTGGCGCCGGAGTGGGGCTGAGACTGAAGCGCAGGAACTTCTAAAGGGGTTGGGTTCAGGAGACGGAGTTGGGGAAAGCCGGGCCCATGCGGTTTTCCACTTGTTGTGCGGCGAGGTGGAGCTGGGCGCGGATTGGACGGAAAAAGCGATCGAGCAGCGCGATCTGTCCATGATGTTTTATTTGCGCTTTGTGGTCTGCAAGCAGTTACGGGCCAGCGCTCGCTGGCCCAAGATCGCGAAAATGGTGAACCTGCCGGAAGGCAAGGTTTGATGTTGCGTGATGCTATCCACCAGCAGGCCGTGATGGCCTCCGTCTTTGAGGTCAGCGGCTTTCCTTTGAATTCACGTTTGTAGGTCACGACGATGAAGAAGACTAAATCCAAATCTAGTAGTTCGTCGGGAAAGCGCAAGGCTGCACCCAAGACCGTGGACGAATATCTGGCCGGAGTCCCCGAGCCGGCGCGCACCACCTTGAACAAAATGCGCGCCGTGATTCGCTCCGTGGCGCCCGCGGAGGCCACCGAGTGCATCAGCTACGGCATGGCCGCATTCAGGTACAAGGGACCGCTGGTGTGGTTCGCCGCCTTTTCAAATCATTGCAGTTTCTTCCCCGGCAATGCGACTTTGATTGCCACCTACAAGAAAGATCTTCAGGGCTACCAGACGTCCAAAGGCACCATCCGCTTTCCCGTGGACAAACCCCTGCCCACTGCCCTCCTGAAAAAGCTGGTGAAAGCGCGCGTCATCCAGAACGAGCTTAAGAAAAAGTAGGTGGCAGGTTGTAGGAGGGAAGCGCAAATTAGTTTTTCAGTTTCTCAGTACTTCAGTCCTTCCGTAACTGACAAACTGACTTACTGACGAACTGAAATACTCGACTAATCACTTGCCACTTTCTTTTCCCGCTCGTCACTCGTCACTCATCACTCGTCACTGTTATAATCCCGGGCATGGTCAAAACCATCGAATGGACGGAAGACGGCGTGCGCATGATCGACCAAACGCGCCTGCCCTCCGAGGAAGTTTACCGGACCTGCCGCGATTATCGCGAAGTGGCGGACTGCATCCGCTCCATGGTGATTCGCGGCGCGCCCGCCATCGGAGTGGCCGCCGCCATGGGCGTGGCCCTGGGTGTCAAGAAGTCGTCGGCCGCGAGCGTGCCCGCCCTGCGACAGGAATTTGAGGCCATCGCGGAAACAATTTCCAAAACGCGCCCCACCGCCGTCAATCTTTTCTGGGCGGTCAGCCGCATGCGCGCGGTTTTTGAGAGTGCGCTTGAGGAGAACTTTCCTGTCCCCGTTGTCACCGTCGCGCCTGGACTTAATGCAATACTCGCCGAGCGGGAAGCTGGCGCTAAAATTGCTGCGCGGATCTTCCATGTCAAATCCCGTCTGGCGGAAGAAGCTCAACGCGTGCTGGTGGAGGACATTGCCGCCAACGAGGCCATGGGCCGTCACGGCGCCGTACTCTTGCAGGACGCCTCGACCGTTCTCACTCATTGCAACGCGGGCGCGCTGGCCACCGGCGGCTACGGCACCGCTCTCGGGGTGATTCGCGCCGCAGTGGCGGCAGGAAAAAACATTCGCGTCTTTGCCGATGAGACTCGTCCATTCCTTCAAGGCGCGCGCCTGACCGCATGGGAATTGGCCAAAGACGGCATCCCCGTCACGCTCATTACGGACAACATGGCTGGACACTTCATGCACCTGGGCAAAATCCAGGCCGCCATTGTGGGCGCCGACCGCATCGCTTCGAACGGCGACGTGGCCAACAAAATCGGGACTTACTCGGTAGCCGTGCTCGCCCACGAAAACAAGATTCCGTTTTACGTGGCCGCCCCGCTCTCCACCATTGACATGAGCCTGGCCTCCGGCGAGCAAATTCCCATCGAAGAGCGCTCGTCGAACGAAGTAACCCACGTAGCGGGCGTCTCCATCGCCCCCCAGGATGTTGAAGCCCGCCACCCCGCCTTCGACGTCACCCCGAATCGCTACGTCACCGCCATAATCACCGAACGCGGCATCGCCCGCCCGCCGTACGTTGAAACTTTGAAAGCGCTGTTTATTCAATAAACTCCCCTCCTCGGTGAGGAGGGGTGGCGCGCTGAGCGCCGGGGTGGTGAAGGAAAGCAGACCGCCCCCTTGCCCCCTCCTGAACCAGGAGGGGAGCCGGAAGAACATGCCAGTTTGAAAGCGCTGTTCACTAGATAGCTCCCCGCCGCGGCGAGAGGGGATAAAGGGGTGGTGAAGGAAAGCAGACCACCCCCTTGCCCCCTCCTCAACCAGGAGGGGGGCTGGAAGAACGTGCCAACAGGAGGGGAGCCTGAAGAACTTGCCTACAAGTGGAGGTCCGGCATCGCCCGCCGTATGTGGAAAGCTTGAAAGCACTGTTTCGGTGACGCGCCTGGCGCCATGCACCTCGAATATTTGGCAATCGGCAGTAACCAGAGTTACAATTACCCGAAGCGTTTGGATTCATCTAATTGAGCAGGAATGCTTTGGTTCAAAATCAAAGGGTCCGGCATTCGGGAGGTTAGATCGCAGGCCGACAGGCAGATTCCCTTGGATGCAAACGCGTTGTCGCTCGCGCTAAGTTGCCAGCTGCCAGGATGGCAACGCGCGGATTAGCTGACCACCATGTTTGAACAAGCCTTCAAAAACATTGACGACGTTTTGCGCAAAGAAGCGGGTTGTGCCACTGAGTTGGATTACATCGAGCAAACCTCATGGCTCCTCTTCCTGCGATATCTGGACGCATTGGAGCATGACCGCGCCGATGAAGCTGCTCTCGAAGGAAAGAAATACGCCTTCATCCTCGACAAACCTTACCGCTGGGAAGAATGGGCTGCGCCCAAAGGTAAGGACGGGCAGATTGATCACAACAAAGTGAAGGTGGGCGACGACCTCCGCGATTTCGTTACAGGCAAGCTCTTTCCATACCTGCACGGATTCAAGCAGAGGGCCAGCGGGCCAAACACGATTGAATACAAGATTGGTGAGATTTTTGGGGAGATTAAAAACAAGATCCACAGTGGCTATAACCTGTGCGAGATCATCAATCACATCGACGAGTTGAAATTCCGCTCACAGACCGAGAAGCACGAGTTGAGCCATCTCTACGAAGCCAAAATCAGGAACATGGGCAACGCCGGGCGCAATGGCGGCGAGTATTACACCCCGCGCCCGCTGATTCGCGCCATCGTGCAGGTAGTGAAGCCCAAGATCGGCGAGCGCATCTATGACGGCGCGTGCGGCTCGGCGGGATTCTTGTGCGAGTCCTTCGTCTACCTCCAGGCGAACAACAAACTGACCACCAAGGATGCCACGAATCTTCAGGACCGAACATTCTACGGCAAGGAAAAGAAGTCGCTCGCCTACGTGATTGCCATTATGAACATGATCCTGCACGGCATCGAGGCGCCGAACGTGATCCACACCAACACGCTCACCGAAAACCTTGCCGACATTCAGGAGAAGGACCGCTGCGAGGTGGTGCTGGCCAATCCGCCTTTTGGTGGAAAAGAACGGAAAGAGGTACAGCAGAACTTCCCAATCCGCACGGGCGAAACCGCATTCCTGTTCCTCCAGCACTTCATCAAGATGTTGAGGGCGGGAGGGCGCGGCGGCGTGGTGATCAAAAACACTTTCCTATCCAACACGGATAACGCCTCGGTGAGCCTGCGCAAGCTGCTGCTGGAAGGCTGTAATTTACACACCGTGCTCGATTGCCCAGGCGGCACGTTCCAGGGCGCGGGCGTAAAGACAGTGGTGCTGTTCTTTGAGAAAGGCACGAAGACGCGCAATATCTGGTATTACCAGCTTGACCCCGGCCGCAACCTGGGCAAAACGAATCCGCTAAATGACGACGACCTGGCCGAGTTCGTGAAACTGCAAAAGACTTTTGCCGACTCGCCCAAAAGTTGGAGCGTGGACGCCAAGAGCATTGATTCAGCAACATTCGACCTCTCGGTGAAGAACCCTAACGGCGGCGAGGAAGTGAAACACCGCACCCCGGAAAAGATCATGGATGAGATCGCCGCGCTCGATGCTGAAAGCGCGGAGGTGTTGGGGAATATCAAAGCACTATTATGAAGATGGGATGGGAAACAAAGAGGCTCGGCGATGTCTGCGAAATCTTCATGGGGCAGAGTCCCAATGGCGATAGCTATAACACGACCGGAGAAGGCGTGCCGCTAATAAATGGTCCTGTCGAATTTAGCGAACACTCCTTCGGCAAAACTATTCGTTCGAAGTTCACCACTCGACCCACGAAGTTTTGTAAAGAGGGTGACCTCATTCTTTGCGTCCGCGGTTCGACAACCGGGAGAATGAATATCGCTGGCTTTGATGCCTGCGTCGGTCGCGGCGTAGCTGCGATCCGGGCAAAGCAGTATCAGCCGTGGATCAATCACTTCATCAGCGCGAAACGCGATGAGATTCATGGCAAAGGCACGGGCGCAACTTTCCCAAATGTGTCAGGAGCTACGCTTGCAGATTTGAGACTCGTAGTCCCCCCACTCCCCGAACAGCAGCGAATCGTTGGCATCCTAGACGAAGCGTTTGAGGGCATTGCCACCGCCAAAGCCAACGCCGAAAAGAACCTCCAAAACGCCCGCGCCCTGTTTGAAAGCCACCTGAATTCCGTCTTCACCCAGCGCGGCAAGGGCTGGGTCGAAAAGCGACTTGAGCAGATTGGAACCACGCAGACAGGTTCGACGCCGAAGACTGCTGAAAGAGACAACTATGGCGACTTTATTCCTTTTGTAAAACCGGCAGACTTCAATAAAGACGGCTCTCTGGATTACGATAAAGATGGCCTTTCCAAGAAGGGACTGGCAAGAGCCCGCAACGTGGCTGCCAGATCGGTTCTGATGGTTTGCATAGGTGCGACCATCGGAAAGTGCGGCTATTGCGACCGGGAAATAGTGACAAACCAGCAAATCAATGCACTCACGCCGTTCGACGGCGTATTCTACAAGTTCATTTACTATCAGATGATAACGGAGAATTTTCAGCGGCGCGTCTTGCTGAGTTCTGGGCAGGCCACCTTGCCGATCATCAATAAGTCAAAATGGAGCGCATTGATTGTGACGCTTCCACAGAAGATCGAAGACCAAAAGCGCATTGCTAAGAAATTGGAAGCCATTTGCGAAGAAACCCAACATCTAGAATCCATCTACCAGCAAAAGCTGGCCGCGCTGGAGGAATTGAAAAAGTCGCTGTTGCACCAAGCCTTTAGCGGAGAATTGTAAAATGAAAACCAAACTGCGACCACCCCGTCCCGCGGGCGCGGGACACCCCTCCTGAATCAGGAGGGGAGTTTTTACCGGGGTAGCTGATTCAAGAGCTCCCCTCCTCCGATGAGGAGGGGTGGCGCGCCGAGCGCCGGGGTGGTAGTGAGCAGGATAAACCGGTGGAGATAGTGACCCAGCGCCTGGAATCCATCTACCGGCAAAAGCTGGCCGCGCTGGAGGAATTGAAGAGGTCGCTGTTGCACCGGGCGTTTAGTGGAGAATTGTAAAATGAAAACCAAACCGCGACCACCCCGTCCCGCAAGCGCGGGACACCCCTCCTGAATCAGGAGGGGAGTTTTTACCGGGGTAGCTGATTCAAGAGCTCCCCTCCTCCGATGAGGAGGGGATACAGGGGTGGTTACCACCAGGAAACCCATGCCGCAAATCCACAACCGGTCGGCGCTGAAAACCCGCCGCAAAGAACTAAGAAACTCCTTAACTCCGGCGGAAGCGTCGCTGTGGAAGAACCTGCAAAGGTCCCAGGTGGGTGGCAAGAAGTTTCGCCGCCAGCACAGCGTGGGGCCCTTCATCCTTGATTTCTATTGCCCGGAGTGCCGGCTGGCATTGGAACTGGACGGCCAGGGACATTTCAATTCCATGATGTCGGAGTATGATTACCGCCGGGCGGAATACCTGAAAAAACTGAAAATCCGCGTGCTGCGATTTGAGAACCGCCTGGTGTTTGAGAATCTGGAGGGCGTGCTGCATGCAATCAAGCAAGAGCTTGAGGATGGGAGTTAGAAGAACCACTAAGCCCTTCGGGCACCCCCACAAGCAGTTCGCGGGGCTCCCTTCCTGACTCAGGAGGGGAGCTACTGCCCGGTGTGGTTGCTTAAAGATCCCCCCTCCTCAGATGAGGAGGGGTGGCGCTTTGAGCGCCGGGGTGGTGGGGATCAGGTAACCGAGCATGAACGAAGCAGAAACCAGAGCCGAACATATCGATCCCGCACTGAAGGCCGCGGGCTGGGGCGTGGTGGAAGGCAGCCGCATTTCGCGCGAGTATCCCATCACGCTCGGCCGCATCGAAGGCCACGGCAGGCGCGCCAAGGCCGACGTAGCCGATTACGTTCTGGAATATCGCAACCACAAGCTGGCCGTGGTGGAAGCCAAGGCGTGGGACAAACCTCTCACCGAAGGCGTGGCCCAGGCGAAGAGCTACGCCGAAAAGCTGGCCATCCGCTACACCTATTCAACCAACGGCCAGGGCATCTACGGCATTGACATGGAGGGGGGCACGGAAGGCGAAGTGCCGCAGTATCCCACTCCCGAAGAACTCTGGAACCTGACTTTCGCCGAGGTCGATGCCTGGCGCGACCGCTTTGCCACCGTACCCTTTCCGGATAAAAGTGGAAGCTGGACGATCCGGTATTATCAAGAGATCGCCGTCAACCATGTATTGAACGCCATTGGGAAAGGGCGTGATCGTGTGCTGCTCACGATGGCCACGGGTACGGGCAAAACTTCAATTGCCTTTCAAATCGCATGGAAGCTTTTCCAGGCACGGTGGAATCTGACCGACCGAAATGCAGTCGAACCGTCTCGCCGACCTCGTATTTTGTTTTTGGCGGATCGAAATAACCTAGCCACGCAGGCATTCAACGATTTCACTTCGTTTGCAGCATTTTCAGACGACGCACTGGTGCGCGTAAGACCGGAAGACATCCGTAAGAAGGGCCGCGTGCCGACCAACGCCAGCCTGTTCTTCACCATCTTCCAGACGTTCATGAGCGGCCCGCCCAAAGACGGCAAGCCTTCGCCCTACTTTGGCGAATACCCACGGGAGTTTTTCGACTTTATCGTCATCGACGAGTGCCATCGCGGCGGCGCGAACGATGAGAGCAACTGGCGCGACATCCTCGAATACTTTAAGCCTGCCGTGCAGCTTGGCCTCACGGCGACACCCAAGCGGGACGAAAACGTGGATACCTACGCCTATTTCGGCGACCCGGTTTACATCTACTCGCTCAAGGAGGGCATCAACGATGGCTTTCTCACGCCCTTCAAGGTGAAGCAGATTTCCACCACTCTCGATGAATATGTCTATACTCCCGACGATCAGTTGATCGAGGGGGAAATCGAAATCGGGAAGCGTTACACAGAACCCGACTTCAACAAGATCATCGAGATCAAAGAACGCGAGGCGCACCGTGTAAAGCTGTTTATGGAACAGATCAACCAGAGCGAAAAGACTTTGGTCTTCTGCGCCACTCAGGATCACGCGCTGGCGGTGCGCGACCTGGTCAACCAGATCAAAACCAATAAGGACCCGAACTACTGCCAGCGCGTGACTGCGAACGACGGAGAGCTGGGCGAACAGTACCTGCGGGAGTTTCAAGACAACGAGAAAAGCGTTCCCGCCATCCTGACCACGTCACAGAAGCTTTCCACCGGCGTGGATGCGCGCAATATCCGCAACATCGTGCTGGTGCGGCCCATCAACACCATGATTGAGTTCAAACAGATTATCGGGCGCGGCACGCGGCTGTATGACGGAAAGGATTACTTCACCATCTACGATTTTGTGAAGGCGCACCACCACTTTAGCGATCCCGAGTGGGACGGCGAGCCTATGGAACCGGAGCCAAAGCCTGAGCCTAAACCCCGAGTGGAACTGGAACCGCCAGAACCACCCGACACGGAACTTGAGCCGCCGCAACGCCTCAAAAAAATCAAAGTGAAACTGGCCGATGGCAAGGCTCGGACGATTCAACACATGATGGTAACGAGCTTCTGGCACCCTGACGGCACGCCGATGTCCGCGCAGCAATTCATGGCGATGCTGTTTGGCAAGCTACCGGAATTCTTTAAGGACGAAGACGAACTGCGCGCCTTATGGAGCGCTCCCGACACGCGCGCCAAACTTCTGCGCGGCCTGGCGGAGGCGGGTTTTGGCAGGGAGCAGATGGCGGAAATGCAGAAGATCATTGACGCCGAGAAGAGTGACCTTTTCGATGTGCTGGCGCATATTGCCTACGCCTTGCCCACACTTACCCGGGAGGAAAGGGCGGAAACGGCGAAGGTGGAAATCAGCACACGCTTCAACACCAAGCAACAAGTATTCCTCGATTTTGTGCTCTCCCAATACGTCAAGGTCGGCGTGCAGGAGTTGGATCAGGAAAAGCTGGCCCCGCTGCTTCGGCTCAAGTACAACAATGCGATTGCCGATGCCGTGGCCGACTTGGGAAAACCGGAAGAGATTGGGCTTGTCTTCGCTGGGTTCCAGAAGTACCTATACAAACCGAGCGTGGGAAGTAATCCGCAGTATGCTTAGAGCCAAGCTCGGTGATGTGGTCCCGCCCGCGGAGGAGGCGAACGATTGAAGGCTACCCGCTCGTCGGCGCACGCACCGTGGAAATATAGAGGAATGCCGACTTCATCATACACAAACTTGGTTGCTTATTATAAATATACCGTCCGGACGGTTTATTAATATATAACTTCGAGGCCCCGCCCGAATAATGTCATCAGGGTCACATGGGCAACATGAGAAACACATCCTCCCATGCTTATGATGACAGAGAGTTTGCGGATCGCATCTTTGGTCGATTGTTTTCCAGTCCACCAGATCTGCCCCTTCTTGCATCAGCGCGCCGGGTCAATCAACTCGCGCCCCTACTCGTACCGCAGCGCCACAATGGGATCAAGTCGAGAGGCTTTTAGGGCGGGCCACAAGCCGAAGAAGAGTCCGATGCCGGTGGCCACCACGAAGCCGGCGATGACGGACCATAGAGGGACTCGGGAAGGAAGGGAAGGAACCAAGGTGCGGATGGTCAGGCTCAAGAGCCAGCCCACCAGGATGCCGATTACGCCGCCGGAGCCGGTGAGCGTCATGGCCTCCAGAAGGAATTGCCAACTGATGTCGCTGCGGCGCGCGCCAATGGCTTTGCGGACGCCAATCTCCCGTGTCCTCTCGGTGACGGAGACCAGCATGATGTTCATCACTCCGATGCCGCCCACCAGAAGACCGATGGAGGAAATCACCACCATCACCAGGGCTACGGTTCCGATGATTTCGCGGAACTGGGTGATGAGAGATTCGGCAGTTGAGATGCCGAAGTTGTCGGGCTCGGATGGTTTCACGTGGCGGCGCCGGCGCAGCAGTCCGGTGACTTCATCGACGGCTTGATCCACCATGCCCGGGCGGGCCATCACGTTCAGAAAGTTGTCGCGAGCCAGCGGATAGATTTTCTTGTAGGTGTTATAGGGAATGAATACGTCCCGATCGTCAGGATTATCACCCACCAAGCCCTTGAACTTTGCCGTGGTACCAACGACCTCGAATGAGTGGCCATCCACCTGAATGCTTTTGCCCACGGGATCGCCGGTGGGAAAAATCCTTTCCACCACGTCGGCCGCGATCACGACCACGTCGCGCTTGTGCTGATCATCGGCATCAGTAAAGAATCGTCCATCGGCAAGCGGGACGTTGGCAATGCGAAGGTGATTTGCCGTGACGCCCAGGAACTGAGCATCCTGCATGTCCCGTCCCTTATAGTGAACGGAAGAGGGTGGCAACCCAAAGGGTCCGATTTCCCTAAAGATGGCCACCGAGACTGCTTCCACGGAGGGACATTGAGCCAAGATGGCCATGCCGTCTTCGAAGGAAAGGGGCTTTCGCAGGCGCTCCTCGCGAGTGAGGCGATGCGGCGCGCCAAGCTGTAACTTGTAAATCCATAATGTTCGGGTTCCAAATTGTTCGGCCGTTTGCACCAACTGCTGATCAAGTCCGGCAATGATGGAGGCAACTGCAATCACGGTGGTAGTGCCAATCAACACCCCCAGGACAGTGAGGAAGGAGCGAAATTTGTGCGTCCTGAGTGTATCGAAAGCGAGCCAGAGATTTTCACGAACGCTGTGCCGGTAGATGGGCATATTACTTCTCCGTCCGCAGAGCCTCTATGGGATCGAGGCGGGCAGCCTGGCTGGCGGGATAGATGCCGAAAAAAAGTCCAACCGCAGTGGATAATGTGACGCCTACAATCACGGCGCTAAAAGGAACGGAGGCGGTGAAGACCATCGCGATCAAGCGCGCAATGAGCAATGCCAGCAAGACGCCCAGAACTCCTCCAGTGGCGGACATCACTCCCGCCTCAATCACAAACTGCCACAGGATGTCGCTGCGCCGCGCGCCCAAAGACTTGCGGATTCCGATTTCATGGGTGCGCTCGGTCACGCTGGCCAGCATGATGTTCATGATGACGATCCCGCCTACCACCATGAATACGGCCACTACTCCGATGGTTACGGCAAAAATTGTGCCGGTAAGATTTTTCCAGGCGTCCATCAAAGTGTCGGAAGCGTTTATGCCAAACGAATCGTCCTCGTGATAAGGATCATGCCGCCGAGCCCGCATCATGGCCCGGACTTCGTCTTCGAGCTCCATCATATGTTTCGAATCCGGCGCTTTAATGAAGACAAGAAGTTCCGGGCGGGCCATGAATGCATTTCGGAAAGCGGTGAGAGGTATCATCACAAAATTATCCTGGCTTATTCCAAATGTGGTGCCTACCCTGTCTGCCACACCGATCACGCGGAAAGGCTGGCCGGCCACGGTAACCTCCTGATCGAGGGGATCAGTTCCGGGAAAAAACTTATCTACCAGATCCTGTCCGACAAAGCAGACATGAGAATTATGGTTGTAGTCCTGTTCGGTGATATAGCGGCCTTCAATCACCTTCTCTCGGCCTATATCCACGTGGCTAGGGGTCACGCCAATCAAATTGACTTCATCGATGCTCCGTCCCTTGGAGCGAGCCTCAGGACCGGGCTGCAATTGCGCGATGGCGCTGATCGCTTCATAGTCAGGCAAGTTTTCCCGCAGGAATTCGTAGTCATCGAGACGGATGGGCTTGTTCCGGCGCTGGGCTTTCAGCATGGCCTCGAAGCCTTGGGCCCATTTGAATTGGAACAGGACGAACGTGTTGGTTCCAAGGTTGGCGACTTTGGTGGCGATATAAACGTTCATGCCGTTGACGATCGACATCACTACAATCAAGGTGGTAGTGGCAATCACTACGCCCAGCAGCGTCAGGAATGACCGCATTTTGTGGGCACGCAGCGCCTCAAGTGCAATCCAAAATGCTTCCCGCGCCGTCACCCAAGCGCCCACGTAGTGGGGCTTTTGGACCACTGCCCTTTGAACGGCGGCCTGAGCCTGAGTAAAAACTGCCACGAATTTCTCTCCCTATGTTCAAGGCGCAATGAGAGTCCGCTCGGCGAAAGCGCAATTGCCATGCTCCGGGTGGGGCGAGAAGATCCCGGCGGTTAGACAATCCTTCGCTTTAATCAAACGATGCCAGCTGATTCATTTTACCACCGGGGAATCGGATGGAACTGACAATACGGACCAGCCTTTTCTCAAGGAGCCTACTTTAGGCTGATTTTATTCGTAACGCAAGGCTACGATGGGATCCAAGCGCGCGGCTTTCATGGCGGGCCACATTCCGAAGAACAACCCAATGCCGACGGCAACGGTAAATCCAGACACGACTGCCCAGAGCGGCACGCTGGAGGGCCAGTCGATGGCGTGAAGGGCGAAACTCACCAAGTATCCCCCCAATATCCCCATGGTTCCGCCAATTCCGGTCAGGGTCATCGCCTCCAGAAGGAACTGCCAACTGATATCACTACGACGCGCACCGACGGCTTTGCGCACGCCGATTTCACGCGTCCTTTCGGTCACAGAGACCAGCATGATATTCATCACGCCGATGCCACCCACCAGCAGGCCGATGGATGAAATCACCACCATCACCAGCACCACCATGAACATAAACTGCCGAAACTGTTGAATGATGGAATCGGCTGAGGCGATTCCGAAATTGTCCTTATCTGTCGGCTTCACGTGGCGCTGGCGGCGCAAAACGTTGCCGATTTCTTCTTTGGCCTGATCCACTCTTCCCTCGTAGGCTTGTGCGAGCAAGAAGTGCTCTTTCTGGTTCGGGTACATTTTCTTAAAGGTAAAATAAGGGATCTTCACCACCCGGTCGTTGCCGTTGTCGCCGAGGAACGCTTTCCGTTTGGCCAGAGTCCCGATTACTTCATAGGGATCTCCGTTCACGGTGATGGACTTGCCGATGGGATCCACGTGGTCAAAGAAGCGTTGGACGACGTCCGCCCCGATCACCGCGACGTTGCGCCGGTGCAAATCATCCACATCGGTAAATAGCCGCCCATCCACCAACTCATCGTTGATAACAGCGAAGTCACTGGCCGTGGCGCCGAGAAAATTCGCGTCCAAGATTTCTTTGTCCTTGTATTTGACGATGGGGTTCGGCCCCCAGACAAAGATCTCCACTGCCGTCGACTCCACCGACGGGCATTCCGCCTTGATGGCCATTCCATCCTCATAAGTCAGCGGCTTGCGCATCCGTTCTTCTTTGGAGAGCCGCCCAAAGTGAATGCCGGGTTCCCATTTGAAGATGTAAAGGGTACGGCTGCCGAACCCTTGCGCCAAATCCACAAATTGCTGATCGAGGCCGGCGAATACCGAAGCCACCACGATGACACAAAAGGTGCCGATCAGCACTCCAAGGACGGTGAGAAAAGAACGGACTTTGTGGCTGCGAATGGTATCGAGGGCCAGGAGGAGATTCTCACGAACGTTATGGCGAGCAGTGATCATCCTTAATTCTCCGTGCGCAGGGCCTCGATGGGATCCAGCCTGGACGCCTTGTTGGCGGGATAAATGCCAAAGAACAGCCCAACGATGCTCGAGAGTCCAAGGCCGACTACTACCGCGCTGGTGGGGACGGTGGATGGCCACCAAAGCGTATCCACGATCTTACTGATACTGGCCGCGAGAATGAGACCCAAGAGTCCGCCGAGCGCCGCCATAACGACCGACTCAACCACAAATTGGGTCAAAATGTCGCGGCGGCGCGCGCCCAATGACTTCCGAATGCCAATTTCGTGGGTGCGCTCAGTAACACTGGCCAGCATGATATTCATGATGACAATTCCGCCCACCAACATGAAAATCGCCACAACGGCAATAGTGCCGAAGAATATCTGTCCCGTGAGCTGGTTCCAGGCGGACATGATCGTGTCGGCGGCGTTGATGCCGAATGTGTCGCTCTCCTTGTAAGGGGTATGGCGGCGGGCCCGCATCAGGGAGCGCACTTCATCCTCAAGTTCGGGCATCTGGGTTCCATTCCAGGCTTGAACGCTGACCGCCAGTTGCGGTCTGGCCACGAAAACCTTGGCAAAGGTCGTCAGGGGAATCTGGAGAAAGTTGTCTTGACTCTGCCCGAGGGTGGTGCCGATTTTCTTCGCCACGCCGACCACCAGAAAAGGCTGGCCACCGACCGTAATCTCCTTCCCGATGGGATCGACGGTCGGGAAAAACTCGTTCACCAGGTCCTGGCCAATGAAACAAACCAGGGAGCTGTGCACGTAGTCGGACTCGCTGATGAATCGGCCGGACTCGACCTCAGCCTGCCCAACGTTGATCATGCTTGGGGTGACGCCGTTCATGCTTGTGTCCTGGATGTTGTGACCGTTGTATCGAATATCGGGGGGATTGTGCATCCAGGAGTCGGCGCCGATCATTTTGTAATCGTGAACGTTTTCCTTCAGGAATTCATAATCGTCCATGCGAATCGGCTGATTGCGCCTCCGCGCTTTCAACCATTCCTCATCGCCTTGAGCCCACTGGAATTGGTGGACGATAAAGACATTGGCCCCCAGATTGGCGATGTGGGTGGCAATATAAAGGTTCATGCCGTTCACGACGGACATCACCAGGATCAGAGTAAAAGTAGAGATCACCAAGCCAAGCAGAGTCAGGAAGGAGCGCAATTTGTGGGTGCTCAGCGCGTCGACAGCGAGCCAAAAGGCTTCGCGAACGGTAACCCATACGCCTACGAATTCGCGGCGACGGGCCGCGCGTCTTTGGATCAAGGGTTGTGCCTGGCTGAAGACTGCCATTGAGACTCCCGCGGAGCGCTATTTCACCCGCTCGTCCTGAAACACCTTGCCATCGCGAACATGGATGATGCGATGGGCGCGGGCGGCGATGTCGTGCTCGTGGGTCACGAGCACAATCGTATTGCCGGCTTGTTGCAAGCGGTCGAAGAGGCTCATAATTTCATCCCCGGTGGCGGTATCCAGGTTTCCGGTGGGCTCGTCGGCCAGGATGATGGATGGACTGTTGACCAGGGCCCTGGCCACCGCGACACGCTGCCGCTGTCCGCCGGAAAGCTCATTGGGCTTGTGATGCATGCGGTCGGCAAGATCCACCTTGCGTAACGCATCCTCCGCCTTCTCTTTGCGGTCGAGTGCCGGCGTCCCATTGTAAATAAGAGGAAGCTCGACATTGTGCAAGGCGGTGGCGCGAGCCAGCAGGTTGAATGTTTGAAAGACGAATCCGATTTCCTTGTTGCGGATGTAAGCCAGCTCATCGTCGGAGAGTTCGCTCACCAGGCGGCCATTAAGCCAATATTGGCCGCGCGTAGGCGTGTCAAGACAACCAATCAAATTCATCAGGGTGGATTTACCCGAGCCCGATGGACCCATGATGGCCACGTATTCGCCCCGGTTAATCTGGAAAGAGACTCCACATAAGGCGTTGACCTGGATGGCGCCCATTTCATAAGTCTTCCAGAGATTGTCGGTTCGGATCATCACCCCTTCGGCGGGGGCGTAGGTCTCGTTCATGGTTGGAGCAACTTGTGATCCCATCGGCGTTTTGTAATCCTTCCCGGGAGGCGTCTTGGAGCAAAGGCCTCGCGGTAACTTACTCCGAACTGCAAGGCGGCCACGCGCTCCGACCGCCATTTGTTTCCACGGGACACTTCTGATACCTGAACAATTAAGACCCTACGATGACGCTCCGGGGGCTGCTCCGGGAGCGGGGGCTTTTTCGATTTTGACCTTGGTATTGCTCTTGAGCGTCCGCAACACCTGGTAACTTCCGGTTACGATTTCGTCGCCCGCTTGGATTCCCTTGGTAATCTCGACGTCCGTGGATCCCATGATACCGGTCTCCACCGGGACAAATTTCGCAATGCCGGCCTGCACCACGAATAATCCCTGGATCTCCTCTTTCTCTTTTTCTTTATCCTTGGCGCTGACCTGGGGATTTTCGGCCGCCATCGCCGTGCCTCCCGAGTTCTTCGGCTTCTCCTCCAGTTCACGCCGGGTACGAATTGCCAACGCCTGGATGGGAACTGTTACGGCGTTCTGGCGGGTTGCCGTAGTAATTTTAGCCGTGGTTGATAGGCCGGGACGCAGACCCGGAGGCGGACTATCCAGCGTGACAACAACTTTGAAATCCTTGGCTTCCTCATTGCTGGTCGTGCTGGTGGTGGCTGTCTGACCGGTGCTACGGCTTACGGCGCTTTGGCCGATTTCGGTCACTTTACCCTTGAAGGTCTTGTTGGGGACTGCATCGATGGTCACTTCCGCCGGCTGATCCAGCTTGATATTGATGACGTCGGTCTCATCCACCATCACCTCGGCGGTGACCACTGACATATCCGCGATCTGGAAAAGGACGCTGCCCACCTGGTTCTGGATTCCGGGCACAACGTTTTCGCCCAGATGGACGGGGAGCGAAGTAATGACCCCGTTCATGGGAGCCGAGTAGATGGTCTGGGCGAGCAGGTTGCTATAGCTCCTCAATTGGGCGTTGGCCTGCGACACGCGAGCTTTGCTCATGTCGCGATTCGAGATGGCCTGTTGGGCTTGGGCCCTGGCTTGGGCGAGCTGCGACTCGGAAGACTGAACGGTCGCTTTGGCCACTTCGTAATCGCTCAGGCGAGTCTCAAAGTCTTGAGGTGCGAGCAACTGGTCTTTCAAGAGTTGCTGGCCGCGCGTGTAAGTGTCGGTGGCTTGTTTGAGCTTCACCTGGGCCTGGGCCAGATTCGCTTGGGCGGTGTTCAGGGCTGCTTTCGTCGAATCGACATTAGCCTGATTCGCCGCAAAATCTGCTTCATCTGTCAAGATTGCGGCCTGCTGACCTTGCACGCCGGCGGTCTGCTGCACGTCTTCGGTCCTAAGCAAGAGTTGGCCCTTCTTCACCGGGTCGCCTTCGTGGACCAGCAACTCGACGATCTTGCCCATAGAGTTGGCGTTCACATTGGCGAGATCCTCGGGGGGAGGCTTGATTTGGCCGGAGGCCGTCACGATGGAAGCAACATCCTGCCGTCCGACCTTGGAGGTTTGGACGGAAACTACTCCCCGTTTGCTCCAGGAAATGGCGAAAAAGACTAACGCGACCAGCACCACCGCAGCCAAGCCGAGCAGAATGACTTTTTTCCGCGACTTCTTCTTGCCGTTGCCCGCTGACGTCCCACCGGGCGACATTACTTCCGTAGTCATGCTATGTTCCTCCGTTTACCCAATTCCAATTCTGTGGTTGGTCCCAAAACTCTTGCCTCTCGGCGCTCGGGCGTTTGTATTCCGATATGAGCAACCGCCAAAGGGTTGCTTCCGAATTGGCCGCCCGCGTTCCTTAACCTAGGTCAAAAGCGGCGAAGGTCGGTGTGATTCAATCCGCGGCCCCCCGCTCCATATCCATCCAAGAAGATATACGGCGGTCGCCCCCCAAAAGTTTCCTTAAAAAATGTCAGGGATTTCTGAGGTCGGACTGCGCGGGCCGAGCGAATATACTAAACCAAACCTCCCGGACATAATTCGCGGGCTCTCTCGGATCAGGCCCACTATTACCTTGGACTCCTTGTTAACCGCTTTGGTTATTATTCTACTCGTTTTTTGCGATGTTTCAAGCGGGAATTAGAGGGTGAGGTATAGATTGATTGTTTTGTAGCCCCAGTCCCGCGCCGCCGGGACCGCCGTCTCTTGACTCACCAAACCTAGGTGGTCCCGCGCCTGTGGGACAGCCGTTCCGGCGCACTGGCCCGCTAACAATTAGTCGGGCCAATTCCTTGCCGGTGGGCCGGGTCCACGGAAATGTTAATGAGCGTGGGCCGCTTGGAATCGGGCGAAAAGGCGAGCCACCTTTTTTCGACTTGCGGCATCGGAATGGATGTCGGGTGTAAGGTCTTCCTATAAGGTTAAGAATCGCTTTTGGGCGGTTCCATGATCGCCCTGGGCGAACGAGCTTGACATTCCAGAACGTGAAACATAGAATCTCAATTATCAGCCATGCATTTCTTCCTGGAGAAGTGTAGGGCGGGGCGGTCATACATGTCATCTCGATCTAATCAAATCGGAAGGATAACTCTTCTTATCATCGCCGCGGTCTTTGGGGGCTTGCTCAGTCATCCCATCCAAGCGATTCCCGTCAAGAAGGATAAATCCGACAAAGCCGAGGAGCAAAGGAAGAAGAAGGCCGCGCAAGAAAATGAAAGCGCCTACAAGAAGTGGATTCAGGAGGAAGTACCTTACATCATCACCGATGAGGAAAGGAAATCGTTCAAGAATTTGAGCACGGATGATGAAAGGGAGCAGTTCATCGAAGCATTTTGGGAGCGCCGCAACCCCAACCCCGGCGCCCCTGAAAACGAATTCAAAGAAGAATACTATCGGCGCATCGCCTACGCCAACGAGCATTACGCCTCAGGAATCCCGGGCTGGAAAACGGACCGCGGCCGAATTTACATTATGTACGGCCCGGCTGATGAAACCGATTCCCACCCGAGCGGTGGGACGTATCAGCGGCCCCAGGAAGAAGGTGGAGGAGAGACAGCCACCTACCCATTCGAAACCTGGCGCTACCGTTATATCGACGGGATCGGTACCAACGTCGAACTGGAGTTTGTGGATCCCACCATGACCGGGGAATACCATCTGACCATGGATCCCGGAGAAAAAGACGCTTTGCTGCACGTCCCGGGAGCTGGTCTGACCCAGATGGAAGAAATGGGTATGGCCTCTAAGACCGACCGGTTCACCCGTACGGATGGAATGACGACCGGGACCGCAATGGGCGGCACCCCCGAGAGCATGGAAGAATTTACCCGCCTTGATCTCTATTCCAAAATCTGGAAGCCCCCCGCCGTCAAGTTTAAGGACATGCAAGCCGTCGTGCTGGCCAAGCTGTCATCCAACTTATTGCCGTTTGATGTTCGCACCGATTTCGTTCGCATTACAGATGATACCGTCCTGACTCCCATTACGGTGCAAGTGGCCAACCGCGATCTGCAATTTACCAATAAGAGCGGCGTGATGCATGCTGTACTCGACGTTTATGGCCAGCTCAACCAATTGAGCGGAAAATTTGTCACTTCGTTCCAGGAAAGCATGGTGTTGGATGTTCCCGAGGACCAGTTCCAACATTACTCTGAGCTAAGGTCGATATACCAGAAGGCCTTGCCTCTGCGCCACGGACAATACAAAATCAGCGTGGTGGTGAAGGATGACACCACGGGCCGGATTGGAACCATCGACATGGGCATTCATGTGCCCGAGTATAGTGAGGAGAAGCTGGATAACAGTTCGCTCATTCTTGCCGATCAGATCCAACCGTTGCCCACCACCCAGGTAGGGTCGGGCCCGTTTGTGATTGGCAGCACCAAAGTTCGCCCCAGCGTGAACCGGACGTTCAATCGCAATCAGAAGATGGGGATCTTCCTTCAGGTTTACAACCTGTCACTCGACCCTCAGACGCACCGGCCAAACATGAATGTGATTTACGACATCACCAAAGACGGAAAGACAATCCTCGATCAGTCCGAGGACCCGTCCAAATTGACCAACTCCGGGGCGCAAACAACTTTGGAAAAGACGCTTAATCTGGAGCCGCTTCAGCCCGGGAAATACGTGGTACAAATCAAAGTGACGGATAACATCAAGAAGCAAACTATTTCTCCCACCGAGACGTTTGAAGTAAAGTAGCGGTCTTGGGGCCAGGTTAAGATGGCCGAACGGCCATCGTAACATCGAGCGAAAAAGTTGGATGCGAGATGGGAAAGCTGGAATGATTAAAAGGCTTAACTCGCGAATCGCTGGCGGGAAATTGATGGGAGCGGCTGTGCTGGCCGCTTTTTGCCTGATTCCCAAGTTGGCGCAAGCCGCGGATTACGGCCGCGTTTTGGGAAGCGTCCTCGATACGCAAGGCAATCCGCTGGTGGGGGCCACCGTTCTCATCATCGGCCCTGTGATTGACACCGCGAATTCCCTGGAACCCGGTCTCGATAGGATTCTAACCGACGCCCACGGCAAGTTTCTTGCGGAACACCTTGTGCCCGGTTGGTACTCGCTCCGGGTCACTTCACCGACGCGCCTTCCCGCCCAGCGAAACAGGATCCACGTGGAGGCAGGGCAAACCGCTCAGGAGAAATTTGTCTTGAGTGACATTTTTGCGCCCATCCATATTCAGCTTCCTCCCGCCAATCTTACCACCTGGGGCGATGACTGGAAGTGGGTTTTGCGGACTTCCGCCAGCACGCGCCCGGTGATGCGCTTCGTGGATGATGATCAGCAGACCACCGCTGATAACTTTAAGCCGCCGCTGCCGGCCAGCCAGCATTTAATCGGAATGACGCCGGGCTCCACGCGGCGCGATGCCCTTGAGGATGACCAGGGGATGGGAAGCATTTTGGCCTATCTCCGGCCTCTTTCTGAAGACACCGATCTGCTGGTGGCCGGGGAAATGTCGGCCGATGGCTCCCTGGCGTCATCTCTCGCCACGGCCCTTCGAAAGAACATATTCAAAGGCAATCCGGAAGAAATCTCCCTGGCAGTGCACCAGCTGAACTTTGGAGTGGGTGTGCCGATGATCATGGGAGGCGACAGCCACGGAGGTCAATACCAGGCCCAGGCGCTGGCGGCCAGCTACTCCCACACTCAAAGGATATCCGATGCCGTCACCGTATCAACGGGCGTTGAACTCGATTATTTGAACGCCGCGTCGGATGCCATGACTGCCAATCCCCACGTTCAATTGGAATACCAAGAAAGCTCGGCCAACACGTTTGCGTTTCGTTATGGAATTTCCCCTGACGAAAACGGCAGCACCTTGCTCGAACGAGTGGGCGATCTCAACGCTTTCCCACGGGTGACTTTGCGCGGGAATCGCACGGAACTTGAGAAATTGAATCATGCCGAAGTCAGCTTTGATCGCAAATTGGGGAAAACATCAAGAGCCGAGTTCGCCGCCTACCACGACAATAATGAAAATGCCGCCGTTTGGGGAATAGGCGGGCCGCTGGCGCTGGCTTCTCTGGCCGGAAGTTTCCTTCCCAATGCCCATGTTGATGGTGTGACGCTTAACGCCGGCCAGTACCAGTCGTCCGGAGTTCGCGCCGCCTACGTTCGCGAATTCGGCAAGCGATTGGAGGTTGCAGTGGTTTACACTTCGGGCGACGCCTTGGTGGTGAGATCTTCGCAACCACTACCCGCGACTGCAAATGAGAAACTTCGCGATGCGCTCTCCGTGAAAAGCAGCCAGTCTGTGGCGGGTAAAGTCACGGCTCGGATCCCTATCTGCAAGACTCAAATCACCACCTCCTACCAGTGGATTCAGCGCGGGCGCGTGACGGGCCTTGACCCCGCCGGGCAAGCCAGTCTTCAAATGGAGCCTTACCTTGGAGTAGAGTTACGCCAACCCCTTCCTACGCTGGCATTTCTTCCTGCCCACATAGAAGCACTGGCGGATTTCCGCAACTTGCTTGCCCAAGGCTATACTCCGGTCTCCCAAGGGGGCCAGCAGTTGATCCTCACACCAGCTTACCGCAGCTTCCGGGGCGGTTTCTCAGTTCAGTTCTAATTGCGCCGCGCATTTCATTCATATGCGAAGGGTTCCCAAGGCACTTCCCAAACTGAGTGCGGGGAGGGTTGCCTTTGAGTCAAGTGTAGTACGGTTCCAGGAAGTGACCGGGTTTGCTTCGCTGGGAGCGCGGGCGTCTCGCCCGGCCTTTCCCGAATATCCGACCGCGGGCGAGACTCCCGCCCTGCCTGGGAGACCATGACACTACACGTTTCCAAAATCGGATTACCGGTTATAATATTTCGGAGATTTAATTCATGATTTCATATCAAATTTGAGACTAATGGAGAATGTTACGCAAGTAATTGTAAACAAGCTGATTAAAAGTCGAAAAAGAAACAAGAAATGGAATTCGACATGCACAGAGTTTAGTCGAGTAGGTGTGTTCGCGACTCAATGTAAGGTAGTCGACTGATGACAGGAATCCTTAAAGCGCGGTTTGCGACGGTCCTGCTGGCATTGCTAAGCTTGGCGCTGGTAATCCTGAGCGCCTTGAATTTTCGCCAGCGCACCCTGTTCCAGTTGCCTGGCGATGGCGTGTCCTGGATTGATGCCAACGGGGGCGTGCAGGCATGGATCGTGGACCCAAGTGGGCCGGGCGAGCGCGCCGGCATTCACGAAGGCGACATGCTCTCCGGTATCAACGGCATACCCATTGCGCGCGCGGCGGACGCCTACCGGATTGTTTACTCGAGCGGCGTCTGGACTCAAGTGACTTACAATCTGGAGCGCCAGGGCGGGAAATTTGAAACCACGCTGGTTACCACCCCGCAAGACAATTCCAAATCGGCCCATCAATACCTTGAGCTAACCGGCTTGTTTTACCTCTTTATTGGCGCCTTCATCCTGATGCGCCGGTGGTCGGCGCCCAAGTCACTGCACTTTTATGCGTTTTGCCTCGCGTCCTTTGTCCTTTACACGTTTTCATACACGGGAAAGCTTAATGGGTTTGATTCCACCATTTATTGGTTGAACGTGGTGGCCTGGTGCTTACAGCCTGCCCTCTTTCTTGACTTCTGCATGCGATTCCCGCAGCGTCAGTTTTCTCTTCGAGATCGGGCTGTGGTCCGCCTGGCCGTGTACCTTCCCGGAGCCATCCTGTTGGCTCTGCACGCGGCGGTCACCACACAAATAGTTATCCTTCCCGTTTCGGTACTTCAATCGCGATGGCTGATCGACCGCGCGGAAATGATTTACATGGCGGGCTACTTTGCTCTGGGAGCGGTTTTTCTTGAGCGCGCCTACGCCAAGGTACGCGTTCCCTTGATTAAGCAACAGTTGAAATGGGTGACCCGTGGAACGCTGCTTTCCATCATTCCATTTGCGGTCATCTATGCCGTCCCTTATTTTCTGGGATTTGTTCCCACGCCCTGGATGAAGCTCTCCGTCCTGTCTCTCGGATTCCTGCCCATTTCCTTCGGCTACGCCATCATGCGCTACCGTTTGATGGACGTGGATATTATTTTCCGCCGGGGCATTGCGTACACCCTCGCCACCGCGACCATTGTGGGACTTTACCTGGCGCTGATAGCCCTTTCCGCCGACTTGCTGCACAACTGGATTTCCATCACCGGACACGGCGGATGGATCCTGGCCATCGTGGTGACGGCGATCGTCTTTCAGCCGCTGGTGAACTGGATTCAGGCGCGCTTGGACAAGTTTTTCAACCGGGAACGATATGACTACCGAACCACGCTCCTCGACTTCGCACGCGAACTGACCTCGGAACTTCACGTGGACCATTTGCTGGACCGCGTTGCAGGCCACCTGTCGGAAGTCCTGGGCGTCGACCGCCTGGCCGTGTTCACGGTTACGGAGTCCGGCGGTTTCAAGCTTACCAAATCACGCGGCCTTGATTTTAGCGGACCGCTTGACTTGAGTTTCCTTGACCCACAGCGCCCCGAATTGCAAAAAGGTTACCTCTTTTTTGAAAGCGTCAAGCGGCCCTTTGGCCTTCTGGTGAGCGTGCAGGAAACGATTGAACGCCTGGACCTGCACTACTACATCCCCTTCAAAGTTAAAGACAGGACGCTCGGGTACCTGGGCCTGGGCAAAACCCGCGAAGGCGACTTCCTATCCAGCGAAGACGTGGATTTATTGCGCACCGTCGCCAGCACGGTGACGATCGGATTGGAAAACGCCCGGCTTTACGAGTCCCTGGAGGAAAGAGCGGTCCAGTATCAAACCTTGCGCGAATTCAGCGAGAACGTGATTGAGTCCATCAGCGTGGGCGTGCTGGCCTGCGATTTGGAAGAGCGCATCGAAATGTGGAATTCGTCCATGGAACCCATGTACGGGTTGAAACGCTCCGAGGTGGAAGGCAAAAAGCTGGCGGAGGTTTTTCCTCCGGAACTCCTGACCGAGCTTCCGCCCGCGCACGAGCCCCACCGGGTGATGAGTTTGTATAAATTCCCGATGCGAACTGCCGACGGGCGCCAGCTGATTGTGAACCTTTCTGCCGCGCCCCTGCTTGGCAAGGACGACCGGGTGATGGGCCGCTTGTTGATCATGAACGATTTGACCGAACGCGTCAGCCTGGAGAGCCAGTTGGCGCAGGCGGAAAAGCTTTCTTCCATCGGGTTGTTGGCGGCGGGAGTGGCCCACGAAGTCAACACGCCCCTGGCGGTGATTACCTCCCAGGCGCAGATGCTGATGAAGCAGATTCCCCTGGAGGATCCCCGCAGCCGCACCCTGGATAAGATCATCAAGCAATCTTTCCGCGCCTCGGAGATTGTCAACAATCTTTTGAAATTCTCACGGGTCAGCGGCAGCGAACATTCCGAGCTGGATTTGAACAAACTGATTCGTGAAACCTTGTCCCTGGTGGAGCCCATGCTCAAGGCTTCCAAGATTTCCTTAAACGCCCAATTGGATTCGACCCTGCCCCTGGTTTACGGGAACAGCGGCAAACTGCAACAGGTGTTTATGAATCTGATTATGAACGCCCGCGACGCCATGCCGCGCGGGGGGGAATTGACGCTGGCCACCGAGTCCGAAAATTCCACCATCCATGTTGAGGTTTCGGATAATGGCGTGGGTATCGCCGCCGATCATCTGGACAAAATCTTCGATCCATTCTTCACCACGAAATCCACCAGCCGCGGAACGGGCTTGGGCCTTGCCGTGACTTACGGAATCATCCGCGAGCACGCAGGGAAAATTCGGGTTGAAAGCACGGTGGGCCAGGGCACCTCATTCCGCTTGGAGTTCCCCACGGCAAGGAAAGCCGTCCATGTCAGCTAAAGGTTCAATTCTCATCATCGATGATGAGCAGGAGATCCGCGAGAGTCTTCGCGAGCTTCTGAGCAACGAAGGATATACCATCGCGATTGCCTCCACCGGCGAAGAGGGGCTGCGAAAACTGGACGAGGGTCTTTTTGACCTGGCCCTGTTGGATATTACCCTGCCCGACCGCAATGGCCTGGACCTCCTGAGGGTCATCAAACGCGACGACGCGGATACTGCCGTCATCATGATTACCGCCTTTGATTCCAGCCAGCTCGCCTTCCAAGCATCGAAAGAGGGCGCGGAGAGCTACGTCACCAAGCCCTGGGACAATGACAAGCTCCTGCTCGAGGTTCGCAACGCGCTGACCAAATCCAAGCTGCAAGTGGAAAACGTGCAGCTTCGGCGCGCCCTGAAGCGATTTAGCCTGCCCAACATCGTGGGCAAGAGTGATTGCATGCAAAAGGTTTTCGACCTGATCACCCAGGTCGCTCCCAGCCGCGCCACGGTGCTGATTGCCGGGGAAAGCGGAACCGGGAAGGAGTTGGTGGCCAAGACCATTCATGCCACCAGCCCGCGGGCGGACCGGCCCTTTGTGCCCGTCAACACCGGCTCCATGCCGGTGGACCTGCTGGAGAGCACGCTCTTCGGTCACGTCAAGGGGGCTTTCACATCCGCCATCGCCACCAAGCGCGGCCTCTTCGAAGTCGCCGACCAGGGAACGATATTTTTTGATGAAATTGGCACCATTGGGGTTGAGACCCAGACCAAACTTTTGCGGGTGATTCAAGAGCGCGAGTTTATGCGCCTGGGCGGCACCGAAAATATCAAAGTGGATGTTCGCATCCTGACGGCCACCAATGTGGACTTGAGGCGGCTGGTGCAGGAAAATAAATTTCGCGAAGACCTCTACTACCGGCTCAATGTGATCACCGTGCCCCTTCCGGCCCTGCGCGAGCGCAAGGAAGATATCCCTTTGCTGCTCGAACATTTCCTTAAAAAGTTTTCGGAAGAAAATGGACGGACCGGACTGCATTTCAATCCCGCCGCCATCAAGATGTTGGTGGATTACAATTGGCCGGGCAATGTCCGGGAGTTGGAAAATGCCGTGGAGCGCGCCGTCGTCCTTTCCTCAGGCCAGGAAATTACACCGGAGCTTCTTCCCGAACAACTCTCCCACAACGGTTCGCACGAGGCCCATGGTTTCACACCGCCCGATATGGACGGCCACTCGCTATTTGAAATTATGGAAACCTGCGAGCGGCGCATCATACTGGATATGCTTGCGCGCAGCGAGTGGAGCCAGACGGAAGCCGCCGAAAGATTTAAGATCCCCCTCTCAACCCTCAATCAAAAAATCAAGCGCCTGCAAATCGACGTCAAGCACCGCCGCGATAATTAGGCGTGAGATTTGTTATCTGCTGTTGCGCTGGACTCGGGCTTCCCACGCTTTGCATGGCGGGCAAGCCACTGCGGGTGAATACCCGCCGGAACTTTTGGCGTGAAGAGCAGCTTCTATAGAAACCCAAGCGTACGGAAGTGCTGGGTCTCGAAGTATAGCCCGCTGATCAGGCTGAGGTTGTAGGCAAAATGAAGGATCACGCTCGGGGCCAGCGAGCGCGTGAGCCCGCGGGTAATCGAAAAAACTCCGCCTACGAATAAGATGAGCAGCAAGTGGTTCCAGGCGCCGCGGTATTCGGGGACATGAAGCGCCGCGAACAGCACTGCGGTGGCCGTGATGGCAAAAACCATATTGACCCGCCGTTCGAAGATGGCGAACAGAACCCCTCTGAAAATCAGTTCTTCCATGAAGGGCGCGACCAAAACCGCAAATGCCGCCACGGCATAAGCGGCGAGCGGCGAGGAAAACATTTGTTGCAGCGGAAAGTCCTGTTTGTCGGGCAGGAGGGTGGGCGCGAGTTGAACGAATATTGCCAGCAGGAAGCCACCCACCAGATAGCCGAGCGCCTGGAGCCGGCTGGGATTTCGCCACGCGATGGATGACCAGAAGGGCCTTCGGTGATAGGCCACCACTAGTAGATAGACGGAACCGAAAAGCAGACCGTAGAAAAAGAATTGGAGCGCCAAAGATAAGAGTGGGTTTTCCTGACCGCCTTGGGGCGCACTGTGCGAACCTCCAAGGCTCTGAACGCCATAGTAACCAAGAAATACTACGAAGTAGGAAGTCAAAAACGAAAGTGCGATGAGGAACAAGAAAAACAGGAGATCAGCCCAACTCCACAGGCTCGATTCGGGGGGAGCGGGAGAAGTCCCATGGGCAGGTTGAAGGGGAGCAACGCTCTCGGAAGGATCGTTGGGTTCATGGGTGTCGGCGGGTGTCATGGGCGCCGCCCGTTGTAGCTGAAAGCCGGTGCAGGGAGCGGAATCGCCAATTCGTGGCGGCCCTGGGCAAAGCCACGGCTGGCGGATTTTTTGCTACGACCATCCGCGGCTGCCGGCCTGGTCAAAACGCTTTGCCGGGGCCGATAGCGCTGGGTGAAATCCATGTTGCCGGTGGTCATATTGTGGTAGATCACTGCGGTTCACTGTGACTGATGAACATTGAAGGGTCCCATGATTTAATTTCAGCAGGCGCAGAAAAACGATTTTGCCTTGCCGGCAAAGTATCAGCCACAGCTCAACCGGAATACGCGGTCGGGAGTGGTTCTCCCAGTCGAACAATACTTTCCAGGTGATCCGGATTGATTGTTCCAATCACCAGCGAATCGACGAACGCCTGATCCAAGACGAATTGGACAGCCTTTTCAAATCCGGCCGATAAGAATCCGCTCTGTAATCCCTTGATGGCGATCACACCTAATCCGGCCCGGTGTGCATTCGCCAGCGCCGGACCCAAGGACTGGTTCGCCAGGCTAAAGGGCGCCATGACGACATCGAGTTTCCCCTGAACCGCGGAGAGTACTCCTTCCTCGGTTTTGGCCGAAATGCCTATGGCTCGAACTTTTCCATCGGCTTTTAATTTCGAAAGAGCGGGCAGGGCGGAAAGTATGTTCTGGCAATCCTTGCCGTCAGAATGAAGCAGGAGAATATCCAGGGCGTCCACATTTAATCGCCGCAAGCTTGATTGAGCCGACTCCATGATGGCGGCGGGAGAAAAATCGTAAGTAGATTGACCCAGCGCAAACGTTTCTCCTGCCTTCGTGCATAGGACTATCCGCTCCCGGTGTTTCCCGACGAAAGGGGCGAGACGTTTCTCGCTCTCGCCATAGGCCGGCGCCGTGTCAATAAGGTTCAATCCCAGAGTCAGAGCTTCGTCCAGCAATTCCTGTAATTTCTGATCGGACGGCAGATCGAACGGCGCCGGATATTTTACTGCCAGATTTCGGCCCACCTTGACCGTGCCCAGACCGATGCGCGAAATCAAGATGTCAGTTTTTCCTAAGGGGCGGAGAACCATTGTGCGTGCTCCCATGGATATGGCGCAACGGGAGGAACCGGCAGATCGGGCAGGTTCACGTCTCCGGATCCTGATGGTCTGGTGCTCTTCGACACTTCACTCAAGATTTCGCCGGCCAGCGCGGGCGCCAGCGCAAGTTTTGTGGGCCATGCCACAAACAGGTTTGGCGCCAGCACCATCACATGCGCGCCACTCGGGCGGCGCCCCTGGCTCGTTCGCGCCTCGGCCCGCGCCGCAGCATAGGTCGCGATTTGAGTCCCGCGCAAATCCAGGCCGGGGAAATGGGATTTAAGAATCTCCGCGGCTTCCTTTCGAACTGTAACATAGTCAGTTTCGTTTGCAAATCTCTCGGCGATTTCGCCGCCAATCTGCCAGACGATTTGGCCCTGCCAGGGATGGCTGGTGATGGTCAGCGCTGCCTTGCTCCCTTCCACGCAATGTCCATAGATGCGGGGCAGATCGCCCTTGAGCAATATCATGCAAAGCGGGCGAACCTGCATGATGTCGGGGTCGTGTCCGAATCGTCGCATAAGATCCGCGTTGCCCTTGCCGGCGGTGAGGACTGTGACCTTTGCGTCCACGTTGGGCCGATCTCTCTCCGACAACCTGACCCACCCGGAGTTCGCCCTCGCAAGCGCTTTGAGCAATGACCCGGTGTCTAGAACCGGCTCAGGCGCAGCATAAACCGAGGCAGAGGAAGAAAGAATGTCCGGCCATTCGGCCTTGGGGAGCTTTCGAGGTGTCGCATGAAGCATGCGAACCCCAATCTTCTCTGTTATACGCAAATGAGATCCGGAGGGAATCCAGAAGAGGCATTCCTTGGAATTTAATGTGGCAGTTGAAAGGTCGGGTACGTCGAGGCCCTCGAGATTTCGTTTCCAGCGGGCAGGCATCTCACGAATCGCCTTCGCCGACGCCAGGTCGGCAGCCCCTGGAATGGCATACTTAAAGCCCCCGTGAATAATGCCCTGAGATTGAATCGTCTGGCCCGCTCCCAGAGCGCTGTTTTCAAGCAGCAACGCGCTGTACCCGGCATGGCGGAGCACTGCCAACGTCCATAAACCGGCAATCCCGCCTCCGTAGATGAGAACATCAACCTGAATCAAGACAGTCGTCCTTTTCCGCGCGAGTAAATCCTGCAACCGATTTTTTGCTGGGGCGCGACTTCAGCGCATAGGTCTTAGCACGGTCGAGTTTGAGGGGCTGGGTGCGGTAGATGGTCATGGTCATGCGATGCGGTGGGAGCCGAAGGACCGCATAGAAACAGCAACGGACTTGAAGTTCACCAGCAAGGCAGCGTCCGACGTGACCAGAGGTATGCCTAACTCAAGCGCCAGTGCCGCGAACTCGCAATCGTACGCAGAGCAGCCCGATTCGGCGGCCAGTCGAAGAACGTGTGTAGACTTCATGTCGAATTCCCGGCCTTTCATCATCCGCTCTGCCTGCCCCATTATGGCGAGGGATTGCTCCAACTCGAGTAGCCCTCGGCGTAGGTGGCCGGCCAGGACGTTGCGAAATTCCGACTGCCAAAACCGCGGAGCCGCCCATTGTGGGTCCTTTTTATAAACGGCCTCTGCGTCGCGAGTAAATTCGCACTTAACCAAGAAATATACGATTAGATTGGTGTCGGCGACGATCAAAGGCGTCCTTCATTTTTCATAGCGCGCAAATCTTCGTCAGTAATAGACACGCGCGGCATCCGTTCTCGCAGTGCGCGCACCTGGGCAAGAAATTCTTGAGGGTCCACTCGGCTGCTAACCAGGATACTCTCGAGGCAGATAATCGCCTCGCTATTCATACTGCGGCGGTGTTGTGTCGCGCTTTCTTTAAGCCGCTTGCGCAATTTCTCCGGGACGTTTTTAATGGTCAATGTCGCCATAGGTCACCTCATCTTCCAAAATGGAACCATAATGGAAGCATAAGACAGTTTTGTGAAGTAAGTCAAGAGTTCTCAATGGAAGCGCACACTAGATGCAGTCGGACGAAGGACTTACTTACCGATTTTAAGCACCTTTGCCAGTGCCTGCCCGGTATACGACTTCTTGTTGGCGGCGATATCTTCCGGCGTGCCTTCGGCCACCACGCGTCCGCCGGCTTCACCGCCTTCGGGCCCCAAATCGATGAGCCAATCCGCTTGTTTCACCACATCGAGGTTGTGCTCGATGATGATGATGGTGTTGCCCAGGTCCGTCAAGCGATTGAGAACCTCCATGAGCTGCTTCACATCGTCAAAGTGCAGGCCGGTGGTGGGTTCGTCCAAAATGTACAAAGTGCGCCCGGTCTGGCGCTTGCTGAGTTCTTTGGCCAGCTTGATGCGCTGCGCCTCGCCTCCCGAAAGCGTGGTGGAGGATTGACCCAGGTGAATGTATCCCAAGCCAACATCAAGAAGTGTCTGAAGTTTCAGTTTGATCACTGGAATATTTTCCAGAATGGGCAGGGCGTCTTTCACCGTGGAGTCGAGCAAGTCAGCCACGCTCGCGCCTTTGTACTTCACGGCCAGAGTTTCCGAATTGTAACGGCGTCCGCGGCACACTTCGCAAGTGACGAAAACGTCGGGGAGGAAGCTCATTTCGATGCGCCGCAAACCATCGCCCTGGCACGCTTCGCACCGGCCGCCCTTCACATTAAAGCTAAATCGTCCGGCACGGTAGCCTCGCTGGCGCGACTCGGGAAGCATGGCGAACAAATCGCGGATGGGCGAAAACAGGCCGGTATAGGTGGCGGGATTTGAGCGCGGCGTGCGGCCAATGGGCGCCTGGTCGATCTCAATCACTTTGTCGATGTGCTCGAGCCCCTGCAAGGCGCGATGATCTCCGGGCTCTTCGAGGGCGCGATAGATTTTTTTGGCGATGGCGCGGTAGATAATATCGTTGACCAGGGTGGATTTCCCCGAGCCGGAAACTCCGGTGACCACGGTAATGACGCCGAGAGGGATATTCACATCAATGTTTTTCAAATTGTGAGCGCGCGCGCCCAGCACACGCAGGAATTTTCCATTGGGGCGCCGCCGCGTTTCAGGCACGGGGATGGACAAGGTCCCCGACAGATAACGGCCGGTGAGTGACGCGGCAGTCTCCGCCACGTGTTCTGGAGTTCCCTCCGCCACCAAGAAGCCGCCCTGCTTGCCCGCGCCCGGGCCGAGGTCGACCACATGGTTGGCGCGGCGAATGGTTTCTTCGTCATGCTCGACCACCAGAACGGTGTTGCCCAGGTCGCGCAGGTGCTCGAGAGTTTGCAGCAGGCGCTCGTTATCGCGCGGATGCAAACCGATGCTGGGCTCGTCCAGCACATAAAGGACGCCGCGCAACTTCGACCCAATTTGCGTGGCCAGTCGAATGCGCTGGCTTTCGCCGCTCGAGAGTGTGGCGGCTGAACGGTTGAGGCTCAGGTATTCCAATCCGACATCACGCAGAAATTTCAACCGCTCCGAGATTTCGCTGAGAATCCGTCTTGCCAATATTTCCTCGCGCGGGTTCAGTTGAATATCCTGCGCAATGCCTTGAGCGCGTCCAATGGGCAGCGCCGTGAAGTCGGCTATGGACAGGCCGGCGACAGTGGCGGCCAGGCTTTCGGGTTTCAGCCGTTTGCCCTCGCACTGCGGACAGGTAACCGCGGACATGTAGCGGGTGAACCATTCGCGATAACTTTCTGAGGTTGATTCCGAATACCACTGATCGAGCAGAGGAACGATGCCGCGGAATGACGGAGCGGACCGCGAGCCTTCCGGGCCCTTTCCATAGAGGATCAGGTTCTGCACCTTGCGCGGAAATTTATTGAATGGAGTTTTCAAATCGAATTGGAACTGTTCCGCCGCCCGCGCCAGGCTGCGCTGCATGTAACTTGATCCGGCGCCCGGCCCCAGGCCTCCTTCCAGCAGCGGGCGGGACCAATCGACAATGAGCTTGGCCGGATCGAAAGAATACTGACTGCCCAGGCCGCGGCAAGCGGAGCAGGCGCCGTAAACGCTGTTGAACGAAAACGACCGCGGCTCCAGGGCCGCAATGCTGATGCCGCAATCCACACAAGCCCATTCCTGGGAATAAAGATGTTCCGCGCCGCCCACCACGGCCACCTGCACGATCCCCTTCGCCAGCTTGATGGCCGTCTCAATGCTGGCGGCGAGCCGGCTTTCGATTCCGGGCTTCACAAGCAAGCGGTCCACCACCACTTCAATGGTGTGGTTGGCGCGCCTTTGCAGCGGGATTTCTTCATCCAGTTGGCGCAGTTGCCCATCGACCCGGGCGCGAACAAAGCCCTCCCGTGACAACTGTTCAAACAAGCTGGCGAATTCTCCCTTGCGTCCGCGAACGACGGGGGCAAGGATCATCACCCGCGCGCCGCCGTCGCTTGAAGGGGAGTCGGGCGTCGGATGTCGGGCGCCGGGATTCGGGGTTCGGGATTCGCGTTCTTGGATTTTCAATTTTGAATCAATGGACCCGGGAACTTTCCCTTGCTCTCTAACTTCTGCCTTCTGCTTTCTGCCTTCTGCCTTGTCTTCCCCCGACTCCGGACTCCGGACTCCAGACTCCGCACCTGCCAGCGCCATGATCGACGCCACAATCTGCTCCGTCGTCTGCCGCGAAATTAGTCGGCCGCATTTATGGCAGTGAGGAATTCCGATGGACGCATAAAGCAGGCGGAGGTAATCGTAAATCTCCGTGATGGTGCCCACGGTGGATCGGGCGCTGCGGCTGGTGGTCTTCTGCTCTATGGAAATGGCTGGGCTGAGGCCCTCAATGGAGTCCACGTCCGGCCGCTCCATCTGGTCGAGGAATTGGCGCGCGTAAGCGGAAAGGGTTTGAACGTAGCGCCGCTGGCCTTCGGCATAAATAATGTCGAACGCCAGGCTCGATTTGCCGGAGCCGCTCAGTCCCGTCACCACGCTCAAGGTGTGGCGCGGAATCTCCACGTTGATGTTCTTCAGATTGTGCTGGCGCGCGCCCCGAACTGTGATCCGGTCGATCATGGGTCCCCATGAGCCTACAGCGATGAATTTTGGCAGTAAGCCAACCTACTATGATAAGGGAGGCGTTCGGCGGGCGTCAAGGGATGGAAGTGCATGGGTTTGCTTTTGTAGAGGCGAGTTTACCTCGCCATGTGGCGGCATAAAGCCGCCGCTACAAAAGAATCAAACTGACCAGCTACCATGTACGTTGCGGCTAAACCTGAGAGGTTGTCGCGAGCGAATCGTGAAGCTTATCGGCCGCGAGGCTCACTACTCCGCCCGCAGGGCGGTCATGGGTGAAATACCTGCCGCTCGAATGGCGGGAATGAATGCGGCAAAAAACGCACAGATTGCAAGAGCGCCCGCGGCCAGGGCCAACGCCCATGGGTCCCAGAAGGAAACGCCATAGAGTTGAGCGGAGATCAGGCGACCTGCTCCGACGGCCAGCGGCAACCCAAGGACAAGGCCGATCCCGACACGCTTGAACGCGCCGTGCAGCACCATTTGAACCACCCTGACGCGGCCCGCGCCCAGCGCCATGCGAATGCCGATTTCGTTGGTTCGGCGCGCCACAGTGTAGGCCGTTACACCATAGAGCCCAACCGCGGCCAACAGGAGGGCGACGAGTCCGAAAAGTCCGGCCAGGCTGGCTACGGCGCGCTGCTGGTCGAAGCGAAGATCGATTTGGTCCTGCATCGTTCTCACGCCGGTGATGGTCAGGTTGGGGTCCATATCCGAAAGCATCTTTGTCAGGAGCGGCTCAAGCGCGCCCGTAGGAGTATTGGTCACCAACATGATTCCGCCAATGTAATGCGATTGCAGCTCAACTCGCTTCATCAACTCCTGCTTGTAATCGACAGTCTGGGCCAGAGGGACGAAGAACATGGGGAACGCCGGCCGGTTTAAGCCCCAGCCTGCGAATCTGGCATCGTGGATCACGCCCACGATACGGAAGTGGCCGGCATTCTCGGGAAAGTCGAGGCCGAAGTGCTGATCAAGCGGATTTTCCCCCTTTTTGAAAAAGCGTTTGACGAAGGCTTCGTTCACCACGGCGACCAGCTCCGAATTCTCATTGTCGGCTTCGTTAAATGCCCGCCCGCGCAAAAGGGGGATGCCAAAGTTTTGGAGATAGTTGGCGCTCACGCGATCCCATGATGAGCCTGATTCCTCATCCATTTTGGGAGCAGGATGTCCGGCCACATAAATCAATTCGCCCCAGTTGTTGGTGAGCGGATTATAGAGCGCCAGTCCGCTACCTTTTACTCCCGGAAGCCGATTGAGGTGATCTCCAAGCTCACGGTATAGCGCGGTCAACCTGGCTTGAGTGTAAGTGGCGGGTGGATTGTGCAGCTCCACCAGGACGCGCCCTTGAACCTGATAACCAAAATCCTGGTGCTCGAGCTTGTTGAGGCTTCGCGCCAGCATGGTCGCTCCGGCGACCAGCACCACAGAGAGCGCCGCCTGCACAATCAGCAATCCCTGGCGGGCGATGGAGGAACGATCCCCCGTACTGCGGCCCAATCCATGCAGGGCTTCGGCGGGATCGGTGCGCGTGGCAAACCATGCCGGAGCCGCGCCAAAGATGATGCCCGTCACAAGCGCCAGACCGAAGGCGAGCGCAATGACCGTGGGCGATGGCACGGGGCTGATGGGCAGGAAGTGGGCGCTATGGAACGCCAGCCTCAGCAGCAGTCGCGCGGCGGCAATGGCCACCAGAAGCCCGGCCACGCCCCCGGCAGTCGCGAGCAGAATGCTTTCGGTGAGGGCCTGAGTGATAATCTGCGCTCGCGTGGCACCGATGGCCAGCCTGACGGCGGTTTGCCCGCGCCGTGACGCCGCCCGCGCCAGCAGAAGGTTTGCCACGTTGGCGCAGGCAATCAGCAGCACCAGACCGCAGACCGAAAGCAGGATCTGGAGGCTCCTGCCGTACTCTTCCTTCATCTCGGCCACGCCAGCGCCTGCGGGGACAACGTTAACCACTTGCTTGGGGAGCATTCGGATTACATCCGGCATCCAGTTAGCCGGATAGCCGGAATCGTACTGCATCCATTGCCTAAGAACCCCGGTAAGGCGCGACGACATTCCATTAATCGAAGCTCCCGGGCGCAGGCGGCCCATCATGCGCAGCCATGCTCCTTGAGACTGGTGCAGGAGATTGCCTTCACCGGAGATCAAAGGTTCCTGCTGTACGGGAATCCAAACATCAGGCGGGTCACTGCGCATCGTCTCGCCAAAAAATCCGGGAGGAGCCACGCCAATCGCGGTAAACGGATGGCCTTCGATGACGAAGGTTGAGCCCACTACCGATGGATCGCCTCCATAGGTGGTTTGCCACACGCGATGGCTGAGAACGATAACCGGCGGCGCGCCCGGCTTGTCGTCATCGGGAGTAAACACTCGACCGCCGAAAGCGCGTACGCCCAGCATTGAAAAATAGCTTCCCGTAACGAACTCGGCGCCCAGGGGCCGGGCAGCCGACTCGCCTTCGCGACGTATGCTTCGAGCCCAAATGCCGGCCTGGAACGCTGCGACCTCTTCAAATTCAGACGATTGTGCTTTCAGTCGTTCGTATAGAGGGAAGGAAAAGAATCCCCAACGATCCTGGGGCCCGCTTTCGACGCAGCAATCGTCACCTTCTCCGACGCGGTAGAGTTTTCCAGGATCGGTGACGGGCAGGGAACGCAGCATGACCGCATGAATCAAAGTGAAAATGGCCGTGGTCCCGCCAATCCCCAATGCCATGGTGAGTACAGCCGTAGCGGTAAAAACAGGAGACCGCCGGAACTGCCGCAGGGCGTAGCGAAGATTTCCAAACGGGTTCTGCATTACCAGCCTCCTGATTTCATTACGGCGTAAAGCTGCGGCAGGTTGCAATTAAATTGATCCCTGCCCTTGGAGCTTCGCAGTTCGTCGCGAGTCCGTTCCTTGGTCACTCCTTTGGACGTGGGCAAGTGAAGTTGGTTAGCTGGGCTCATCGACTGGAAGTGGTGGTCATTTGGAATTGGATTGCTTTCGAGGCCCGCGGCAGCATGTCATTCCCGCGAACGCGGAAATCCAGTTTTTCAGTGGCGCATCTCCGATAATTTAGAGGAATGGATTCCCGCTTTCGCGGGAATGACAGCACATCGGAGCGCCGGCATCTGGAAAATGACCCCGCTACTCATCGGCTCATGCTCGCACTTTTTGATAATGTCCAGGGATTGTCGCCTCTTTTGCTTTCTGGTAAACTCTCATTCCTGTTCAGGGTCACTGATTCCTTGCAATTCCATTCCCCGCGAGCCTTCGTGATGCGAGGGTTGGCAGATGAACCCTCTTGAGCAACCACCTTAATGAAAAAACGCATTCACTTTCTTCTGCGATTGTCTTTGCCTTTGATTCTTTCGGGATCGAACCTCGCATGGTGTAAAGATCCCACGTCCGCCGCCACTGCCGACCCGGTTTCAAAAGCCATGGAACAAGAGCTCGAGCGGGCAAAGTCCGGCCTCGCCAAATCCGACCCCGCGCCCTATTTCATCAGCTACGCAATTTATGATCAGGAATTGCTGGGCGTGGCGGGCTCGCTCGGAAGCATCCTCACCTCCACCAGAATTCATCAGCGCATGGGCGACGTCATGATGCGGGTGGGCACAGCGGCGTTGGATAACACTCACAAGGAGGGCCTGCCTTCGGCCATTACCTCCGGTTTAATCCCTTTGGGTGATAACGCCGAGGCTTTGGACCATGCCCTTTGGGGATTGACCAACCGCGAATTCCGGCAGGCGGAGCCTGCCTTCTTGAAAGTTACGGCGGCGACGGCGGTGCGGGCCGAGGAAGAAGACAAGTCGCCGGACTTTTCGCAGGAGACACCCCAGGTCCATTTTGATAATTCTTCCGCCATTCTTCCCTCCGATCAAAAAGCCTGGGAGGACGAGGTGCGGCGGTACTCAGCGAACTTCCGAAAATATCCCGTGGTTTATTCTTCCACCGTTTTTCTTCAGGCCGAACGCACGCGCTGGTTTCTGGCTTCAACCGAAGGAGCCCAAATTGTGGTGCCGAGCGCAATCGCCCGGCTGGTGATTCAGGCTTCCACGCGGGCCGACGATGGCATGGACCTTCTGCGCGCGGAAAGTTTTGAAGCGCCCTCGGCCAGCGACCTGCCTCGTGAAAAGGAAATCATACAGTTAGTGGATAAGATGGCCGGCGACTTGGCTGCCTTGCGCAAAGCGCCGGTGCAGGAGGCCTTCAACGGTCCCGCCCTGTTGTCCGGCAGGTCAGCAGCGGTCTTTTTCCACGAGGTGCTGGGCCACCGCCTCGAGGGCCATCGCCAGAAAAGCGAAGATGAGGGACAGACTTTCACCAAGAAAGTGGGCGAGCAGATTCTGCCCAAGTTCCTGAGCATCGTGGATGACCCCACTCTGCCAGAATTGAGCGGAACCAAACTCGCCGGATCTTACAAATTCGACGATGAAGGCGTGCCGGCGCGGAGGGTCGAAGTGGTTACGGATGGGGTACTCAAGTCATTCTTGATGTCGCGCATGCCGGTGAAGGGTTTTGACCAATCGAACGGCCATGGACGCCGCCAGCCCGGACTGATGCCAACGGGCCGGCAAGGCAATTTCATTGTGATTTCCAAGAATACAGTGAAGGACTCGGAGTTGCGGCAGAGATTTATTGAAGAAATCAAGAAACAAGGCAAGCCCTACGGTCTCTACTTTCAGGACGTCCAGGGCGGCTTCACCCTGACCGGGCGCGAAGCGCCTCAGGCGTTTCAAATACTCCCTGTGATGGTTTGGCGCGTCTATCCCGATGGCCGCCCGGACGAACTGGTGCGCGGCGTGGACATTGTGGGCACGCCCCTCGCCGCCCTGGACAGCATTATTCTGACCGGCGACAAAACCGACGTCTTTAACGGCGTGTGTGGCGCAGAATCCGGAAGCGTTCCCGTGTCCGCGGCCGCTCCCGCCATTTTGTTCTCGGAAATGGAAATTCAAAAACGGGCAAACACGCACAGCCGCCCACCGCTTCTTCCTCCACCCGGGTTTGAATCTGCCGGCGCGGCGGCGAAAATCGCGGGGACGCCTGAGGTCAAGCGTGATTAATCAAATAGAGAAAGCGTTAGGTTTTGAGCCCTGCCGCGTTGTTGGCCTCCTGTTTGCCCTCATGCTGCTGGTTCCTGGTCAATTGATCTGCGGCGAATCCGTTCCCGCCGACTCCATTAAGGGCGACGTGCTTCTCCAAGCCATGCAGGCGGAGCTTGACCGATCGAAATCACAAATCAAAATGGATGGATCGGCGGCGCCTTACTACCTGGAGTATCGAGTGACGGATCTCCAGGAGATTTCCAGCCGGGCGGAGTTCGGAGCCGCGCTGGGCGACAACCAGATTCACGTCCGGTTCCTGCGCGTGGTGGTTCGAGTGGGCGACTACAAACAGGACAGCTTTTACGGAGCGGGGCAGGGAACATCGGATTTTTTGGGTCTCGACGGCGATCTGCTCGCCCTGCGCCATCAACTCTGGCTCTTGACCGACCGCGCTTATAAAACTGCCATTGAATCCCTGGCGGCCAAACGCGCCGCCCTGGAAAAATTCAAAGTCGATCAGCCCGTGGACGATTTTTCGCACACGCCCGCCGTCCAATCCATCGGCCCTCTGGTTAATTTGGATATGGACGTGGGTGCCTGGCGAAAGTCTCTCATCGATGCCACCGCCCTTTATCGCCAGGACCCGGAAGTTCAGTCCCTCACTGGATCTGCGGATTTTCTGGCCATCAACGAGTATTTTATGAATTCCGAGGGCACGGTGATCAGGCAGGGCAGAAATCTCTACCAGGCGTCGATCAGCGGTTTCACTCAGGCGCCGGACGGAATGTTTTTGCTGCGGTCACCCGATTACTCATCCAGCCGCACTGCGGACATGCCTTCCCCGGAACAATTTATCGCCAATGCGAAACAGGCGCTCGAGGCCCTGAAAAATCTGCGGGGTGCTCCAATTGTGGAAGAGGATTATCGCGGTCCGGTGATGATAGAGCCGGACGCAGCCAACGACGTGGTGGCTGCCCTGATCGGCAAAAACATCCTCGGCCACCGGCCGCGCCCGGGAGCCGACGCGCGCACGACCGGGGAATACGCCAGCAGCTTTAAGAGCCGCGTCCTGCCCGAATTCGTTTCCATCACCGATGATCCCACCCAAACCTCATTCAACGGGCACTCGCTGCTGGGAAGTTATGAGTTTGACGACGAGGGCGTGAAGGCGGAACCGGTGCACGTGGTCGAGAACGGTGTCCTCACCCACTACCTGCTGGGGCGGCAACCTATTCGCGATTTTTCGAGTTCAAATGGGCACGGCCGCGCCGTCCCGGGACGCGGGCCAACTCCGAGCCTCAGTAATCTCTTCCTTACCGGGTCGCAGTCGTTTTCGCGCGCCGAGTTGAAACAGAAAATGATCGAGCTCTGCCGCCAGCAAAGCAAGCCCTATGGCTATATTCTGCGCACGGTCATCAGCTCAAACCTTTATCCGCTGATGCTCTACCGGGTTTACGTGCAGGACGGGCACGAAGAGATGGTGCGCGGCGGCGTCTTTGAGGGACTCGACGTCCGGGCACTTCGCAATGACTTGATTGCCGTGGGCAATGACGCGCAGGCGAGCAACTCCACCACGGCAACTCCGGTCTCCATCATCACCCCTTCACTGCTTTTTGATGAGCTGGAAATCAAGCGAGCCGAAGCGGGAAAGGAAAAGCTCCCCGAATACCCGGCGCCACCGGTTGGTTCAACGCTCAGATGAAAGGATAGGTACCCCTCGCCCGTCCGTCAGCTGACGGACACCCTCTGTCGCCGCGGCGACAGAGGGCTAAAACGCATAAGCCTATCTCCCCTCGCCCCTTGCGGGAGAGGGGCGGGGGTGAGGGGGCCTTCAGACTCCACACCTTGCAAATCTCCGTTCACCGCCCCGCCGTGAGCGCCTTCACAAAGCGATAAAAGAAATCCACGCCCTGATCGTACGACTCAACCCGGAGCCGTTCGTCCTTTCCGTGGGCGCGCACATCTCCCAAGTCAACGGCAACGCCGGTAATTCCAAAAGTCGGCATGCCCGCCGCATTGGTGTAAACGCCGTCCGAGGCTCCGGTGGCCATGGTGGGGATCACCGGTATACCGGGCCACAAGGCTTTGGTTGTTTGTTCGAGCGGTTTCATGACGTCGGGCCGCAGCGTCACGGGTGGAAGCCCTTTCTCGTCGGGAGCACGGTCAAGCGCCTCGTATTGGTTGGTCACAAACCGCACTCCAACTTTTGGATCGTCGAAAACACGAATGAGGGTCTGCCGGATGTCCTCACGCGAATGCCCGGGCAGGATGCGGCAGTTGACATTGGCCATTGCTCTCTGGGGCAGCGCGTTGTTGGCGTGGCCGGCGTCCAGACGCGTGGCCACACAGGTGGTGCGCATGGTTGAATTGTACAGTGCGTTGGATGACAAGCGCGCCATGGCCTCCGGGTCGGGAGGAGTTTTTAAAATACCCCGCATGTCGGAGGAAGTAGCGCCAGTGTTCATCGCGGCCATGCGCTCGAAGTAGGCGCGAGTCACGTCGTTGAGCTCGAAAGGAAATTTATAATCTTCCAGCCGCTTCAGCGCGTCCACCAGATGGTAGATGGCATTGTCCGGCACCGGCAGGGAGCTGTGCCCTCCCGGATTGGTCACCATCAGTTGGTAGTCGGCGTAAAGTTTTTCCGTCGCATCCATGGACATGAAAACCGGTTTGTCGTTATCGGAATCGATTCCACCCCCATCCTGGTTGATTACGAATTCGGCATCCACCAGGTCGCGATGATTTTTAATGAGCCAATCAACGCCATTGGATTTCCCGCCTTCCTCATCCGCCGTCAAAGCGAGAATAATGTCGCGGTCGGGCTTGTAGCCCTCCTTCCAGAGCCGAATAAATGTGGTGATGTAAATGGCGTCACCACACTTCATATCCTGCGTTCCGCGTCCGTAGTAGTAACCGCCCTTCTCCACAAATTGGAACGGGTCGGTGGTCCAGTCTTCGCGCCGCGCCTCCACAACGTCCAGATGGCCAATCATCAACACGGGCCGGTGAGCGCCCGTGCCGTGCAGCCGCGCCACCAGGTTTCCCTTGCGGTCGTTCGGGCCCAGCACCTGAACGTCGGCGGCGGGGAATCCCGCGTCGAGCAGGCGCTGCGCCATCGCTTGCGCGGCTACCGTGGTGCTGCCCACCGAGTCGGTGGTATTGATCTCGATCAGTTGCTTGAAAATGTCGCGCGACATTTGCCGGGTGGCATCGTCGACCTGAGCGCGCAGAACGGACGCGCCAAAAATCAAAGAGGTCACGATCAAAATCGCGCCAGTCGTTGGACTAAATTTCCGCATCAGAAAAATCTCCTTCGTTGATTAACCTAACCCTTCGGCCCAGGATCGAACGCTTCGGGTTGTTTGAGGTTTAAGGGGCCCTATTACTTTACCCGAGTTGGGTTCTTTAACATGAATGTGTTGACCTTTGGAATTGATCAACCAGGCGTCGGCCGTGGTCAGCGCCCTCCCGACGGAGGGGATTTTCTTCGGCTACTGGGGTTCCGGCCGAACATTGCCGCTCGCAGCATGGCGTTAATTCGCGTTTGGTATCCCTTCCCTTGCGCTCTGAGCCATGCCAGAACATCAGCGTCTATGCGAATGGTCAGGGATTTCTTGATGGGCCGGTAGAACTTTCCGACCGAAGCGTTGCTCCAGTCCGCCGTTGCCGGAATATCGGTCAGGTCGATATTCTCGTCCTTCATTTTTTTGAGATTTTCGATCTCTTTAGCTAGGCGGCCAGATGCCTTCCTCATAGGCTCTCCTTTCCGAGGCAGTCGCTTTTCGAGCCGACACGATGCGAATCACTTCTTCGCCGTTCTCCTCCCGGAAGGTGTGAGCAACCAGGACGGTCAGCGAACCGCTTATTACTCCCAGCGTTTGCCATCGCTCCTCACCCTCCATTTCACGTTCGCAGTAGCTCAGCGCATGAGAGTCGTCGAAAACCAACTTTGCGTTTTCAAAGCTGATCTTGTGTTTTCCCTAATTAAGCCGATTCTTGACCTCATCCCACCCAAAGCGCATTCTTTGTAGCTACCGTTTCGTATTTACATTGTATCACAAGATTAGTTATCCAAGCGGGAACTTCAATCACCGAGGTCCCGGCGTGGACGATTCCACCCACGCTGGCCAGGTCTTGTCCGCCGGCTTTCCAAATTTGGATGAATTTGGTTCCAGCGCCTCACATAGAGCAAAAATACACCCGGGCCAAAGGAAAAGATCATGGTGGCTACACCGAAAGCGATTCCGAGGAAGGTGAGGTACCCGGCGCAGCAATAATCGCGGTGGCGGGCAACGACATGAGTTGGGACCGCAACCAAAAGCTCGAGGATGCTGCCCTTCAGCAAGATCCGGCACTGGCGCGTGATCACGTCCATGGGCTGAGAATCACGGTTGAGCCGGTGGAAAATGAGCGTCCAGGCCAGCCAAACCACCGGCACAATCGCGAGGCCTATCAGGAGCCTGCCCGAGTCAATGGCACTGTCGCGATAAATGAATTCGAGAATCGATACTGCCGCGCCCCCTGCCAGCAGTCCGATCATTAGACCTGAAGCCAGCACCGGCCAAATGATGGAGCGCTGGACGTTGAGGCGCCGGAAGGTTGTGTCCACCGGCACCAGCAGCATCACTGCTTGCCCAAAGGTCATGACCGCCACCGCCATCCAATACGGCCAGGCAAGAAAAATTCCGGCCATGTTGGCTACGCTCATTGAAGGATAAAAAGCTGCGAACAGCAGGGGCATGGTGAGCGCCAACAGTGCGCACAGGTAAAGAATGACTACGATTACAGCCCAGCGTTTCATTAAGATTTCTCGCGTCGGACGGCAAGCGCCCAACTTCATGCATGCTCGGGAGCGCGGGTTGCGGCTATTCTCGCCGTATGGAATGTAGGCGGTTTATTGGTCCAAATCAAGCGAATGCGGTCAGCTGCTAATATTGCCTTTCCCCCTGCGCGCAGGTCGAACTTATGCCTCGCAAGCATCGAGGCTTGTGCGCCTACCTCCCATTGTCAATGATCTTGCCATATCGATGTATCCTATGATACATCTAGATGTATGAAGACAACCATAGAGATTCCAGATTCGCTCCTGAAGGAGGTAAAGAACCTTGCCTTGAAAGAACATACTACGGTGCGGGCGGTGGTTGAAGAGGGGTTGCGGCGAATTGTCGTCGACCGTAAACGCGCAAGGCCTTTCAAGTTGCGCAAGGCATCCTTCCGGGGCAAAGGCATGCAGCCACGCATGGCGGGATCTACGTGGACCGAAATTCGTGACACCATTTACCAGGGACGGGGCGCATGATCGCGGTTGATACAAACATCCTGGTTTATGCCCACCGCGAGGACTCGCCCTGGCACCAAACTGCGTTGGCCCGAGTCCGCGAGCTCGCGGAGAGCCGGGTCGCATGGGCAATTCCCTGGCCTTGTCTTCACGAATTCCTGGCCATCGTCACTCACCCGCAGATTTACAAACCTCCGACGCCGGTGGAAATTGCACTCGATCAAGTGGAATCATGGATGGAATCTCCAAGCCTTGTTTTGTTAAGTGAGACGCCAGGCTACTGGCCGGATCTGCGCACCACATTGGCGGCAGGTCGTGTTGCCGGCCCCCAAATACACGACGCCCGGGTCGCGGCCCTCTGCCGTTTGCATGAAGTCAAGGAATTGTGGAGCGCCGATCGGGATTTCGGCCGCTTTCCCCGACTCAAAGTTATCAATCCTCTGGTGGCTTGATTTTACTCAATCGACAAACACTCGGCGCGAGAAGGCGCTGATCAGCTTTTTTTCTTTCCAGCTTCGAGCATGCGCTGGAATTCGGGTTCGTCGTGGAGGGAGGCGAGGTCGGGGTCGCGGGCCACCCAATCCATGGTGAGGAAGCCCACCGTCTGCGCTTTCTTCAGCAACTCCATGGCTTCGGCTTTTTTCCCCAGGACGGCATAAGTGCAGGCGGCGTTGTAGAGGATATTGAAATCGTCGGGCCGCAAAACAATGGCTCGCTGCAATTCGCGGACGGCGTTATCCGCCATTCCTTTTTCCGCATAATCGCAGGCCAGCAGCACGCGGGCGCGAACGTCATCCGGAACCCACTCCAAATGTTTTTCGAGCACGCCAATCTGCTGGTCGCGAAGACGGGCAGATGCTTCCGCCTGGCCCAGATTGTGGAACGCCAGTTGAAATGGAATGTAAACATTGTAATCGTCGCCGCTCACTTCGATGGCGCGCGCGGCAACTGCCGCAGCGTCCTGCCATCGGTCGGAAGCAAAGTAGGCCTGCCCCAGCACCCAATACGCGCCTTCACAATCGGGTTTGCGCTCAATTGCCTGGCGGGCGTAGGTGATGGCCTCAGGATAGTTTTCCTGGGCCCAAAATAGTCGCGCACGCGCGGCCAGCGCCTCCGGCAGCAACGGATCGAAGGAGAGAGCGCGGTCGCAAGCAGCCAGACCTTTTGAAATCCATTCCGCGGCTTTGCCATGCCACTCAAAGAAATGCCCGCAAACGGTCGCGATCCCGGCATACGCCAGGGCAAAGCCCGGATCGATGGAGACAGCCCTCTCATACATCTGGAGCGCGAAGTGCAAATCCTGGGCCGTGAGGCGGCGCGTGTAACTGCGCCCGCGCAGATAGGCGTCATAGGCCTCGGTATTTTCCGTGGGCTTTACGGCAATGGCTTTTTCTTCCTGGGGCGAAAGAGCCACGCGCAGAGCCTGGGTGATGTTGCGGGCAATTTCGTCCTGGACCTCGAAAACGTCTTTCAACTCGCGGTCATAGCGTTCCGCCCAAACCGAGTGGCCGGTGCGCGCTTCCACCAACTGGGCAGTGATGCGCAGGCGATTGCCGGCCCGCCGCAAGCTGCCGCCCAGAACGTGGGTGGCGTTTAATTGCGCGCCCACATCCGATGCGGTCACCTCCAGGTCGCGGAAGGCGCGCACTGAAGCACGGGGAAATATCTTGAGATCCTTCACCTTGGAAAGCTCGGTAATCACGTCTTCCGTCATGCCGTCGCGGAAATACTCGTCTTCTTTGGCGCCACTTAGATTTTCGAAGTAAAGCACGGCCAGAGATTTCTCTGCCGGGGCCGCGGCGGTGGCCACGCTTCGGCCGGAATCCAAATCGCGTTTCAATCGTTGCAAGTCGGCGTGTGGCCCGGAAGCTGTCTGATAGCGCATCCGGCGGTCTTTTTCGAGCGCCTTGTTGATAATCTGTTCGAGCTCGGGAGGTAAGTTGGGATTTATTCGAAGTGGCGAAACCGCGGCTTGGCGGAGCAGGGCATCGAAAATCGCCGCCGAAGTATTTCCGGAAAATGCGGGCTTGCCGGTGGCCATTTCGTAGAGAACCAGGCCGAATGAAAACAAGTCCGTGCGCGCGTCCAGTTGCTCGCCGCGCGCCTGCTCGGGGGACATGTAAGCCACCGTCCCCATGGCCACGCCGGGACTGGTCAGGTTTGCGGCGTCCAGGGCCGCGGTCGGGTGATCATCGACCACCCCTTGATCCCCTCCTGAACCTGGAGGGGAGCCACTTTCAGCTCCCCTCCTCATTGAGGAGGGGGTTAGGGGGAGGTTTGTTAATTTCGCCAAGCCAAAATCCAAGATTTTAGCCTGCCCGCGCTGGGTGATAAAAATGTTGGCCGGCTTAATGTCCCGGTGAACGATCCCTTTGCTGTGCGCCGCCTCGAGCGCGTCGGAGATTTGGATGGCCAGATCCAGCAGCTCATCCACCTTAAATGCCTTACTGGCGATCCGGTGCTTCAGCGTTTGCCCTTCGAGCAGTTCCATGGCAATGAAGGGCTGGCCGTCTTCCTCATCAATGTCGTGGATGGTGCAAATGTTGGGGTGGTTGAGCGCCGAGGCGGCCTGCGCTTCACGCTTGAACCGTTCCAGCGCCTGACGGTCCGTCGCAGCCCCTTGCGGTGAGCTGCCAGGCTGGGCAAGCCCCAGCGCGGTGGTTTCCGGCAGAAATTTGAGCGCGACGAACCGGCCCAGCTTTGTGTCTTCGGCCTTATACACCACGCCCATGCCCCCGCCGCCGAGCTTCTCCAAGAGGCGGTAATGCGAAACCACTTTTTTAGATGAGATATCGTTGGCCACTTTTAAAGAGCATTTTATCCGCGAGGCCGGAGAATGTCAACGCGCGCGACGATCCGCGCGCGACGATCCGGCGACGATCCGGAACGCGGGTCAGCTTAACTCGGGTGGCCCATACATCATTGTTCTTGCGATATATGGGGTTACAATCCCGGCGCAAACAAATTTATTCAAAGACGGTATTCCCTTGAATTCGTTCTCCGGCATCGCATATATTCGACGGGACGGAGAGTATCCACCACCTGGGGCGGGTCGTACCGGCCAAAATCTCTGAAAAAAGTGAGGAGCGATCCATGGCTACCGAACGACAAAAACGGGCTGCGGATTTGGGGGCGCTGAAGCGGGAACTTAAACGCAAGAGGGCTAAACTTGCGTATGCAGAAGCAACCTCAGGGCCAACCAGCGGAACCTTCAGAAGAGACCTCGTGACTCCCAAGCGTGAATACTGGCGAGACCAGGTAAAGATCTTGGAGGCGGAGATCAATAAAGCGGAAGCATCGGGAAAGGCGCAAAAGACAATGGTGAAATGACCAGCCGACGGCAGGGGGACTGCACGACCGTCAGACTTAGCCTTTCTATTTATCACTTATAAATATCAACTAATATAATACTCTTATTGTTAACATTCTGGCGCCTCTTTAAGGCGGAGTGTAAGGCGCGCAGGAGGCCAACTATGTTACTGCGGACGCCGCCTACTGCAGCCGCCGCTTTGATATCGCTCCATCGACTTAGTTGAACAGGGGCTCGGGAAAATCGAGAATCAAGAGCTCGTTTTTTCAGGGCGGAGCAAGGGAAACAAAATCACGTCGCGGATGGACTTGGAATTGGTGAGCAGCATGGCCAGGCGGTCAATGCCAATGCCTTCGCCGCCGGTGGGAGGCATACCGTAACTCAAGGCGCGGATGTAATCCTCGTCGATGGCGTGGGCGGAGAGGTCGCCTTTCTCGCGCAGCATTTGCTGATATTCAAAGCGGTCGCGCTGCTCGGCGGGATCGTTCAGCTCGCTGAAGGCGTTGGCGATTTCCATGCCGCCGACATAGAGCTCGAAGCGTTCGACAAAATTGGGATCATCCGCTTTCTGTTTGGAGAGGGGAGAGACCTCGAGTGGAAAGTCCATGATGAACGTGGGCTGAATCAGATGGCGCTCGCAGACAACTTCAAAGAGTTCTTGCAGGGCGAGACCCGGAGCCGCGCCGGGATCCAAAGCAATGGCCTCGTGGCCGCTGCCCGAACGCGCCGACCATTGGTTGTAACTCTCCACCCAGCGGAAGGCGTTCTTCATGTCCGCGAAGTCTTCCACCTTGGGCGCGGGCGCCGCTTCGGCGGGCCAATATTTCACCACCGCCTCTTTCATGGTCAGGCGCTCGAACCGGGCAAAGGAAACGTGGTGCTCGCCGTAATCAAATTCGAGCGACCCGAGCACGGCCTGCGCCGCGTGCTGCAAAAGGCGTTCGGTAAGATTCATCAGGTCGTGGTACTCGGCGTAGGCCTGATAAAACTCGAGCATGGTGAATTCCGGATTGTGCTGGGTGGAGATTCCTTCGTTGCGGAAATTGCGGTTGATCTCATACACCCGGTCGAGGCCGCCCACGGTCAGTCGCTTGAGATAAAGCTCGGGAGCGATGCGCAGGTAAAGATTGATGTCGAGCGCGTTGTGATGGGTGACAAAGGGCCGCGCCATGGCGCCGCCCGCCAGGGGCTGCATCATGGGAGTCTCGACTTCGAGGAACCCCTGGGATTCCAGGAATTCCCGGATGGAGCGAATCATGCGGAAACGTTTCACAAAAACTTCGCGCACGCCTTCGTTCACCATCAGGTCAAGATAACGTTGGCGGTAGCGAATCTCCACGTCCGCGAGGCCGTGCCACTTTTCCGGCAAGGGGAGAAGAGCTTTGGCCAGAAAGTGAAGCCGCTCGGCATGAACGGAAAGCTCGCCCGTCCGGGTGCGGAAAAGATAGCCGTCCACGCCTACCAGGTCGCCGAGGTCGAGCAATTTGTAAAGTTCCCAGTCGCGCTCGCCCACCGCGTCCAGGCGAACGTAGATTTGGAGCCTTACGCCGTCGCCGGCCAGATGGGCAAAGCCCGCCTTGCCGTGCGGACGCAAGCTCATCACGCGGCCGGCTACGCGCACGGAAATTTTCTGCGCGGCCAGCTCTTCCGCCGTGCGCGGTGAAAACTCCGCGATGATTTGCGGCAGGGTGTGGGTGAAATCAATCTTGCGCGGGTAAAGTTCAAAGCCCAGTTCGCCAATGGCGCGCAGCTTCTTGTGGCGCTGCTGAATCAGGTCTTGCGGTTCTTGATTTGGCTCGGACAAAAATCTAAACCCCCTCGCCCTGCCGGAAGATTGAGATGGCAGATGAAGGCGTCATTATATGGGCGGCTTGAAAAGCGTGTCAAGGAACGCTAGCCGGCGAGTAGAGAGATCGTTTGGTTTTTGGTCAAAACCCGTCGACTTTCGAGGGCCTGAGATATGGAGATCGACGGTGAGTTCTAACCCCTCATCCGTCCGTCGGCTGACGGCCGCCATTGCAGAACCTGGGGCCCCGACCTTCTCCCCTGGGAGAAGGCTAGGATTTTTATATGCGCTGCCCGGTGCCGCCGCGGCGACTAAGGGGGGACGCCCCAGGTTTGGCGAGCGGGGTTAAGGGGGCACGCTTGCTATGCCTCCGGCCACTTTACTTCAAACTGAGTCACCCCTCATTTCTTGCTTGTGTCTTTCACTCCGTTTCTTTATATTAGCGTTCGTGGCCGCTCTCGGCGGTGGAATAATCCTCTTAATCGTAGGTTTTGGTCTTCGCCGCTTGCTCCATATGGGCTCAGGGCGCGGCGCTCGCACCCGTAACTTCATTGACCTAGATCCCGGGCAGCTTGCTCTCTACACTTCATTATCTAATGAGATGGAAACTCAGGTGGCGATTATCAGCGTCTCGCTGAATGACGCCTTTGAAGAGCGCGATTCCGGCCGGGAGGAAATTGCGTGGCATTTGGTAAAAATCTCGGCAGGGGAGTGGAAGCGGGTGGCGGACATCCTTTCCGCCTTGTTGGACGCCATCCAGAGGCATATGCCCAAGGCGCAAGCTGTGATCCCTTACCGGGGCGTGGTGACGAGGCGATTCAAATCCCGGGCCATGGCTGATTTACTTCGCATGTACGAATTTCTGGATCAGCTCTTGTTTCACTCCAAGACCCGCTTTCACCTGCAAGTCCATATGCTCCGAAAGGCGTCGGCTGCTTTGACCAAGGAGTTCATCCGCACTTATGAATACGCCGAGCGCACGGGCGACCGTCCTGCCGAGCTTTGGCAACGCCTGGATATTTACTCCCATGATTTCGATTTGGTGAACAAGGAAGCTCTGATGGCATTCCGCGCCTTCCTGCTCTGCCTTTCTCCGATGAGCTTGGAGCGCATTACCGCCGAACTCGGTCCCGTACTAAGGCGCGAAGCCCGCCCAACATCCCTCCCTGCCGAACTTTAACTCAGGGTCCGCAGCCCTGGGTGCTGATGAACGCACCCGCGGGATTAAATTCTTCGCTCAAGGCAAGCCCTGATTTCTTAGTCACACAATTTCTTCGCGTTCCGCATCCCAGGTGACGCGCCTTCCTGCGCGAAACGAAACCAACGCCATCCGGCAGGCGATGGCGGAGCGGAATCCGAGCTCGAAGGGACAGTTGGGCTCTTTGCGGCTGCGCACGCAGTCAAAAAAGTTTTGGAAGTGGAGGTCGGTCATATCTGAGTCGCCCACAATGTCAGGCGTGGCTTTACCGGGCGCTGCCGCCGCTTCAGCCACGTCGCCGCGGCGCCTTCGTGCTTCGGGAATGTAGTGGATGCGCTCAGACTCATCACGCAGGATCGTTCCTTTTGTCCCCAAGACAACGTCATTGCCCTCGCCGTAGTAGCGATTGCCGAACATGGAATTCCAGGTGAAAAGCAGATTGCCCTGATCCATGGAAATGTCATAGGTGTCCGGCACTTCCATTTCCGCGTTCCTGTAGTTGCCGCCGCCCATGGTGACGCTATGCGGAACTTTCAAGTCCAGCATCTTGTACCAGAAGATGACCTGGTGAACCATATTCTCAAACACGTTGCCACCCGAGTAGTCCCAATAAAAACGCCAGTTCATATAGCGATTGGGATCGAATTCGTGAGGCGGCGCCTCGCCCTGGAAGACATCCCAGTTCAGGTGTTGAGTATCGCAGTCGGCCGGAATTTCGCGCTTCCACCCGCCGTAGGGCGCGTTGCGATAGTGGTGGGTGTGAACCTGCGTGATGGCGCCCATGTGTTCGTCATTCAGGTAAGGGCGTGATGCCGCCGCCGCGGGCCCACTGGTGGCCTGGCTGCCGATCTGCACAATTCGATTCGAGCCTTCGAAGGCCCGACGCATTCGACGTGCGTGATCGGGATTGAAGGCCATCGTCTTTTCCTGATATACGTCCTTGCCGGCCTGGATGGCGGGAACAAATTGGAGGGCGTGCTGATGCTGCGGGGTGGCAATCACTACGGCGTCAATTGATTTGTCATCGAGCAGTTGTCGAAAGTCAGCGTAGGTTCTTGCATTGGGCGCGATTTTTTTTGCTTCGTCAAGGCGGCGGGTATAAACGTCGGAGACGGCCACCGCCTCCACATTCGTTGCCCGCAGCGCCGAGTGGAAATCCTGAAGACCGCGCCCACCGCAGCCAATCAAGCCGAAGCGGACGCGGTCATTCGCGCCCAGCACTCGGCTGGATGGAAGAACACTTCCCGCCGCAAACGCCGCCGTACTCCCCAAAACCCCAGTGATAAATTCTCTACGATTGGACATAATAAGACTTCCTCCTTCTGGAATTGATGCCGTTCCCGCCCACCCCCCCGGAGGTTGTGGCGCGGATGAAATCTGGAATTAAACCGTTGAGTATTTTCTGCACAATGTTTTGATCTTGTCGACCAATTTCGGGACTCCGGTCGCGGGGTCTTCCTTGCCCTCAAACTCCGCCGACATATAACCCTTATATCCGGCCGAGGCAAACATCCGCCAAACGCGGTCAAGGTCGATGGGCTGCTGGTCGTCAAAGACCTCGCGGATGTGAGTGTGGGTGGCATAAGGGACGCAGGCTTCGATTTGCGCGTAGCCATCCTCGCCGGGACTGGGTACAAAGTGCGTGATGTCCAAGTTGATGCCGGCGTAAGGTGAATCCACCCGGCGCATGATTTCAAGGCAAACTTTTGCGGTCTGAGTAATTCCGCTGTGGTCTTCAATGCCCAGCGTGATGCCTTTCTTTCCGGAATACTCGCAGGCGGTTTTCATGGTCTCGACAATCCAACCGATGGCCTGCTCTTCGGTGGCTCCACTTGGGAGATCGCCGCCAAAAACGCGCAAGTGTGAGGCCCCCAACGCATCCGTCACGTCAATCCATTTCTTGATGTCATCCAGCACCTTGTCGCGCTTCGCCTTGTCCGCCTGCACCATGCTGGAGCCGCAGGCCGCGCCTGAAAACGGGATGCCGTTCTTTAAGGCCAGATGCCGCAGACCGGCAAGGTAACCGGGGTCGGTGGATTTCAGCCAGTACACCGTCATGTCCACGCCTTCCAGCCCCATCTCTACTCCTTTCAGGATGAAATCTTCCATGGTCATTTGCTTGCTTGCCAACGCTTTGCGAAAGGAATAGGCGCAACAGCCGGACAAAAGCCGGGGCGCGCTGGCCGGAAGCGGCGCAGCAGGATCTGGCTTGGACTCTTTGGATATCGACTTGCCCGCACCGACCAAGGCTGCGGCTCCGGCAGTTTGAAGAAATTGCCGGCGTTGCATTAATGCTCTCATAAGCCCCCCCGAATTTTTAGGTCGATCTATAGAACATTCTAATGACCCAATTGGTTTGTTGCTACATCTTTGTGGGACGAGCCGTCGCGAGGGCTTTCCCTTCAATGGAGAGTGCCGTCTCCACTCGAAAAGTAACTTCGATACCTCTTCAGTCATCTAATCCCGCAGCGATTAGCAATAAGTCATCGCTAAATGAGGTAAACCCATGATTCAGATCACCAAGTCAGACCAGCGATACCATTTTGAAACCGACTGGCTTTCCACTTTTTGGCATTTCAGTTTTGACCATTACTACGACCCGGCCAACGTCTCATTCGGGCCATTGCGCGTATTCAATGACGACGTGGTACAGCCTGCCGGCGGCTTCCCCATGCATCCGCACCGGGAGATGGAAATTGTGACCATTCCGATTTCGGGCCGGCTGGAGCATCGCGACAGCGAAGGCAATCGCGGCGTGGTGGGGCCCAATGAAATCCAGCGCATGAGCGCGGGGACCGGCATCACGCACTCCGAATCTAATCCTTCCAGGAATGAGCCGGTACATTTCCTGCAAATCTGGGTGCAGCCCGCTGTGCGCGGCGTGAAGCCGAGTTGGGAACAGAAGAGTTTTTCACCCGAAGCGCGCTGTGGCGTCCTGCTGCCGGTGGCAAGCGGCCAGAAGGGGATCCAGAAAGCGCAGCAGGGCGCGGTGGAGATTCACCAGGACGTCACATTTTATCTCTCCTCCCTGCCCGCGAAAGAAAAGGTTGGGCAGGAGTTGAAAAAGGGCCGGCGTGCCTACGCCTTCCTGATTGACGGCCAGGTGAACTTCAATGGGAACACATTGGCGAAGGGCGACGTGGCCAAGATATCGGAGGAATCAGGCCTCAACTTCGAAGCGCAAAAGCCAGCGGAACTTCTCCTCATCGATTTACCTTAATGGGCAATTGCGAATGCTCACTAAGTCGCGGCGGGTTTGTGATAAACTCCAGTCACTAAAAGTCGCCGCTTGGTGAGTAATTCAAATTCCCGCGGTAATTCTTGAGGAGATTAGATCCATGAAGAAAGCAACAATCATTACAACTCTTTTGGTCATCCTGGGAGCGGTGGTAGCTTCGCCCAACTCTGCCCGCGCCCAAGGATCGTTTGAACCGGTCTCGGGGAAGGCGTTTGACTCGGCCATGCCGAAGGACTTTTACCTGGAGGGCAATGCCATTCCAACCGAGAAACGCAACGCAGCGATGCTAAAGACTCCGGCGGGGGCGCGGGTGCTCTTGGCCCTCATTGACACAACCGGGTATAGCTCACAAATCAAGCAGAAATACATTGGAATGGTCATCACCGAAGGGAAGATCTCGGTATGCGGGACGAGCGTGGATGTGGGGAGCTACGGATTTGGTCTCGACAGACCCGCCGCCACCAGTAAAGACGACGCGAAATTCCACCTTTACAATCAAGCGGGGTCGGAAGTGGCGTCGTGCGCCGCACCTCTCGATTCAGCCTTGAAAGTACCGAAACCACTGCAAATTAACGTGGCCAAAGGCGGCCCTGCCGCCCTGGACCTTGGCAAATACAAGGTGGAAATCAAACCGTAATACTTCAGGGTAAATGTTAAAAGATCAGGAGTAATCAATTCCTGAAGCGAAGTGACCGCCGATCGATTTAGCTTTTAACCTTTACCCTTTTACCTTTTACCTTTCTTTTCGCTCCTTCCTACCTTTCCCCTCATTTCGCCCGTCCAAATATTTGCGGAACATTTTGTATGCCCGTCTCGTAATCCAAGACAGTACGAACACGAGCATGGCGGGGATTGGTGCAAACTCATGACAGAAATCCAAAAGAAAAGTCGAAAGCGCAAACGCTGGATCATTGTGATTACGGCGGTGTTGTTGCTGGGCGGAGGAGTCTTTGGGATCGGCGCGGCCCTTCGGCCCAACAACCAGATTGACCCCTCCAAGTTGGTTGCCGTGGAGAAAGGCGATTTGGCCCGGTCCGTGGTGGCCACGGGAAAGATTGAGCCGCTGGCGAAGGTGGAAGTAAAGTCGAAAGCCAGCGGAATCGTCAAAAACATCTACGTCGATTACGGCGATACCGTGAAGACGGGCCAGGTGCTGGCCGAGCTCGACAAGGAGCAGTTGCAGTCGGCAGTGGAGGGAGCGCGCGCCAACCTGCTGGCGTCCCAGGCAGGGCTGCAATCCGCCGAGGCCACTTACGAACGAAACGTAGTTGATGCCATGGGTCCTGACCTGCCTTACTTGAAAGCCACCGTTGAGCGCAATCGCAAGGGGGCAGCGGACGGACTGATCGCGGCCTCGGTGGTGGACGATGGGGAGAAAGCTTATCAACTTGCCTTGAACAAGCAACTCTCCGCCCAGCGCAACGTTGCCGTAAGCAAGGCGGAAGTGGCCAAAGCCAAAGCTCAGGCGGCGCAGTTTGAGGCGGCCCTTTCGAGCGCTGAACAGGATTTGCGCAATTCAACCATCGTGAGCCCCATGGATGGGCTGGTTCTTTCCCGCGATGTGGAAGTGGGCTCGGCCGTGAGCTCCATCCTGGTGCTCGGTTCGCAAGCCACGCTGATCATGACCCTTGGTGATGTTTCCAGTGTTTATGTGCTGGGTAAAGTCGATCAGGCGGACATCGGCAAGGTCTATCTCGGCCAGGCTGCCCGCATCGTAGTGGAATCTTTCAAAGACAAAAAGTTCCAGGGTAAAGTCACCAAAATTTCTCCCATGGGCGTGGAGAAAGAAAATGTGACCACTTTTGAAGTGAGAGTTTCCATCCAGAATCCGGGCGGGGAATTGAAAGCCAACATGAGCGCCAACGCGGAAATTATCCTGGAGGAAAAACACAACGTGCTGCTGGTTCCCGAAGCTGCCGTGGTCTATGACAAAGATCGCGCCACCTCACTCGAAACTCCCGATCCCAAAGAAAAAACCGGGCGGCGCAAACTCTCCGTCAAGCTTGGGATCTCGAATGGAGTAAAAACAGAATTACTGGGAGGCATGAAGGAAGGGGAGAAAGTTATTCTACAGTGAGAGTTCCAAAGTTTAGAAGGTAAGGGTAAAGGTTTAAGGCTGAAGTCTGAATTAAGAAGTATGCAGAGTGAAGGAGCATCGCTGACTCATAAGAATTCGAAAGTGTTTTGTTACCCTTTAACCTTTTCTCCGCCATGATCCTACGCGACCTCATTTACGATACGATTCGAACGCTGTGGACGCACAAGCTGCGCACCTTTCTGACCATGTTTGGAATTGCCTGGGGGATTATTTCCATCATCCTGATGGTGGCCGCGGGCGAGGGTTTGCGCCTGGGACAGCAACGCGTATCCGCAAACTTCGGCAAGGACATCATGATTATCTTTGCCGGGCGCACCAGCCTGCAAGCGGGAGGAGTCCGCGCTGGGCGGGCGATCCGGTGGGAAGACACCGACCATGTTTTCGTGGGTGAACAATCCCCCTCCTGCCGCTATGTCATTCCGGAACTGGGCAACACCAAATCGGTGCGCAGTTCCTTTAACAGCGCATCATTAACTGTCGCCGGCTCCCTGCCTCCCTTCGCCGATATCCGTACCATCCCTATCTCCCAAGGGCGATTTTATAGCTGGGACGATCAGGCCAGCGTGCGCCGCGTGGCGGTTCTCGGGACCGACGCCAAGAAACAACTTTTTGCCACCCGCCCGGCTGTGGGGGAAACCATTCAAATTGGCGATTTTCCCTACACCGTAATCGGCGTGATGAAGTCCAAAGACCAGGACTCGAGTTACGACGGATTCGATGTTCAGAAAGTTTTCATTCCCTTTGCCGCCATGATTCAGGATTTCCCCGAAAAACCGCCCGCCCCGCCCCACACTATCGACCGGTTGCTGGTTCAGCCGAAGTCGGACGAGGACCACGACGCCTGCAAATGGGAAGTGCAGCGCGCCCTGGGGAACCTGCACGACTTCGATCCACACGATAAACAGGCCGCAAGTATTTGGGACACCTACGAGGAGACCAGGGCCTTCCGGGCCATGACCGACGGGATGAAATACTTTCTGGGTGCGGTTGGCCTGGTCAGCCTGTTCCTGGGAGGCATCGGTGTGATGAACGTGATGCTGGTGGCGGTGAAAGAAAGGACCAAGGAAATTGGGGTTCGCAAAGCCGTGGGGGCCAGCACGCGCGTGGTCATGCGCCAGTTTTTCCTGGAAACGCTGATTGTGGTCTTCCTGAGCGGCGGCATTGGCATGGGCATTGCTTATGGATTGTGCGCGCTGGTGAACTCGCTGCCCATGCCCATGTATTTTGCCGGGCTCATCCCCAGTTGGCAATCGGCTAGCCTGTCTTTTGGTCTGTTGGGAACCGTAGCGATGCTCTCGGCTCTTTACCCGGCGCGCCGCGCGGCGTCGGTTGATCCCATCGAAGCGTTGCGATATGAACCTGGAAGTTAAAAAGTTTTCAGTAGTCAGTTTTCAGTTGTCAGCAAGGGCGGAAGAACCGTCGCAGGAACATAATCATGCAGGACTTTAAAACACTCAAGGTGTGGGGAAATGGGCACGAGTTGACACTGGCGGTGTACAAGACGACTACTCGATTTCCCAAGGAAGAACTTTATGGGTTGACGAGTCAAATCAGGCGTGCGTGCGCATCAATTCCGGCCAACATCGCCGAGGGTTGTGGCAAGAGCGGAAAAGCTGAACTTGGGCGGTATCTTCAAGTTGCGGCCGGCTCTGCCAGTGAGCTGCAATATCACCTGCTTCTTGGCCATGACCTTGGTTTAATCGAAGATGCTGAGTACAAATCTCTTGAAAGCCGCACAGTTGAGTTAAAGAGAATGCTTTATTCCTTCATTGATAAATTAAGGAGTTAGAACTTTTACTGAAAACTGATAACTGAGAACTGAAAACAGGACGTGCTGAAGATGCTCCGCGAAATACTGATACAAGCCTGGGACGCCCTCAAACGCCAACCTACGCGCAGTTTTCTCACCATGCTGGGCATTGTGTGGGGGATCGTTGCGGTGACCATGCTGATTGCCTACGGCGGAAGTTTTCGCGCCGTCTTGGTGGATGGATTCGAGTCTTTTGGAAGAGATGCCGTGGTTTGCTGGCCCGGGCAAACTAGCGAACACGCCGGAGGCGAGCGGGCGGGCAAACGAGTTGTGTTTGAGCAGGAAGACGTAAACCTCATCCGCTCCGAATGTCCGCTGGTAAAGCAATTGAGCCCGGAAACGGTTCACTGGCTTCCCATCACTTCCGGAGACGTTCTGGTATCCACCGCCATCCGCGGTGTCTATCCGGAGTATGGCGAGATGCGCGATGAGGTTGCACTGGAAGGGCGCTGGATCAGTCCCGAAGATATTTTGGAGCGCCGCCGGCTGGTTTTTCTGGGAGGCAAGCTGCGTGAAAAGCTTTTTGGCGGGCGTCCGGCCACTGGCGAACCGGTGACCATCGCCGGCGTTCGCTATACAGTGGTGGGGGTGATGGCTCGCAAGCTGAATTTTAGCGCCTACTTCACGGATGACGATGATTCCGCCTGGATCCCTTACACGGCGGCAAGCGACATTTGGAACACTCGTTACGCCAGCGTGCTGGTTTTTGCACCGATATCGCCACGGTTTGAGAAGGAGGCCATGGCCCAGGTCCGCGCCACCGTGGCCAAGCGCCAGCATTTCTCGCCCACCGATGAACGATCCATTCAAATGTTTGGCCGTCAGGAATTTCGTCCCGTCATCGACGCCTTGACCATCGGGCTCCAGGTCTTGTTGACCTTCATCGGCACGCTGACGCTGGGCATCGGCGGCGTAGGCGTGATGAACATCATGCTGGTGAGCGTGGATGAGCGCATCCGCGAAATTGGCCTGCGGCGCGCCCTCGGCGCCCGGCGCCGCCATGTTAAGGCCCAGTTCTTGGCCGAGGCCCTGGTCCTCACCCTGATTGGAGGCGCCATCGGGATTGCCCTCTCTTATATCCTTAGCTATATGATTGGCACCCTGCCTTTGATGGGTGAGGGATTTGAGGACACTTCCGGCAAGCGCGATATCCATTTGATCATTTCTTTCTCCACCGTCCTGATCTCGTCGGGAATTCTGGTTCTGGTCGGGTTGATCAGCGGCCTGGTGCCGGCCATCCGCGCCTCCCGATTCAATCCGGTCGAGGCCCTGCGATACGAGTAATCTTACAACCGGCCACGGTAATATTAAGTGCTAACGTAATCCAATTCCGCAACGTCTCACCATCGACCGGATGGAACGGACCCACGGCAGGAACAGCCCATATTTGAAGAAAATGTCCGGGAAATTAATTCACAGAGATGGAGGATTTTGGAAATGAAAGTCCGCATGACCAAGCTTGCATCAATTTTGACCACCGTAATTTTATTGGCGGTGGCAGCAATTCCAGCCCATGGATTTGTCGCTGAAGGCTCGTTTGACCGCACTTTGAAAGTAACCGGCGCAGTGGACCTGGATGTGGCCACGGGCTCCGGCAATATTGATGTCCGAACCGGCGACTCCGGGAGTGTTCACGTCCGCGCCAAAATTCGCGCCTCAAATAACTGGCATGGTGATTCCGCCGACGCGGAAAAGAAAGTTCATGAACTCGAAACCAATCCTCCCATTGAACAAAACGGGAACTCCATCCGCATCGGTCATATTGAAGACCCCGAACTGCGCCGCAACATATCCATCAGCTACGAACTCGAAGTGCCGGCAGAGACGCGGCTGGCGGCCAACACAGGCTCGGGCAATGAAACGATTTCCGGAATTCAAGGACCGTTGCGGGCCAATACCGGGTCCGGAAGCCTGAAGATTTCAAACATTGGCGATGAGCTTGATGCGAATAGCGGCTCGGGCGACATCGAAGCCGATTCCATTAAGGGCCATGCGCGCGTTCACACCGGCAGCGGGTGGATCCACGCCAGCGGCATCGCCGGGGCCATAGTCGCCGGGACGGGCAGCGGGGACATTCGACTGGAGCAAACCGCCCCCGGAGATGTGAGGGTGGAGACTGGTTCCGGCACGACTGAATTAACCGGAGTCAGTGGCAGTCTGGAAGCGCGCTCCGGCAGCGGGAATATCTCGGCCTCCGGGAGCCCTACCGGCGGGTGGAGCATGCATTCGGGATCCGGTACACTTAAGGTGCATTTTGCCACCCAGGTTGGTTTTGATCTAGACGCGCACACAAGTTCCGGGCAAATTATCACGGATCAACCGATCACCGTGCAAGGTACGATTGGCCGCGGCCGCATGCAAGGGAAGGCGCGTGGCGGCGGGGTGCGTCTGAACCTCGAAACCGGGTCAGGCAATATCCACATTGAATAGACTCTGGCGGGCAGGGTAGATCCAGGGGCGGGGACCCTCCGAAAACTCTTGCCCCTTGAATTCCTGGCCCTCTTTTGGGTAGAATCTCTTACGAAGGGTTAACTTCTCGGGGAAGGCGACGCGAGCGGGGGAAGAACTCTGTTTCGCTCTTCTTTGGTCTTGGAGATAGAAGGGAGAGGCTGACTCGACTCACTTATAGGGCTAAGGGGGCTAGCTCTTGGCAAAGCCCCGCAAATTAGTGATTCGCAGATCAATTAAAGGAGAAAAACTCGATGACAAAGAAAAGCATCATGTTATTAGTCCTGGCACTTTCGCTCAGTTCTTGGGCGCTGGCCGCACCGGCGAAATCGTGGACAGGAACCGTCAGCGACGAGCATTGCGGGGCCAAGCACGCCACAGCAGGTGACGCCGCGACTGAATGTGTGAAGAAGTGCGCCTCGGGTGGGGCCAAGTATGTATTGGTATCCAAAGGGAAAGTCTACCAGCTCGATGCGCAAGACAAATTCGCGGATCATGCCGGCCACAGCGTGAAAGTTACCGGTACCCTTAGCGGTGACACCATCACCGTCACCGACGTTTCCATGGTTGCCGCCAAAGGTGCAGGTACAAAGATGTAGTGGTTGACTGCACTTTGCATAAGACTTGCTGAACACAGGCCGTCTCGCCATTGCGGGACGGCCTTTGTTTTTTCCCGCCCGGGGTTGGCACCGTTCCCCATCATCAAGCAGCGTCCCATCGCGTCGTTCCCGTGGAAAGTGTCGGATAGTTCACAAACCGGCAAAACATTTCTTCTTGAATGTTTTCAGGTAACCTGTCCATTTGACGTGCATCCAACACATCAGGATATGTATGCAGGCAAGGCATTTGGTTGCAAGTTCAGTCGAAACGATACAAGCAAGGGTTTTAAATTCAACCCGTGGGGGGTATCGGATGAAAAGGATAACGGTATTAGGCTTGTTCATCTTCCTCGCTGCCGGAATCACCATGGCCGCGCCCAAGGATGCAGGTAAGACGTTTGTGGGCAACATCAGTGACAGCATGTGCGGGCTCAAGCACATGATGCCCGGAGGCGACAAGGCCTGTACGGTCGAATGCGTGAAAGGTGGATCCAAGTACGTGCTTGCGGATCCTGCCAGCGGCAAGGTTTACGAGCTGAGCGACCAGAAAAAGCCGGCGGAATTTGCCGGGGAAAAAGTTACGGTAACTGGGACGCTGAAGGGCAAGGTTATCACCGAGACATCTATCGAAGCAGCTAAATAGTTGCGGCCTGGCATCGACGAATTGGTCCTCCCCGGTTTGGGAGGAAATGCCCAAGCACTTTCTTTGGATATTTCCGGTCAGGAATGCAGGACCCGCACCCATAATTCAATTGAACACCTGGACGCTCCGTGCCGTTGTTTTTTCTTGTATAATCCTCTCTATTCCGTGTATCGGAAAAGCTGAGGAGGCCGGATGGAGAATGAAGCCACTCCCCCGCCGGTGAAGGAATGGAAAGTTCGCCGGGTGGGCAGCACCACATTTGCAATTTCCAAACCCAAACGTAATCCGCGCAAGCTTCGGCAGTCGCGGATTAAGAATCGCCGCCGGGCACGCTAGTCCCGCTGTGGCGCGTTGCGGGATTTATCGCAGTTTCATTCGACCACTCTCCTGGGAGTGCAGTTCGAGGCTAGGAATGCGATTTGCGCCCTGGGCAAAGTTGAGCTGAGGACGCAGTTCATTCTTGGCTGACGCCCTGCGTCTTTTATTTTCCTTCGGCATCCAATTCATCAAGTGACTGCGGGAGTCCAATGGTTCACTTTCTGGAGGTTTATCGATACTGGCTGATATTCGGCCTCGTCCTGGCGGAGAATCTGGGAGTGCCCCTCCCGAGTTTTCCCGTTCTGTTGCTGGCCGCCTCCGTCAGCCGCAACTTGCATTTATCTCTTGCGGGGCTTTTGGTCGTAAGTATGCTCGGAGCCTTGACGGGCGACTTGGTTTGGTATGCCCTGGGGCGGCTTCGGGGCCGGCCCATTTTGCGGACACTCTGTTCCTTAACCTTGAATCCCGATTCCTGTGTAAGCCGCACCGAAAACATTTTCGTTCGCCACGGGTTGAAGTCATTGCTGGTGGCAAAATTCGTTCCCGGCCTCAATACCATTGGTCCCCCCTTGGCGGGGATGCTGAGAATACCTGCTTTCAGGTTTGCCCTTTTCGACCTGTCTGGAATTTTCCTCTGGGCAAGCTCGGCGCTGGCGCTGGGTGTAATCTTCCGATCCCAGGTGGAGTGGGTGCTGGAATGGCTGCAAGACTTCGGAAGGTTGGGCGGCCTGATCCTGTTGGTGCTGATTGCCGGCTGGCTCCTGCTCAAGTGGGTCGAAAGACGTCAATTCTATAAACTTCTCGAGAAGTCCCGAATCGCCCCTCCAGAGTTGAAGGAAATGCTGGCCCGCGGCGATAGCGTGGTCATCGTCGATTTGCGATCCGATCTCAGCTACCAAACGGAGGGGACGAAAATTCCCGGTGCGATCCACATTCCGCCCAAAGAATTTGAGGCAAGATTCAAGGAAATCCCGCCCGGCCGTCCCGTGGTGATGTACTGCACATGACCGAACGAAGCCACCAGCGCCAGGATGGCGCGGCTCCTCAACAGTAAAGGATATAAAGAAGTTCGCCCTCTGCTCGGGGGCCTCGATGGCTGGCTGGAGCTTGGCTACCCAGCCGAGGCTCTTCCAGCTGCCGCGACTCTGGTGCCCCTCACCGCGCAGAGTCCGGCAAAATGAGCGTTGCAGGATGCAACGCTCCAGCCCATAATCGATTCTTATCATAATGAAGGTAAAATATCGTTAATCTAGTGTTTGCCTGACGGAATTGTGAAAGGTGGTTTTTCTTTGTTGAGATTGAGGAAAAGCGCGGCACGAATCATTTTCTTGTTATTCATTTGCGCGATCGCGGCGGTGGCGCGCGGCGCCGATGCACCTTTGGGCCTGGAAGACGTCCGCCTTCTTTTAATTGGCGGCGCAGCGCCGGCAAAAGTGGTGGCGTTGATCGATCAGCGCGGTATCAGCTTTAAACTAACGCCGGAACTGGAAAAGAAATTACATGACGATGGCGCGGACGATACCGTAATTCAGGCGTTGCGTAAGGCTCAGGATAAGCCGGCGCCGGCACAAGTGAAATCAACGGCAGCCTCATCAGGCCCTCCTCCCCCTAAGACGACACCCGCTTCCCCGGATAAGAGAATTGCGGATACCCTGAACGATCTCACCAGGAACACTCCGAGTGGGCCGGGCCCAATTGCGAGTTCAAATGCGTCTCCCGCCGCTTCTGGCAAACCGGACCTCAGCGACCCCTCTCCCGATCAGGTCCAGAAAATCATTCAGGAATTTGCGGGGAAAGAAAAAACTTTCAAGGAGGCTCGAAATAATTACACCTACCATCAGAGCAACAAAGTGGAGGAGTTAGGCGCCGATGGCGAGATCGACGGCCAGTACGAGCAGGAGTGGGACATTTTGTACGATGACAAGGGTGAACGAGTGGAGCGGGTCACCTATGCGCCTGCGGACACACTGAAGAAACTCATTTTGACCAAGGAAGATCTCTACGCCTTCCGCAATACTAATCCGTTCGTGCTCACCTCGGATGAGCTTCCAGAATACGAAGTGAAATACCTGGGCCATGTGAAGGTGGATGAAATCACGGCTTTTGTTTTCTCAATCCGGCCCAAGGAAATCGCTAAAGGACGGCAGTATTTCCAGGGTGTCATTTGGGTGGATGACCGCGACCTGCAAATCGTCAAGTCGGAGGGCAAGCCTGTCCCGGAGCCAAAAATCAAAGGGCAGGAGAATCTTTTCCCGCGTTTCACAACTTACCGCGAGCAGATCGACGGTAAGTATTGGTTCCCGACCTTTACCACCGCTGAGGACACTCTCTATTTCTCCACCGGATCCGTGCATATGAAAGAGGTCATTCGATATTCGGAATACAAACAATTCAAGTCCAAGGTTCGGATTATTTCCGCCACTCCAACCGACCAGCCCAACGCCAAACCCATTCCTGTTCCGCCGCCGAAAGATAAGCAATAGCCGGCTCGCTTAATAGGGGAAAGGTCGCCCAGGTGACCCTCGCCCTCATTGCGGCCTTCCTGATACAATCCGTTCCCATGCGAGCGAGCCGAGTGGAATTGCGTATAGTGTTGGTGCGGCCGCGGAATCCGCTGAACATCGGAGCGGCGGCCCGGGCGATGGCCAATTTCGGCTTGCATGAATTGGTGGTGGTGGCTCCCCACCCGCCGGTGTGGCAGGAGACTCGCTCCGCCGTGGGCGCGGAAGATATCGTTCAGTCGGCGAGAGCAGTCCAAAATATTGCCGAGGCGATTGGCGACCGCACCTGGGTGGTGGGGACCACTTCCGGTTCACGCCGAAACATAGACCGAGAGTTGATTCCGCTTGACCATCCACAGGAGTGGTTCCCCAAGCCGGGCCGGCGGGCCCGGGTTGCATTGCTCTTCGGTTCGGAGAAGACCGGCCTCTCCAACCAAGAGATGAGTTTTTGCCACAGGTTGGTGAAAATTCCCACTCACCAGCGATGTCCTTCCATGAATCTGGGCCAGGCGGTGGCTGTCTGTTGCTACGAGTTGGCGCGCGCCGGCGCCATCTCCACCCAGCCACTCGCGACCGCAATTCATCATTCCGATCCGGCTAATATGCAATCCGTTGACCACGTCTTTGACCGCGCGGCGAGGGTGCTCGATCAGGTTGGATACCTCAAGCCCAAAAGCCGGGGCGCCACGCTCATCAAGTTGCGCCGCTTGCTGTTGGACCTCGGCCTGACTAATAACGACGTAAAAATCCTGGGCGGAATCCTCGCCCAAATTGAATGGAAGATCGGGCACCCGTAGCAGGCTGACCAAGAACAGCATCCACTAATGGTGCGTAAGGGGAGGGTCGCCCAGTCGGATCCGCCTCGGCGTGACCTCGCTTCAGCGGGCTCGCCTTAGCGAGCTTGCCCTACCCATCTCAGCGAGGGGGTAGGGGGGTAGGAAAGAGGGTACGGCAAGCCGTACCCCTACTTGCTAGTGCCTTTCCTGCTCAGTGGCTTCACTAAGGGGAGAATTTTGAATCAAACGAGGATGCGTCAGCTTTCGTCACGGACCGGCGCGCGCAATGCCACCAATCCAGCGGCCGGTTTCTTGAAGGCTTGGCGATCCTGCGGATGGCGCCAGTTGTCGAGGAGTGCTACCTGCTGCACGCAGGAGACCGTGCATAGTGGGGCGCAAGGCTTCTTGGTGAAGTATTCGTGTTCCAGGTGCTCCCGCGAGTATTCCGCTAGGGGAATGCCGGGATACCCGCGTTGTTGCGAGCAATAATGCACCAGTCCGTCTTCGCAGATGTAGAGATACCTGCTGCCGGACCGGCATCGCCACTCGTGGGCCGCACCACGGGCAACGTCTTTTTGAAAATAATTAAAGCGCGAGTAAGACTTCCGGCCCATATTCATTATTTCTGTAAATATATTTTGTTGCTTCTCGGCCAGGGGCTGGAGTTGTCCCTCATGATCGTGAAGGATGCCCACCGTGCTGGTAAAACCGAGGCCCATGGCGCGGCGTGCCACTGCCAAAGCGTCTTCCGGTTTGTGTACGGGGGATCCGAGCACGGAATTGATGTTCACCTGAAAAATGGAATATTGCGCCAGCAATTGCAATTTCTTGTCCAGAACCTTCAGGCTCTTTTTGGAAACGTCGTCCGGCATCACGTTGTCAATGCTGATTTGCAGGTGCTCCAGGCCGGCATCGTTCAGGGATTGAATGCGCTCGCGGGTAAGCAAATAGCCGTTGGTAATCATGCCTGCGATAATGCCGCGGCGGCGAATGTGCCGTATCACTTCTTCCAGGCCGGGATGGAGCAGGGGCTCGCCGCCGCTGATGGTAATAATGCTGGTGCCGAACTCCGCCAGGCGATCGATCCGCTCGAAGAGCTCGGGGAGCGGAACGGGTTTTGAAAAATCGTCAAATTCGTTGCAATACGTGCAAGACAGGTTGCACCGGCGGATGGGGATCAAGTGCGCCAGGACGGGATGATGAGGCGTTAATAGACCCCAGCCAATCATCCACCACTCGCGAACGCGCGTGTGCCAAAAACGAAATGTGCGGCGAATCGCGACGTTATTCATTCAAGATGTACCACTCTCAAAAAGGCCGGACAAGAATAAGCTTCAGCCCCGAGATGTCCTGGTTATGTAATTGAATCTACGGCCCGATGGGATGAGCCGTTCTCAAGCACACCAAAGCTCGCCGGCCACACGACCAACAAGCCTTTCCCCCACACGAGGTTAATCGAACTGCACCGAGGGAACAATGGGAAAGGGGCGAATGGTAGAAAATCCGCCTTGAAATGTCGAAAATTAAGCCCGGTTGGGAAATACTTATCACTGACGTCAGCCCATTTTCACGTGCTTTGCGCCTTTGGGGCCGAGATTCTGAAAAGTGGAAGGCGGAAGTTGCCGGTTGACTTTGACGGCGGTGTAGCGCGTGACCAGGTAGTCTCCGCCTGCCTCGAAAAACTTTTGCTGGACGGGAATCCACGATTCCTCACTGATCCAAAGTTGTACTTTGATGAGCTGAGCCGAAATGCTTTCCTTGCGTGGTGTTAATTCCAGCATGGCGGTGGTATCACCATCCAAAACCTCTTCGCCGTTCAGCTTAATCTCGTACAGTTTCTGCAGGTCCCCCGTTTCGGTGCCAAATCCCAGCAGCAGGAATTGCTCCACCAATCCACTCTGCTTCTCCAGGTTGTACTCTTGGACTTGATTGCTCTTGGGCAAATAGATTTCGGCTTTGTTTTTCTTGAAGAGGATGACCTTGGCATCGGGCTTGGTAAAATTGAGCAGAATCTCCGGACCCTTCTCCCTATTGAAAAATAGTTCGCCAAATTCTGTGGATTTGTCGTTCACCACCACCGTGACTTTGGTGTATTCAATGTCAGCCGAAACAGTTTTCAGGCTTTTGGCTCTATTATTCATTTGCGCCAGGATTTCGCCCAGCGGAGGAGAGACCTTCTGTTTTCGAAAGGCGGGACTGCCCAAGGCATGGGGCAGCGCAGCCATAAGCAAGCCCCAAAGGCATGCCGCGCAGATTGGCCCTCCGATCTTCCGTTGACCACGACTTGGAGATTTGAACTTGATAATTTTCCTCATGGGCTTGGACCTATGCGAGTCTTAAGGCCCGATGACCACGGTGTATCCGATGACGGCCTTGTTTTTATCTAGAATTTCATCCACGGACTTCACGGTAACAGCTCTTTGCAGGCGCTGGCTGAGTATTGCGCTCACCGCGGTTTCTGTATTCGTTCCCGGCTGTATTTTGATCAGCCGCGCGTCGACTATATAACTCCAATCATCTTTGATGCGTCCCACCTGGATGATACCCTGGTTTTTTAAGAATCCCGTTACCTGGGGAGCGGGTTGGGGAGTGAACCAGGAAGAAGGCGTCAGGAAGATGAAAGCAAGAATCACCAGAACAATGATGTCGTATTGCCAGCTCCCTCGTTTATAAGTCCAGAAGACAGATCGCAAACAGACGAGCTTGATTCTTGCCCATGCTCCCGAGACCGAGGTGGTTCCCTCCGTAGTCCCTGGGGAAGAAATGGCATGCTCGCGCAATTCTGTGCTTGGGGTCATAAAAAACCGTACCTTGAGAAAATAGCGGGAAATGAGGCGGGAATCAATCGAAAATAACCTGCCCGTCCCGCATGCGTACGATGCGGTCAGCGACGGCGGCGGCATCAAGGTTGTGGGTGATCATCAGGATGGTCTGGCGGAACGACCGATTCAACGCCCGCATCATATTGAGGACAATTTGTGAATTCTCGGTATCCAGGTTGCCCGTCGGTTCATCCGCCAACAGGATTTTGGGTTCGCAAATCACGGCGCGCGCAATGGCCACGCGTTGCTGCTCCCCGCCCGACATGGCGAATGGTTTGTGCTTCAGTTTTTCACGAATGCCCAGCATATCCACCACAATTTGGAAACGATGCGGGTTAAACCCGTTGCCCTGGATGTGCTGGGCGATGGCAATATTCTGTTGCGCGGTGAGGGTGGGAAGCAGATTGAATCGTTGAAAAACGAATCCGATTTTGTGGCGGCGGAAACGCGTTCGGTCCGCATCACCCATGGTGGAGAAGTCATTTCCGTCCACACATACCTTGCCGCTGGTGGGGGGCGTCAAACCGCCCAGAATGTGGAGCAGCGTCGACTTCCCGCAACCCGACGGCCCCACCACGGCCAGGAACTCACCTTCCTGAACGATCAAATCAACGCCCCGTAAGGCCGGAACATTGACTTTGCCGATGCGATAGACCTTCTTCAGGTCTTCTGTGGCGATAATGGGTTCCATAACAAGAGTTCTCAGTAATCAGTTTTCAGTTGTCAGTGCCTCAATCCGATTAAGAGTGATCCCCATCTTATTTGAGACTCCGCAACTTAAGACCGACATCTGACTGCTGACAACTGACTGCTTCCTTACTCATACGCCAGCGCATCCACCGGATCCAGGCTGGCCGCGCGCAAGGCCGGGTAAAAGGCGCCCACCAGACTTCCCAGTATCGCAAGCACGCCCGCGTAGAATGCCCATTGCAGCGTGAGATCGACCGACAGAGTCGGAAACGCTGAATGGATGACGCGCTTTGAGACCAACGAGGCAAGGAGGCCAACCAATATCCCCATCAGGGTAAGGAAGGTCGACTCGCGCAGAATGCCCCAGATGATATACAACTTCGACGCGCCCAGCGATTTCAGGATTCCAATTTCGCGGGTGCGCTCGGTGATGGTGGTATACATGGAGAGAAAGATCACCAGAAAGCCGATACCTACAGATAGCGATATCATTGCGGTGACGAACGCGGTCAAGCCCGGCAAATTATTGGATGTCATCTGCGACATGTATTCTTGAATCGAAGTCAACTTGTAGGCAGGGAGAAACTGATGAATCTCGGCGATCACATTGTCGGTGTAGCCCGGGTCTGTGCACTTCACCCAGAATATTGACGCCTTGTTGGGAGCGCTGGCGAGGTCCTGCGCGGTTTGCAACGGAATAAATAGCCGCGCTCCCTTCCCATGCTCCACAATGCCGGCCACCCTAAATTCGTGGTCGAGCACAACCATCTTGTCGCCCACCTTCAGATGACTGGACTGCGCCTGCCAATCATCCACCAGAATGTCGTAAGGGTCCTTGAGCGGGCCGCCGGAGCGATAAACGAACCCCCCGCTGACACTATCGAAGCTGTCCATATTAATCCCAAAAACTTGGTTGACTCCCCCCATTGAATTGAACTGAACCAGAACTGGGGCAACGGCGTGAACGTGATCGAGTTGCAGAAGGTGGTCGCCAATCGAGATTGGCATAGGCGCCGTACCGAAAGCAAGGAACATTGAGGCGCCGGGGGGCTGTACCATCACATCTGCGCCCACACCTTGTACGCGTCGCGCTGTATCGTTCACCATGCCTGAAGTGAGGCCCACCACCAGCATCACCATGCACACTTCCACGGCAACCGCCAGGGCGCTGACCACGGTGCGAATAGGCCGATGGAGAATATTGGCCAGGACGATCCTATTTTCCATTGTCAACCTCGGGCCGGGCCGCCTCGCTCATTTCCACCAGTTGCGAGCCGTTCGGTTGCTTCAACTCGAATTGGCCGGGAGTCAATTCCTGGTTGAAGGTTGCTTTCTGGATCGTAATGGCCAGGCGGTAGTCCTCGATCGGCCGGGAGATTTCGATCCGCTCGGGATAATGAGTTCCCTGGAAATCCTTGTAATCCGAATAATGAACGTCTTCAATGTAGCTGCCTTTGGGCCCGTACAATTGCAATTGAGCGATTTCCAGATTGGACCGGTCAAGCCAGACTTTTCGCTGCGGGAACAACTCCTTGCCCTCGCCCTGCTGTAAGACCGTGAGCACGTAATATCGGCGCGAATTCTGCTCAGCCTCTTCGTAGGATACCGTTTCATTCGCCGGGTTGATGGAGGTCATCAGCAAAGCATCCAAAATATGTTGCGGGCGCATATTCTCCAGAGCGTTTTTAGACGGGCGGGTGAGCGTCGCGGAGCCCACAATGAATTTGTGCTTGGGCGGAATATTCAGCTTGAAAGTCTTCCCATCCGAAACCATGTCAAAAATGTTGGTGCGAATCACAGGAGCCTGGCCGATCACTCGAATCAGGGCCGGCCTTTTCACCAAAATGAATCCTTTAACGTCGTGATACTCCTTGATGACTCCGGAATAGACTGACCCTGCGGTGGGCTCAAAATCAACCGTCGCGTTGACGGATTGAATCCCGCCATCCAGTTTATTAACTCGGGCGACCAAATCGTCCAAGGAGGCTTCGACCTCGGGTGCAGGCGGCTCCGGCACCGCCACCTTGGTAGTCCGCCGCACGGCACACCCCGGCCCTGCCACAATTGCGGAGGCGATAGCCATGCTGACGAGAGATTTGAATATGAATGCAGGGTAATCTTTTCGCAAAACGATACACTTCAATTTACCAAATAGCTTGTAGACTGTCAATTGTAATCTATTCCTATAAGTCATTATAATATAATGGTTTATACTGCCAGCGAGCACCCTTCTCCCTTTAATATTTGACGCTTCGCTCGGCGTCCGGGTTTCCGCACTCACGCCGCCTGCCATGGGCTCCTCCAGTGTAGGACAATTCGTGCGCCTCGTAATGCGAAGGATTGCTAAGTGTTTAAATCAAAAGCGTCTAAGTTAAGTGACCTCTTTCAGTCCAAAGACTTCAGTCCGTTTAAGGGCAAGTTGGGTTCCAAATCTATGCATAGCCTCATAAATCCGCTCCCATTCGAGAAGGTCTGTCATTCTGAGCGAAGCGAAGAATCTCTGCATTTGTCCTTAAAGAAAGGAGAAAACTACATAGATGCTTCGCTACGCTCAGCATGACAAGTTCGTGGGTCCGTCATTGAATTCCATCGCTGTGAATAAGAGAGGGATGAGTTCTGGAAGCTCAATTTGAAACGTCATCCGATGGAGTGGGATTCGTGGTTAGCTTTCGCGTCCAGGTCAAGCGGAATCGCCTGAGACTTTCAAGCTGCCGGTAAGCTCCGAAAGGTCAATTTTCTTGCGGTGGCAATATTCCCGAATTCCCTGGACTACACGAAGCGAAGTTCCGGGAGAATAAAAGTTCGCCGTCCCAATTTGTACTGCCTTCGCGCCGCCAATGATGAATTCCAAAGCGTCCTCGGGGCTGGCGATGCCGCCAATACCAATGATGGGAATTTTCACCGCGCGCGCTACTTGATAGACCATTCGCAGCGCCACCGGCTTGATGGCAGGTCCGGAGAGACCTGCTGTGACATTGGAGACGCGCGGGGTTCGCGATTCCACGTCGATGGCCATCCCCACAAATGTGTTCACCAGGGAAAGCGCGTCCGCCCCCGCCGATTCAGCGGCCCGGGCAAGAACCGTGATGTCCGTGACGTTGGGTGAAAGTTTTACGAATAACGGGAAGCGCGCAACGCGCTTGGAGGCGGCCACTACTTCTTCCGTAAGCTTCGGGTCATTTCCATAAACCATGCCTCCACAACGGGTGTTAGGGCAGGAAATATTCAACTCATAGGCGTCAATTCCATCTCCGGCATTCAGGATTTCGATGGCGCGGACATAATCCTCGGTGGAATAGCCGAAAACATTCACCACGCAACGCGTTCGAAGCGTCCGCAGGAAGGGAAGCTTCTCTTCCAGGAATCTCCTGGCGCCCACGTTTTGCAGGCCGATGGCGTTGAGCATTCCCGATTCGGTTTCGTAAATACGCGGCGGCGGATTGCCCGACATCGGCTCGGCGGAGATTCCCTTGACCACAATGCCGCCGAGGGAGTTGAGATCGATGAGGTGGGCGAATTCATGGCCGTAGCCAAAGGTGCCGCTGGCCGTCAGGACGGGATTCGCAAAATGGACTCCGGCAATTTCAGTTTCGATGAGGGGAACAAAATCTTTATCCGCAGATTGCACAGATTTCGCCGATTTTAGATTCTCGATTTTAGATTTTGGATTCACTACGCGTGCGGCTCGGACTTCGACTTTCGATTTTCGGCTTTCGATTCTTAACTTTTGCCTTTTGCCTTTTGCCATTTGCCTTTTGACTTTCTTCTCGTATCGGCGGAATCTGCGTAATCTGCGGATCAGATCTTGGCGATTTTTTCCTTCTCCCAAATAACGCGTCCCGACCAAAACACCGGCCCTTCGGTGCAGACTCTTTGATAAGCGCCGTGCCCCGTGCCATCCACGCGGATGCAGCATCCGAGACAAACGCCCAACCCGCAACCCATTCGGTTTTCCATGGAGAGCAGGCAAGGGTGGCCGAATTTTTCCGCCAGCTTCACCGATGCGTCGAGCATGGCCCACGGACCGCAGACCATCATCAAGTATTTCTTGCCGCGTTTGCGTTCGAGGAATGCCTCGAGCGGTTGCGTCACGTAGCCGCGATGGCCGCGCGATCCATTCTCCGTAGCGAGCACCATCGAACCAACCACGGGTTTGAATTCATCGAGACCGACTAAGTCATCTTTGGTTCGTCCGCCAAAAAAAAGGCGCTGGCGGATTCCGGCTCTTGCCAAATCCCGCGCCGGCAGGAGCAAGGCGGCAATCCCAATGCCTCCCGCAACGTGCAGGACTTCCTCGCACTCTTGCGCCCGGGCCATATATTCTTCCGTAAAGAATCCGTGGCCGAGGGGCGCAAGTAGTCCCACTTTGTCGCCGGGCTTGAGCGCCGCCATCAAGCGCGTGCCGCGTCCCACAATTTTGTAGAGAAGCTGAATGATCTCGCTCTTGGAAGAACGGGCGGTTCGCGAACCGTCCCGAGGTTTATGCGCGGACGGCTTCACATCATAAATGCTCATGGGCCGGCGCAGTAGCACGTCGGAGCGCCCGAGCAATTGGACCATGGCGAACTGGCCTGGCCGGGTCGCTTGCGCCTGGCGAGGAGAGTGAACACTCAATAGGAAGTGACCGCCAGTGAGAGGTCGGTTTTCGACCACGGCCACAATTTCGTCATACATCGTGTTCATGATAGCAGAAGAGCGCGGATCAGTCGAAAGGTCCCCGACAATCGGTTGATCAGGCCCGCGACCGGAGGATTTCGTTCCAAGCACTATTTCTTCATGAGCTCCAGCACCGCGGAAGTCATGGCTTTCACGCCGGTTCGAATGGAGGGTTCGGGCAGAGGGGCCCACAGGCTGGAATGGAGGCCGGGAAGTGGCTTGCCGGTTCGCTCGTGCTCCTCCATCTTGGCCGGATCTACGGCGCCCAGCGAGAACATGCAAATTGGAATTTGATGGCCTTCCAGCCCGAACAAGCCAAAATCCTCGCTGGCCATAATGGGAGGGACCTCGACCACTTTGTCCGCGCCGAGCACGTTCCTGAACACGCCTGCCAGACGTTCGGTGAGCTTGGGGTCATTATAAGTGGAAGGTGCAAACTCGTCTTCCACTTTCACGATGGGAGCGCGATCTTCAGGGATGCCTTCGGACAAGGCAACGCTTTTGGCAATGCGATCGATGGAGGCCAGAATCTTCTGCCGCACTTCCTCTTTGTAGGCTCGGATGGTGAGTTGAAGGTGGACCTCATCCGGAATGATGTTGTAACGCGTGCCTCCGTGAATGGAACCGACGGTCACCACGGCGGGGTCAAAAGCAGATTTCTCGCGGCTCACAATGGTTTGCAGGGCCACAATGAATTCAGCCGCCGCTACAACGGGATCTTTGGTGGCCTCGGGTCGCGAACCGTGTCCGCCCAGGCCGCGAATATAAACGTCCACGGAAGTGGAACTGGCCAGCGCGTAGCCGGGCGTGAAGCCGACCTTGCCCGCCACCATATCGGCGGAATCGTGCAGCGCGATACAGTAGTCCGGCCTGGCGAAGCGGGAATACATTTCGTCGGCGATCATCGATTGTGCGCCGCCTACGGCCTCTTCCGCAGGTTGCCCGATTAGCATCAGGGTCCCGTGCCACCGGTCTTTGAGTTCCGCCAGCATTTTGGCCGTGCCCAGCAGCGACGTCATGTGGATGTCGTGTCCGCAGGCGTGCATCACGCTCACTTCCATGCCGGCGTCATTCTTGGTTTTTACGTGGCTGGCATAGGGCAGGTCCGTTTCCTCTTCAACGGGAAGCGCGTCCAGCTCGGTACGCACCAGCACGGTGGGCCCGGCGCCGTTTTTCATGATCGCCACTACGCCGTAAGGTTTCCACAGAGGGTTCTTATACTTGCCCACGTGCTCGGTGACGTCGTAGCCCATGGCGCGAAGCTGGCCGGCAATGAAGGCCGAAGTCTTGGCTTCGTAGTGGGAAAGTTCCGGAGCTTCATGGAGGGATTTGTAGGTGGCGACCAATCCGGGAATCTCCCGATCGATCCTCGCGTCGAGACTGTTGTTCTGGGCAGAAGCAGTCGCAACCAGCGCGAGAGCTGAGATTAAGCTGAACGAGAAGTGGGTCTCATATCTTCTCATAAGAATTTCCTCCGAAAGGTCTTCCTCTATCCTCTTTCTGCTGCTGTATCAGCGATGATCCGAGGTGTTGGTCTCCGGTTGCGCTGGCGGTATCACGATCTCCACCAGGTTGGGCGGCCTAAGAGTAACAGTGGGGCAGAACTCTGAATATGTCTCCTCGCCTTCTATCTTGTAAATGAAGACCATGGTTTGGTGAATTGGAAAGTGCTTCATCGCGGAAGGGACATAGAATGACCATTCAAGTATGCTTTTTTCTGCCGCTCGCACCAGAAGCGGATGTCCACTTGAAGCTTTGGCAGACAAAACCATTCCATCAGATCCAATCTCAACGTCGAGATTAACTGTCCCTGTAATTCTCGCCATACGAGCCAACGGGGGATACTCAGGCAGCACAGTCCTATGAATGCATGAGTGCTCGGCAACCGGCGCGACAGTATGCGCAAGCAATAAGCTTAGGATAAGTGTGCTCATGAATCCTCCCTTCAATGGTGTTCTTCAATCCATTTGCGGATATGGGGAATGGCGGCGCGGGGAAAGCGGTGGCGCGATTTATAGAATCTGAAGTCGAGCGATGCGGCACGTTCGGCGAGTTTGCCGCGAAATTCCAGGTTCTTCTCGGGCGAATACCAGATGTCGTTGGTGGCCGCGATATGCAGCACGTGGGAGCGCGTGTGGCGGTAGTTCGGATTCTCGCTCCAGTCACCCGGGATCCCGCCGCAGACCGCGACGCAGCCTCGCACCGCGCCTGGATGGGTGAAAATGAAACGATAGTTGTAAGTACAAGATTGCGAAAACGCCAGCAGGAAAACCTGTGAGCGCGCAACGCGGTATTTTCGGACCGCCACGTCGATTAGAGCGCGGATGTTGCGGTGGTGCAATGCCACCGACTCTTGCATCTTGTAAGTCGTCCCCCACCCGAATCCCACTCGATGGTCCTTGGGGGCAATGAAGTTGTCCCTTCCATAATTGGCGAAGAACTGATTCGGTCCTTGCAGTGAAATCACAACCATGTTGCCGTTGGCGATGCGCCGCGCAACTCGCATCATGGAATCCTTATCGCCCTGATAACCGTGCAGGGCAATAAGCAGCGGCCAGAGTTTTTGTGATTTACTACGCCGCGGCAACTCGATCTCGTAGTAACAGCGAATCGCGCTGGTAAGGAATTGTTCCATGAAGGCGGAGCCCGATGCGCCGCTGATTTTAACACAGGAGCCGCCTCGCAGCTCCGCGCACGTAGGGTTCTGCCGCATTGGCCCGTCATATTCCGTAGGGCCTGGGCGACGCCGGCCCTACTGGCCCAACGGATGAGTGCAATTACAAAGCGAAAATGGAGTGGATGGCCACTTCATTACGTCGCGAGTTCTACGGGTGGTGGGTTAGTTTGACGTAGAGGCGGCTTTACGCCGCCACATGGCGAGGTAAACTCGCCGCTACAAAATCAAAATGACCCACTACCGTTCTACGGGATCGATTGTGATGTTAAGATGTGGGCGCTATTGCTGGATTAGGGGCATGAAATTCGAACTCAAGCCAACTGACCCGTTTGACAACCAGGTTCGCGCCAGGATGTCGGCGCGATTTAGAGGGCCGAAGGACAACTCGTCAAAGATTGTGGGCGGAGTGTTTTTCGTGCTTGGGTTGGGCCTTCTTACGGGCGCATACTTCGTCGGACGCAGGCAATACAACATTTTGAAGCATTGGCCCAAGGTGGATGCCACGGTGACCCAAAGCAGTGTCACCACCGGCCGGGACCCGGACGGCACGACCATGTTCGGGACTCAAATCGAATTCCGCTACGTGGTGAATGACAAGGAGTACAAAACTCCCGCCACCTCCTCCTACAAAACTTCGAGCTACACGGAAATGAAGCGCCAGGCGGATATCTTCGCTCCGGGCACCACGCACGCTCTGCTTTACGATCCCGCCGACCCTAACGACGTCCGGTATGACGCCGGGTATAATTTCAGCTTCTTCCTGGCGCCGGTAATTCTTGGAGGCATGGGCGTCGTCTTTGCCGGAGTTGGAGCTTTGGTTTGGGTCTTATTTCGTTAAGCAAGGGCCGTGCTTTTTCCCCCTTCGTGCAACAGGCCAATTGAGAGGGGACAGGAATTCTGGTAGATGGTCAGTTTGAGGTCGTAGCGGCGAGTTTACCTCGCCACGTGGCGGCGTAAAGCTGCCTCTACGTCAAACTGACCCACTACAGGAATTCTGCCCGCATTGCGCGACTCCACTTACGTCAAACTAGGCTGGAAGGGCAGCGTTTCGCGGCTTCAATCTCTGCGGTTCATGGCCTGGAAAACCACTCAAGGCCGCAGAGTCTAAACGTGGCGTTGTTGTGCTCATTATTACGCCGGAGCATTTTTCGCCCTTTATGGTACATGCTCTTTGCTTCCGATTTAAGACCAGCCTCGATACGCCTTTTGAACTTCCTCCCTCCTTCGGGATAGAATAGACCCTCAGGCAATCAACCTATGGCTTTACTGCTCCATGGCCTCCTTATTGTGGCTCTGATCCTCTGCAACGCATTTTTTGCGGCGGCGGAGTACGCCTTGCTGAGCGTCCGGCGAACGCGCATTGAACAATTGGTGCGCGAGGGCAATCCCAACGCGCGGTTGGTCCACGGGCTGCTGGTGGACATCGGATTGCTGATTTCCGGGACGCAACTGGGAGTGACCATCATCAGCCTGCTGATGGGATGGCTCGGCGAGAGCATGATGGCGTCGGCGGTGGAAAGTGTGCTCGAAGGGCACCTCGAGCATTTTGCCTCCCTGGTGGTGGCCCACTCCATTTCGGTAGCCATTGCCTTCCTTTTTATCACCGTCATATTGATGGTTCTCGGCGAGCTGGTGCCTAAAGCCCTGGCTTATGAGCGGGCGGAACAAACGTCCCTGATCGTCGCCCGGCCCATGCTCTACTTCCTCCAATTGAGCCGGCCATTGGTTCGCGCGGTCGATGGATTGGCGGATATTGTGCTGCGAGGGCTGGGACAGTCGGCAGGACAAGCTCAGGGCAGCCAGCATACTCCCGAAGAGGCAAAGCTGATCGTTTCCGCTATTCGCAAACGCGGCATGCTGGGGATCGAGCAGGAGGAGATGATCCACGGCGTGTTCGACCTGCACCGGATGCAGGTGCTGGAAATCATGGTGCCCCGTCCCAAGATCACGTGTTTGCAGCTTACCAAAGACCTCAATTTGCTTTTAGAACGTATTGTGGATGACCAACACTCGCGCATTCCCATTTACGAAGGATTGCCTGACCACATCATCGGAATACTCTACACAAAAGACTTGTTGCGCGTGGTTCTGGACCGTCACCGAATGGGGACGTCTCTGGACGCTCCATTTGATCTGCGTTCTATCCTTCATTCCCCGATGATAGTTCCTGAAAGCATGTCGCTAAACCAAATGCTGAAAGATGCGCGGCGCAAGCATTCCCAAATGGCGTTGGTGGTGGATGAATTTGGAACGTTTGTAGGCCTGGTGACTATTGAAGACGTTTTGGAACAGATTGTAGGTGAGATTCAGGACGAGTATGACCGTGAAGAGACAGTCATTCGCAAGATCGGAGCCGATGTTTTTGAGGTCGATGCCGCTTTGGGTTTGCGCGACTTTGCCGACGATTACCAAATCAGCCTTCCCCGCGAGGCAGGATATGCAACTCTGGCGGGGTTTGTGCTGGCAAGGCTTGGATTGATTCCCAAGGGTGGCGAGAGCTTTGTATTCGAGGGCCGGCGCTATATAGTGACCGAGATGGACGGACGTCGCGTGGCCAGGATCAAGGTGGAGAAGGTACCGCTCAAAGCCGTTCGCTCTGCCCTGACCGAAACTGCGCCTAAACCTAAACAGGTCTCATCAGTAAAGCCGGTCAAGTCGTAAGCGGATAAGTAATAGATGTGTCCCAAAAAAGTTAAGCAGCGGGTGGCGGGCCACCCATCATTACGCCAATCTCCGCGCCCCGGGCAACATTGAGGGTTTTCGAGGCGGAGCCTCGATTGGTGCAGATCTCCAGAAAACCTGAGCTACCCACTATGGCGAAGATCTCCTGCGCTTTGCCCATGGAGTATGAAAGATTGAGCCGGGTGATTTCCTGCTGGTTGACAATAATCTTGAACTGCGGAGGATTCTCCGAAAAGAGCTGCGGAACGTCCTGGGGCGTGAGGTTGGTGATGATGTTTCCAAATTTATCGACCTTCAGGACCACGCCTTTCATCAAGTTTTCATTGATCTGCTTGGGCTTGGGTGGAGTGAATTTGGCGAAATCCGTGATGGGATCGCCGAACTTGTCGATCTCAACCCCTTTCGAGAGCCATCCCACGACCGGCGCAAAAATGTCGCGGCCATGGAAGGTGTTGCTGACCGGATTCAGGAAATAATGGTCAGCGGTAACGTGCCGCACTTCCAGAGCCTCCTCCCGCTCGTAGATCAATGAGAGCACGCCGTTATCCGGGGCCACAAATTTGTATTCCATCGTCCGGGCCAGAATGGGGCGCCGTGCCGTGCCCACTCCCGGGTCAACCACGATCATGTGAATAGTGTCGGAAGGGAAGAAGCGGTAACTCTGCGCCAGTGTAAAGGCGGCGTCAAAAATGTCGTAAGAATTAACATTGTGGCTTATGTCCACAATTACGGCTTCAGGATTGATGCCCAGGATGACACCCTTCATGGCCCCTACGAAATGCTCGGACAGGCCAAAATCGGATGTCATCGTAACTACCTGTCGGCGCGGCAATTTGCCCTCCTACATTCCATTCACTGTCCGGATGACTTCACGGTCATCGCAAGCTATCGGAAAGGTCAGCCTTTGTCAAGGCGTGAGAGGTTGGAGACTGAGAGGGGCAAGCGCGCCTCATTCAGGAGGGGAACCCAAAGCCCCCCTCATCAGCTTTTGAGGGGTGACGCCCAATCGCCGGAGTGGTGTTGCGTTGCCGAGGCGCGGCCATGTTGAGGAAGATCGGTTTGAAGAAAGCGGGCAAGTTTCATCGTGCGGGCATCCGAGGAGAAATGACCAAGAGCCGTGCCCGAATCCGGCACGGCTGGAAAAGCCGTAAGGCCGACGTGCTGGCCTTGCGCTACAATGTTTAACCATTTCGCGCTTGCGGCGGTTGTTAGCCGGTAGCGCCGACCGCTCGCCTCGGCCGTTCTTGGCCCACCGGGTGCGGGCGAGTCGGCGGTTTTTGGCTCGAATGATACGACGTAATCCCAATATGGGCATTATCTCGGATTGAATCATTGTGGGGTGCGCCGAAACTAAGAAAGCTCAATCCGTAAGAAATGGCGAAAGTGAGGCGATATGTCGGCAACCTCCACGTCCGCGGCAAAATCCGGCAGCAGCTCCAGGTTCTAAGGGATTTGGGCCTGGTGGCATGGTTCCTACCGAACGTAGCGCAGGACCCGCTCTGCGGTCCTGCGGCTATTCCATGCCACGCGGGTCTGTACGCGCGGCGACATTGGGGAATGGTTCCACAAGGCGCGAGGCCTAGGTCGCCTCGCGCTGGAAGAGCCGCAACACTGGAGAACGAGTGTTGCGCTACTTTCTTTTATGGCTATTCCAGGCCGCGCGGACCTATACGCGCGGCCACATTGGGGACACTTTCCATCCACGGCGCGAGGCGGGCCGCCGCGCCGCTAGTGCAGCGGATTGAAGATTTAAGGCTCAAGATTTCAAGGTCCTCTCATGAGATACCGGCGGGAGGTGCCCCGATCTATCGGGGCGATTCGGCTTTACAGGACCCGGTCCATCGGCAGCAGGGACAAATCTTTCAGGAACTAAAACCTCCAATTTGCCCACATCGGATGGTACTTGCCTCGGAGTGCTTGCGCCAGTCCCCGGTAAAAAATTTCTGTGCGGTAGGCGTACAAATCACCACCCCGCCCGCTGGGCACCCCTCCTGAATCAGGAGGGGAGTTCTTGCTATTGCGAGACCAAAGAGCTCCCCTCCTCTCATGAGGAGGGGTGTCCCGCGGCGACGGGACGGGGTGGTCGCTGGCGCGCAACCTGGAATGTTTAGACGTGACCCAAAGCGGAGCTGATGTCCCGGCGCAATCCGTCGGGAGAGTCGCGCGATTAAGCGGGAACGTACGTCAACCTAATCACGTCCTCGCCAATTCGATCGCTGGTCACAAGATGGAGCGGCGGCCGAGGGCCGGAGAAGAATGGCTTGCCGCGACCAAGTACGATGGGGTGGAGGTAAATTCGATACTCATCAATAAGACCAAGGTTGGTCAGGCTTCCTGCCAATTCTGGTCCGGCCACTTCAATCTCCCCTGCCATCTTAGCCTTCAGCCCACGTATCACCGCCTCGATGTCATCCTCAACAAGCGTGGTGTTGGGGCCGACCGACTTCAACGAGCGCGACACAACCCACTTGGGCTGGCTCCGCCACCACGCCGCGAAGTCGCGTTCCTCCGCGTCCCACTCCGGAGAGTCTTCATCCCAATAACGCATTACCTCGTACATGCGGCGGCCGTACACACTTCCCGTTAGGTCGCGGATTTGCTCCATGAAGTGACGAAAGAGCGCCGGGCTTGGCCTAAATTCCAGATGGTCGACGTAGCCATCCAAGGACTGGTTCAATCCATAGACGAGCTTTGCCATGATACAAAACCTCCACCCCAGGTTCTTCAGAATTGCTTGAGCCGATGTTCCGCTTTACAACTAAGAGAGAATCTACCCGCTGCCGCCTACTGCGCCGCCCCACCCGCACGGCGCTTCTCGAGTTGATCGACCACGCTATCGAGATCGGGATAGCCCGCCCCAAAGCTCCGCGTAAACCAGTTTCCCCCGCGCTCGGCAATCCTCTCGCCATCCGCGCTAACCTCGAACTGACCTGTCTTCCCAGGCTTAATCACTGCATCAATATCCAGGCGCTTCTTGATGAGGGCCACGAGACTCGTGACCTTGGCCTTGTTGTTCGATCATGTTGGGCAATGAATGATCTCGACCTTCATCTGCTCTCCAATCTGCTTCGTGGAATTACTCGGAATTCGCGGGTGGCCTCCCGCAAGGCTGGATCGCGTTTTTCTGCGATGTATGGGTTTAAGCCTCATGGGCAAACAACAAATTCAGAAGAAGACATCTGCTTAGCTCATAGTTTTGATGTCGCCTTCATTCCAAAGTTCGGAACGTAGGCGCCACCCGTGGGAATCAATGTTTAGCTGCCAGGCGCCCACTTTTGGAGGTGGTTTTATGGCGGTTGTTTGGGGCGCGGGACCGGCGGCGCGATGGGCTTGTCGCTGCCTCTGCGGTATTGACCAGCAGTCGCAGCGCGCGATTCACCGACGCCGTGTCTGGGAAAACTTCGGCAAGCTCCCGGTCGATCAAGACGAGGTTGGTTCCCGCCGTTGCCTGCCGGTAGTATTTACCGCGGACCATCCCCTTGAGTTGGGTGAGATCATACTCCGGCCGCAAATCGTCATTCAATTCGTTTATCGATGCTCTCTTCATATTGGTTCCGCTCACTTCTTGTTGCCTTTCGCGCGCTTATGATTCGCGTGCGGTCCTCGCCCGGGCAGTGCGAAACAAAGACAACCTGCTGCGACAGTGACCGTCCGAGGGTGATTTCCCGGTCCTCCCCGCTCGAGTGATCCGGGTCAGGAAATGTCATGGCCAGCGGATCGAGGAAGACAGTAGCTGCATCTTCGAAGGAGATGTGGTGTTTTTGCAGGTTCCGCTTTGCCTTCTCGGCGTCCCACTCATATACCACACTACTCAGTTTACATTACCCCACTTGAGAAACCAATACGATTTGAACGCGCCGGCTATGATCTCCATGTTCCACGTTTCGCGAAAGGGGAAGGCAAGCCGTCCCCCTACAATGCACCGGAAGAGAGCTTGCTTTTGAGCGCACTGAGGGTTTATACTTTATTGGCGAACACATACAGTGGGCGAAAGCCCACTTTTTTGTTGGCGTGAGTGAGATTGCGCCTGGCAGCGCAATTAAGGTGGCGGAGGGGTGCCTCCGGGAGAGCATGCCTGTCGACGTGGACAGAATTATCGAGATTGCCGACCGAGTAGCGACCTCGGAGGGGCTGGCGCTTATAGATGTGGAGCTTAAAGGCGGGCGCTCGAATCCCTTGCTCCGGATTTACATTGATAAGCCCCAAGGCGTATCTCATGCGGACTGCGCCCTGGTCAGCGAGCAGATGAGCGCGATTTTGGACGTTGAGGACCTTTTCCCAGGGAGCTACACGCTGGAAGTTTCGTCCCCGGGGTTGGATCGCGCCCTGACCAAGCCCAGCCATTACCAGCACTTTTCCGGTCGCCGGGCGCGGCTGGTGTTGAAAGAGCCGGTGGGTGAGCAGCGCGTTATTGAAGGGCGCCTGGCGGGACTTGAAGCAGGCAGGGTCAAGCTGGACTTTGGCGAGGGACGCCTGATGGAACTTGAACTCTCAAATATCTCGAAAGCCAGATTGATCTTGGAGCTGGAGAAATAGGGACACGGAGTTAGCTTGGTAGGCCGCCATTTGAGGCAACTATGACAACGAGCATTCTCTATCAAACAATCGACCAGTTGAGCCGGGAGAAGGGCATCGACGCCCAGATTATCATCTCGGCGGTCGAAGATGCCATCCTGGTGGCCACACGGAAGTACTACAAATCCGTGGAGGATCTCCAAGCCCACTTCAATAAGGAATCCGGCATCGTGGAAGTGTTTGCGGTGAAGAAAGTGGTGGAGCAAGTGGAAGACCCCACCCGGGAAATGACCGTGGACGAAGCTCGAAAGTTCAATCCCGAGGCCGCGGTCGAAAACGAAATCAAAATCCCCAAGGCCACCGATGGACTGGGCAGGATTGCGGCACAAACCGCCAAGCAGGTGATCTTCCAAAAAGTCCGGGAGGCCGAGCGCGATACGGTCTACGCCGAATACAGCCAGCGGGTGGGTGAATTGGTGAATTGCACGGTGAAACGCCTGGAAGGTCCCGACGTTATTGTGGATTTGGGACGAACCGAGGCTCGCATGCCGCGCAAAGATCAGTCGCGCCTGGAGAATTATCAGATTGGTGAAAGGCTGCGCGCCGTGATCACGCTCGTTGACCGCGCGGCTCGTGGACCCCAGGTGGTGGTTTCGCGAGCCGATTCCATGCTGGTGCAAAAGCTTTTCCAGATGGAAGTTCCGGAGATCTACGACAGCACGGTGGTGATACGCGCCATCGCGCGCGAGGCGGGGGAGCGAACCAAAGTGGCCGTCTACTCGAAAGATCCTGATGTGGATTGCGTTGGGGCTTGCGTGGGCATGAAGGGCATGCGCGTGCAGTCCATCATTCGCGAATTGCGCGGCGAGAAAATTGACATTATCGAATTCAGTGAAGATACCGTGACTTTTGCCGCCAACGCGCTAAGTCCGGCCAAGATCAACCATGTGTCCGTGGTCGATGCCGAACAGAAACACCTGGAAGTGATCGTGGACGATTCCCAGTTGTCCCTTGCCATCGGGAAAAAAGGGCAGAACGTCAGGCTGGCCGCCAAACTCCTGGGCTGGCGCATTGACATTAAGAGCGAAGAGGAAAAGCGCCAGGAGATCGAATCTCAAATGGCGGCAATGGCTCTTCGCGGCGCACCCATTACCGAATTGAAGGGATTGGGTGACAAGACCTTGCTGCGTCTGCGCGACCATGGCATTGAAACGGTGGAACAGCTCGCCCAAATGACTCCGGACGAGTTGACTCAGATTCAGGGCATTGGCGAGAAGACGGTAGATAAGATCCGTAAGGTAGTGACCGACTACTTTGAGGCGGACCGCCAGGCAGCCGAAGATTTGGCGGCAACCGAGGAGACTTCGGCCCCGGTTGAACCCGGCACTGAGGGTGAGGCGGAACCCCCCAGTGAACCTGTCGCCCCAGGCGGAGAATCGGAATCGGCGAGTGAATCTGCTCAAAGCGAAGTGACATCACCCGAAGCGCCTGCCGAGTCGGTGGAAGGCGAGACAAAATCAGAGGGCGAAAAAGAAATTGAGGGCGAGGTCGCGACCAAGACTGGCGATGAACCGGAGGATTCCGGCACAGGAGGGAAAGAATGAAATAAATCACCGGGGCGTTTGAGCCCCCAACCAACAATCAGGTTAACGACCTGAGGTAGAGAGAGGAAAACAGAAGAATGGGTAAGATTCGAATTAACGATTTAGCGCGCGAGCTGGAAATAAAAAGCAAGGCGATTGTCGACTTTCTACCCGAAATCGGGATCACGGAAAAGCGGTCGCATTCGAGCGCCTTGGAGGACGACCAGGCCGAACTGGTTCGCGCCCATTTTCGGGCAACGAATGAAAACGCGCAGCCGCCCGTGGCCGTGGCTCCGAAAGTTCCTCCAGTTGCACCCAAGGTTTCTCCCGTCGTCGCAAAACCATCGCCCGTGGCGACCAGCGTTGTGCATCCCCCCGATCATGCGGAAGTGACGAAGGGCCTGGAAATCCGGCCCATGACTCGTACCATCGCGGAGATCAAAGCTGACGCCCGCAAAGCGGTGATGGGACCTCCACCCACGCGCCCTGCCGTGCCTCCCACGCCCGTGGTCAAGCCCGCTGCGGCCGGACCTTCTGTTCCGCCTATTATTCCGGCGGCGCGCCGACCTCTGGTTCCCGCATCCACGCTTGCCGGACGTACGGCGACTGCGCCACAAGTGCCGCCCACGCCCGGGTCAAAAACTTCCGAAGTTCCAACCCTGAGAGCAAGTGGTCTGGCCAGTCTTGCCCCTCCGGGCAGAGCGCATGAAGCGCCTCCCGCCAAGTCATCTCATGGTGCGCGGCTTCACAAATCACCAGCTTCGAATCAGCCCATTTATCCTTCGGTGGTCGGCGCCAAGGGTATTCCCGTGCGCCCTCCAGTTCATCGCAGGGCGGGTGAGCCGCGCGCCATGCATCCCACCGCCTCGCGCCCGGCTGCAATTCCGGGGTTGGCCGCCAGCGGAGGCGTGCCCGCAGTGCGCCCGCCCGCAGGGCGTCCGGGGATGCCCCCTCCGCGCTGGACGCCGCCCCAACAACGAATTGCACCGCCCAAGCCCGTGGTACCGGAAGAAATTCCCATCACTCGCAAGATCGTGATCACGGAAGGGATCAGCATCAAGGAGCTTTCTGAAAAGCTGGAGGCTCGCGCCAAAGATGTCATCAAGCGGCTTCTGGACAAAGGCATCTTTGCCACCATCAATCAAACTCTCGATTCCCAAACGGCTTCGGAAATCTCGCGGGGATTTGGCGCCGAAACATCTGTGATTACCTTTGAGGACGAAGTCATCCACGAGGTTGAGGAAGCAGATCGTCCGGAAGATTTGGTGCCACGCGCGCCTGTGGTTACCGTGATGGGACACGTGGACCATGGCAAAACTTCCGTCCTGGACGCCATTCGCGAAACCAATGTGACCGCTCATGAAGCCGGCGGCATCACCCAGCACATTGGCGCCTACCACGTGGAAGTGCAGGGCCGTAAGATTGTGTTTCTGGATACGCCAGGCCACGAAGCGTTTACCCTGATGCGCGCCCGCGGCTCCAAAGTGACCGACATCGTGGTTCTGGTGGTGGCCGCTGATGATGGAGTGATGCCGCAAACACTGGAAGCCATCGACCACGCGCGCGCCGCCAAGGTGCCCATCGTCGTCGCCATCAATAAGATTGATAAGCCCGAGGCCCAACCCGAGCGCGTGAAAAAGCAATTGGCGGATCAAAACCTGATGTCCGAGGCCTGGGGCGGCGACACGGTGACGGTGGAAGTTTCAGCCAAGCAAAAGAAGAATCTGGACCTTCTGTTGGAGATGATCCTCCTGGTCGCCGACATCGCGGCACTCAAGGCGAATCCCAAACGGCTGGCCACCGGCACAGTTTTGGAAGGCAAACTCGACCGTGGGCGGGGGCCCGTGGCCACGATCCTGGTTCAGAATGGGACGCTGCACGTGGGAGACTCGTTTATTGTCGGGCCCATTTACGGAAAGGTCCGCGCCATGCTCGACGATCGAGGGCGCCCCACTCTGGCGGCTCCGCCTTCCACCCCGGTTGAAGTGCTGGGGCTGGAAGACGTTCCGCAGGCCGGCGACCGCCTGCAAGTGATCGCGGACACGCTGAAGGCGAGGCAGATTTCCATCCACCGGCTGGCCAAGCTGCGTGAGACCGCGATGTCCAAGACCGCGCGTTTGACTCTGGAACATTTGCACGAACAGTTGGCGGCGGGCGACGTCAAGGAACTCCCGCTCATCATCAAAGCCGACGTGCAAGGTTCGGTGGAAGTTCTGGCGGATTCCCTCAACAAGCTGAGCAATGACAAAGTGAAGGTGAAAGTGATCCGCGCCGGTGTAGGCGCCATCACGGAAAGCGACGTGCTTCTTGCCTCCGCGTCCAATGCGGTCATCATCGGCTTCAGCGTGCGCCCGGAGCGGAAAGCTTCCGAGTTGGCGGCGCTCGAGAAGGTGGATATCCGGCTGCACACGATTATTTACAACGTCACGGATGAAATCAAAAAGGCCATGAAAGGCTTGTTGGCCATTGTTTACAAGGAGACGCAGTTGGGGCATGCCGAAGTCCGCGATACCTTCCGCATTCCCAAGGTGGGGACGGTGGCGGGTTGCCATGTGGTGGATGGCAAGGTGACTCGCGAGGCCCGGGTCCGCCTGCTGCGCGACAACGCCGTGGTGCACGATGGCAAGGTCCGTTCGCTGCGCCGGTTCAAGGAAGATGTGACGGAAGTGAGATCTCCCGCCGAATGTGGTTTGGCCATAGAGAATTTCAATGATGTTAAGATCGGTGATGTTGTTGAATCGTATATAACTGAAAAAGTGGTCGAGTCCGCAACCGCGTGATTCAACGGTGCACGGCCGGATCAAGCGACATGCCAGTCGGCGTCATGACCCTGGAAATCCAACTGCCCTACTCGCATTCCCTCAAGGAAAAGAGAGCGGTGGTGCAAAAGATCCGCGACCGGTTGCGCTCCCGGTTCAACGTGGCCGTGGCCGAGCTTGACCATCAGGACGTTTGGCAGCAAGCCACCCTGGGCGTGGTTTCCATTTCCAACAGCCGCCCCCTGCTCGAGTCCGCTTTCCAAAAGGTACTGGCCGAAACCGAAAACATTCTCGGCGGCGACGTGGCCTATTTCTCGTTGGACTATTTTTGAAGCGAGACTGCCTTCATTAACGAAACCGGTCGAGTTGCGAAACTGGAAATTGGAAACTGGAAATTGGAAAATAGAAGTTCTTCGCGCCTCTTGTCATCCCAGTTTCAAATTTCCATTTTCCAATTTCTTCCGATAGCCCGATTCCCAACTATGGCTCCCCCGGAATGGCGCACGGCAAGATTGGCTGAACAGATTCGCATTGAAGTGGAGGAAATTGTCGCCGGCGAGTTGAAAGACCCGCGCATTGGTTCAGTCATGATAACCCAGGTGGTCGTGAGTCCCGGCCAGCGCCACGTTCGCGTCCTGCTTACAGTCCTGGGAAACGAATCGGTCCGTAACCAGACCCTGGAAGGATTGGCTTCTTCGGCGGGTTTCGTCAGCCATGAAGTGGGACGGCGCTTGCAAATGCGGCGCGTCCCCGAGGTCGTTTTTGTTCCCGATCGAGGCGCGGAAGCGGAGCAGCGAGTGGAAGAACTGATTCACAAAATTAACCGGACAGAGTAACAACGCCGCCTTACTCTTGATAGGATGGTTGCCTTGGAATTATTTTCGGCGCACCATGATCAAGGGCTGAGAAAGAAGCATGTCACCAGATGCTGAATCAGTTTATGACGGCCACACGTTGCGCGCTGAAGAAGCCGCGGTGTTGAAAGACCTCGCGGCCGAAGTGATGGCGAAGGGCCACCTCAAGGCCGGAGAGGCGTTACCCGGCGCATCCGAGGACAGGTTTGAAGTTTTGGGGGGCAGGCAAGCCAGGCCGCTGGGGTTTTATTCAGAGCACGGATCCGTTCTGGCTCTATCCCTTCGCAATTGCGATTTGGCGTATTTTCCCGACACGCTCGGCCAGCTCACACACCTTCGCCAACTGGATCTTACCGGGAACAAGCTCTCCAATCTTCCCCCCTCCATTGGCAAGATTACCAGCCTTCAGAGTCTTTACTTGGACGATAACCAAGCGACTTCGTTCCCAACTTCCATTGAAGATTTGGCCGGCCTGCGGGAACTCCATTTGGACAAGAATCAGCTCGTCTCTCTTCCCCCCAATCTCGACAGGTTGAAGCGCCTCGAAAGGCTTAACGTGCGCGCCAACCGGCTCAGCACCATTCCCGAGAGTCTTGGTTCTTTGCTCGCTCTCGAGGATTTGCGATTGGGAGGGAACTTTCTTTCTCGCGTTCCGGACTCGCTTTGGAATCTGGTAAATCTTAAGACGTTGGACCTTTCAGAGAATTCTTTGCCCTCCATATCCGCGCGCATCGGCGGCCTGGCAGGATTACAAATGCTTGATCTCGGCCATAACGAGTTGACCTCCATCCCGGAGTCAATGGGCAATCTAACCGCTCTTTCGGGTTATTTGTATCTCAGCCACAACAGACTTACTTCTATCCCGGCATCGCTTGGCAATCTGAAGAAACTGGCATATCTAAATGTGACGGACAACGAACTGACATTTGTCCCCGATTCCATGGGAAACATGACTAGACTGAAAGAGCTCCGGCTTTATAACAATCGCCTGGGAAGTCTTCCGGAAACGCTGGGCAATCTTGCGGATCTCCGCGAACTCCATCTCCAAAACAATAAGTTGAAATCATTGCCGGAATCGGTTGGCCGTCTGCAAAATCTCAGAGAGCTGCGCTTGCAGGACAATTGCCTTGAGGCCCTTCCTGAGTCCATCGGTTCACTCACGCGCCTCACTCAATTGGACCTTAGAAACAATCAATTGTCCGAGCTGCCCAATTCGATGGGCAAGCTTTCCAATCTGACCCATCTTGACCTGAGATCAAATCGATTCGTTTCACTTCCCGCCGGAATCGGCGACCTGGCCAACCTCGAAAAGCTGGATTTACGATGGAACAAGCTGTCTGTTTTGCCGGCGTGGATTCAGCGGCTCGAGCAGCGCGGCTGCGTCGTCCTGCGCTAATGCCGGTGGTCCAAATACACCGTTTCTTTTTCCTAATCATTGCGGGTAATGGGGTGAGTGTTTGGTAGGCGAGGAAATTTCCGGCATCCTGATTATCGATAAGCCCGCCGGCATGACGTCCCACGATGTGGTGGACGCGGTGCGGCGCATTCTGGGTCTGCGCCAGGTCGGACATTTCGGCACGCTCGATCCGTTTGCCACCGGCGTACTTCCGTTATCGCTGTGCAAGGCCACGCGCTTCGCCCAGTTCTACCTGAAATCGCGCAAAGCCTACGAGGGGACGATCCGCTTTGGCGTCACGACCGACACTTATGATTCCACGGGGAAGGCGGCCGCGGAGCCGGTGGCAGTGAAGCTGGACCCGATGCAGCTTGAAAAACTCTTTCAAATATTCACGGGCCGTATCCTGCAAACGCCTCCGCCTTATTCGGCCAAACGCGTGGGCGGGACGCGCGCCTACAAACTGGCGCGGAAAAATCTGCCGGTGAATTTGGCTCCGGTTGAAGTGGAAATCTACGCACTGGAGTTGCTGGGCGTTGATGGCGACTCGGCACGATTCGCGGTAGAGTGCTCGGGCGGGACTTATGTGCGCTCCATGGCCCACGACATGGGACAGAAGCTGGGTTGCGGCGCGCATTTGGCAGGCTTGCGCCGGACCGCGGTGGCGGAGTTCACCGGCCAACAGGCCGTTACCCTCGAACAACTCGATCTGGCTGTGCGCGAGGGGAGAGTGAAGGATTGCCTGGTGCCCCTCGAAGCCCTGCTGCCGGGTTGTCCGGAATTGCTGGTGCGCGGGCGGGAGGAGACCAACATTCGCCACGGGCACTCATTTCAGCTTCCGCACGCCCTTCGGCCAGGGCGGGGAACTCAGGGCGGGGGCGCGATGCCGGTAAGCCTGGTGAAAGTCATGAATCCTGATCGGCGATTGATTGCCATCGCGCGCCACGTCTCGGGAAACGTCTATCATCCGGAGCTCGTGCTTGCTTGACGCGCAATAGGGGCGAGTTTCACGATCGCCTCTGCCGCGTCATAAGCCGCTCGCGGCCGGGCCAGCCCCAATGCATGCTCGCGCAATTGGGCTAACTCTTCAGGATAATCCAGCAGCCGTTCAAGAGTGGGAGCCAGTTCCTCCGCGCGCTTGATCCAAAGACCCACCTTCCACTTCTCAATCCAACCGCAGGTTTTGACTTCGTTGCCGGGATGGGGATCGTAGGCCAGCATGGGCAAGCCGCAGCAAAACCCTTCCGTCAGCGTCGACCCGCCCGGCTTGCTTAGGAGCAAACTTGCCGCCGCCATCCATTCATGCATGTTGTCCACCCAGCCCAGAACGCAACAGTGAGCCAGCCCGCGTCCGTGCTTGCGGATTTCTTTTTCCATGCGGCGGTTCCGGCCCGCGATAAAAACAACCTGGAAGGGCTTATCCAATTTCTTTATTTCCTTGAGGACGCGTTTAGGTTTCCCCAGTCCGGCCCCGCCGAAAAGGATCAGGAGCATGGGGATTTCGAGGTCAAGGCCAAGCTTGATGCGGGCGGAATCTAGAGTGGGCGGCGTGATAAAAACGGGTTGAATCGGCTGCCCGGTGGTCACCACTTTGGGCGCGGGCGCACCGGCGGCCACCAGCTCCGCCGCCAGATCTTCGTGGGTTGCAATAAAAAGGTCCACCTCGGGTTGAACCCAGCTCGGGTGAAAATCCATCAGTTCCAGACCGGCCAGTCGATATCGCGCTCCGCTCTCGCGCTTATGCAGGGCGGCAAGCTCGCATATGCCCACTTCTGTGGCGACCACAATGTCGGGATCAAATTCATTGATAAATTTAAATAGTGGCCGCGCGCCACGTCGGTTCAGCCAGCCGGGGCTGGTGGCGCCTTTACGGTCCTGATAGTTTTCAATCCACCGCCAAAGGCCGGGCCAGTATTTGAGCGGGATTTCGTAGGAATTGTAGTAGGCTCGGAACCAGCGCGTGCATCGGTCGAGCGCGTCCACTACTTCAACTTTGACTTCTGGATGCGTTTCGACCAACGCGGTCCGCAAGGCGTTCGAAGCGCGCTGATGTGATGCGCCGTGGGCCACGGTGAGGATCAGAATCTTCAGATGCTGTGGATTATCGTTTTCCATTTGAAATGACAGCGTCTTTGTCGACCCTTCATTGTAAAGGAATTATCAATCCGCGGGATGTCGTGTCTGGATTAATTGAAACTATTTGGCTGCCTCTCTCTTTGCGCGTCTGATGATAGACTGTAAATCGAAGCGTGCTTGTCCACTCAAATTACGGGCCCCTTGCGGGCCTGTTTAGGTTCGATCGTGGAAGCCATCTTGATTATTGTGTTCTGCCTGGTAAGCCTTGGTGCACTGTTCGGCCTCTACGCGTATGCATGGAGCGTTCCGACCTCGCAGTTTTTTGGGCCGGCCTTGATTCGTGGCCGCGTTACGGAGCGCCAAATCGCTCTCACTTTTGATGATGGGCCCACAACCCCTTATACCGAGCAGGTGCTGGAGATTTTGAAAAACCGAAAAGTGCCCGCCACTTTTTTTGTATGTGGAACCAATGTGGAACGCTTTCCCCAGATCATCCGCCGCATCCAAAGCGAGGGGCACACCATCGGCAACCATACTTTTACTCACCCCTTGCCCTATTTTCGTGGAAGCAAATCGTTTGCGGCCGAGATTGACCGTACCCAGGATGCCATTGAAAAAATTACCGGGCAGCGGCCCTCGATTTTTCGTCCACCTTATGGTGCGCGCTGGATCGGTCTCTATCCCGTCCTGCGCCAGCGCGGACTGCGCCTGGTCAACTGGTCGGACACCGGATACGACTGGCTTTCGAAATCCGACATTGTGCGCGAGACCTTAAAAAACCTGGGCCCGGGATCCATTATTCTCTTGCACGACTCACGCAACATTGATCCGCCCGAAAAAGTCGACCGTTCGAGGACCGTACAGGCCCTGCCCTCCATTATTGATGCGGCTCATGAAGCGGGGTTTACTTTTGTGCCCCTCACCCAGTTCATTCCGTCTTAGGCAACCTGGAATTCACTTGAGCGCTTCCAGACCTGCGTAATCCAACGTGCGGTCATTCCCGCGAAAGCGAATCCACCGCGAAAGCAACTCTAACCGCGCCAAAGATAACCCGGATTCCCGCTTTCGCGGGAATGACAGTAGGGCCGTGATGACAACGGAACGGACATGAGGGCGGAACGGGAGTGTCGCGCACGAAAGAGGTCGAAAGGGACTTCATTTCAAAAATGACCGCGACCCACAAGTAATCGCCTTGTCGGAATCTATCGATTAAAGGTATAAATGAAGTTGCCTTTATTGATTCATGGCAAAAACTTTTCTTGTCATGGGGCGAGGCGAACGATGTCCGCCGCGCTCATAAAAACGTTCTTATCAAAATCGGAGAAACAATTTAATGAAGATTTTAATTTTGGGCGGGGACGGGTATCTTGGCTGGCCCACCGCCATGTACCTTTCTGATCGAGGGCACGAGGTTGCCGTTCTGGATAATTTCGCCAAGCGGCGCTGGGAGATGGAATTGAACGTCGAGCCGTTGATTCCCGTTCATACCCTTCACGACCGGGTGAAAGTTTGGTATGAGGTGGCGGGGCAACCCTTAAGACTTTTCGTCGGCGACCTGCGCAATTATGAAGTGGTGAGAAACGCCCTTGATGATTTCGCGCCGGAGGCGGTAGTGCATTACGGCGAGCAACCCTCCGCTCCCTATTCTATGATCGATCATACCCGCGCTGTATTCACCCAAACGAATAATATCGCGGGCACGCTCAACCTTCTTTGGGCGCTGCGCGATTACGCTCCGGACTGCCACCTGGTCAAGCTGGGAACGATGGGCGAGTACGGCACGCCCAACATTGATATCGAAGAGGGCTTTCTTGAGATCGAGTACAAGGGCCGCAAGGATGTGCTGCCCTATCCCAAGCAGCCCGGTTCCATCTACCACCTCTCTAAAGTTCACGATAGCCACAACATTCTTTTCGCCTGCCGAACCTGGGGCCTGCGGTCCACAGATCTGAATCAAGGAGTTGTTTACGGAATTGAAACTGACGAAATCACGCGCGACCAAAGGCTGGCCACCAGTTTTCACTATGACGAAGTTTTTGGAACCGCCCTCAACCGGTTTTGCGTGCAAGCCGTGGCTGGAATTCCTTTAACCGTTTACGGCCGCGGAGGCCAGACCCGTGGCTTCTTGAATATTCGGGATACCCTCCGTTGCGTCGAGCTTTCCATCCTTAATCCTCCCGGCGCGGGCGAGTACCGGGTTTTCAATCAATTCACTGAAATGTTTACCATCATGGACCTCGCAGAACTGGTGAAACAGCAGGCGGAGAAACTGGGGTTGTCGGTTCAAATTGAACATTTGGAGAACCCCCGGACGGAGTCTGAAAATCATTACTATAATCCCAAGCATCAGAAGCTGATCGACCTCGGGCTGATTCCTCATCTCCTTTCCGACGTCCTGGTCACCAGCATGCTTACGCGAGTTAAGGAACACGCTCCCCGGATCAAAGCGGACATTATTCAACCCCACGTGCGGTGGAAGCGCGCTCCGGCCAAAGAAGGGCGCAAATCCGTCCGCGCTGGCGTCTCGACAACCGGCGATTGATCCCCGCCCATTGAATCTTCCATGGATTTATTTTTGATCGGCGCCACAATGGGGATTGCGGGCGGGCTTATGCCCAGTTCCCTCCACCTGATTGCGCTTTCCCAAGTGGCGCTTAACCGGTGGATGCGCGCCCTGCTGATTCTGATCGGACTCCCCCTGGTGATTGACGGAGCGCTGTTGCTGGTTACGTTCTTCTTTTATCAGATCATTCCCCAGAACATCGCGCACTACGTCGCCTATTTGGGCGGGACGGTGTTGATACTGTTCGGGAGTTACGCGCTGCTGGAAGCCAGAAAAAAAAGCCACGAAGAATTGGCGAGTTCCGCAAGCGTCACCAGGGCAAGCGTTTCGGCTGCCCTTCTATCAGAGGTGGCGGCGCCGGGGACGTGGGTCTTCTGGCTGACCATCGCCGGCCCTATCCTGGAAGAAGGGCGCACCAAGGGCTATGCGCACATAATTCCGTTCTTTGGCGGCACCGTGCTTAGCTACTACGGAGCGGCAATTCTTTCAGTATGGCTCATGGCCTGGGGAGCCAGCCTGCATAAGAAATTTAATCAGAAGCTATTTATGATTTCCAATTTCGTTCTGGTGGTGTTTGGAATTTCCTATCTCGTTCGCGCCTATTTCTGGCGATGAGCGGGAGCGGCATAATACTGTCACGCAATATCCCTGGGAGGGAGTCCACAATTTCTGGCGCTGAGAAAATCCGGGTACTCTGCTGGTCCGAGCTGACGGAACCGCCCGAGGTCTATCCTCAGGGAATCAACTGCGCCATTGCAAACTACCTGCTCGCATTGCCCAATCTTGAGGTTCGTGTGGCATCCATCAATGACCCGGAGCAGGGAATCGCCAAATCGGCCCTCGAATCGACTGATGTCCTCATCTGGTGGGCCCACCGAAAGCACAAGGATATTGAGGATGCACGCGCCCTGGAAGCGGTCCGTCAAATCAAGGAGCGCGGCCTTGGCCTTATTGCCATTCATTCCGCGCACTTCGCGAAAATCTTCAAATTGCTTCTGGATGCTCCTTGTAATCTTGGCGGCTGGCGGGAAGATGGCAAGCCGGAATCTTTGAAATGCGTGGCCCCCTCACACCCGATTGCCAGAGGTATTGGAGATTTCGTCATTCCGCACACGGAAATGTACAACGAGCCCTTTAATGTTCCCCAGCCTGACGCGACTATCTTTCACAGCACCTGGGAAGGTGGCGAGAACTTTCGGAGCTGCAACACTTGGACCGTAGGGCGCGGTCGCGTGGTTTATTTCAGGCCTGGACATGAAACCTACCCCATTTATTTTCAAGAAGAGCCTTTGAAAGTGATTGCGAACTCCGTCTACTGGTGCGCGCACCAGGAATGAGAGCAGAAAGCAGAAGGCAGAAATCAGAAAGCAGAACTCTCAAGTTAGAAGTCATATGAAAACGTTTGTTGGTTTAGATTTTTCGGCCACGATTGGCTTTCTTTAGAAGGCAGATAACTGCCAACTGCCTAGAGCCTACTGCTTACTGCCTTCTGCCTACTGCCTTTTGCTTACGCCGCCCTGCCAACAGAAAAGCGCATCTAAGTTATACTGGCAGGGGAGGATTGCAGAAAGCCATTGAACACGAAAGTCTTCACTATCCGCTCCATTTCAGCAGCATTGGGGATCATTTATTTTGCGGCGAATCTCTGCGCCCAAACGGATGTTCCGGACGATGATGACGTCATCCAGCAAAGCATAAAGTTTGCGCAAGTTTATGCGGCCTTGGAGAAGAACTATATGGATGGCGTCAATCCCGACCAGGTCATTCTGGAGGGGAGCATTCGCGGCATGCTTTCCACCCTCGATCCCTTTTCGTCTTTTTTCAATCCCGATCAATTTCAAATGTTGCAGGAGCAGACGCGCGGCAACACCCTTGGATTCGGGTCCATCCTTTACGTTTCTCCCGGAAAGGTGGTGGTCTTGCAAGCCGCGCCGAATTCCCCTTCGGGACGCGCGGGTTTGGGGCCGGGGGACGAGATTGTAAGCGTCAATGGGCAGCGAATTGCCCGACTCGGTTTTGATTCACTCATCGAACTTCTCGAGCACGCGCGGTCACAGCCTGTGAGTTTGGGCGTGATCCATCCGGGTAAACTGGTTCCGGAAGATTTCAAGTTGGTGCCTGCCGAAGTGGCCCTGCCCTCGGTGGACAAGGCTTTCACACTTAAGCCAGGTATCGCCTACCTCCACATCTCGGGATTCGAGCAGAAGACTCCACAGGAGATTTCGGACGGCATCATCCGGCTGGGAGGCGCGAGTCTGAAGGGAGTACTGCTTGATTTGCGTGACAATCATGGCGGCATGGTGGATTCGGCGGTCGCGACTGCGAGCCTCTTTCTAAAGCCTGATCTCTTGATGCTTACGGTGAGAGGACGGGCTGCGCGCGAACAGACTTACAATACCATTGCCGTACCCGCCCATTTCGATATGCCGGTGATTGTTCTGGTGAATCAGAACACGGCAAGCGCCGCGGAGATTCTTGCTGCCGCGCTCGAAGAGCATGACCGCGCGGTTCTGGTGGGAGAACCGACGTTCGGCAAAGGCGTCGTGGAAGGCGTGGGGCCGCTTAGCAACAAATGCGGCTTGGCCTTGACCACCGCGCAGTATTTCACACCCAGCGGACGGTCCATCCAGCGCCCTTTGCCCGGCACCGCTTTGGCAGAACAAACGGACTTGGGCCAGGCGCGGGGAATCCCCGTCAGCAAGGAATCAAAGCCCGACTACCGCACCGATGCCGGCAGGCCAGTGATGGCGGGAGGGGGCATCACCCCGGATATCGCAGTGCCTGAGTACGATCTCGATCCGTGGGTTACATTCCTGAACCAACGTGGCCTGATCACCAGCTTCGCTTCCGCATACCTGACGTTGCACGGGAAAGTGGAACAGTCGTTTGAGCCGGACGAATCGGCCTTAAATGATTTCAAGGAATTTCTAGGTCGTCAGGGCATTCTCGCGCCGGAAGAGTTCTGGGGACCTGATCAAGAATATTTGAAACTCCATATTAAGACGGAAGTCTTCAACCTGGTTTTCGGTCTCGCCGCAGGTGATGAGGTGGAAGTGAAAGGCGACCCGCAAGTTCAAAAAGCAGCCACTTACTTCGACATATTGCCCAAGATGCTTAAAACGCCAATTGCAAAAGCGAGTGCCGCCCCATCAGGCCCTGCGCATCAATAAGTCGTGGTGCTTTTTAAAACGCGCTTTCATCCTGCCGTTTGACTGTGGATACTTTTCATCCTCGCCTGACTTTTAAACATGCTCCTTGGCCACGTCGCGAACGATCTCCAGCGTGGCGTCAATTTCCGCCTCGTTGTTATAAATATGGCAGGACTGGCGAACACCGAGTTGGTCGCCCACCGCGCGTGGTCTCAACCGCTTACGAGTCCACAGGGCATCTTCCAATTTCGCGCAGGGCACTCCCGGAATACCATGCACCACCACCGCTCCGGCAAGGTCGGGATGGACAGGTGAGCTGATCTTTGCCCCGGGAATCTCCTTCAATCCCGCCCGGAGGCGGTCGGCCAGGGAGCGCATGCGAGTCCGCACCCGCTCCGGCCCAAGGCGGAAATGAAAATCGAGTGCGGCATCGAGTCCGACCAGAAGCCCGGGATTGCCCGTGCCGTATTGCATGAAGCGGAACATCCCGCTTTTGTGGTCGTCCCATGTGGAACTGCACAGCGTGGTCCAGAACTGGTCTTGCTTGTCCTTGCGAATATAAAAGATCCCATTACCGGCGGGAGCGAGCAGCCATTTGTGAGGGCTGGAAAAATAGACATCGCATCCGAAGTCATGCAGGTCCACTTTCACCTGACCCACGGCCTGCGCGCCATCCACCACAGCCAGGCATCCGTGGTCATGCGCGAGCGCGACCAGCCGCTTAACCGGCATCACCACGGCGGTGGAGGAAATGATGTGGGGAAACGCCAACACGCGGGTGCGCGGGGTGATCTGGTCCGCGAAGAGCTTCACCAATTCGTCTGGATCGTTGGCGGGAATTGGGATCTGCGCCTGCTTCAACACAATCCCGTCGCGTTTCACCCGCTCCTGCCAGCCGCAGACTCCGCCCGGATGTTCCAGGTTGGTGGTGATGACCTCGTCGCCCGATTTCATTTCCAAACCATTGGCAGTGAAATTCATTCCAAAGGTGGCGTTTTGAATGAGAGCAATTTCATCCGCATCGGCATTGACCAGTCTTCCTACTTTTTCCCGTAACGGCACCTCGGGAAAATAGCCTGTGATCCAATTGGGTGTCTGCGGAGTGTAATCCCATTGGCAAATGGTAGCCTGGAGAGTACGCATGTGATCGATCATGCGCTCGAGCACGGGGCGGGGAGTGGCGCCCAATGTGCCGGTATTGAAGAATGCTTCACCCGGCGTGATGTAGAACTGGTCGCGAACCCGGTCCCAGAAGGCAGGATCGGCCTCGTCCGGCCAGGCTGGTGGTGAGATGGGCGTTTCACCGAGGGCTGCTGCCGGGAGCGGCACGCGTTTTGCTTGCGTGTTTCCCGCCAAAAGGGGTGGGGCCAGGAGAGTGCTGAGAAAACTTCGACGGTTAAGCATGGCATTCCTCTATTGCACGAGATTGGAATTTGGAGGGCAAAGGTAAAACGCAGGAGCCTTCAATTCTTAATTCTTGAAGCCTATTCCTTTCACGCCACCGCGACGGCCTCAATTTCCACCAGCATTTCAGGATCAACCAGGCGGGCGACACCGATCATGCTGGTGGCCGGATGGACTTCGCCAAAAAGCTCGGCGTGCGCCCTGCCCACTTCCTCCCAGCGGCTTATATCGGTGACGTACATGCGCGTGCGCACCACGTGTTCCAGGCTTAGTCCCAGCCGTTGCAACGCGCTCTCGATGTTGCGGATGGTCTGGATGGTTTGCGCGTAGGCGTCACCCGGCCCCACAATCTTTCCAGCGTGGTCAGTGGCGGTGGTTCCGGAGACGTACACCGTGTCGCCCACCTGGACGGCGCGCGCGTAGCCGACCTTGGGCTCCCAGGGTGTTCCGGAAAAAATCTTATTGCGTTTCGTTTTCATGAGAATCTCCCCAAATCCGGAGCACGTTGCCAGCCGGCTCCTGAGTCGAAATACTTAATCTTGAATTACTTTTCGAAATAGCGTCGATGCGCGCGCGCGGCCCAAGCCAGCCGTTGTCGGCGCCGCAGAAGAGCCTCGCGGTAGCGCCGTTTTTCCTCCGCCGTCCGCAGGATCAACGGCGTGACGGGCGTGGGCTTGCCCTCCGCGTCGAGCGCCACATAGGTGACAAAGGCGGAGCTGGTTTGCAGTCGCTTGCCGGTTACGTAGTCCTCCAAATAGACTCTTACTTCCACCTCGATCGAAGTGTGAAAAACCCGGGTCACGAGCGCCCGGAGAATAATCAATTGGCCCACCCGGATGGGATGCACAAAGTCCAGGTAGTCCACCGAAGCCGTCACCACCAGGCTGCGTGAATGGCGATGCGCGGCCACCGCGCCCGCCATGTCAATCAGGTGCATCACGCGCCCACCCAGAACGTTGCCCAGGGAATTGGTGTCGTTGGGCAGAACAACTTCCACCATTTCCACCTGCGACTCTCCCACGCTTTTTCCTTTTGCCTTGGACATTTTGCGAATCCTTGCCGGGCGGACAAAACCCCAATCGAATTTATACTGCTGCGGCCGGCCCCATCCCTTATGCTTTGCGTTTCCGGTTGTGGCCACCTATACTATTTCACTCACCGTCCCAAAGCAATTTGATTCGGAGAGTCACAGGTGTTGCCCCTTTACTCTTCGCAGGCGGATGGGGACGAGGCCCCTGATCCAATGGAAAAGACCCGGCTGGAATTTCTACAGGAGGCGTTGGCCAAGGACCCCGAGAATACTTTCATGCGCTACGGGCTGGCGATGGAACTGCAAAATGCCGGAAGGGCAGCCGAGGCCCGGGCACACTTTGACCACCTTTTGACCCATCATCCGGATTATTCGGCGGCATATTTTCAGGCGGCCATGTTGTTGATGAAACTTGACCGTCGTGAGGAAGCGCGTAAAGTCCTGGAGGCTGGCATTGAAGTGACCGGCCGGCAGGGAAACGTCCACGCTCAAAGTGAGTTGCGCGCCGCCCTCGACGATCTGGAGGGCAGCGACTGATATTCGCCTGGGGAATATAATCGATCTCTTCTGATGCCCACCTTACAAACCAGCATCGCCACCGGCGTTCCGGCCCGCGAAAAGACAGCCGTGGCCCTGTCGTCACTGCTCGCAGCCGCCGTCCTGACCGTCATGAAAGTGGTGGTGGGAGTGCTAACGGGCAGCCTGGGTATCCTTTCCGAAGCCGCGCATTCCGGACTCGACATGGTGGCGGCCCTGGTCACCTATCTCTCCGTGCGCGTGTCCGACAAGCCCGCCGACCTCGATCACCCGTTCGGCCACGGCAAGATCGAGCACCTGTCAGCCTTTATTGAAACCTCACTTCTGCTCATCACTTGTGGGTGGATTGTGCTGGAGGCTCTGACCCGTCTCTACTTCCAACAATCGCACGTCGAACCCTCGGCGTGGGCGATGGGCGTCATGCTGATTTCCATTACCATCGACACTTTTCGTTCGCGCGCCCTTTTTCGCGTGGCGCGCAAATTCAACAGTCAGGCACTGGAGGCGGACGCGATCCATTTCTCCACTGACGTTTATAGTTCGAGCGTTGTGATCCTTGGCCTGATTCTGGTTTATGTGGCAGAGTATAGAAACATTCCCATGCTCCGCAATGCCGACCCCATCGCCGCGCTGGTGGTGGCAGGCATCGTCGTCTACATCAGCATGCGGCTGGGGAAGCGGACCGTGGACGCACTGGTGGACGCCGCCCCCGCCGGCGCCTCCGATCAGATTTCCGCGGCTGTTTCAAGGGTGCCGGGGGTGCTGAATCACGAACGCATCAGAGTCCGGCAAAGCGGTGAGCGTCTGTTTGTGGATTTCCAGGTCATGCTCGAAAGCAACATCCCTTTTGAGCACGCCCAGTCTGTTGTAAAAGTGGTGGAGGCCAAGGTCCACGAATTGTTTCCCACCGCCGACGTGGTGATCCGCGCCGCGCCCCGCGAACCGGCTTCGGGAGACCTGGTGGAGAGAATCCGCTCCATCGCCCACCGGGAGAATTTCCAGGTGCACGACGTAACGGCTTATGATGTGAAAGGCCGGGTCAACGTTAATTTCGATCTGGAACTCGATCCGGCCCTGCGGCTGGACGCTGCCCACGGGCAGGCCTCGCGACTGGAAGGAGAAATCAAGAAAGAGCTTCCGCAGGTCAGTGAGGTGAATATCCACATCGAGCCGCTCACCAAGCGAGTGGAAACGAGCGATGAACCCCGGCTGGCGCCCAGGGTAATGGAGAAAACGCTCATGAAGATTGCGCGGGAAACACCTGGCGTGCTTGATTGCCATGCCGTGGAAGCCCATCAGGTGGGCCGCAACATCCTCGTCAGTCTTCATGCTACGTTCCATCCCGACCTGCCCGTCACCCGCGTCCACGACATCACCGACGACTTGGAATTTAAGTTCCGAAAAGCCTTCCCCCAGATTTTCAAAGTGAGCATCCACGCCGAGCCGAAGGGAAAAAATTGAAGTAATCAGTTGTCAGTTTTCAGCAAATCAGGATTTCGATGGGTCAGTATTTCAGTGCATTAGTATTTCAGTGTCTCAGTACGTCATTTGAAGGATTCAGGCCGTCAGTCCCGGGGTTTCTCTTGCCGCATTTCACCTTTGGGTTTACTGACCACCTGACATACTGACAACCTGAAATCCTTTCTCCTTGCCACTCGCCTCTGAGTTACTCATGGCGCAGCGCCACCATGGGGTCCACCTTCGTCGCCCGACCGGCGGGGATATAGCTCGCCAGCAGGGCCACGCCCACCAGAATGAACCCGACGGATGTAAACGTGACCGGGTCGATCGGCCTCACGCCATAGAGCAGGCTCGACAAAAAGCGGGTTACCGCGAAGGATCCGGCCATGCCGATGGCCACGCCAATAATCGTTAGCTTCAATCCTCGCCCAACCACGACCCTCAGCACGTCTCGCTTCTCTGCACCCAGCGCCATGCGAATCCCGATTTCATGGGTTTGCTGCGCCACCGAATAAGCAAGCACGCCGTAAATGCCAATCGCGGCCAGCAACAGAGCCACTCCCGCGAAAGTTCCTAACAACCAAGTGTTGAATTCCGGACCGGCGAGAGTGCCACTCAACACCTGGGTCATGGTGCGAATCCTGGTCACGGCCACATCGGGATCGAGCGAATGAACCTGCGCGACTGACGCGGTGGCCAGAGACGCCGGATCCGCGTGGGTTCGGAGGGATAGGTTCATAGCCCGCATGTCGCCGAACGGGTCTTGTTCAAGAAAAGGATCTTCCGCCTGTAAATAGGGCCGATAAACGTGGGGTGAGGGGGATGCGCTTAGCGCACCCTCGTTGACATTGCCGACCACGCCGACCACCGTTTGCCAGGGACCGCCTCCCCAGCGGAGGCGTTTGCCGAGTGCGTTCTGGCCCGGCCAGAACTTTTGAGCTGCCGACAGATTGACGATCGCGACCCGCTGCGAGCCAATTCTGTCCTCGGGAGTGATCCATCGTCCCTGGAGGAGCGGTACGCCCATCGTTTGAAAGTAGTTTCCCATCACCCAGGTCTGGCCAATTGCTTGCGGTGTTGCGCTGGCCCCGTTAACCTGGCCTTCCGGAGTGTAGGACACCCCAGCAGTCCCGCGGAGCGGCAAGTCGTTGGACAGCGCAGCACTCTCAACCCCTGGCAAGCTCGAAGCTTTGTCGAGAAGGTTCATGTAGAAATTCTCGACGTGTGAAGCATGAGCGTACGCAGTGGCCGGAAGGGGAACACTCATGGTGAGAACGTGATCGGGCCGAAAGCCGGGATTAGTCTCAAGAAGCTTCACAAAACTGCGCATCAAGAGCCCCGCGCCAACCAGGAGCACAAACGCCAAGGCAAATTCCGCCGTGACGAAAAATCCCTGGAGACGATGATGCGCCCGCGAAGCCGTTGTGCCGCGCCCAATCTCCTGCAAAGCGCCTGCCATGGACGCGAGTGGCGCGCGAAAAGCCGGGACAAGGCCGAGAGCCATCCCCGACAGAAGCGACGCTCCGGCGGCGAAAGCCAACACCCCTTCGCTCAGTGGGACGCGACCCGGCAGCGGGACACTTGAGGGCGCGATCGCCAGCAGGATGTTCCGGCCCCACACGGCCAAAACGCATCCCAGCGCGCCGCCGCCCAGGGCCAGAAGCAGGCTTTCCGTGAGCATCTGACGCACCAGCCGAAAGCGGGAGGCGCCGAGCGCGGTGCGAACGGAAAGTTCTTTCTCTCTTGCCGCTGCGCGTGAAAGGAGGAGCGTGGCGACGTTCGCGCATGCGATCAGCAAGACCAAGCCGACGGCGGCCATCAACACCAGCAGCAACGTGCGCACCGAGGCGACGACCTCTTCCTGGAATGGCGCGGCGGCAATCGCAAGCTGACCCCGGCGAACAAATTCGGCGATGCCCGGGGGATATCCGTCAACGATACGGCGCGCCATGGCCTCATTTTCGCCCCGGACCTGGCCCACCGTCACTCCGGCCCGCAGGCGTCCCACCACGCTGGTCAGATAGGATCCGCCCCATCCTTCCAATTCCGTCGGCGTGAAAGCCATGGGGACCCAAATATCGGCCGGTGAACCATTGTCGTCCGCGCTCGCCAAAGGGAAGACAAAATCCCTGGGCATGACGCCGATGATCGTATAGGGCTGACGGTCGATTTCAATCGTCTGGCTGAGGGCGTCCGGCGCGCCTCCGTAGCGGTTCTGCCACAGTCCATAGCTCAAGATGGCGACCTGATGACCGGTCGCGTCCTCGCCCGGCGCGAAAGATCTTCCCATCGTGGGCTCCGCTCCAAGCATGGGAAGCAGCGAAGCGGAAACGCGCGCCGCGGTCATGCGCTCCGGCTGGCCATGGCCCGAGATCTCGACTTGCTTATCCTGATAGGCGCCCAAGTCGCTGAAGGATTTCTGTTCCCGCATGTAAATGGCAAGGTCGGGAGGCGAAAAACCCATTTTGGGATAGCCCAATTTCGGAATGCCCTCGTGCAGAACCATCAGGCGCGCAGCATCCTTGAACGGCAGCGGGCGCAAAAGAACCGCATTCACGATGCTGAAGATTGCGGTCGTCGCTCCGATTCCAAGCGCCAGCGTAAGAACCACAACCGAAGTGAAGCCAGGGTTGCGGCGCAATTGGCGCAGACCATAACGGAGGTCTTGCAGAAAGTTTTCAACGTAGTTCACCTGGCGCATATCGCGGCACTCCTCTTTGATTTGGTCTTCTCCGCCCAATTCGCGAAGAGCCGCAAACCGAGCTTCCTCCTCATTCAAGCCAGAGGCGATTTTCTCCTCAATTAGTTTTTTCAAGTGGAAGTGGAGCTCATCGGAAAGTTCGCGCTCCACTCTGCTTTTGTGGAACAGCGAGCGCAATCGAAGCGGGATTTTGTATAACCTGCGCATGCTTAGACTCTATTTTTCAACTGTAGGGCCACCCTTGGGGCGGCCTTGGCCGGGGCAAGCTCGCCCACAGCGAGTCGCCGGTCCTACAAATTCATTTATCATTCATACCGGAGCGCCTCCATAGGATCCACCTTGGTCGCCCGGCGCGCCGGAATGTAGCAAGCCAGCAACGAAACGGCGATGAGCGCCATCGCGACCGATGCAAACGTGGCGCGGTCGGTGGGCTGAACGCCATAAAGAAAGCTCGAGAGAAAGCGCGAGAGGCACCAGGCGCCTCCCAGGCCAAGTGCAACGCCTGTAACCGTCACGCCCAGAGCTTGGCGGGCCATCAGCTTCAGAACATCACGCCGGTCGGCGCCCAGTGCCATGCGGATGCCAATCTCGCGGGTGCGTTGGGTCACGGAAAACGCCATCACGCCGTAGATGCCCACAGTGGCCAGGGCGAGCGCGATGCCGGCAAAAATCCCCACCATTAACATGTTGAACCGTCGGGGGGAGACGGAATCCGAGAGTGTCTGTTCGAGTGTCGTGACGTTGTAAATGGGCGCCTCGGGATCGATAGCCGCAATTTGAGTGCGCACCGCGGAAACCATGCCGACGGGATCGGCGGCGGTCCGAACCGCAAGCTGCGTGCCAAAAATCCTCTTTTGCTGGAGGAGAGGGAAGTAGACCTCGGATTCCACGTCGGCGTTTAGGCCCTCGTGCCGCGTATCAGCAACCACCCCGACCACGGTGAACTTGTCGAGTAACCCTGGAAGTTTCTTTCCCAACGGGTTTTCTCCAGGCCACAGGTGGAGGGCCAGGGCTTCATTGATTACGGCCACTTTTGGCGCCTGCTCGTCATCCGCATCGGTGAAAGTACGCCCCTTTAACACACGGATGCCGAGGGTGGAGAAGTAGGCCGGGGTCACGGTCAAGCCCGACATCGCCATGCCCTGATGTGAGGTAGCGCCCGATTCTGTGGCTAAACGTTGCACGATAAACAATTTGTCCAGATAAGGACTGAGGGGAAGGGAATCCACGAACGCGGCCGAGCGCACGCCGGGCAAAGCTTCCACCCGCCGCAGCACGTCCAAATAAAAAGCGCGTTTTTGGTTCACCTGGGGGTATCGCGAATCCGTCAGGCTGAGGTTCATGGTGAGGATATGGTCGGTGCTGAATCCGGGATCGATTGAGAGCACGCGATAAAAGCTCTTGATCAGCAGCCCGGCGCCGATCAGGAGGATCAAAGCCAGAGAGAGTTCGGCCACCGCCAGCGCTCCCCGCAGCAAGCCGCTGCGCACGCCGGTTCCTTGTGATCCTTCCTTCAGCTTCTCGGAAAGATTTAGGCGAGTGGCCGCCAGCGCCGGAGCAAGCCCGAACAGGATGCCGGTAACCACCGATACGGCGAGAGTAAAAAGGAGTACCTGCGCGTCCAGTGTGACCGGAGCCACATTCAAGATTGAACCTCCCAAACTTGCCGGCATCAGACGCGTCATCACGCGAACGCCCCAGGCCGCGAGCATCAGTCCGGCTACGCCGCCGGCCAGCGCCAGTATTAGGCTCTCGGAGAGCAATTGGCGGATCAGCCGCCAACGTCCCGCCCCCAGCGCGGCGCGCAGGGCCACTTCGCGGGTGCGCGATGAAGCTCGCGTGAGCATCAGGTTGGCCACGTTGGCGCAGGCGATCAGCAAAACCAGCCCTACGACGCCGAGCAAAGTGAGCATGGTGGGCCGCAGGTTTCCCGCCAAATGTTCTTCCAGAGTGATCACTTTAAGCTGGGTGTCCGAGGGACCATTCGATCTCATCACCTGACGCGATTGACGACCCGTCGCGGAGCCCGGCCCCGGTCCTGAGCCAGGGCTCGGCTCCCCATTATTCATCTGGGAAGCTTCGGCACTCTTCCGGATGGCATCAAGATCAGCTTGGGCGCGTGCAATGGTGACCTCCGGCTTCATCAGACCAATGATGCGCACAAACCTGGGCCCCGCAGCCCCTTCATGCCATCGCTCGCCGGTCTCATTCAATTGAAGAGGGACTAGCATCTGAATCCCGGCATCCCCCGGGAAACGGAAGCTTGGCGGCATCACGCCCACCACAGTATACGGCGCACTGTTGAGTGTGACGGACTTGCCGAGAACCTGGGGATCGGATCCGAAATACTGCTGCCAGAAAGCCTGCATCAGGACCACGGTATGGGGGCCGTTGGGCTGGTCTTCCTCGTGGGTAAAGCTTCGGCCGAGCTGGGGATCGACGCCGAGGGCTAGGAAAAAGTTCGCACTCACCCCAGCAGCATGGATGCGGGCCGGGGTACCGCGGCCGGTGAGGTTGAAGCTGACGGCCGGGTCGTAGGCCGTCATCCGCTCCAGAGTGTTGTTCTGGTCACGCCAATCGACGTAGTCCCCCCCGGCGGCGAGTTCGGCGTTAAGCTCGGGAATCACCTCGGAGATCCACACCAGCCGGTCGCTTTGAGGATAAGGAAGCGGCCGCAACACGACCGCATTCACCACGCTGAAGATGGCGGTGTTGGCGCCGATGCCGAGCGCCAGCGTTAGCACCGCGACCGCGGTAAAGCCGGGATTGCGCAGCAACTGACGCGCTCCGTATCGAGCATCTTGAATAAAATTCTCGATGTAGTTGACCCTTCGCATATCGCGGCACTCCTCTTTGATTTGATCCTCTCCTCCCAGCTCGCGCAAGGCGGCGTAACGGGCAACCTCTTTATTCAGCCCAGAGGCGATTTTCTCCTCAAAGAGTTTCTCAAAGTGGAGGCGGAGTTCATCGGAAAGTTCGCGCTCCACTCGTCTTTTGAGGAACAACGAGCGCAATCGAAGCGGCAATTTGTAAAGCCAGCGCATAAAGAGTTTTCAATTGTCAGTATTCAGTTCTCGGTGCTTGATTAACCGATTTGATCGAAAACTGACGACTCCTCATTCCTCAAGACGTTTCCAGGACCAGTCCAATGGCGCCCGAGAGTCTTTGCCAGTTGGCCTGTTCCGCCTCCAGATACCTGCGACCAGCGGTGGTAAGTGCGTAGTACTTCGCCCGGCGATTGTTGTCCGACTCGCCCCACTTCGCCTTGATCCATCCACTTTGCTCCAGGCGATGGAGGGCGGGATACAACGCCCCCTGATTCACTTGAAGGACTTCCTTCGAAACTTGCCGGATGCGCTGCGCGATGCCCCATCCGTGCATGGGTTCAAGCGCAATGGTTTTGAGGATTAGAAGGTCCAGGGTTCCCTGGACAAGATCGGTTGGTTTGCTCATTCACTCTCCTCTCAGTTATCGACAATGGAGCCTACATTCGCTCCTGTCAATAATCAAGAGGAATTTTATGGCTCCTGCCCTCTGGCAAAAAATATTCTATTTCAGGCGGCAAACCATGAAACCTAATGGCCGCGCTTGCATCCATTGGAAGGAACAGTCCTTTCCAGAATGGACAGGGCAGGGCGCTTTTGATAAATTCCTATATATCATGCAAGAGTGGTTGCAGTTGGTGTATGATTTGGCCGTCCAGTAGTGAGATGGGGCAGGGTAAGGGGTTTATCCGGCGCGCTCATTACTAACAGTTTAAACTTCAATTCGCATACACGATAATCTCGACCGGAGTAAAAGAGGTGGGCCTTCGGGCCTAATCAAACTGAAAATCTTGGCCGCCGCCAAGCGACGGCCATGCCGAGCCGACACGTTGTTGAGTGCTCGCTACCTAGACCCAATCTTGCTCGTCGCAGACAAGATGAGATAAAAGGAGCCTCCATGCCAGAACTTGAGAAGCCACAGACTAGCGACCGACCCGCGCAGCCTTTTCGAATGGATGTTCAGATTCACGACCTTCTGATGAAGCCGCCCGGTCCCCAACCGGTGCATCCGGCCCTCCGGCCACCAGACCAAGAACTCATGACCTTGCCCGAGCCTGTCTATCCGCAAGGCAAATACGCGGAGGGCGAGGCTATGACCGAAAGAGCCTACCACCGCATGAACACCATCCGCGCGTTCAAGGGGTGGGCGTTCCCCTATGTCAAGTCGCTTTTTCACAAGGGTGAACTTCGCCCCATCATCACTTACCTTTTCAGCGAATTTAAGTGCAACGTCGATTGCCATTACTGCTGGTCGTTTAACAACAACACCAAAGGTATGACGGAAGACACGGCGCGGCGCGCATTGGACTGGAATCACTCCATCGGCGGCCGAGTGCTGGCCTTGATGGGTGGCGAACCGCTTCTGCGGCCTGACTTCATTCACAAGATCACCTATTACGCCGCCAAGAAAGACTACTTCGTTTACCTGCCCACCAACGGCCGCTTGATGCGGCCGGAGGTGATTGACCGCATCGGTGATGCGGGTGTGGCTACATGGAACCTGGCCATCGATTGCGTGGTGGAAAAGCCCGGATTGCCCAAGGCACTGAACCGCATTCAGCCCTACTTCGATTACCTGGTGAAGAATCAGCGCCGGTACGGCTATTCGGTAATGATCAACATCAACATCACCCATATCAATCAGGAAGACGTGATGCAGTTGACCGAAATCGCGCACGATAACGGTCTGGCCACGGACTATCACTTGAATGAGTCGCCGCTCACCGAGCAGCCCCACTTCAAGCACATGGACCGCAACGCCACCTACCTGACCGAAGAGGATTTTCCCAAGGTGGACGAACTTCTGGACTGGATTGTGGATAAGCAGAGCAAGGGTTACAAAATGCCGAATCCGCGCCAGCACTTCTTTGACATGAAGCAACTAATGCGCGGCAAGGTGGCGCCGTGGGCCTGCCGCGCGGGGCAGAACAACCTGATTATCCGCACGGACGGAACCTTGGCCCCTTGCTTTCCCATGTACTCGGCAACTTATGATTGGGGCACGGTGGCCAACCATAAATTTGACATCAAGCAGTTGGACGATATGAAAAAGGACTGTTCCACGCGCTGCCTTTCCACTTGCAATCGTATTTTGGCCCATTGCTACAACAGCCGGCGCGCCATGGAATGGGTACTGAAGCAGGCCCTACGCGGTTTCCAAGGAGCGACGGGCAGCTTTGGAGACTAGCAAAACGCGGGCAATCCCCCGCTGCCACCGAAAATCGGCGGGAAGATAGAATTGTGGAGTTGACCGGCGGCGGCATGAGAGCCTGCAATTTTGGAGTTTCCGGCAACTTGCGGGCTTCCATCAGGTCGTAATCTTTGTAAACAATATCAAGCTCCGTGTGCCCGAAGACGCGCACTTCGGTAAGGGTATGAGTGTGCGCCGGAAGCCAGAAATCCCCAAGCTTCTGGTAAGTATTGGTGATGTCGTTTTTCTTCGTCCACCAGGAAGGGTTCTTGGCCGGCTCACACTCAACGCGGGTCACGGCGAAATCCTTTGCGTCCACCCATATTTTTCCTTTATACAGAAATTTATTCTTGACCCGCGGCGTGGCGTTCAGGATGTAGGTGGCGGGGCGAGGCGAGCCCTCCACCCCGGCCAAACTGAAATCGTAGTTCTCCGAATTCAGGGCCGTTTGCCTGCGGTTCTCCTCCCCCATGGACTCCTTCTCGGCGGCAAGAATTGCCTTCAGCACCCTGGTGCGCATAATCTCGGACCCGCTCTCGGAAATAATCGTGAATTCCTTTTGGTCAGGCCAATGGTAGGTCATCTTCGCAACCATGTCGGCGCTCCTGTGAACGATTCCGGTCAATGCCAAGTGATACTCCCGCACCGAGGAATAGCTGCGCAGGGCTTCGGCGCGTCTGGCGTTCATCCACGCCAGCCGTTCGACGACCTGGGCGGCGGTCAGCGCAGCAGGGGGAGGTCCCTCTTGTCCGGTCGCCCGACCGGCATGGTTTCCCGGCAGGAGCAGGGCCAAGGCCATGCAGGCCAACAGTTTTAGTTTCAGGAGAGGCCGTCTCATGCGTAGAGTTCTCATCACTCTTGAAGTTAACACGATTATTATTTTTTTCCGAGTCCCCCAAGAGCCGGGCGATAAAATCAATCGCCCTGGAGTGCGTGCTGAAGATGCGCTTGGGGACACTGGGTCATAAGTTGGGCGTCACACCCAAAAAGTCGGCCACATTCTGTGGGGCGCATACTGAAAGTTATTCCGGATCGTATGCTTCAATTTTTGTCTCAGCCGGGAGAGGGATAACCGACCTGGCCGTTTTGGGGGCGAGATATCGGAAGGCCTGGAAAGTCGCAAACAGGCTTGAAACCAGAACCAGGGCTCCCACCGCGGCGTGGGTCGCTTTGACCACAATCAATCCGGGCATGGGCAGGCCGGTGGCGCGCGCGTTCAACACCATGCTGTGTACCACGATGCCGAGGAACAATTGGAGGCCTGTCAACTCGGCCAGGAGGATGGCTGGGATTTTAAGGCCGGGAATACTTGAAAATTTGTTTAATGCAATCTCCACGGCCCAAAGAGACGTCAGAGTTACGATGGACCCGCTCAACAGATGAGGGAAGACGCTGGGGCTGGTCAGGGTCCCCAGGATGGAGGCGATCAAGGACGCGCCAGCAGTAAACACGAGGAGACTTCGAAATGAAGGAGATGCGATGTCGGCCATTTTGGCCTCGTTCCAGCGCCAGTCCGTGCGGGTAAACAGGGCGAGTGCCACTGAAAGGGCAAAGGCGAGTTCCGCCCCGCAGGTCAGTCCGGCAACCGCGCCCCAGGGCTGGCCCGTGCTTCCGGGAATATCGCTTAGGAGAAATTGGATAACGCCCGCCAGTCCGTTGAGCACACCCAATATCTTGATATACCTTTTCGCGGCGGATCCCCAAAGCAAAATGGCCAGCCCGGCTGCCAGCAGGCCGGAACCTGCTACCAGGATGCGGTAGGCGGGTTCGTATTTGATTCCCCCTGAGAGCAGCGGCCAGCTAAATCGATCAATGTTGACATGGGAGTGAAGTAAGTCGGCAGCGCCGATCGACGAGACCAGCGTTCCCATCACGATGGTACAAAATGCCGCGACGGCCGCGAGGGCAGCAAGACGATGAACCCAAGATATGTCATTCTGAGTTTGTCTCATCGTGGCTGTTGAATTCTTCTTTGATGAATCCCTGAGAAACATCACCCAGCTCATTTTACCCAAGGGAACTACACCTTGGTAAACTTTCATTGCGCGGGACCCGTTCGCCACAGGCCAGGCGACCCGAACGCGGGATACCATCGCCGTACAAAGTCACCAAGTCTTACCCACAGCCTCTTAATCGACCGACTCCCCACTCCGGCAGCATATTCGGGAAGGTGGCATCATCCCTGGGGCTTTGCCGTGGCAAGATTGGACAATGGACTCCTGCGCCCTATGGTTATCCATCTTTTCGGCATCGTTAATCTTTGTGAGGGCGGTTTCGCTGCGCTGCCGGGGAAGCGAGCAAGCCGCCCTTAATCTGGCCCCGCTGCAAGGGCATGAAAAGGATCTGGTCGAGTGCAAAGACCGATTTCTGCGCCTGGCGGAAAAAATGCGCGACATGGTGTGGATTGTTTCCGTGGGCAGGCGCAAAACACTTTTTATCAACTCGGCCTTTGAAGAAATTACCGGACGACCATGCCAGAGTCTATACGAAAAGCCGGATTGCCGGGACTACATTCATCCGGACGATCGGGCCCAGGCGGTGTCCAATCTCGTTGCGCAAGTACTGGAAAAAGACGATGGAGCGGTTGAATTCCGCATTGTTCGCGCCGATGATGCGACCCGGTGGGTGCGATGCCGCGCTTTCTTGTTTTCGAAGGTCTTCGGCGCGGTCAACCAAATCGGCTGGATCGTGGAAGACATCACCGAGCGGAGGCAGGCAAAAGAAACATTGCGCCGGATTTCCGGCCGGCTGCAACAGGTGCAAGATGACGAACGCCGGCGCATTGCGCGTGAGCTGCACGATTCAACCGCGCAGACGTTGACAGCGCTGATTTTTGCCTTGACCGCACTTCAGAATTCCAAGACCGAGTGGAGCGGCGATTCTCGCCGCGCATTGAACGAAAGCCTGGCCTTGGCCAACCAGTGTTCGCGCGAAGTGCGCACGCTCTCTTACCTCTTGCATCCACCCTTGCTTGAGGAGCTTGGACTCATCTCCGCCCTTGGACATTACGTGGCCGGACTTACCCGGCGGGGCGATTTCCGAGTGTATTTGGATGTGGCTCCGAATTTCGATCGGCTCGCGCCTGAGCTCGAACTTGGCCTCTCTCGGGTGGTCCAGGAGAGCCTCATCAATATTCGCCGCCACTCGGGCAGCACCACAGCGCGGATCCGGATTCTGCAAAACGCGGGATTTGTGGTGCTCGAAGTTTCTGACGAAGGGCGCGGCTTGCCCCAAGAGTTAGTCGGCCCGGGCAAGAGAATGCTCGCCGGATTAGGTGTGGGGATGGCGGGCATGCAGGAGCGCGTGGAACAACTCGGCGGCTGGGTCGAAATAGAATCCAGCAGCCGGGGAACCACGGTGAGGGCATTCCTGCCCTATCGCCCCCTTCATTCGTGATGGATGGCCGCCGGGGCAAAGTCAATTACAGTGAAAGCCTCGACCAGTTGTGGGGGAGGAAACAATTCAGGATGAATCAAGTGGGAGAGAATCTCAAGGCTGTCCACAATGCGGGGCCCCGGGCGGCTGAAGTAGGAAGAGCCGTCGGTGGCAAACACGCGCCCTGCCTGAACCGCGGGGAGCCGGGCAATCCCGTCGGCTTTCGCCAGGATCTCACCTTCCGCCTTACATCGTTGCAGACTAAAACCGCAGCAGGTCAGGACGATGACCTCCGGGGAGAAATCCAATACTTGGCTCCATTCAATCCGATGGGAAGGGCGATGATGATTGGCGAGTTCGTCTCTGCCTCCGGCCAGATCCACCAATTCCTTCATCCAGTGGCCGCCGCAAAAGGGCGGATCCACCCACTCCATGCAGAAAACGCGCGGACGATTCGTGATCTGTGCTGTCTTCTGGCGCACTCGCTCGATTCGGCGCTCGAGATCGGCTCGCACCCTGTTCGCCGAGTCCATGCCCCCCACCGCCTCGCCTACCATCAGAATATTGTCGAGGATATCTTCGAGCGAGTGGGGCTCAAGATTCATAACTACCGGATGAGAGGGAATTTTCTTAACCGCTTCCTGTACGCGGTCATATGAGACGGCACAAACGTCGCATAGCCTTTGCGTGAGGATGATGTCCGGCTGCAATTTTTCGAGTAATGGCAGGTCGAGTTCGTAGAGTGAGCCGGTGGTTTCAAGAATTGACGACACCGCTGCATCAATTTTACGACTGGGGGTTCCGGGCGAAATGTTGGTGCGCGTCACCTGGGGGATTCCGGAAGTCCGGGGAGGATAATCGCACTCGTGAGTTACAGCCACGAGAGAATCGCCCATTCCGATGGCGAAGATTATTTCCGTGGCGCTGGGAAGCAAGGAGCAGATTCGCAATCAGGTTTCCTTTTTCAAATTCGTAATAACGATCTTCCGGACAGGGGGACACAGCCTCACGGCAAACGAAAAGCCGCATGACGTTCAAAACACTTGCCAATTCAAACTAGACTCAAACACCAACGCGCCATGGCCAGTGTGAACGTCCTCCACTCGGAGGCAGTAGAGGCGCCCGTTATTGAATGAAGCTTCCAGCTTATGGTTTGAGCCTGTCCAGATCAAATGGACTCCTCCGCGGAAATCGCCGCTAAATCCGTCGGCGGGGCCCAGAGTCTGTTTTACTTCTTCTTCGGACGGCGTGTTAAGGAGCCGTTGCGGGTGCGAATAACCCTCGGCGCTCCCCGCGGGGAGATTCCGTGCGGGATCGTCGGCAACCAGAGATTGAATGAAGTTCTGAATCCTGCCCTCTTTTTTTGCTGTTTCCTCGGCCGCCCACTCGTTTTTCAGCCGCGGCATCCCCACCAGAAACCATGCCGCCAAGACTCCGGCGATACCGAGTTGAATCGCGACCGCCCGGATAAGCCTCGGTCGGGAGCGAAAAATAGTTTCAAGCATTCGTCATCCGCAATACGCTTCATCTTACAATTTAAATTATACGCCGGGCATATGCTTCATTCAATTTCGCATAGTCTGGGTTGGCAGGTGAGTTTTCCAAAATCCTCAAGTCTGGATTTCTACATACAAGTGCATTTTCAGGCGTGGTATGATTGGGACGTGCTTTGGTCGCCCGGTATCTACCGGCTGTTGACTGCACATAAGGTGTGAATGAAAAGTATGGTCTCAAAGGTCTTGTCCACAAACTAGAACAGCGCAAGAACAAGAATTGGTTGCGCGGTTCAGGCATTGACCACTTCTCGAATTACGAAAGCTTTGACCTTGAGTTTTCTCCCACCGGACTAGTCCTTTCCGAAACTAGCTACAACCATTGTGCTGAAATCTATGGGTCGACGCACTTTGTGTACGACGATGCGGGAAAGCTGATTCGCGAGATCGAATTTGACGAAACCGATACGGAATCTGCCATCACGGAATATGAGTATTCCGCAAGGAGGTGTACGTGGATTCGCCGCGAGGCGGGAGGCATCGTGACAATGCGCGGTCTCAAAGAATACCAAGAGACGTCCCTGACTTTCTCTGGTACGTATGGTGCTGATGGGCTACCCAGATATTTGCAGTTTTTTGAATATGAAGGAGACAAACTGATTAAGAAAACTGGGAAATCCCATGGCCCGGACGGGGAACTTTACGAGATTTGGATTTCCAATTACGATTCGCTCGGCAGGATTCGCGAAACATTTGGGCTCCGCCCTGACGGCGAACCAGTTGGCGATGGTCGGTATGTCTTCGAATATGACGAAGAAGGAAGGCAACGTAAAATCTTAAGTTTTAACGACACGGTAGACACCGATGTGCCCGATAGCATTAGGCGCTTTACGTATGTCCTCGATAAGCGCGGGAATTGGGTAGAGCGCAACGACTATTGGCGTTTTCGGAGTGATTCGGCATGGAGTAAAAACAAGACGACTCGCAAACTCACTTATTACCCCCAAGGCGGAGGTTGACCGACCGGATTTGCCCTCTGTTGAATTGCCCCGCGTGAAATCGTCCTCCTCGTAAAATATTCCAACTGCATCAGAATCCGCGGCCCCAAAAGTTGACGCGAGAAGAGCGGAGCGATAAGATTTCGCGACTTCGACAAGATCGCGCGGCGCGACGCCCATTTGGTGTTCACTGTGGATAAGAATCGCTGATGGAATTGATTTGAAGTTCAGAAATTAACAGCCGTGAAATCAGGCAGAGTGCAATGGCTCAAAAAACCAACGGCGGCTGGTCGCGCCCTCGCACCTTTCTTGTCCTGACGGTTCTGGCCTTCATTGTTTATAACTCAAATTTCCGCTGGCTACTCTCCCGAGACAGCATTCCGGCCCGCGTGCTCCCCTTCAGCCTGCTCCTGGACGGACATTTGTACATTGATGATTGGGTCGCTCCTTATCAGCAGGGACAGTTCGCCCGCAGTGCTTACTATGTCTTTCCCGCCCGCGGTCATCTTTATTCCGTCTACCCAATTTTCGAGCCTCTGGTAATTACGCCCCTTTACGCCATTCCTGCCTGGTGGCTTGCGAGTCAGAATCCACAATTCGCGCAAGGTTCCTTCGTCCTCACCACCATCATTGACGGCATGGAAAAACTGAGCGCCTCGCTCATTGCAGCTTTGTCCGTGGGCTTACTCTTTCTTGCTTTGCGGAATTACACCTCGCCTGGAACGAGCTTGATCATCACTTTGGTTTACGCTTTGACCAGCAATACGTGGGCGATTTCCAGCCAGACACTATGGAGGCACGGCTTTACTGAGCTCAGTTTCGCACTCTTGTTGTGGGCGCTATCCATGGATCTGGAAGCGACGAGTGGACCTTTTTGGGCTGGCTTGGCTCTGGCCATGGCGGCTGCCAACAAGCCGGCCTATGCTCTGGTGGCTCTGCCTTTTCTTATTTACATGGCCCGCTCGCATCGCAGGAAACTTTTCGTTTTTTGCGCGCCCCTCGCGGTAATCGGCATTCTAGTGCTCAGTTATAATTTCTACTATTTCGGCCGGGTGCTGGGCGCCTACCCAAATCCGCTGGGGCCAGTGACGGCTCCCGGCGGCCCATTGACTCCCATTCATATTCCCTGGTGGGATGGGCTGGCTGGATTGCTGTTCAGCCCGAATCGCGGACTCTTCATTTACACGCCCTGGACAATATTTGCCATCTGGGGCGCGGTGCGGATCTGGAAGGAGAATTACCAAGGCTGGGGGCGCTATGTTCTTCCCGGTTTGGCCGCCGTTTACCTGGTTCATGCGCAGCTCGGTTTGTGGTGGGGCGGGGGCTGCTTCGGACCACGTTATCTCACCGATCTTCTGCCTTTTCTCGCCATCTTTCTTGTCCCAATCTGGCCAAGGATCCGGTCTTCATACTTCACAACATCGATCTTCGCGTTGTGCGCTGTCTTCGGCCTTTGGGTCCAAATTGTGGGCGCTTATTATTATCCGAACGGCAATTGGGATTCCACTCCGATGACTCTGGAAGCCGACCCGAGGCGAGTTTGGGATTGGTCTGACACGCAGCTCCTGAGAACTTGGCGGGCCGGTCCGGCGCGGCCCGACATTCTGAACGAAGCGGGCATTTTCTTTCAAGCCGTATCGTTTGAGCGCAGCCAGCCTGCCGTCCGCCTGGCGATTATCGGCCTGGACCACGAGCGCGCCTGGGGATTGCTCAAGGATATCGCCAAGGAGCCGGCCGCCGACCTGGTGGCAATCGCGGACACGCATCCCGGCCTGATTGCAAGCGCCCGGGCTCAAGTCCCGGGCGCGGTGAAGTTTTATGACGATTACGTGAGGATGCTGGACGAGGTTAAGCCGGCGGCGGTGATGGTGATGACGGCTCCTGATCGTCACCTGGAAATTCTTCGCGAGTGCGCCAAACGACACATCGATCTTTTGACTGAGAACCCCCTGGCCATCAGCGCTCCCGCTGCTCAAGAAATGGAGGAGCTTGCTATCGCATCCAAAATCAAATTGATGGTGAACTACGAAAATGTGTGGACGGCATCCAGCCAGAGGATGTTTGGCCGCATAGCAGGAGGAACCATCGGCCCGGTGCAAAAAATCAATGTGCGAATCGGACGCTCGATGCCAACGGGGATTGGTGGGTCGAAAGATCTCAACAACTGGATTTATGATCCCACCCGGGGGGGAGGTGCGCTCATTGATTTCGGGAGTTACGGGGCGGAATGGGCCCTCTGGTTGAAAGGCCGGCCTTCCAGCGTGTATGCCTATTCTGTCAATTCGAAAACTGGAGATGCGGACAGTGTCGACGACGATGACGTAATTCTGCTCAATTATCCAGATGGCGTTGCGACCATTCAGGCGTCATGGAAATGGCCTTTTGAGCAGAGAAGGGTGGAGGCTTTTGGCCCCAAAGGAAGTTTGTTGGCTACCCCGGATGCTTTGTATTTTCGCGCGGCTGGGACCAAAGCGGACATCGAGAACTCCGAAGGGCGTGCCATTGAATTGCCATTCGTATTGCACGAAACTAGCAGTTCGGTGGCGTATTTTGTGTATCACATTCGGCACGACGAGCCGATTGAGGATCCCGTCTCAGTGAAGTTGAATGTGCAGGTGATGGAAATTCTCGATGCTGCCAAAGAATCCATCCGCACACATGCGGTAGTCGAACTGCCCTCACCTTAGTTTGTTGTGAGTGCCCTCAAATGTGAAAAAAGGTCAGTGATTTACTTTGAATTCCGGTACTATCTTCCCACCTCGAGAATTTCAGGAGCCGATCCTTATGAATCGCAGAAACTTTATGAGAAATTCCCTCGCAGCGGGCCTGGCCCTGCGGGGATTCCCGCATATCCTGGGCGAGACCGCTCCGCCCTACCGCGTGGCGCTCATCGGGACCGGCTGGTGGGGCATGAATATCCTCCATTGCGCCATGGAGTCGGGGGAATGCAAAGTGGTGGCCATGGCGGACGTGGATGAAAACCAATTAAATCCGGCAGCGGAAAATGTGGAGAAACTTTCCGGTGACAAGCCGGCGCGTTACAAGGATTTTCGCGAGCTCTTGGAGAAACAAAAGCCCGACATTGCGATTGTGGCCACCCCCGACCACTGGCACCCGCTCATTACGATTGCCGCGGTCAAAGCGGGCGCTCACGTCTACGTTGAGAAGCCGATCAGCCACACCGTTCTTGAAGGGCGGGCGATGGTGCGGGCGGCGCGAGACGCCAATCGAATGGTTCAGGTTGGATTGCACCGCCGCGTTTCTCCCCACAATATCTCCGGAATGGAGTTTATCAAGTCGGGTAAAGTGGGAAAGATTGGCATGGTGCGCGCCTTCGTTCATTATCCCGGAGGCCCGGGTGAAGCCGTGGCCGATTCACCGGCGCCTGCCGGGCTCGATTGGGATATGTGGTGCGGCCCGGCGCCCAAGCGCCCGTTCAACAAGGCAATCCATCCCAAGGGATTTCGGCACTTCTTGGAATATGCGAACGGACAATTGGGAGACTGGGGCGTCCATTGGTTGGATCAGATTCTTTGGTGGACGGAAGAAAAATATCCGAAGCGCGTCTTCTCGACCGGCGGCCGCCATATTCTGACGGACAACACCAACTGGCCGGACACGCAGGTGGCCAGCTTTGAATTTGAATCTTTCACCGCTGTTTGGGAGCACCGCATGTATGCGGGCAATGAAGCGGAGAAGACCAACATCGGTTGCTATTTCTACGGCACCGAGGGCACGTTTCACATGGGCTGGTTGGATGGCTGGACTTTTTATCCAGCCAATCCCAAGAAACCGCCCATCCATCAGGACGCCCAACTGAATGAGCCCGACCAGCAGAACATCAAAGAGCTATGGGCCGACTTCCTGCAAAGCATCAAAGCCGGGCGCCGGCCCGTGAACGACATTGAGAGCGGGCATCGCTCCACCAATATGGCGTTGCTCGGCATGTTGTCTCTAAAACTTGGCCGCAGCGTTCAATGGGACGGCGAAAAGGAAACGATTATCGGAGATCCTGAAGCCAACAAATTGCTCAGCCGGAAATACCGCGAGCCGTGGCACTATCCGGCCTGAGCTTCCGAAATAACCTGATGAAGCAACAATCAACCCTCCAAGAGATCATTGGAACCTACAACGCCACCGCGCCGATCGAGGTCGCGTCCACTATTCCCGCGGCGTGGTATGTGGACGCTCAAATCGCCGAGCTCGAACGCCGGACTGTGTTCAGCCGCAATTGGCAGGTAATTGGCCGCGTCGACCAATTGCGCGCCAGCGGCGACTTCATCACCGCCAGCGTGGCTAACGAGCCCATCTTGGCGGTGCGCGGCACCGACGGAGCGCTGCGCGCCTTCTTCAACGTCTGCCGTCATCACGCCGCCGCCGTAGCCACCGAGCCCGCGGGCAACGCATCCGCCCTGCGCTGTCCGTACCATGGCTGGACCTACGGACTCGACGGCAGCTTGAAAGGCGTGCCTGAGTTTGACGGCGTCTGCCACTTTGACCGCGCGGCGAACGGGCTGGTGCCCGTGCGCGTGGAAGCCTGGGAGAATTTTGTGCTGGTGAACCTCGATCCGGACGCGCCCTCGCTCCATGATTTTCTCGGCAGCCTCGTGCCTCGCGTCCAGCCGCTCAATCTTTCTGATCTTCACTTCGTCGAGCGGAGAACCTACACGTTGAATTGCAATTGGAAGGTTTACGTGGACAACTATCTGGACGGCGGTTACCACGTGCCGCATCTGCATAAGAGCTTGAATAGCGTTCTGGACTACGTGGAATACACCATAGAGAATCAGGACCGCTTCTGCCTTCAATCCAGCCCCATCCGTTCCTCCGGCGGAGATGATGCCACGGCAGCAGTGCGGCAGGGACGCGCCTGGTATTTCTGGCAATACCCAAACTTTATGTTCAACGTTTACGAAGGCGTGATGGACACCAACCTGGTTCTGCCCCTTGCCGTGGACCGAACCGCTGTGATTTTCGATTTCTATTTCAGCGACGTGGATGAGAAAAGCCGGGAGCGAAACCGGCAGAGCATCAATGTGGGCGAAAGAATTCAAGATGAAGACGTGGCCATTTGCGAGTCCGTCCAGCGCGGCCTGCATTCGCGCGCCTACGGCGCGGGGCGCCTCTCAATCCGGCGCGAAGCGGGTGAGCATTTGTTTCACCGCCTGCTGTATGCCGACCTGAAGGCGGGCCTGGAAGGGGAGTAGCCGTTGCGCCGCCTACTCGAGAAACTTTAAACTCGAAACTCGAAAGTCGATGCTTCAGACGCTCAGAGCGTAGCGATGATATTGGGTATCACGCTTGTAGCCCAACTTTTCATAGAGCCTTTGCGCTGAGAGATTATCGATCGCGGTTTCCAGGATAAGTTCCTTGGAAGCGGTTGCGACAGCCAGTTGCCGCGCGCTCTCCATCAATGCCGCGCCCACGCCCTGTTTCCTCGCTTCGGGCGCCACAAAGAGGTCGTTTAAAATCCAAATTCTTTTCATCGAAACCGAGGAAAAGGCGGGATAGAGTTGCACGAATCCGACCGGTTTCGATCCCCCCTCTCCTTCGACCGTGGCCAGGAAGACAACCGATTCGCTTGCTTTCAGCCTTTCGGTGATGAAGCGGTGCGCGGCGGAATAATCTGAGGCTTGTTGGTAGAATTGCCGGTAGGCGTCGAACAGTGGGGCAATTAATTCCGCGTGCCAGATCTCGGCGCGGACAATCTTGAGCGAATTTCCAATCGGATTCATGTGAACTGCCTCCAGACCGGACAGGTATAGGTGACCCATCATAACCCGAGTTGGGTCTGCCTAAGCTTGATTTTGGCTGGTAGTGTCCTAAATTCTCTTGGAGCGCGGGCGTCCCGCCCGCAATCAAATGAAAAGGAAATAGCGGGCGAGCCCCAGAGCAACACGTGAGGCCCAAACCCGCGCTCCCAGCGGACACAAATCCGAACGCTACCATTGTGATCGGTGTTCTTGACGGCACGGGGAGAATATTGATACTGTTCGCGCTCTCACAAAAAGGAGGAGAAACTTATGCCGAAATACTTAATTGAGCGCGAAATTCCCGGGGCAGGGAAGCTGTCAAACCAGGAATTGCACGCCATCGCGCAAAAATCTTGCACCGTTCTAAATAAATTGGGACCGCAGATTCAGTGGAAGGAAAGTTATGTGACTGCCGACAAGATTTACTGTGTTTACATTGCGCCCAACGAAGAAATGGTGCGCGAGCACGCCCGCCAGGGGGGATTTCCCGCTAATCGAATATCCGAAATCAAAACAGTCATCGACCCGACCACAGCGGAATGAACCCTAACCCGGTCCTTTTCAGCCGGCGGGAATTGTGAAGCAAAGGTTTGGGAATCTTCCTGGACGCCTGGAAATTCATGGGCAATTCTCACGAAATCCCGGAACTTCTTAAGTCCTGCCGCTTCGATGAGGCAATTCCCCTAATGGAGCAAGCGTTGCGGGAAGCTTCCGCCGAATCCTCGGAGCGACTGATTGAAGTGGCGCGCGGGATTGTAGCTTGGCCGGGGATTTTCGGGAATACGAGTGAAGCACGCGCGTCCGAAGCTTGCTTCCGCGCCGTTTACCGCTTGCTCCAGCAGCTGGCGGGCGCCGAATCTCCGGCAGCCATGGCGGCGGCCGAAAACCTCGCCGGCATTCTCGGTTCCATTGATCAGATTGAGGAAGCCATCGTGCTGCGCGAAAAGGTTTTTGCCAGCGTCATCCAGCGCTTTCCCGCCGATGATCCGCGCTTGCAGCGGGTGCGGGACGGCCTGGTATTTCTCTACCGCCAAACGGGGCGCGAAGATAAAATCGGCGATCTTTACCGCAACCTTGGTTTGTGCGAGCATCTGACCGGAGCGCTGCAATATATTCTCGGCCACGGCGCGCAAATAGTATCCTGTGGCCAGCCATGGTCCAAGAACTGTCACATCTGGGTTTATTTCGACGCGCTGCTCGATTGCGAGCGGTTGAAAACCGGGCTTTCGCTCGAACCCTGCGTCCAGATTCACGATCATCGCGGCACACACGATGGACGCGAGCGCGGTTTGGTCTGCACGGCCCATTACGACGCTCTGATGGGACTGCACCCCTCGGAAGCCGGGCCCCAGACCAAAACGATCACGCGGGCATAATCGCCGGCTTTCGTCGGATGCTGATGAAAATTTCTGAAAGCCCACAGGAGGATTTAAATGGGACTGAATGAAAGGCGCAAGATCAAAGAGCTGCAAGAGGTAACTCTGCCGGGCCGGGTCAAAGAGATAGAAGAGATTTGCGGTGCGCCCATCCCTTACGAGGTCGATTGGGAAAGCCTGGCCGACGACGCGACGGGGCTGAATTTCATGGACAATATTTCCTGCCATCGCTTGAATATGGCGCTGCGCATGATTTGCCAGGACGACATGGGCAAGGAGGCCGTGCGCGCCGGTCTGAAAAAAATCAAACTGGCGAATGTGAAGGATAAGGCTGCCATGAGCCTGAGTTTCAAGGACGGAGTGCTCGAAATGCATTGCGCCTACGCCTTGGCGACGGACGGAATGTTCAGCGACGGCGCCATTCGCGAACTCCTGGAAAAAAACCTCTGAAATCGCCCCGGCGAAATTCGTAACGGTTGGAACCTGCCACTATGGTAGCCGCGCGGTCTATCCTGATTTTGTCCATCGTGGCCGCTGTTTGCCTCATCATCATCTGGCTGGTGGCCGGCCGGCAGACTACCCTGTTCCTCGACCGGTTCATCACTTTTCGCCTGGGACCTCTTCCGGTGGGCCCCCTCGAGTATGACTCTGCCAGTTTGCGCATTGGCGCAGTTTCGTTGCCTCTGATAGGAACGGACAATCAGCTGTTTAATCTTAGTGTGCAATTGGACTCACAGAACCGGCTTGTGCTTTCGGCGGGCGGGCAATCATTCACTCTCGGCCCCCGCTTGAGTGAGCCCGACCCTTCAGGGCGGTCGGAACTTAAGTTTGCAGCCGAGCCGGGCGATGAGCTCACTTTTGGACGCGAACGAAGCATCCTCAGCCGGCCCACCCCGTTTGAGATCAACTGGCTTGGCGGGACCACTCCCTGGTGGCGGCGCTACTTCTATTACCGCCTGCAATGGAAAAAGCCCTCGGGCGCGAAACTTGAAATGCTCTGGCGATATGAGCAGCAGTACTATTCCGAGAAGGGTTGGAACGAGGGGTACATGATGTACGACTGGTTTACCGGCCTGCTCAAGGTGAAGATTATTTCGGAAACCATCGCTCAGGAATCGGTGGTGGTAGAGTATATTTCCCGGACCAAGGGTTGGAAGCGGACTGACTACCGAATCGAGAGCCAGGGATTGAGCGCGGATGGGCTTTCTGACGTGCTTTCCGTCATTCACTTGCGGGATGCATACAGCCCCAGCCCGGGCGCGGGGCTGTCCGTGGTGTTGCATGTGGATCGCGCATCACATCAGGTGACACAAGAGTTGGGCGGGCAGTAAAGGAGAAACAAACTTATGAAATGGCCTCGACTTGAATTCGTCACAACTGTTCTGCTGATTTCCGGCTCATTGCCGCTCCTCTTTGGACAACAACCCGCCTCCCAAAAGGCGATGGTGGCGTACAAACCATTCAAAGCCCAGTCGACTTCTCAGGTTAGTTTCAACGCCAAAGGTGACGAAGAAAGTATTGAAATTGAAAACTCCAGCTATGAGGTCACTGGAAATCCGCTCCCCGGGAGGCCGCCCGACTTCCGCTTGCTGATTCGCAAGAAAGTCCGCACCAAAGAAATCATCGGCGATATGGACATGGAGGGGACGACCACTGTGGAAGCATGGCCCTTTGGATCTGATCTGTCGCAAGCGCCCCTTTATGCCATCAGCGTGACCGGCGCGGAGGTGAAAACGGTGGACGGCGCGCTCATCGAAGTAAGCCGCGGCTTGGAAGAGGTAGAGTGGTGGTCGATTTACGAGATCGGGAGCGGAAAGCACCTATTCGATACTTACGTACCGGTGGTGCGATTTTCCATCTCGCGGGAGACCGTTGCTGAACGCTATGTTGGCCTTGAGGTGCCGCCCGACGATGTGGCAGACGCCCGCCTGAAAGAGCCGCACGTGATTGGCGTGGTCACTTACGCTTCCGGGGAACGTGTGATCCGCGAAGCGCTCCTGACTTGCGACGATCCCAATCAAGCGGCGTTGCTTAGGTCCTTCGCCGATGAAACGCGAACGGCTTCAGCAGGCGATTCGTCGCGTTCCATCAAAATTTCATTCAGCCAGAACTATCCCTCACCTCCCGCCACCCAAACTGTGGTGATTCCGATTGCCAAGGACGATCTTGATTTGACGCACGCACAGCTCCCGGCCCACGTTCACGCGGCCGTTTGGAAACGCTAGCCCCTGCCGTCATTATTTCATTTCGCGCTTCGCGTTTTGATTTGTGGCATTCGTCAGAGGTTTAATTCCCAAGTTTCGGCAACCAGATTCCGTCCGAAGCTGTGATGACGCTTTTTACCCGCGAGTGAAAATCCTGCCCGCTGGTAGAGATTTCGCGCGGCCTTCAATTCACTTTGTGTCCACAGAGTAATTCTTCTGTAGCCTGACTGGCGCGCAAATCGAATGCATTCGTCAATCAGGCGTGCGCCGAGGCCCATACCGCGGGCCTTGGGTTCGACTAGGAGAAGGCGGAGCTTGGCGACCGTCCTTGATTTCTTGACCAGAAAGACCGAGCCCACAATCTCGCCTTCCTTTTCCGCCATCCAGCATCGCTCACGTTTCGGATCCAAATGCTGGATAAACTTCGCCACAATTTCCGCCACCAACGCCTCAAAATCTTCATCGTACCCGAACTCCTGGGCGTAAAGCGCACCGTGACGGTGGACCACCCAACCCATATCGCCGGGCCGATGCGGGCGGAGGATATAAGGAGTCTTGAGGGCGGACCCGCCCTCCCGCCGAGTGGCAAGAAGTTTCTCCACGATCCCCATGGCCCCCACCAGGCGGTTTTGGTCGGTGGCCGGCAAATGCGCCAGCATCCCGCCAACCTCTTCACTAGACTTTGCGTCGAGAGGAGCGAAAGTCTTGCGGCCGCGAGCCGTAAGCGACAGATGATATTGCCGGGCATCAGCCGGGAAGGGCGATTTCCGGATCAGGCCCCGCTTTTCGACCCCTCGCAGGATGCGGCTGAGGTAGCCCGCGTCCAACCCCAATTCACGGGCAAGTTCGGTGGCGCATGGCCCTTCTCGATGGGCGAGTTCGTAGAGGATGCGCACTTCAATCAGGGAGAATGGGCTGCGGTATACCCTTTCGTTCAGGATGCCGATCTTCCGGGTGTAAAACCGGTTGAAGCGGCGCACGGCTTGGATGCGGGAATCGGGAGAGTTGAAAGTCATCCGCGTCGCCTCGAAAAAATGGACGCCTATCGGGAGTATCGTCGGTCAATTAGTTGACTTTGTCAAGTAATTCGAGGCCGATTCAAAATGGCTCACTTAAGGTTGTTTCAGTTGGATTAGCGATCCTGTCCGCGGAGCATTCTTACGGGGTCCGGCATGCCAGGCCCTTTGGTTCCAGGTGCGGCGGCTTGCTCGACGGGCTCAAGCTTGTCGCCCTCGCCGGGGGCGAGAAAGAGGTTGGATTCGATGCCGTGTTGCTTGGTGTAAAGGTCAAAGTAGCGGCCGTGTGCGGCGTAGAGGGATTCGTGGGTTCCGCGCTCGACGATTTGCCCGGCCTCCATCACCAGGATCTGGTCAGCCCGGCGAATCGTGGACAAACGATGCGCGATCACAAATGTGGTGCGCCCGTGCATCAGATAGGAGAGACCTTCCTGGATCAATGCCTCGGACTCGGAGTCGAGGCTGGAGGTCGCTTCATCGAGAATCAGGATTCTGGGATCGGCCAATATAGCGCGGGCAATGGAGACGCGCTGTTTCTGCCCGCCGGAGAGTCGAACCCCGCGCTCGCCTACCACCGTGTCGTATTTTTTTTCGAATCCATCGGCGAACTCATCCACGCGCGCAATCCGGCAGGCCGCAAGAATTTGTTCGTCGGTGGCCTCGGGACGGGAAAACGCGACGTTCTCCCTGATCGTGCCGTCAAAGAGAAAAGTTTCCTGGAGGACGATGCCTAGGTGGGTGCGATATGAATCCAATAGAACCGTCGAAAGGTCCACGCCATCCACCCGGACGGTGCCCATGGTTGGGGAATAAAACGAAGCGATCAAACCGATGATGGTTGACTTGCCTGCGCCAGAAGGACCTACGAGCGCCGTGACCGTCCCTGGATCGGAGTGGAAGCTGATGCCGTGCAGGACAGTTTTGCCGGTGTCGTAGGCGAAATTCACGTCTTCAAAAGCTACTTCTCCCCGGATCCCGTCCAATCGCTGCACCCTTTTCGGATCCTGATCTTCGGGGGGTTCCTCGAGAATTTCCCTTGTCCGTTCAAGACCTGCGACGGCCTCGGTCAGTTGCGTGCCGATTTGGACAATTTGAAAGATTGGCGAAATGAGTATGGCAAGAAAGGCGGTATAAGTGAGGAAGGTGCCCACCGTCATAGTGCCGGCCAAGATCTGACGGGCGCTCAAGTACATGATCAGGCCGCTAACCACGCCCAGCAACGTGGTGGAGGATAGGCTCATTACGGACATGGCGGTTAGGGTCTTCAGCACATTTTGAAGTAGCCGCTCCACGCCGCTGGCGAAGACTTTTTCCTCCCGGTCTTCGGCATGATAGCCCTTGATTACGCGCACGCCCCCCAGAGATTCGGTAAGGCGGCCCGTCACTTCGGCGTTGATTTTGCCCCGCTCGCGGAATATGGGCCGCATGGTCTTGAAGGCTAATTGAAGGGCCAGCGCGAAGACCCCCAAAATCCCAAAGGCGAGAAGAGTCATAAAGGCGTTAATCTTGATCAGAATTAAAAAGGCGAAGGCTGCCGTCATCAAGCCTCCGGCAAATTCCACCAGGCCCGTGCCCACCAGGTTGCGCACCCCTTCCACGTCGCTCATGATGCGCGAGACAAGCGCACCGGACCGGTTGGCATCGAAATAATTGACCGGAAGTCGACCGATGTGTGCCTGCACCTGGCGCCGGAGGTCGGCAATCATGCGCTGCGCCGCTTTGGAAAGAAGTTGAGTAAGAGCGTAAGAAGTTACTCCCTGGACGAGAGTAGCTGCGCCCACTGCACCGATGAGTGGGACCAGAAATTGGCTTTGCCGTTTGGCGATAATGTTGTCGAACAGAAACTTTGGCGAGGCGGGCAAGACGAGTCCCGCCACACGGTTGATCGCCATCAAAACAAATCCCAAGGCCAGCAGCCATCGACGGGGCCGGATCAGCACCCAAATATGAGGGAGAAGTTTCCGAATAGGTTCGGATTTTTCGGCCTTGGTTGTGTGAGGAGTCGGATGGTGGGGTGTCATGTGCAAGGTAAGCTCTCAAGCCTCTGCCGGTCGCGCTGCGACAATTGAATTGTTTCCGGCCACCTGGTGACGAGTCTCCATATGCAGGAATTTTCCTGGCTCGCCCGCCGTGACGGATGTAAATTTCAATCGTCTCATATATTAGCACGCGTATGCCAAGGCGCGGCTTGATCCATCCCAGGCCATTCACGCCTTTATAGAGAATAGATGCTTGGCCGCGTCTTAGTATGCATTTTAGCGTGTCCGATTATGGGAAAGGGAAATCCCACAAGCGGGCACTCACGATTAAATTGGGTCGGTCAACTATTTATTAAGTTGCTTTATTTGTGTGACATAGATGGCGTTGCTCGATGGCATTGCGTTTGCCACAATAGGGACGGAGAACAAGAAAAATGGATGTCCCTCGACCTCAAGCATTAAGACAGAAAAGAATACGCCAAGCGGCTTATCTTGCGATTGCCATTGTGGCTGTCACAGCGACCACAATCGCACTTTCAAAGCTCAAAGCCGCTGCCCCCACGGTGGAGTTTGGCACCCTATGGCCCGATACTGTGAAGCGGGGAACCATGCTTCGGGAAGTCCATGGACTCGGCACCCTGGTGCCGGTGGAGATTCGCTGGATTCCCGCCGCTACGGATGGACGGATTGACAAGCTCGTGGTCCTTCCCGGCTCCAAGCCTGTCAAGGCAGACACCATTCTGGTGGAAATGAGCAACCCGGAATTGCAACAGTCGGCCGTGGACGCTGAATATCAGATGAAGGCGGCTCAGGCTGACTATAACAGTCTAAAAGTAAAGTTGGAAACCACCCTCCTCGATCAAAAATCCGTCGCCGCAACGGTGGGCGCGGATTATCGCCAGGCCAAGCTTCAGGCGGAAGTGGATTCCAAGTTGGCCGAAAATGGTCTCATTTCGAACCTGACGGTTCAGCTCGACAACGTCAAAGCGGATTCGCTGAACACGCGCAATGGCATCGAGCAAACAAGACTGAGCACGGATGCGGCCTCCGAGCAGGCGCAGTTGGATGCACAACAAGCGAAGATCGATCAACTGCGGGCCCTCTACGAATTGAAGAAGTCGCAGGTGGAATTGCTGCACGTGCGCGCGGGAATCGACGGCGTGCTTCAGCTCCTGCCGGTGGAAGTGGGGCAACGCGTAACGGCGGGAACCAACATTGCCCGAGTTTCCCAACCGACCAAACTCAAGGCCGAAGTGAAAATCGCCGAGACCCAAGTGAAAGATGTGGTGGAGGGCCAAAAGGCTTCCATCGACACTCACAACGGCATCATCCCCGGACACGTCATTCGTAAGGACCCATCATCGGTCAACGGGACCGTAAGTGTTGACGTCGCGCTGGACGGCCCGCTCCCGCAGGGTGCTTATCCTGACCTGAGTGTGGATGGAACGATTGAGTTGGAAAAACTGAACGACGTGCTTTATGTGGGACGGCCTACCTTTGGACAGCCCGATAGTACCGTGATGCTTTTCAAGGTTACAAATCATGAAAAAGAGGCCATCAAGGTGCCAGTAAAGTTGGGACGCAGTTCGGTGAGCACCATTGAGATCATTAGTGGGTTGAGTGTGGGGGACGAGGTGATCCTGTCGGACATGTCCCGATACGATAACGTGGACCGAATTGAGCTCAGCCATTAGGGAAATTGGCGATTGAGTGATTTGATGATTGAGCGATTGAGAGAAAGAAAATCGGAACTCGAAAATAGAAATTCGAAAAGCGCTTACAGATTCGATAGTCAGATTTTCGCTGTTGGTTTTCGATAGTCTGTAAATCGCTAAATCGCGAAATCACTCAATTCAAGACTGACGGGCCGGCAGACAAGTTACGAGAAATCTTCACAATGGGTAACTTCTTAAAAGACCTGAGATACGGCCTGCGCATGCTGCGCCGGAGTCCCGGCTTCACCGCCGTGGCCGTTCTCTCCCTTGCGCTTGGGATTGGCGCCAACACGGCAATTTTCAGTTTGCTGAATGAGGTGATGCTCCGGGAATTGCCGGTGCAGAGTCCAGGCCAGCTTGTTCTGCTGGGAACGGGATTAGCCGCCGGCGACGCGGACGATTTCGCCAACACGACTCTCTATTCCTATTCCTTTTATCGAGAGTTCCGGCGGAAGAACCAGGTCTTCTCCGATGTGACCGCCTTGTTGAGCTTAAATTTGGGGATGCATGGGGCCGTGGCGGGAAGCGCCGACCTGGAATCGATGCATGTCCAATTAGTTTCGGGGAATTATTTTTCCTTTCTGGGAGTCACGCCCATCTTGGGGCGCGCCTTCACCGACACTGAGGACCAACCGACTGGCGGGCACCCGGTAGCCATGATCAGTTACGCTTGGTGGGACCGGCGCTTTGCACGCGACCCCGCCATCGTCGGCAAAACCGTGACCCTCGGATCGAATGTCTACACCATCATGGGGGTTACTCCGCCTGAATTTTTCGGCACGACGGTGGGCGAATCGCCCAATGTGTGGATACCCCTATCGATGGAAAAACAGGTGTCGCCCGGCTGGAACGGGCTGGATAACGTATGGTTCCAATCGCTCTACATTCTTGGGCGTCTTAAGCCCGGCTTCAATGTCACGCAGGCGCAAGCGAACGTCAATCTGGTGGCGCGCCAGATCTGGCAGGAATTCGCAGGCCCGGTCCTCACGAAGCAACAACAACTAACCCTCGATCACGCCCAGATCGAGCTTACCCCGGCCGCGCGCGGACTATCGCGCCTCCGCCACATGTTTTCATTGCCTTTGCAGATCTTGATGGCCGTCGTCGGGCTGGTGTTGCTTATCGCCTGCGCCAACATCGCCAATCTTCTGCTGGCACGGGCCTCCGCACGCGAGCGCGAGATTGCCGTGCGCATGGCCATTGGCGCAAAGCGGTCGCGGCTGATCCGGCAAATGCTTACCGAGAGCCTGCTGATGGCGTTCTTTGGCGGCACGCTGGGAGTTTTGTTTGCGTCGTGGGCCAGCCAGACTCTTCTCGCCATGGTCCCTCATGGCACCGATCCTTTGCCACTGAACGTGGCGCCGGACGCGCGCGTGCTCGCCTTCACTTTTCTTGTCTCGCTCGCCACTGCGGTTCTCTTCGGAACCCTTCCGGCGTTGCGGGCGACGCGCATTGACTTGAGTCCCTCCCTTAAAGAAGGCAGGGGAATGGCCTCGGTGGCGAGTCGCAGCGCGCTGGCCAGGGCCTTGATCGTTTCGCAGGTGGCGCTTTCGCTCGTCCTCCTGATCGGCGCCGGTCTTTTCCTGCGCACCCTCGCCAAACTCGACCAAGTGGATACGGGATTCAACAAGGAAAACGTTCTACTGTTTACGATCGATCCGCCCGCGGTCGGCTACAAGGAAGATTCGCGCTTGGCGAACCTCTATCAGCAAATCGAGCAGCGGTTGAGCGGCGAGCCTGGCGTGCGAGCCGCCAGCGTTTCCTTCTTCACTTTCAACCAGGGCGAGTGGACCGATCCGGTTTCGATTCAAGGACGCCCACCAACGGCTGAAAATGACATGGCCGCTACGCATAATGTGATCGGCCCGGGTTATTTTGATGCGATGGGAATTCCATTGCTGGTCGGCCGCGCCTTCGGCCCGCAGGATACAGCGACTTCATCCAAAGTCGCCGTTATAAACCAGACTATGGCGAAGTGGTATTTCCCCGGCGGCTCGCCCATCGGGCACCGGTTCGGCGTCGGCGGCGATCCCGAGCATAGCAACGACATTGAAGTTGTCGGTGTGGTGAAAGACGCCAAATACGAAGATTTGCGCGAGCGGCCATTTCCGGCGGCGTATTACCCTCATTCCCAGCGCATGGGCTATTACAACAGCCTTGAAGTCCGCTATTCGGGTGATCCCAAGGCGATCATCGCGGAGGTCCGCCGCGCCATCGGCGAGGTAGACCGAACCCTCCCGGTATCGTATCAGAGCACTCTCGCCCAACTGGTGGATCGGTCCGTCGCCAGTCAGTCCTTGATCGCCCAACTCACCACCTTTTTCGGTCTGCTGGCGGTATTCTTGGCCTGTATTGGGATTTATGGGCTCATGACCTACGCTGTTGCCAGGCGAACGAATGAGATTGGCATCCGTATGGCGCTGGGCGCTGCGCGCTCGAAAGTACTGTGGCTGGTGATGCGCGAGAGCCTGATCCTGGTGGGAATCGGGCTGGCCATTGGTCTACCAGCGGCGGTGGCCGGCGAGCGGTTGGTATCCAAAATGCTTTTTGGCCTACAGCCGACTGACCCGTTGTCCATTATTGGTGCTGCAACGCTCCTGCTGGCGTTCGCGGCTCTGGCCGGATATTTGCCCGCCCGCAAGGCGTCGTTGGTGGACCCGATGGTGGCGCTGAGGTACGAATGAACGGTGAGGAGTGCCTTAGGCAAGAACGGGAAAATGGAAACTGGCCCGCAATTTGAAATCCCAGTTTCTAGTTTCCAGTTTCCAGTTTCCAATTTGCCCAAGTATGGTTCGCGAATATTTTGACGAAATACAAAGGAGATAAAATGGAACCCAACCCCCAAACGCAAGTGGCAGGAGACGCGCAACGGAGGGCCGGCTCTTCGGGGACGCCCTTGATTCATCTCGAAGGCGTGACTAAAGTTTTCTACACCGACGAGGTGGAGACGCACGCGCTTTCGGGAATCCACCTGGACATTCAGAAAGGGGAGTACATCGCCATTGCCGGCCCATCGGGCTGCGGCAAGTCCACCCTGCTGTCCATCCTCGGGCTTCTCGACTCCCCGTCCGATGGAACGTACATATTGAACAGCAAGTCGGTGGCGGACTTGACGCTTTCCGAACGAACCCGAATCCGTAATCGCGAGGTGGGCTTCATCTTTCAGGCGTTTAACCTGATTGGCGATCTCACTGTTTACGAGAATGTGGAACTGCCCCTGACCTACCGGGGAATGCCCTCGGCGGAAAGGAAGGCGCGCGTTCAGGAGTCGCTGGAAAAGGTCGGAATGGCGCACCGCATCAAGCATTACCCGTCACAACTCTCCGGCGGTCAACAGCAAAGAGTCGCGGTGGCGCGCGCCCTGGGCGGCAAGCCCTCCGTCCTGCTGGCCGATGAGCCTACCGGAAACCTGGACTCGAAAAATGGCGAGCAAGCCATGGAGCTTCTCCGCAACCTTCACCGCGAGGGCGCCACAATCTGTATGGTCACTCATGATCCTCGCTACGCCCGCCACGCGGAGCGCACGGTCCGCCTGTTTGACGGCCGCATTGTGGATGAGAGCATGGCCGAGGCTCAGGAAGTGTAACTGGAAGTCGTGGAAGCAGCCGGGCGATTGAGGGGTTGGGCCGCCCGGTGGTGGTGTCAAAACTGGAAACCTGGAGCGGGAAACCGGAATCCGGAAATTGGAAACTGGATGTTGGACTTATTTGCTCGTGCCAGTTTCTATTTTCCAATTTCCAGTTTCTCTCTTTTGGTTTCCAGTTTCTAGTTTTTACCCTCGACAATGCGAGGGCTAAGGGAGGAATGTGATGATGAACTTCCTTCAGGATCTAAGATATGGAATTCGGATGCTGGCTAAGAGTCCCGGCTTCACGGTGGTTGCCGTGCTCACTCTTGCCCTGGGGATCGGCGCGAACACGGCCATTTTCACCATATTCAATGCCGTCTTGTTGAATCCCCTTCCGGTAAAGGACGCTTCCCGCCTGGTTGAGTTGGACACAACCGACAAGAAGACCTTGGTGACGCTGGGCAATGCCACCAGGCTGGGCATTTCCTTCCCCAACTATCAGGATTACGCGCAACAGGCTGGAGTTTTTTCCGGGCTGGCGGCCTTCACCGGGCCGCTGCCCCTGACGCTCAGTGGAGGTGAAAAGCCGAGGCAATATCAGGGGTCGCTCGTGACGGCAAATTATTTTGATGTGTTGGGAGTCAGCGCCGTGTTGGGCCGCACGTTTCGCGCCGATGAGGACCACCATCCGGGCGGCGACACGGTGGCGGTTATAAGTTATGGATTGTGGTCGCGCGAATTCGGCGGCGCGCATGATGTTCTGGGGCGGACAATGACCCTGAACGGAAACAGTTACACGGTCATCGGTGTTACGCCGCCGCAATTCAAAGGAACTTTCCTCTTTGCCAATTCCAGCCAGATTTGGATTCCCGTCAGCATGCACTCCATGGTCCTGGATGGTTTCTTTGAAGCCAATTTCCAAGATCGTCGCTTCCTGGATTTCACCAGTTTTGGCCGGCTGAATCCGGGCGTGAATATCGCCCAGGCGAATACGGCAGTGCAAACTGTCGCATCCCGGCTCGAACAGCAATATGCCAAGGACAACTCGGGACGAAGCGCCACCCTTTCTCCGCTGGCGGACGCGGCCCTGGGGATTAACCAGCACGATCAAATCGCCAAGGCAGGCGCCGTGCTGCTGGGGATTGTCGGGCTGGTTCTCTTGATTGCTTGCGTGAACATGGCCAACCTGCTGCTTGCGCAGACGGCGCGTCGCGAAAAGGAAATGTGCCTGCGCGCGGCTCTCGGCGCCCGTTCCACGCGCCTCGTGCGCCAGTCACTTACCGAGAGTTTTTTGCTCTCCCTTCTGGGCGGCTCAGGCGGTTTGCTGATTGGGTATTGGGGGCGTTCGATCCTTTGGTCTTACCGCCCCAGCTTCCTTGAACAATCGGACATCGCGTTGTCTCTCGATGGACGCGTGCTCGCCTTCACTTTCGGCATTTCCATACTGACGGCCATCCTCTTTGGGTTGGTCCCGGCGTTCAAGGTTTCAAAGCCAAATCTGGTGGAGACTCTGAACACGGGAGGCCGGAGCGGAAGCATGGCGTGGGGCCGAAATCGATTCCGACAGGCCCTGGTAGTTTCCGAAGTGTCGTTGGCCCTCGTTACTTTGATTGGAGCGGGATTGTTCCTGCGCAGCCTCGCCTACGCCGAGTCTCTCAATCCGGGCTTTGAATCCAAAAACCTGTTTGTGATTGGTTTCGATTTGGGCTCGCAGCACTATGACCAGGACCGGGGAGAACAATTCTTCCGGGATGCCGTCGAACGCGCCTCTTCCGCTCCCGGGGTTCAGTCGGCGGCGGTGGCCTCAAACTTTCCCATGGGCGGCGGTTTTGCCAGAACAATTTTCTTGGAAGGGCAGGACGAAAAAAGCGGGCAGCGGGGGACATTAACCACGCTGAATAACGTCTCGCCGGGTTACTTTCAAACCGAAGGAATTTCGCTCCTCAAAGGCCGGGCGTTCAGTGACCTTGACCGCAAAGGAACAAAGGCAGTGGCCGTCGTCAATCGAGCCATGGCCCGCCATTTCTGGCCCGGAGAAGATTCGCTGGGCAAACGGTTCCATTTCTTCGGCGATCCCACCCTGCTCGAAGTTGTGGGTGAGGTGGCCGACTCCTGGCAATTCGGCGTCGGTGAGGATCCCCAGCCCGCCGCCTATCTTTCCATGGCACAGTACTATTCTCCTGCCGCAGTACTCCATGTGCGCACCTCGGCCAGTCCAGGCACGGTTATTTCTTCAGTGCGCGAACAGGTCCAATCTTTGGACCGCAACCTGGCGCTGGTGAATGTGAATACCATCGGCGAATTGCTCGACCAGGGACTTTGGGCGCCGCGCATGGGCGCAATCTTGCTCGGTGTCTTCGGATTGCTTGCCCTTCTGCTTGCCTCCGTCGGCATTTACGGCGTTCTTTCTTATTCGGTTTCCCAACGAACGCAGGAAGTGGGAATCCGGATGGCTTTGGGCGCGACTGCACTGCAAGTTCTGGGGCTGGTGGTGAAACAAGGCATGGTGCTGGTGGCAATTGGCGTCGCCATTGGATTGGCCTTATCCCTGGGCCTCGCGCGCCTCCTGGCCAGCCTTCTATTTGGCGTGAAGGCATCTGACCCGTTGACCTTCGCCGGCGTCTCACTGGTCCTGGTTGCCGTGGCCTTGATCGCTACGTATATCCCTGCGCGCCGGGCGACGAAGGTGGACCCGATGGTGGCGCTGAGGTACGAATAATTTTCGATTGATGATTTAAGATTGACGATTGGAAAAAGTCGGTTTCGAAAATGGGCCTCCAATCGGCAATCGTCAATCACAAATCGGCAATTCTTGCATCACGAGGGAATGTCACATGGGAACTTTACTTCAGGACATAAGATACGCATTCCGGATGTTGGCAAAGAACCCCACCTTCACGGCCATTGCCGTGATTTCGCTGGGCCTGGGGATTGGCGCCAACACAACGATCTTCAGTTTCGTTAATGCACTATTGTTCCGTCCGCCGGCGGTTGAAGCTCCAAGCCAGTTGCTGGAAGTCTGGAACCAGAATAATGCCGGGTCGGGACTCGAACACTTCCTGCCGTTAAATTATCCTGACTATATTTATTACCGGGACCACAACCAGGTATTTTCAGGCATGCTCGCATTCGATGGAGACCCGCACATGGTGAGTTGGAGCCGGTCGGGCCAGGGCGAGAAGGCGCAGGGCGCACTCGTGTCCGGAAATTTCTTCGATATTCTCGGCGTCAAACCCGCGCTGGGTCGCTCATTTATGGCGGAGGAGGATCAGACTCCCGGAGCGCATCCGGTAGTTGTGCTCAGTCACGCTTTTTGGCAGAGGCGGCTGGCCGCTGATGCAGGAATTCTGGGAAAAACACTTGTCTTGAATGGCACAAAATTTACCGCGGTGGGAATTGCTCCGGAAGGATTCAATGGTATTTTTGCGGGAATCCAGCCGGATTTTTGGGCGCCTCTGGCGATGACGGCGGCATTCACTCACGACCCCGGTTTCTTGACCAACCATGACATCACCTGGCTCTTTGGCGCAGGGCGCTTGAAGCCGGGAGAGACTTTATTACAGGCGCAGGCTGACCTGAGCGTCCTATCTCATCAATTACAAAAATCCTTTCCGCAAAGTAACAAAGATAAGGAAGCAGCAATATTTCCAGTCACTCTCGTACCGGGTCCATTTCGGGGCTACGTGGCTGCTTTCACCGGGATCTTAATGGCCGTGGTGGGTCTTGTCCTCCTGATTGCCTGTGCCAATGCAGCCAATCTGCTATTGGCGCAAGCGAGTTCGCGCCGCCGCGAGACGGCCATACGCACGGCTTTAGGCGCCGGGCGCGGCCGCTTGATCCGACAGACGCTGGTTGAGAGCACCCTGGTTGCATTTCTTGGCGGCTGCCTCGCGTTCCTGCTGGCAAGCTGGATCGCTCCCGCATTGCTTACCCTTACGCCGCCGAGCTTGCCCATTAAACTTACTGTTCCTCTGGATTGGCGCGTACTCGCCTTTACGCTGGCGGTTTCCCTTGTGACTGGAATAATTTTCGGAATCGCTCCGGCGTTCCGCGCCGCGCGCGTGGACATAATCCCTGTCCTCAAAGATGAAGGCGGCATCGGAGGCTACCGGCGGTCGAGGCTGCGAAGCGTTCTGGTGGTCGCGCAGATTTCTGTCTGCCTGGTCCTGTTGGTGAGCGCCGGGCTATGCGTAAGGAGTCTGTTGAATGCGCAGTCCATTAACCCCGGCTTCGACACTCAGCATGTACTAATGGCCGAGTTGGATCCGGGAAGCCTCGGGTATTCCGAATCGAAGGGCAGAGCATTCTACCGGGAACTGATCGCTCGGATCGAAGCGGTGCCCGGAGTGAAATCAGTCAGCACGACTGGCTACTTGCCGCTCAACACCAACCAGGATATGACTGAAGCCGGGCCCGAGCGCCAAACCGATCCCACCCAAGGTCTGCCCGCGATCAATACCACCGACGTCGGACCGGGTTACTTCAGCACCATGGGCATTCCCCTCCTTCAGGGTCGCGAGTTCACTGCTCAAGATGGCGCCGGTTCACCGGGAGTTGCCATCGTCAACGAAGCGATGGCAAAGAAGTTTTGGCCGGGAGAGAATCCGGTAGGACAACGCCTTAAACTGGGAAAAACAGGAAGTGTTGAAATCGTGGGTGTGGCGGAGACTGGGAAATACCGAACTCTTAGTGAAGACGCTTTGCCTTTCTTTTACCGGCCGATACTCCAGAATTATCATCCAGCGCTAACACTTGTTGTTCGCGCCGCGGGTGATCCTCAGATCCTGATGCCGGCGGCCAGGCGCGAAATCCAAACTCTTGATCCGAATGTGGTCCCGTTCGACATGGAAACCATGAAGGAGTACATGGCCCTTCCACTTTTCCCGGCGCACACAACAGGCATACTACTGGGCGCCTTCGGTTTTCTCGCACTGGTACTTGCCATGGGTGGACTCTATGGTGTGATGGCGTATGCAGTCTCACAGCGCACCCACGAGATCGGCGTCCGCATGGCCTTGGGCGCCGCGCGACGGGACGTTGTAAGACTAGTAGTGGGACAGGGGTTGTTCCTTACGCTAATCGGAATTGGAATCGGCTTGGCCGGCGCATTTGCCGCCACTCAAGTCCTTTCCAGTTTGCTCTTCGGAATCAGTGCCACCGATCCGGTGACATTTGTCGGCGTGCCAATTATCCTGACCATCGTAGCCCTCGCGGCGAGTTATATTCCCGCGCGGCGCGCAACTAAGGTGGACCCGATGGTGGCGCTCAGATACGAGTGACAAGTGATGAGTGACGAGTGACGAGTTTAGGGAACAAATAGGCGCGGCTTCAGCTATGATCTCTTGCTTGCCACTTGCCACTAACCACTTGCCACAGTTCTTAATGAAGGGACACGAAAAATGATCAAGCTTAGCAACATCGAAAAGTCTTATCCCGCGGGCGCGGCCCGGTACTACGTGCTGCGGCGGATCACGGCCGAGATTAAAGAAGGTGAATTCGTCACTATCATGGGGCCGTCGGGGGCGGGAAAATCCACTCTGCTCAGCATTCTTGGAATGCTCGACGCGTCGTGGACCGGCGAGTTTTATTTCCTGGGCCAGCCCATCCACAAGATGAATCAGAAGGGGCGCGCCGAAATCAATAAGAAGTACATCGGATTCGTCTTTCAGCAGTATCACCTGCTGGACAGCCTCACCGTGGCTGAGAATCTGGATATTCCGCTTTCCTATCGTGACATCAAAGGATCCGAGCGCCAGGGAACGGTAGCGGACGCGCTCGACAGGTTTCATATTGTGGGCAAAAAGGACTTGTACCCCAGCCAGCTTTCCGGCGGACAACAGCAGCTTGTGGCTGTGGCCCGGGCGGTGATTGCCAATCCAAAGTTGATTCTCGCCGACGAACCCACCGGCAATCTTCACTCCAGCCAGGGCAAGGAAATCATGGAGCTGTTCAAAAAGCTGAACGGCGAAGGCACCACCATCATTCAGGTGACCCACTCGGAAGTGAACGCCACATACGGCAACCGGGTCATCCGGCTGGCGGACGGATGGATTGCGGCTTAATTGCCAATTGCCGATTGACGATTGTAAGAATTACGGCTTCATGATTGGTGACTTCAGATCGCTTAGTATTACCGGGAGGAATAGCTCGAAGCATGACTCCAAATGAAATGAAAACCCGGACCAAGTCGTTTGCGTTGCGGGTCATCAAGCTTGTGGATGCGATGCCTCGCGGGCTGGTGGGTCAAGTCATTGGAAGGCAGCTCCTACGATCAGCGACTTCTGTGGGTGCCAATTACCGGGCGGCGTGCCGGGCTCAATCGCGCGCAGAGTTTGCGGCTAAACTCTCCATTGTAGTCGAAGAAGCAGATGAAACGCTTTACTGGCTGGAACTCCTGAAAGAATCGGGTTTGATCAAGGCCGATCGATTAGTTGAGTTGTTCAAGGAATCGAATGAGTTGCTGGCAATCAGTATCTCTTCCCGAAAGACATCGAAACAGCCCACTAAGGCAAAGGGAGTTCAACCTTCGACCTCAATTGTCAATCGGCAATCGTCAATCGGCAATCTTACAATATGAAGAAGCCTGACTCCAATTCAACACGAGTTCTGATCGCGGATGACCAGCCGGACGTGCTCGAAGCATTGCGTCTTTTGCTCAAGAGCGAAGGCCATAAGACGGAGGCCGTCGGATCACCGGCCGCTGTCCTGGCCGCCCTGGAGGCGTTTGACTTTGATCTGGCCCTTATCGACTTGAATTACGCCCGCGACACCACCTCCGGCCATGAAGGGCTGGATTTATTGACGCGCATGCAAGCCATGGACGCTGCGCTGCCCGTGGTGGTGATGACCGCGTGGGGCAGCGTCGAGGTTGCCGTGGAAGCTATGCGCCGCGGCGCGCGGGATTTCATACAGAAGCCCTGGGACAATGCGCGCTTGCTGGCCATTGTGCGCACGCAAATTGAATTGAGCGAAGCGCTGCGGCGCGGCCAGCGGCTGGAGGCGGAAAACCGTTTGCTGCGCGCCGAAGGGCGGCCCACTTTCATTGCCAAATCCGCGGTGATGCAGCCCGTGCTGGAACTCATCACTCGCATCGGACCTTCCGAAGCCAACGTAATGATCACCGGGGAACATGGCACGGGAAAAGAAGTGGTGGCCCAGACTCTTCATGCGTGTTCGGCGCGAGCCAACAAGGCCATGATCACAGTCAATACCGGTGGCCTCTCCGAGGGAGTGTTTGAGAGCGAGCTTTTCGGCCACGTCAAAGGCGCCTTCACCGACGCCAAGTCCGATCGAGTGGGGCGCTTCGATCTGGCCGATGGGGGCACGATTTTTCTCGACGAAATCTCCAATGTGCCGATGAACCTCCAGTCCAAGCTACTTCGTGTTCTCCAAACGGGGGAATTCGAGCGAGTGGGGTCTTCGAAATCCCGTCACGCGGATATACGAATTGTTTCCGCCACCAACGCCGACTTGAAAATGGAAGTCGGAGCAGGGCGATTCCGGGAAGACCTTCTCTTTCGCCTGAATACTATTGAGATTCACCTCCCTCCGCTCCGCGAGCGGCGCGAAGATATCACCAACCTCGCCATGCATTTTCTTCATCAGCACGCCCAGCGATACCGCCGCAAGGTGGCAGGCATTGACCCGCCGGCGCTTCAGGCGCTGCTCGATTATTCCTGGCCGGGCAACGTTCGAGAATTGGACCACACCGTGGAACGCGCGGTTCTGCTGGCGCCCGGTGAGATGGTCCACGCCAGCGATCTGGGTCTGCGCGCGGCGGGCCGCGACGGGCCGCCTCGCCTTGAGGACATGAGCCTGGAAGAAGTAGAATCATTTCTGATCAAGAAGGCCTTGGCCCGCTACGATGGGAATGTGAGTGAAGCGGCCGAAGCCCTGGGCCTGAGCCGCAGCGCCCTTTACCGGAGATTTCAGAAATACGGTCTGTGACTCTGCCGGAATGACCCGCCTTGGCCAATCAATTCCCAAGCCGCAGTCCCAGAGGTAAAAGTCAAAAAAGAAAACTGAGCTATGAGCATCGAATTCTACTCATGGCGTTTCTGGGTGGACTGCCCGCCACCATCGTGTCATTAGTCTTGCTGTGGGAAGGCGACTTCTCCAGCAAAGTGCAATGGACCTTGACGATTCTCATCGTTTGTTTTTGGCTTGGATTTGCGGGCGCGCTTCAGGATCGCGTCGTCATGCCCCTGCAAACTCTCTCCAATCTCCTGAGCGCGCTGCGGGAGGAGGACTACTCTCTTCGAGCCCGGGGAGCGAGCCACGATGATGCCATGGGCGAGGTATTTCTGGAGGCCAACGCGCTCAGCGAAACCATGCGCGAGCAAAGGCTGGGCGCGGAGGAGGCCACCGCTCTGCTCCGCAAAGTAATGGCGGAGATTGACGTGGCCATTTTTGCCTTTGACGCCCACCAGCGTTTGCGACTGATCAACCGCGCGGGGGAAAAGCTGATCGCGCAGCCCCCCGAAGGCCTTTTGGGCCGCAACGCCGACGAGTTGGGACTGGCCGATTGTCTTGACGGAGAGCCGTTGAGGACGCTCGAACGCTCTTTCCCGGGCCGGCCCAGTGACACCGCACGATGGGGATTGCGTCGCGGTACATTTCGCGAACGGGGATTGCCCCACCAGCTTTTGGTGCTCGAGGATTTAAGCCGCCCGCTGCGCGAAGAGGAACGCCAGGCCTGGCAGCGATTAATCCGCGTGCTTGGCCACGAACTCAATAATTCTCTCGCGCCCATCAAGTCCATGGCCGGAACTCTCGAAAGCATGCTGATCCGCCCGCAACGAGCGGCCGATTGGGAAGTGGATATGCGGCGCGGCCTCGAAATCATGAAGACGCGGGCGGAGGCGCTGAGTCGATTCATGGAAGCGTACTCGCGGTTGGCGCGTCTTCCTCAACCCAAATTCCAACCCGTTGAAATTGGGGAGTTGTTGCGACGCGTGGTGGAGCTGGAAAACAGATTGAAGGTGACTCTGGTGCCCGGCCCCAAGCTTACCATTCGAGCCGACGGCGACCAGGTGGAGCAGCTTGTGATCAACCTGGTGAAGAACGCCGTGGAAGCGGCTTTGGAATCGGGTGGTGACGTCAAAGTGGGATGGAAGAAGAACATTCATATTTTGGAAGTGTGGGTGCAGGACAACGGGCCCGGCCCGCCCACCACCACCAATCTCTTTGTTCCGTTCTTCACCACCAAGCCGCAGGGCACGGGAATCGGCCTGGTGCTCAGCCGCCAGATTGCGGAAGCCCACGGCGGAACCCTTACCCTCGAAAGCTGCAAGCCCGATCCCGGAGCCGTGGCAAGATTGCGCTTGCCTCTTTCCTGAGCACGGTCTATTACTTTTCGCGCCTTTCGGCTGTGACAAAATAATGCCGCGCCGAACGTCTTTTACAACCTGACTGGCCGTTCGGAAATACCAGAGTTTGACCCAAAGGGGTAGTGCTGTCGTTTGCCCGCCGCGGGAGCTCCCGCGCGCCGTCATTCCCGCGAAGGCGGGAATCTAGTGTAGCCGGGGCGACCGCGTTTCCAACAATTTAGGAAAATGGATTCCCGCTTTCGCGGGAATGACGGCCTATCGGAGCGGCCGCGTTTGGCAAATGACACCAATACCAACCGAACGGAAGACACACCCGAACGGAAGACCTTGACAATTCGCACAAGCCAAGTCCAAGATTCAATCTTCCAGGGAAGTTGTCCCCGGCAGTGGGTAGTATTTCGCAGCTTGATGGTTGCGGGGGTGGCAATCTCCGTTTCCGGCTTGAATGTAAAACGGTTTGAGCCGTCTGCCGGTGCGTTCATCAAAAGGAGGGAATAATGGCCAATGAACAGGCGATGAAGGAATTCAAGGAAGGATTGGACGCGCTGCGCAACAAATTTCCGCGCCAGGCGCTGGTCCACCTGAAGAATGCGGTTGACTTGGAAAAGACGAATCCATTTTTCCTCTCTTATCTGGGGTTGACCATGGCCATGACGGACGGCAATCCGTCCGAGGCTGAAGACCTCTGCGACGAAGCAGTCAAGAAGCAACGCAACCAGCCGGAGCTTTATCTTAATTTGGCGGAAGTGTATCGCCTGAACGGAAAAAAGGAAGATGCAATTGAAACATTGACTATCGGGCTGAAACTGACCAAAAGGGATCCGCGCTTGGCTACGGCTTTGCGGAGGATGGGAATGCGCCAGCCCCCGGTGCTGACTTTCCTGGATCGCAAGAATTTCATTAATGTCCAACTGGGAAAGTTACGATCCAAAGTCCTTAAAGCTAGCGCCAAAAGCGCGTAGCAACGGATGGGTGGGCGAAATCAGCGCGCTAAGTGATTATTTCCCGGAAATCGTGGAAGATTTATTGGTTGAATGAGTTTTTGCTCGTGCGTCTCGTAAACATTCAAGGAAAGGCGTTCCTATGGTTTCCAGCCTCTTTTCGAGCCGCGCAGTACAATCGCACTCACCGCATGCCCAGGGTTTTTCGCCATTGTAATCCTGGCAGCGGCGGCGGTCGTGCGCGTCCTGCACCCGCGTCAGGTCAAAGTACTCCTCCCAGTAAGGGCGCTCTTCCTGCAAGGGTGTCGGACAATAGCAAACCTCCACCCAGCGCGCTGTGCCATCCTCACACAGGCGGGCGTCCGCCATGTTGCGCAGGTATTCTCCCTCGGCAACCGAACCATCGCCAAGAACTCCCTCTTCAATGGCGTTTAACAGTGAAGCCTCTCGACCAGGTCTCACGCGGGCTCTGACCAGATATCGCATTCCTGCTCTATTTTATCACAGCCTGACTTCGAATATGTCTGGCCGCCTCCGCCGGCCTGCGATGCTCCTTCCGCTCTGGGAGCCGTGGAAGGAGGCGGCCGGCGGAGACGCATAATTGGTATTAATCGGCCAATCGGCGAACGTGCTTGGCCTCTCAGGCCAGATCGGGCTGAGTTAGCCGACCAATTACGAACAAAGCTCAAGTGCAAGTGTTTTTCCAATCCGGAATGCACTCATTAATGCAATAAATTATGATGGTTCAATCGCTTGCAGTTTCATGTTGTGACCCCTGTGGATAATCTCAATGGAATTATTACCCGCGCCGGGTAATTTGTCGCCGTGGCGCCGCCAGAGTTTGCAGATTGCAATTCGACCCGCGCCAGAAATCATTGGTTCGGACTAGTAAATGTGGCAGACATCTGCGGAGCCACAACAGAAGATCCTCAGGCCTCAGGCCGCTTGACGCACTCACGGCCGGAAAGTACAATTCGCCGTCGTCGATTCCAGTCAGGCTGGAATCCATCGATGAACCAAGAGGGTGGATCATATGGACGTCAACGCCGCCAAGGCTGCGATCAAGCCGGGTCAACTTTTCATTGACGGAAAATACCTGGACGGAACCTCCGGCAAGACCATTCCGGTAATGAATCCGGCCACGGGCGAACAGGTGACCACCGTTCCTGACTCCGGCGCGGAGGACGTGGACCGCGCCGTTCAGGCGGCGCGTCGCACCTTTGACAATCGCGCTTGGCGGGGCCTTAGCGGCTCAAAACGAGAGAAGATTATCTGGCGTATTGGCGAGCTGATTGAAAAGAATAAAGAAGAGTTGGCGATACTTGAGTCGCTGAATAACGGCAAAACTTATAAAGAAGCCGTCCGCGCCGACGTGCCCGCAAGTTATGACATTTTTTATTACTATGCCGGATGGACACGCAAGATTTGCGGCGAAACCATTCCCGTGAGCGGCAATTTTTTAAACTACACGTTGCGCGAGCCTGTGGGCGTGGTAGGCATGATCACGGCGTGGAACTATCCCATGATGCTGGCGGCATGGAAGGTGGCGCCCGCCCTGGCTACTGGGTGCTCCATGGTTCTCAAGCCATCGGAGATGACTCCACTCACTACCTTGAAACTGGCTGAATATTGCATGGAGGCGGGAGTTCCCGAAGGTGTGGTGAACGTCGTCACCGGTTACGGTCCGGCGGCTGGGGGCGCCCTGGCCCATCACATGGACGTGGACAAGATTGCATTCACGGGCAGCACCCGGACGGGGCGCGCGCTGCTGAAGGCGTCAGGCGAATCGAATCTGAAGCGGCTTTCACTGGAGTTGGGAGGCAAATCCCCCAACATCATATTTCCCGATGCCGATCTGGATCGCGCCATGAAGGCCGCATTCTGGGGGATCTACGCCAACAAGGGCGAAGTGTGCAGCGCGGGCTCGCGGCTGTTGGTGCATGAAAGGATCTACGACGAATTTGTGGGCAAGCTCGCCGAACGAGCGGGTGCAATGCGCGTGGGCGATCCGTTCGACGCCAAAACGGAAATGGGCGCGCAGATCAGCCAAACCCAGATGGACCGGATCTTGAGCTACATTCAAAGTGGCAAGGACGAGGGCGCGCGAGTGGTTTGCGGAGGCGGCCGGGATAGAGAGGGAGAAAAGTCCAAAGGCTTTTTCGTGAGGCCTACAGTATTTGCCGACGTCAAGCCGCAGATGAAAATCGCCCAGGAAGAAATTTTCGGGCCGGTGCTCTCCACGCTCAAATTCAACGACGCGGAAGAAGCGGCTTCCATCGCCAACTCCACTATTTATGGATTGGTCTCCGCCGTCTGGACGCGTGACATTGGAGTCGCCCACCGCCTGGCAAGCGAGATTAAAGCCGGATCAGTATGGATCAACGCCTACAATTGTTTTGACTCCAGCTCTCCCTTCGGCGGTTACAAGCAGAGCGGATTTGGCCGTGAAATGGGGCCGCACGCCATCGAGTCCTACACGCAGGTGAAGTCAGTTTGGGTGTCGCTTGACTAGGGTCGTCCCACAAGCTGGACCCAGGTGCCCATCCTTCTTATACCTGGGAATAGGCTACAAAACTTAGGCAGGCCAGAGGGCAGTTCGATAAGAGATAATTGGTTTGTTCGGACGTTTCAGGGATAGAATCTACTGGGCATCGAAGAGTTTGGACGTCCACGCGTTAGACATCAAATCAAAGGTTGAGGCAATCGGCAATGGGAATTATTGCGAATGAACGCCAAGCGGGTGGGGCGATAATCCTGGAGCTATCCGGCCGCTTGTATCTGGGCGAGTCCAGCGATGAGTTGGACCAAAGGCTCCAGGGCCTTATCAATGAGGCCAAGGTAAACCTGATCTTAAATTGTTCAGGCGTGTCGGCAATTGACAGTCAGGGAATCAAGGTGCTGGTGCGGAGCGTGATTTCAGCTCATAAGCGGGGCGGGAAGGTCGCTCTGCTCAAAATTTCCAACCGCGTGCGAGATGTTTTGACCATAACGCGCTTGCTCAGCGTAATCGAATCTTTTGACGACGAACAAGCCGCGCTGGCCAGTTTTCCTTCCTGAAGATAATCGTCGTCCCCGTGAACGTTTTCCAATATTGTTTGAACCGAGGCGCAACATGAAAATTTATATCTCGACTGCGTTGGGGGTTTTGCTCCTCCCCGTCTTAGTCGCGGGTGCGCAAGAAAATCATCACCACGGCGGCAATGATGGGACCCCCGTACAGTTGGGAAAGGTTTCCTTCCCTACATCTTGCTCTCCTGCCGTCCAGGCTTCATTCGAGAGGGCAGTGGCTCTGCTGCACTCCTTCCAGTACGAGGAGGCTGAAGCAGGGTTCAGTGAGGTAGCTAAGAAAGACCCGAACTGCGCAATGGCATATTGGGGAAAAGCGATGAGCCTCTACCATCAACTTTGGGACCATCCCGGCGCGGGCACTTTGGATGAAGGAAGGGCTGACATCGTCAAAGCCAAAACAATCGGCGCCAAGACCGAGCGCGAACGCGAATTTGTGGAGGTGGCCGGGGTCTTCTTTCAAAATAAATCGGACTTTGATTATGCAGAGCGGGCCAAGGCTTATTCAAACGCCATGGAACAGGTTTATCTTCATAATCCCCAGGATGTCGAGTCCGGAGCTTTCTATGCACTTTCACTCATTGCGATTCCGGGCGACGATTCCGACCTGACCAATCGCAAAAATGCGGTTGAAATTCTGAACAAACTATTTGTACAGGAACCCGGTCATCCCGGTATTGTCCATTACTTGATTCATGCTGCCGATACGCCCCAGCTTGCCTCGTTGGGTTTGGAGGCGGCACGCCGCCACGCCAAAATTGCCCCGGGTTCCGCACACGCGTTACACATGCCTTCACACATTTTTACCCGTCTCGGACTTTGGCAGGAATCGATTGAGTCCAATATTGCCTCCGCTGGTGTGGCGGAAAAAATGACTGCCATGCACTTGGAAGGAGCGCCCTATCAACTGCACGCCATGGATTTTCTCCATTACGCCTATCTTCAGACTGGACAAGTGGCGAAAGCACGCCAGCTTCAAGAGGATTTGAATTCGGTCCGTGGAGCGACTTCCGATCGGTTGGCTGGCTCGCAAGCCACATTCGCGGCCGAAGACGCCCTGGAGCAGCATCATTGGAAAGAGGCGGCGTCGCTGATGAGTGAAATAGATAATGGGAAGGGAAAGGGTTGGCCTTTGGGCGCGAAAACGGAAACCTACTGGGCGAGCGCGATCGGCGCGGCAAGAAGCGGCGACCCCAAGGCCGCCCGCGCGGACATTGAGAATCTAAAGCACGCCCACGCTGAATCAAAAGACTTGAATAAGGGCTATTCAAAGGCAGGGCTCGAGCAGGTGGACGTTCAGGAAGCAGAGGCCTGGCTCGACTTGGCTGACGGGAGAACCAGTGAGGCGGTGAAAATGCTGGGCGCGGCCGCAGACCAGGAGGACAAAGGCGGAGTTGATTCACTCACGATGCCTGCCCGCGAAATGTTGGGTGACATGCTCCTCGAGCTGCATCAACCAGGCGCAGCCCTCGCTGCGTTTGAAGCGTCGCTGGCGGAATCTCCCAACCGGTTCGACGGGGTTTATGGCGCGGCCCGCGCTGCCGAACTTTCCGGCGCCAGCGAAAAAGCAAAATCCTATTACTCGAGACTGCAAGACCTCTGCGTTCGCGGTTCGGACGAGCGTCCCGAACTTCGTCAAGCCCGAACTTACCTGGCCCAAAGCCAGGACCCCGCTCCATCCCGCGGAAGAAATTGAACCTGGATTGCTAATAAAGCGGGCCGTGCACACAACCCGCGTCCCGGCGGGTCAAGGGATCGGCAGTCCGAAAAACACTCTGCCTTCACCGAACTCGCTGACTTCTTCGCGGATGTCCTTCCATATTGTTTCCGGCCGCGACAGGAATATTTTGACTGCCTCAGGCGAGAACTGTCGCCCGGATTGGCGCTCGATTTCATGACGCGCAGTGGAAAATGGGAGCGCCCGGCGATAGGGCCGGTCCGACGTCATGGCGTCAAGCGTATCGGCCACGGAGAAGAATCTCGACCCCAGCGGGATTTGAGCGCCTGCAAGCCCTTGGGGGTAACCCGTGCCATCGAATTTTTCCTGATGGGTTAGCACGATTTCAGCCGCCGGCTCCAAGAAAGCGATTCGCTGAAGCAGTTCGTACCCGATGCGCGCGTGTGTTTGCATCACAGCGGTCTCTTCCTCGGTAAGCTTGGCGGGCTTAAGCAGGATTGAATCCGGAATACCGATTTTTCCAATGTCGTGGAGATAAGACCCGCGGACAATGTGCTTGAGTTCTTCCTCTGAACAACCATACGTTCTTGCCATTTCCATCGCGTAGCGGCTGACTCGCCGGGAATGGCCTTCTGTCTCGGTATCGCGCAAGTCCAGAGCAGCTCCCAGTGCTCCGAGGGTTTCATCGTAGGTCAGCTCGATTTGAATTCTCGCGGTGGCGTATTGCTTTGATCGTTCATCTACCAACTCTTCCAGGCGCAGCCGATACTGCTCGAGTTCCGCCTCATGGCGCTTCTTATCCAGGGCGCGCTCGACGCTACCCAGCATGGAATCGAACGCGAAAGGTTTTACCAGATAATCGTCTGCTCCGGACTGCATGGCTTGAACGCCGGCGCGCACGTCGCCCTCGCCCGTGATCATGATAAACGCCGTTCCCCGATGTTGTGCCAGGACTTCCTTGAGCAAGACGAGGCCGGAGACTCCGGGCAGGTTCAGATCGGAAATAATGGCATCGAAAGTTTCCCGCGATAGGAGTTCAAGTGAATGTTCGCCGCTCGGACTTGTGGCGCAGGTAAATCCATGGCGTGCCAGCTTCTGGGAAAGCAGGGTGCGGATAACGGGCTCGTCGTCAACAATTAGAAGACGCCTGTGGGCCGTGCCATCTTCCATGAAAACCTTTGGGCAATTCTCTGCACGAGGATTAGTTCCAGTCCCATGCTACAGGCTGACGGATTGGGCGTCAACTACGAGTCCGGGAGGCGAAGGGGAGAATTGAAGTCTCGGCCGGCATCGTGCACAGGTGCGGTGACTTTTGCGCCGCGAAAAGTTAAAGTATGCTTGCGTCCGGTTGTTGGTGCAGGGGCGACAGGAGGGGATGAACGGTGGGAATCTATCCTCAAATCTCCGCGAGTCTGACTGGAGCAGAGTGATTTCGTGCCCTTGAAATTAAAGATCCCTATGAAGAATAAACAGAACCATTCCTCTAACCATCCGGAAAAAAATCTGACCGTGGAAGAACTTCGCCTGGAGGAATCTTCCGGTCGTTCCGTCCACTGGAAACGCTGGGGACCGTACTTGAGCGAGCGGCAGTGGGGAACTGTGCGCGAGGACTACAGCCCCTATGGCACGGCATGGGAATACTTTCCTCACGATCACGCGCGGTCAAGAGCCTATCGCTGGGGCGAGGACGGCCTGGGAGGGATCTGCGATCGCCATCAACTTTTGTGCTTTGCCCCGGCCCTTTGGAATGGCCGCGACCCTATTCTGAAGGAGCGGCTCTTTGGGTTGACGGGCAACGAAGGCAATCACGGCGAGGATGTGAAGGAGTATTATTTTTATTTGGACTCCACGCCCACCCACTCCTACATGAAGTTTCTTTACAAGTACCCCCAGGCGGAATTTCCCTATACGCATCTGGTGGAGGAGAATCGCCGCCGTGACCGGCGTGCGCTTGAATTCGAGCTGATGGACACCGGCGTCTTCAACGACGACCGTTATTTCGATGTCTTCATTGAGTACGCCAAAGCTTCGTTTGAAGATATTCTGATCCGCATTACGGTCCACAACCGGGGGCCTGAATCGGCGGCGTTGCATCTGCTGCCCACGCTTTGGTTTCGCAATACGTGGTCATGGGGCCAGGACAACTACCTTCCGCGACTCATTAAGCACGGATCGCTCGAAGGAAGTGAAGTTCTCGAATCCGAGCACAAATATTATGGCAAGCGATGGTTGGTTTGCCAAGGCTCACCAGAGCTGCTTTTCACCGAAAATGAAACCAATATGGAGAGGCTCTTCGCCTGGCGCAATCACGGGCCCTACGTCAAGGATGCCTTCCACCGCTACGTCATCAACGGAGCTCGCGACGCCGTGAACCCTGCCGCAACCGGAACCAAGGCGGCGGCCCACTACGCAATGGTTATGGAGGCTGGGGCAAAAACCACCTTGCGATTGCGTTTTACAGATCAACAACCCAAACCTGAATTACTCAGCCGGGATTTTGACGACATATTTTCCAACCGAATTAATGATGCGGACGAGTTCTACGCCAAGCGCGTGGGGAAAAGTACATCCCAGGATGCGATGAATATTCAGCGCCAGTCCTTTGGCGGTCTGCTCTGGTCCAAACAGTTTTACCATTACGATGTTCGCACCTGGCTGGAAGGTGATCCTGCCGGACCTCCTCCGCCTCCCGAACGGCTTGAAGGCCGCAACCATGATTGGACGCACCTTTACAACGCTGACGTTATTTCGATGCCCGACAAATGGGAGTATCCCTGGTACGCCACCTGGGACCTTGCCTTCCATTGTGTGACCATGGCGCTGGTGGATCCGGATTGTGCCAAGGACCAGCTTGTCTTGATGCTTCGCGAATGGTATATGCACCCGAGTGGTAAGACGCCCGCCTACGAGTGGGCCTTTGACGATGTGAACCCGCCCTTGATCGCCTGGGCCGCATTTCGCGTTTACAAAATCGAGAGGCGCATCCGCAAGAAGGTGGACCGTCAATTTTTGGAAAGGGTCTTCCACAAACTCTTGTTGAACTTTACCTGGTGGGTGAATCGAAAAGACCCCGAAGGCTTAAACGTTTTTCAAGGCGGATTTCTGGGCCTTGACAACATCGGCGTGTTCGACCGTTCCAAGCCCCTGCCCACCGGGGGCAACATTGAACAATCGGATGGCACCAGTTGGATGGCGATGTATTCACTGAACCTAATGGCCATCGCGCTCGAACTGGCGCGTGAAGACCGCGCCTACGAAGATGTGGCCAGCAAATTCTTCGAGCACTTTGCCTACATCGTTCACGCCATGAACGATATGGGTGGCCACGGGATGTGCCTCTGGAATGAAGAAGACGGTTTTTACTACGATGTGCTCCACCTCCCCAATGATGTGCACTACTCCATGCGCGTCCGGTCAATGGTCGGTTTGATCCCCTTGTTGGCCGTGGAAACCCTGGAGCCTGAAATGGTGGGGAACCTCTCCGGCTTTAACAAGCGCATGGAATGGTTTATTCAAAATGTGCCGCACATGGCCGAAAGCATCGACCGGACGGAAAAGCCCGGCGGCGGCCAAAGGTGCTTGCTCTCCATCGTCAACCGCGAACGCCTGATCCGCGTGCTGCGCTATATGCTGGACGAATCCGAATTCTTTGCGCCTTATGGCATTCGCGCCCTCTCCAAGTTCCATCGCCAGCACCCCTACGTGCTGTATATCGATGGCCGTGAGTATCGCGTGGACTACGAGCCGGCGGAATCCAGCACGGGTCTTTTCGGCGGCAATTCCAACTGGCGGGGGCCCATTTGGTTTCCACTTTGCTTTCTGCTGATCGAATCGCTGCAGAAATTTCATCACTACTACGGCCATCGCGTTAGCGTGGAGTGTCCGACGGGCTCCGGCCGGATGCACACGCTTTGGGAAGTGGCCGGCGAGATCTCGCGCCGCATGACCCAAATTTTTCTTCGTGGCGAAGATGGGCGCCGCCCAGTCTACGGCGGCACAGAGAAGTTTCAGTCCGACCCGCATTGGCGGGACCACATTTTGTTTTACGAATATTTCCATGGTGATAATGGCGCGGGTTTGGGCGCCAGCCACCAGACCGGATGGACCAGCTTGGTGGCCAAATTGCTCGAACAAACCGGAGGTTGACGCACTTGGCACGTCGAACTCGGCCCGCCTTGCCTGAACCTGTGAATTCCATACTCCCCGGGCGTGGCGAAGAGGATGGAAGAAGGTCTGTCGTATTCCGCTCGCCAGTTGATTTTGGCCGGGAGGTTTGCTCAAACCTTGCAACCTCCGAAACCCGCGAATGGTTGGTCACCAATGGCATGGGAGGCTTCGCCTCGGGGACCATTGCCGGCCTCCTGACTCGCCGCTACCACGGCCTGTTAATTGCTGCATTAAAACCGCCTCTGGGGCGCACCCTGCTGGTTACAAAAACCGACGAAAATGCGGAATACAATTCAAAGACTTTTGCCTTGGGCGCGAATCGATGGTTGGGCGGAACCGTTGACCCGCTGGGATTCAAATTTATCGAACGATTTCACCTTGAGGGCACGACGCCCGTTTGGACAATTGCTCTTGACGATGCGCTTATCGAAAAGCGCGTTTGGATGGAGAAGGAAGCAAACACCACATACGTAACTTACCAACTGGTTCGCGGCGGCGCAATGCGCCTGGCGGTCAAAGTCCTGATCAATTACCGCGACTTCCATGGCTGTACTCACGCCGGAAATTGGGTCATGGATATTCAGCCGGTAGATCGCGGCCTGCGCGTGATTGCATTTCCAGGGGCAACGCCTTTCTATCTGCTCAGCCCCGAAGCCGCGGCTGAGGTCGCCCACAATTGGTACCGCAATTACGATCTTGCCATTGAGCGTTATCGAGGCCTCGAAGACAGCGAAGATCATTTGCACGCGGCCACTTTTCAAGCCGTCCTCAAACCCGGCGGGCGAGTGACGCTGGTGTTCAGCACCGAGCGCGCACCCGACCTCGATTCACAGGCAGCTTTAGATCGCCGGGCCGACTACGAGCAAAGGCGGATGGACGAGTGGAATTCCTGCCGGCCAACCTTGAAGCAAGCCACTCCGGACTGGGTGAGGCAGCTTGTACTGGCCGCGGACCAATTTATTGTCACGCGGCCGCAACCCCAAAATCCGCAGGCGCGGACCATCATCGCCGGCTATCCGTGGTTCGGAGACTGGGGCCGCGACACCATGATCGCCTTGCCCGGTTTGACGCTAGCCATTGGACGCCCCGATATTTCAAAGGACATCCTGCGCACCTTTGCGGGGTTTGTGGATGGCGGAATGATCCCAAACACGTTTCCTGAGAGTGGCGACCAACCCCAATTCAACTCCGTGGACGCTGCCTTGTGGTTCTTGGAAGCGGTGCGCCAATATTTCGATGCAACCAAGGACGCCAAAACTTTGCGCGAACTGTTTCCGATTCTCGTTGAAATCATCATCCAATACACGCGAGGCACGCGATTTAACATTCATGCTGACCCGGCGGACGGTCTGCTCTATGCCGGTGAATCAGGAGTCGCGCTGACCTGGATGGACGCCAAAGTGGGCGACTGGGTGGTGACGCCGCGAATCGGAAAGCCGGTGGACGTAAACGCTCTCTGGTTCAGCGCCCACATGACCATGGCGAGGTTTGCCCGCAACTTGAAAAAGAATTCAAGCGAGTATGAAAGCAGGGCATTGCGAGCGCGTGAAGGTTTCCAGCGATTCTGGAACCCAGCCACCCAATATTGCTTCGACGTTCTTGACGGGCCCGCGGGATATGATCCCAGCTTCCGCCCCAATCAGCTCCTGGCCGTTTCCTTGACGGAAAGACTGCTATCAGCAGACCAAAGGAGGGCCATAGTGCACGCGTGCGAGCGCGAATTACTCACCCCGCGCGGCTTGCGCAGCCTGTCGCCGCGCGATCCAAGATATCGCGGCCATTACGGAGGGCCCCCGCGCGACCGCGACGCCGTATATCATCAAGGAACGGTCTGGGGGTGGCTGCTCGGACCGTTTGTGCTCGCGCACTTGCAGGTATACAAGGATCGAGCTCGCGCCGCGGCATACCTGGAACCGGCGGCGCAAGCGATCCTGGAATTCGGCCTCGGGACTGTGGGTGAAATTTTTGACGGCGAGGCGCCCTTCGCGCCGCGCGGTTGCATCGCGCAGGCCTGGACCGTGGGTGAGTTACTGCGTGCCTGGGTTGCATGCAACGGAAATCATATATCTCAAACCACGCCGCCGAAGGCCGGCAGGTCTTCGGCAACATCGCGATGAAAATCGCGTCATCGCCCAACGGTACTAGATCGCGCAAGAAATTTCGCTACATATGAGACGCATCAGTCAGCACCCCCTCACCCGGTCGCCTGCGGCAGACCACCCTCTTTCGCCTAGGCGAGCGAGGGGCCGGGGGAATTCGTAACCATTGCAAATTCGTTTGTATTAGTTTCCCTCAAATCTCCACCCCGGGCCGCGAAGAACGCGTCCCGCTTTCGCGCCGGTTAGCTTCCCGTGCTCATATTCCAACTGGCCATTCACGATGACAAACTCGACGCCGCTTGAGAGTTGAGCGGGCATCGCATAGGTGGCGTTGTCTTTTATTGTTCCCGGATCGAAGACGGTGATGTCCGCGAAAAATCCTGGCTTCAACAATCCCCGCGCCGCCAGGTGCTCCCGCTCGGCGGGGAGGGAGGTGACCTTGCGGATTGCCTCTTCAAGTCGCACCAATTGAAGGTCTCGAACGTAGTGGCCCAGGAATCTTGGCATCGAACCAAAGGCGCGCGGGTGGGTGTGGGCCTCGAAGAGCGGACCATCCAGCGACATCTCATTGGCGTCCAGCCCAATGCTGGTCCACGGTTGTTTCAATCCCTCTTGAAGATCTTTCTCGCTGGCAATGAAATAAAGCGCGCCCGTCTGTCCGCCATCGGCGAGGATGAAATCGAACATGGCCTCGAGCGGCGGCTTACCTTTGGCTTCCGCCATTTCCGCCACCGTTTTACCGTTGAACTGTTTCAGGTTTGGATTAAATACTCCGGAAATCATCACTCCAGTTGCGCCGCCACTATCGTTATAAAGATTTTCCCAAGTGGGCTGATCCACCGCCATCTCTTCGCTGATGCGCTTTCGAATCGCCGGGTCGCGAAGCCGCTCGAGCAGCTTGTCTGCGCCCCCATCAGCCACCCATGGCGGGAGGCAGGAGGCCAGCGCCGTTGCGCCCGCAAGATAGGGGTACATGTCGGCGGCGACATCCAGGCCGGAATCGCGCGCTGCTTGAATCTTCGCCACGACTTGCGTCATCCCTCCCCATCGCGGCTTTCCGCTTACCTTAAGGTGAAAAATTTCCACGGGCAGGCCTGCTTCGCGGCCAATGCGAAAAGCTTCATCCATCGCCTCCGTTTCCGAGCGGCCTTCGCTGCGCATGTGAGTGGCGTACAGGCCCCCAAACTGAGCGGCAACGCTGGCCAGCGCGATTAGTTCCTCCGTCTTGGCGTAATGACCGGGAGGGTATATGAGAGCCGTTGAAAGACCCATCGCCCCGTGTTTCATGGCTTGCGCCACCAATTCCTTCATCTGGTCCAATTCGGTCGAAGTAGGCGGGCGATCATCGTCCCCCAGCACGGCTTCGCGGACTTGAGCGGCGCCTACGTAAGTACCGATATTGAGGGGCGTCCCTTCTTTTTCCAGGCGGCGGAAGTAGCCGTCCAGAGTCGTCCAGTCAATCTTGAGATGGTAATGGTCCATGAAGGGCTTGGCGGGTGCGAGTGTGCGCTCGTTTTGCGGAGCAATCGAGCCACCTTCGCCGGTAATCTCGGAGGTGATGCCCTGCGACAATTTACTAAGCGAGCGGTTGTCGATGAGGAGGGAAGTCTCAGACTGGCCGAGCATATCAATAAACCCCGGAGCCACCACCAGTCCTGTGGCGTCAATAATGCGTTGGGCCGGCACGTCGCCAAGTTTTCCGATGGCCACAATGCGGTCGCCGCGCACAGCGATGTCGCCGGCAAACCAGGGATTGCCCGCTCCATCCAGAATGTGCCCGTTCTTGATCAAAATGTCGTAGGGCGCGCTTTGTTGCATTACGGTTTGCCCGTCTTCGTTCGATAGAGAGGGCGAAAGGGCGCCAAGCGAGCCCCAAAGACCAAGGCACAGAATCACTGCGGCGATCACAAGTCTCTTGCCGGAATTTAGCTTTTTGAGCACGATCACCTCGAATTGAGTTTTTGCCTTTTTCATACTGACTTCGTCTTGAAGTCTGACCTTGGCGGGAGAGATCCTGTCCCGGTCTTACTACTTTTGAACTTCAGGGGCCGGGACAATCCACTCGTTCATGGGATGCATTGCGCCACAGTCCACACACCTCGTTGCATCAAACGAAATTGAGCAATTCGGACATACGGCGCGCGTCAGAAAAGTGTCAAACGGCTTCTGACATCGGTTGCACTTCCAGACGGCTCCTATCAGGGGCGCCGCCTTGCACGATGGGCAGGCGAACCCCTCCCGGCGCGGCAACTTTGCAAATCGCGACAACGCTTGCGCTTGGCGAAGCCCGCCCCAGCAATTCATCAGGATGAACACTGAGAGAACGCCAAACCAGGGGGACTGAAGCAAAATGGCGAGCGCGATCATCCCGGCCACGCCTATAAAACCGAGGATGGTAACCGCCATCAAGCTGCGCGCGCGCCCCAGGGGAAACCACAATAGAGCCCGAAGAATCTGTCCGCCATCCAGCGGGTAGATGGGGAGCAGGTTGAATATCAACAAACCCAAATTAATAAACCATACCGTCCGCAACAAGGCGTGGGCGTTGGGCATCGATGCCGCCCATCCGAGCGACCGGTTCATAATCCCAAGTAGTGACAAGACGGGAACCAGCGCCAGGTTCACCAGCGGCCCGGCGGCGATGCTCCAGAGTGTGGGGCCTGGGCGCGGCGGAGGTTTCACATACGCCACCCCGCCCAGTGGCCAAAGGACGATCTGATTCGCCGTCCCTCCGACCTGACGGCACGCGAGGGCATGGCCATACTCGTGAAGAATCACGATGAGGAACAGCGCCAGATACTCAAGGATGTTCCAGGTGATCGAGGTATAACTTCCGGCGCGGTTGTTGATTTCAAACGCCCCCACCAGAAACCAGGACCAGTGCAGGTAGAGGTCAACTCCAGCAAGGCGGAACAGACGGATCGACCCTTGAGGAAGGCCTGCCATGGGCGAAACTTATAACACAAGGCAACTCCGCATACCACTCAGGTTGCGGGTGAGGACCGGGAAGGACTTCAAGAAGGGTCAGACGTTAAAGCAATGATTCTCGTGCGAAGTGTATGTACTAATAATTTCCGCGAATTGGGCCTTTGCACAAACATGTTTTTCACCAGTTTCCATTTTCCAATTTCTATTTTCCAGGCTTTTCGGATCAGGCCAGAAGCTGCTTCACCACATTTCCCGAAACATCGGTCAGACGGAAATCGCGGCCCTGAAAGCGGTAGGTGAGTTTGGTGTGGTCAATCCCCATCAAATAAAGGAGTGTGGCGTGGAGGTCATGAACTTCCACCGGATCCTCGACGGGGTTATAACCCAGCTCGTCGGTCTGGCCGAGTGTGACACCTGGTTTAATGCCGCCGCCCGCCATCCACATGCTGAAAGCGCGTGGGTGATGATCGCGGCCAAGGAATTTTGAGCGGTTGCGCGCTTCGTTCATCGGAGTACGGCCGAATTCTCCACCCCAGACCACCAACGTGGAATCAAGAAGGCCGCGCTGCTTCAGGTCTTTGATCAGCGCGGCGGCGGCCATGTCAGTCTCGCGGCAGAGGCTGGAGAGGCGGTTGACAATGTCATCCCCGCTCGAAGTGCCGTGATTGTCCCAGCCACGATGATAGAGTTGCACAAACCGAACGCCGCGCTCCACCAACCGCCGCGCCAGCAGACAATTGTTGGCGAATGATTTCTTGCCGGGTTCGGTCCCATATAATTCTTGAATGGATTCCGGCTCTTTGGCAATATCCATCAGATCCGGCACACTCGATTGCATGCGGTAGGCCATTTCGTAAGACGCGACTCGAGTGGTGATTTCCGGATCGCCCACGCTCTTCAAATTCATCTCATTCAATTCTTTAATGGCGTCAAGCGTCTGGCGCCGCACTTCGGGGGAGACTCCTTCCGGATTGGTGAGGAACAGCACCGGGTCGCCTTGCGATCGGAATTGAACGCCCTGATAGACAGTGGGAAGGAATCCGCTGCCCCAGCATGCTTTGCCGCCGTCGGGATCGTTTTCGCCCGAGATCAGCACCACAAATCCGGGCAGGTCCTGGCACTCGCTGCCCAGGCCGTAGGTGAGCCATGAGCCCATGCTGGGACGCCCGATGATTTGAAACCCCGTGTTCATGAAAATTTGCGCGGGTGCGTGATTGAATTGGGTGGTGTGGACGGAGCGCACAATGGAAATATCATCGGCAATTTCGCCCAGGTGAGGGAGCAGTTCGGAAATTTCGGCGCCCGACTTGCCCCATTTCTTGAACTCATAAGGCGAGCCGAGGAGCTTGGGAACTCCCCGGATAAAGGCGAAGCGTTCGCCTTTTAACATGGATTCCGGAATATGCTCGCCATTCAATTCCTGAAGCTTGGGTTTGTAATCGAGCAAGTCAACCTGGGACGGCGCGCCCGCCATGAAGAGATAAATGATGCTCTTGGCTTTGGGCGCAAACATAGGTGGGCGGGGTGACATTGGGTTCACTTCAGCCCTAGGGGAACCCGCGGGCAAACCTAAATCACCTGCGAGCAGGGAACGATTAAGAAGGGAAGTGAGGGCCGCAGCACCAACGCCAAATCCCGCCTGCTTGAAGAAGTATCGTCGCGTCACGGACCGTAGCATTTCATGCGCGTCATTTAAGGGAAAGTTTTTCATCGGAAGCCATTGCTCGTTGCGCTATTTTTTGCCCTTTCCGCCACTCTTCTTCCCATTTCCGCCGGAAACATTCTGACGCACTTTGTCAATGAAACTCTTCAGCTTCGATTCTGTATCAAGCTGAGCCTGCGCAAGCTTTTCCACCTTGGGCTCAGTGCGGACTTGGGCATAAAAAAGCGCCTGCTGCGCTTCAAGCAGGTGCTTGTGACCATCAAAGAGCCAGCTTTGCCGTTCCACAAAGTCCTCCAGATGGTCAGCCAATTTGGTAACAATTGCGTTGGTGCCGATATGGGCCTCATCATGCCGTTTTACAACTACGTGCAACTTGTCGATTTTTGATCCCCGATTCTCTCTGGCTTTCTTGTAGCTGGTGGGTGTCAGCCACAAACTGCGCCTGCTGATTCACGATGAACTGCATGGTACTTTCCATGTCCATGAGCTGCGCCTATTAATTCACCATCATACTGCTACTGCTTGGTAATCGTCTCGTCCAAATTGAGCAACACATTTGAGACCATGGTCCACGCCGCCAGGTCAGGATCGGGCTGAGAAGACGGGGCGGGAACGGTGCTTGCCACTTTAGGTTTTTCGGCGCCGACAACTTCCATAGCGGCTTTAGGATCATTCTTGTGATGTTCGAACTGTTGGCTATAGAACGCCAAAACTCGATTCAGTTCATCCGGTTTAGGTTTGCGGCTGAGGCAAAGCCGAAATGCAAAGGCGGCGCGAGCGGCAGCATCCGGCCCCGCTTCCTTGCGAACGCGCACGGCGAGGGCGCGTGCTGCTTCAAAGAAGGTGGGATCATTAAGTGTGGTCAATGCTTGAAGGGGCGTGTTGGTGCGCACCCGGCGCACGGTGCAAAACTCGCGACTGGGGGCGTCAAAAGTCAGCAGGCTGGGGTAGGCAGAAGTCCGCCGGGTGAAGGTGTATAAACCGCGGCGGTATCGGTCTCCCCCCGAACTCTCCACCCACTTCTCGCCGCTGTATGGTTCATCCCAAACGCCTTCGGGCTGGTACGGAAAGACACTGGGCCCGCCGATCTTCGGGCTCAGAAGGCCGCTGGCGGCGAGCGCGATATCGCGCACCGTCTCCGCGGTTACGCGAAACCGCGGTCCGCGCGCCAGGAGCTTGTTGTAAGGATCCCGCTCCACAAGTTCGGGCGTGACGTGCGACGACTGGCGGTAGGTGGCCGAAGTTACGATGGCGCGTTTGATTTTCTTCATGCTCCAACCGTCGCCCATAAATTCCGTAGCCAGCCAATCCAGCAATTCCGGATGCGATGGGAGTTCGCCTTGGGAGCCGAAATCCTCAGCGGTCTCGACAATCCCGTGGCCGAAGATCTGTTCCCAGAAATGATTTACGGTCACGCGGGCAGTCAGAGGGTTGTCGTCCGAGACCAGCCACTCCGCGAGACCGAGGCGGTTGGGCATCGCGTCAAGCGGCAGTGGATTGAGGACCGAGGGGACGCTGGCATAGACCAACTCCCCCTGGCTTAAATACGCTCCGCGCACGTGCAGATTGGTTGATGGCCGCGCGAACCCGGGCCGCTCGCGCACGATGAGAGCTGTCACAATCCCCAAGTCTTTCAAGTCCTTGTTGAGCTTGGCGATTTGGTCGCGCGTGGGTTGAAGCTGCGGCGACAGGGCGCGATAAGCGGCCGCAAGCTGGCTTTTCTGTTCCGCGGATCGCTCGACCGCCGGCATGTCCAGCACAGGACGCAGCCGAGCTTCCAAGTGGACCGTCTTTAAAGGTTCTGCCATCGTGGTAACGGCGATTCGAAAGCGACCAATGTTGCGTTGGGCATGAAGCATCCGGTGCTTCAAGTGGATGGTCAGCAGAGTTCCACCCTCAAACCCAATGGGATTTTCAGCAACTAGAATGGCTTGCCGCAGTTTAACCTTGCTGGAAAGAGTATCGTCAATCGCCCACCCCTGCACGCTGTCCGGTTTGCGCTTTTTATCTACGATGCGTTTGATTTCGTACCCGCCCTGCGCTTCATCAGCCTCCGCTCCTTTGAATATTATCGTTTGAGGGGGTCCGTGACCGTTGGCCGGGCGTGTTTCCAAATCAAAATCGCTGAGAAAGAAATTGCCGTCGGGATCGCGCCCGGGGCCACCGTTGGGGAGGCTGGGATCGCCCAGCACTTCCAGGCGCAGGCCTGTGATGGTGGTTCGATCGGTGCTCGCATCAAATGCGTAAGTGTCGGCGTCAGGATTCTTGCCGCTGGCGAGGACAGAGTGGTCGGGCAGCAGCGTTAGCGTCGCACCGCCCTGCGAGGCCACTTGGCTTGGGACAAGCACAGTCCATTGGCCCTCGGCTGCCCGCATTTCCTCTTCCCATTTGGCTTGTTCAGATTCAAGGTCAGGCGTCTCCGTGTCCAGCACGGATTGGAGTTTTGAAATTTCGCCGCGAATTTCTTTGGCTTTCTTTTCCTGATCGGAGGTGGGTAACTCGATCTCGGGCTCCAGGATGTGGCCCTCGCCCTGGCCCAGATTCAAGTTCTTGTATTCGACATTGTCAAAGAAAGCGAGGAACTGGTAGTAGTTTTTTTGCGTGAGCGGATCGAATTTGTGATTGTGGCACTGCGCGCAACCTAGTGTCAGCCCCAACCATACTGAGGCGGTCGTATTCACTCGGTCGATCAACGAATAGAAGCGGTATTCCTCGTGATCCACCCCGCCTTCCTGGTTGAGCATGGTATTGCGATGGAATCCCGTGGCAATCAACTGTTCCGTGGTGGGATTCGGCAACATGTCGCCGGCAATTTGTTCGATGGTGAACTCTTTGAACGGCATATCCCGATTGAGGGCGTCAATCACCCAATCACGATACTTCCAGGCCACGCGGAGGTTGTCCTTTTCATAGCCATTCGAGTCTGCGTAGCGGGCCAGATCCAGCCAAGGCGCGGCCCATTTCTCGCCGTAGTGCGGGGAAGAAAGCAACCGGTCCACCAATTTGTCATACGCGTCAGGACTTTGGTCGGCGAGGAAAGCGTCCACCTCTTGTGGAGTCGGAGGCAGGGCGGTCAGATCCAGGCTGACGCGTCGAATCAACGTCTCCTTGTCCGCCTCGGGCGAGGGTTTCAGACCTTCCTTCTCGAGCCGCGCCAATACAAAATAATCGATTGGATTCCGGCACCAAGCGGCGTCATTTACCTTGGGCAGATCGGGCCGGACTGGCTTGATGTAGGCCCAATGCTTCGCCGGTTTCACCGTTGCGATGGGCTCGATTGAGTCCGGCCCCTGGGCGCCTGAATCAACCCAATCGCGAATCAATTTGATTTCGTCCGCTTCAAGAGGCGGGCCGCCGTATGGCATTTGCGGACGTTCGAGTGCGAGGAGTCGGCGCACCAAGTGGCTTCTGGTGCTATCCCCGGGAACAATCACTTTGCCCGAATCGCTGCCACGCAGAGCCGCGGCGAGCGAGTCCAGGCGCAGTCCGTTTTGCTGAAGGCTCGCGCCATGGCATTGGTAGCAACGCGCGGCAAATATCGGGCGGACTTTCGTGGCGAAAAGATCTGGATCGGATGTGGACGGCCAGTGCACAGGCTTTGTTTCAGCGGTGGCACTCGCATCCTGCTGGTGAGCTGGTTTAAGCTCTTCTGCGGCGTGGGCATCTTGCTTGTGTTCGCTGAGGCTCGCGTCAGTAAACTTTCCCTGGTCAATCCAGGTGCGAATCAGATCAATTTGCGAGCGGGGAAGCGGGTCGGCGCCAAACGGCATTCGGGGAGCATCGCTCAATCCGAGGAGGCGTTTTACCAGAAGGCTGTCCGCGCTATTGCCCGGGATGATGACTTGGCCGGACGTCCCGCCTTGAAGGATCGCGCCCAGAGAATCCAAGCGAAGTTTTGCTTGAACGTTTTTCGACCCGTGGCATTTCTCGCAAGACGCACGAAGGATCGGGGCGATGTCGCGGCCGTAATCGACAATTCGCTCTTGGGCCGTCGGTGGCGAGGTGCGAGCTTTGGAATTCTGTGCCTGAATTCCTCCGGCGGCAAATACCGACAGGGCGGCGAGCAATGACCATGTGGCGGCGTTCCCGTGACGACGAGCCCAAATCAGAATGGTCGAGGATTGCACCAGCTTATCCTTACCCTGTGAATTCCGCCCTTCCCAGGAATTCTACGCTCTTTGGACGGCTTCGCGCCACGGGTTAAGGAGGTTTTGGGGTTGAACGCCGCGTGGCCCGGAGGTCTTGTAAATAACTCTTATGGACGGCAGATGCCAGGATGACGGGGATTTCTGAAAATCAAAACGGGCCGCCCATTACCCAAATCATTTCCGGAAATTCAAAGCAGCAATTTTTCCACTTGTTGCCTTAGGGCTGCAATGTCGATGGGTTTGCTGATGTAAGCGTCAAATCCGGCCCTCATGCCTTTTTCACGGTCCTCCCGCATCGCGTTGGCCGTGACTGCCATCACTCGAATGCCTATGTAAGCCGGGTTTTCCCGAATTTTGGCAAGAACAGCAAAGCCGTCCAGAGCCGGCAATTGGATGTCCAGGAGAATCAGATCGGGTCGATTCTCCTCGACCCTTTGCAAGGCTTCCAGACCATCACTTGCTTCAATCATTTCATAACCGCGCCCGGAAAGGACCTCGCGCATTAACTCACGATTGGCCGGATTATCTTCCGCGACAAGAATTTTTTTCATGAGGGAGCGACCTGGCGGTGGAGAATTTCGTCGAGATGTTTTATGAGCTCATCATTCCATGAACCGTCCTTGGTTAGACAAGCGCGAGCCTCGCGCTTCAGGAAATCCGATTCCGCAGGCTTTAGGTTGTTTCCCACGAACGCGAGTACTGGGATTTCGCGGAGCCTTGGGTTCTGCTTGACGCGTCGGAAAAGCTCAAATCCATCCATTTCGAGCAATGACAGATTGAGCAGCGCGGCATCGACGCGAATGAGCCAAAGGATGTCCTGTGCCTCCTTGCCGTTCCGCGCCACCAGGGCGGAGTACCCGCCCGCCTCGAGTGCTTTAATAATCGCGCGCAGTGCTTCCGGATTGTTTTCAACCACCAGAACTGTCGGCCCGCCGGTCTTGGCTGCCGGCAGGTGCTTGATCAGTGCGTTCATCAAGGTTTCCCTGGAAACAGGCTTACCCAGGCGCTCTGCCGCGCCCTGCGTGTAGCCCACGTTTTTGTCATCCGCGGCGGAAATAACGATGATGGGAATGTGCGCGGTCGTAGGATTGGTCTTTAAGTCGGAAAAGGTCGCCCAGCTGCTTTTGTCGTGGGCCAGGATGTCGAGCGTTACCGCATCGGGCTGAAGCTGGCGCGCTTTGGTCAGTCCCTCTTCGCCGGCACTGGCAGATTCAGTTTGAAAAATCTCGCCGGTTAAATAACTCACCAGTAGTTCGCGTGAGGCAGGGTCATTGTCCACCACCAGGATCAGAGGTTTTTCGCGGACCGGGCGGGCGGGCACCCCATCGGCCGGTGCCACGGCCACGTTCGAGAGCGTACGTCCCTCGGGCAAGGTGAAACTGAATTTGCTGCCCTTTCCCATCGCGCTTTCAATCCAGATCTTTCCTTCCTGCTGTTCCACCAGTCGTCTGCAGATGGCGAGTCCAAGCCCAGTCCCTTCGGTTACGCCGCGCGTGGTATGGCCCACTTGCCGGAATTCCTCGAAGATCACTTCCTGGTCCTCGGGTTTAATTCCAATCCCCGTATCTGTGACCGAAATGCACAAGAACCCGGGTGAACTGGAACTCTTCACCTTGATCTTCCCGCCATCGGGCGTGAATTTGACGGCGTTGCTTAGAAGATTATAGATAATCTGTTTAAATCGAACGCGATCGGCAAAGACCGTCTCTTCGGTTCCGACTTCATTTTCAATTTCGATGTGCTTTTTCATGGCCAACGGTTTAATAACGGACAGGACTTCCGGCAACGCGCCGCCGGGCGCGAAATTCTCCGGTTGGATTGTGAGTTGGCCGGCCTCAATCTTGGACAGGTCAAGAATATCGTTAATCAAATCGAGCAAATGCCTTCCCGCTTGCTGAATGTGTTTTACGAAGCTCTTCTGTTTGTCATTGATCGCGCCACTTGTACCGTCCTGAATCAAATCGGCAAATCCAATAATGGCGTTCAAGGGCGTACGGAGCTCGTGGCTCATACTGGCCAGGAATTGGCTTTTCAGCATGGTCATTCGCTCCACTTCCCGGTTGCGTTGCCCCAGAGTCTCATTCACCGCCGCAAGCTGGGCGGTGCGTTCTTCCACGCGAAGCTCCAATCCTTCGTTGAGCTCCTTGATTTCCGCTTCCGCCGTTTTTTGGGCTGTGACATCCATCATGGCGCCGATCATGCGGACCGGTTTTCCGCCGTCCTCATGGATCACATAAGCCCGGTCCAGGATGTAGGCGTAAGATCCGTCTTTGCGGCGGAATCGGTACTCATCCGTCCAGCCCTTTCCGCCTCCGTCGATCTGTTCATAAACTCCGGAGACCACCCGCTCCTGGTCTTCCGGGTGGATGTGTTCGGTCCACCACGATGCGTCGGGCCCCAACTCTTCGCGGCTGTAACCAAACAGGGTGGTGACGCCCTCATTCCACCAGAAAAGGTTGGTCAATAAATCCCAATCCCAAACCGCGTCGTTGGTAGCCTGCACCACAAGACGAAATCGGCCTTCGCTTTCGCGCAAGGTGTCTTCAGCGCGCTTGCGGCGGGTGACGTCCCGGGACACCACCACGACTTTTTCCGGATTCCCATTCCGGTCGCGGATCACGCTCCCTTGCGACTCCATATAACGGATGCTTCCATTTTTCAGAAGGAAGCGGTACTCGGATCTCTGACCGACACCCGTCCGGACGGTCTCTTCAAAAATCTTCTTTATTCTCTCCCGGTCGTCGGGATGGATCTCACTGAAGGAAAGCGACCCGCGCAGTTTTTCCGGATCCCCCAACATGCCCTTGTAGGAAGGGCTGTTGTAAACGCGACGGCCTTCCAGGTCGAGGACGGCGATCAGGTCCGCAACATTCTCGGTAATCAGCCGAAACTGTTCTTCGCTTTGCCGTAATTTCTCTTCGATGCGGAAGCGCTCGGTGACATCCCGAAAACTCCAGACCCTTCCTACACTCTTTCCGCTGATGAGGTGGGGAAGGGAATTATGCTCGACAATTCTTCCGTCCTTGAATTCAATGAATCCACTGCTTTCCACCTCCGGTCTGGCCTTGAGTTCCTCCAATTTAGATCGAAAACTCTCGGGGTCTTTCAACTGTTTCAGGTCAAAGGTGAGCGCCTGATGAGTACCAGCGGAGGGAGCCTCCACATCAGGGATGCCCCATATTTGGGCGTACTTGCGGTTGGCGCTTACAACGTCTCCCGTCGAATCGACCACCAATATTCCGTCTCCGGTCGACTCCAGCGTCGAGCGAAGGATGGAAAGTGAGTGATTGAGCTCTCCCTCCGCCCATTTGCGTTCAGTAATGTCTTTGACGATGGTGGCAAGCCCGGCGGGCTGGCCATCGTCTCCCCTTACAACGAAAGCGGTCAAGGATACGGGCACGAGAGTGCCTTCTTTCCTTTTGTACTCCCGCTCCAATTCCATGGGGGCCCCGGTCCTGATCATTTCAGAAACGAATTTTTCGTCGACCTCGCGGTATTTTTCGGGGACGAGGTCCTGATACCTCATCCCACTCAATTCCTCCTTGGAATATCCAATGAGCTGGATGAACGACTGATTGACGTCGATAAAATGGCCATCCAGGCTGGCGTACGCAATCCCGTCTTTGGAAGACTCATAAATACCCTTGAAGCGTTCCTGGGCTTCCCCCAGCGCGCCTTCGGCGCGTTTGCGTTCGGAAATCTCTTCGTGGAGGGCTTGATTAGTTTGGGTCAGCTCGGCTGTACGCTCTTGCACACGCCGGTCCAATTTCTCGTTCGCCTGGCGTAATGCACGCTCGTACTGCTCCCTTTCCCGGCCGGCGGCGTCAACCCGGCGGGAGAGCGTCACGCCATAACCTGTTACACTAAACATCAAAAACACCGTGAACAGTGCGGCAATTTTCAGAAATTGCCTTTTGGAGTCGGCTGCCGCCAAATCTCGATCCAACCGTTGGGTTTGAGCCTGCTGAATCAACGCTCTCATGTGGTTGAGGGTGCTCACGATTTCATTTTCTTTGTCCTGAACTTTTTTCAAATGCTGAGCGGCGAGGTCGTGCTTTTTTTGATTTTGAAATGAAAACACCTCTGCCTCATCGGCTTCCATTTCGGACATGGCGCTCTCAATTTGATCGAGATTCCGCAGCCAGACGGTTATTTCATTCTTGTCCGCGCTCGCTTGGGCTTCGCGCCGGAATGAATTCAAGTGATCGTTAAAGTTTAGAGAAGCAGCTCGCAGTTTTTCCGGAGCCGCTGCCAAATCCTCTTCCGCGAGAACGTTCGTTCCGGCATCCTCCACCACGGACGACGCCTGCCTTAGGTCCAAAATGCGGACGGTCCAATCATTGGTCGCCATGGCAAAATCGAATTGAGCGTTATAAACATGGGTGAGCTCGAGGTTGAGGTAATAACTGATGACCACAATCAAGAGGATTGAGAACGCCAAAGGGTAGTAGACCCAGTTCCAGCCCGGGTTTGGGAGTGGCCCGATCCCGGCTGTGGAGCCGGAGCCTGAGCTTGGCGTAGGTGCAACAGGAGGGGGCGGCACTAATTTTATCCCTCTTAACTTTTATTTCTCGTTCATGATCATAGTTCGGAATTCAACAAACAAATGCGGGTCCCACCAGCCTTTTTCAACTTCGGTGCCCATTATATCCAAGGCGGCTCCATTGGTAAGTGGGGCTTTATAAGGGCGCTCCGTGGTTAAAGCGTCAAATACATCGGCCAGGGTCATGATGCGGGACGTCACTGGGATCTGCTCGCCTTTCAGTCCGTCAGGGTAGCCAGACCCATTCAACTTCTCATGATGGTGCCGGATGATGGGCAGAACCAGTCGAAATGACTTTAGCGGGGAGCAAATCCGCTCTCCCACAACGGGGTGCTGGCGCATAATTTTCCATTCGTCATCCGTAAGCTTTCCCGGTTTCAAAAGGACAGCATCCGGCACGGCTACTTTGCCTATGTCGTGGACGATTCCCCCCCGCCGAAGGGCGGTAATTTGATCCTCGGGTAGCCCGAGGCGGCGACCTAGACGCTCCGAATAATTGGACAGACGATCGCAGTGGCCTCCGGTATAGGAGTCCTTGCCTTCAATACTCTGTGCCAGAGCGAAGAGGACCAATTCGGCGCGTTCCAGTTCGTCGGTGTGAGCTTTAAGATTCAGCAATGCGCGCACGCGGGCCATCAGTTCAATCCGCTCGATGGGTTTGGTGAGAAAATCGTCAGCACCCGCCTCGAGGCCCCGAACGCGGTCGTCGAGAGCGGCCAAAGCAGAGACCAGCACCACCGGCGTCAACCGTGTGTCCGGATTATTTTTGAGCCGGCGGCAAACTTCGATGCCGTCCATCTTGGGCATCATGATGTCGAGAAGCAGAAGGTCGGGCTGGTGTTTGCCGAACAATTCGAGCGCTCCCTCACCGTCTTCGGCCATCAGGACGGTATATCCTTGCGGTTCCAGAAGCGCCTCCATCAGGTATCGGTTCGCGGGTTCGTCATCAACGACTAAAATGGTTGGTGGCATTTGGGTCCATTGAAGGAAGCCCAATATAGCACAGTCGAGTTACTGGCAGTAAGACCTTTTCGTCCTGCTCCACACCACAGCGCTGCGAAATCTCCCTCCATAAGAACTCTTTTTTAAGGTTGGTGTCCTGGCCAAGAAAGTGATTTTATACACAGTGGTTTCGGTTTTGATTCCCATCCTAACTCTTCCAGGTAAGGCGCGTTTCGGCTAAACTTGTTATGAGGTTGCCATGAAAAAATATACGTTCCTGCTATGGGCCGCTGTTTTCTGTTTTCATTCGACCTCGCATTCTCAAGGGATCAATAGTTTGGTCCTGAGGCGGACGATTCCTTTTCCCGACCTCCAGGGCGGGTTCAATCACATGTCAGTGGATGCAGAACATCAGCGCCTCTTTGCCGCAGCCCCCACCAACAACACGCTCGAAATTGTAGACCTCGTTTCCGCCAAGCCCTGGCGCAGCCTGGAGGGGGAAAGGCCCGCAGCCGCGCGATACGCGCCGGAATTCAACCAACTCTATGTTCCACGCGGCCAGAGCCTCTATATTTACGATGGGAAGACCTTTGACTTGACGACGAAAATTGACCTTCAGAGCTCCCTCGATGAACTGCACTACGATGCGCGCGCCAAGCGGCTTTACGTGGGCTGCATGAGTTCCGGCCAAGCTGGCATAGCGGTGATTGCTATTCCAGGTGGAAAGCTTGTGGGGAAAATCCCGCTGGCATCGAAGCCTCAAGCCTTTGCAGTGGAGCTAAAAGGAAGTCGAATCTTTGCCAACGTGCCCGGCCTGAATGAAGTGGCAGTGCTGCATCGCGAAAGGCTTGTGGATCTTGACCCATGGCCGCTGGATGGTTTCCAAGGGAACACTCCAATCGAGCTCGATGAAGAACACCATCGTTTGTTCGTGGGCGCGCGCCAGCCCGCTCAGTTGCTGGTCCTGGATACTCTCACCGGAAAGCTGGTGTCGAAAGTCGAGATTGACGGCGTTGCCGACGATCTTTTCTATGATCCCATCCGCCGCCAAATCTATATCTCCTGCGGCGCGGGATTTATTGACGTCATCAAACAGCAGGATTCCGATCACTACCGGCGCACTGCAAGTGTGCCCACCGTGGCTCACGCTGCGACTTCCATCTTCTCGGGTCCACTCAATGCTCTTTACCTCGGGGTACCTCGGCGCGGAGATATGCCCGCGGAAATCAGGGTCTTCAGTTTGGGAAACTGACGGAGACCAGTATGCTTTTTGCCGAAGAAGCCTGGGAAATGTTGAGCTTGTGCAGCTTCTCATCTAAATTGATGCCGACCGTGACTCGGAGGCGTTTATGAGATTTCGATGGCTGGCGATTTTGACTGGAACACTGGCATTCATAACTTCGCCTCTGGCCGCCCAGCGAGATGTGCTGCGTCAGGTGCAAACCATTCCCCTACCTCACGTGGAAGGGCGCATCGACCATATGGGTGTTGATGTCCAAGGCGAGCGTCTTTTTGTAGCGGCGCTCGGGAACAACACAGTTGAGGTTCTCGACCTTCGCGCCAATAAATGGGCAACTCGAATCACCGGGCTCAAAGAACCTCAGGGAATTGTTTTCGTGCCTAGGGAAAACAAACTCTTTATCGCAAACGGGGGTGATGGCGCCCTTAGGATCTTTGACGGCACTACCTTCAAGCTGCTCACCACCGCACAATTCTCCAGCGATGCGGATAACGTTCGCTATGACGCCGGACAGAACCAAATCTTCGTCGGGTACGGGGAGGGAGCTCTCGGCCTCCTCGATGCGGCCACCGGCCGGAAGCTTGCCGACATTCCGCTTCAAGGCCATCCGGAGTCATTTCGACTGGAAGAATCGGGAACGAGGATATTTGTAAACGTGCCGAGTGCAGATCACTCCATTGCGGTATTGGACAGGGTGAAGCGCTCGATGATCGCCACTTGGACGCTTGAGGCGCAGGCGAATTTCCCCATGGCTCTGGATGAAACCGGCCACCGACTTATGGTAGTGACCCGCAGGCCCCCTCGCCTCATCGTGCTGGATTCACAATCGGGCAAGGTGGTGGCAAGCGAACCCGTAGTGGGCGACGCCGACGATGTCTTCTATGAAGCGGCGCACAAGCGCGTCTACATCTCGGGGGGCGAAGGATTCATTGACGTATTCGAGCAGCGCGACCCCGATCATTACGCGCCCATCGCCAAATTACCGACGGCCGCTGGCGCCAGGACATCTTGTTTCGTGCCGGAATTAAATCGCCTTTACCTTGCGGTTCCACATCGTGGGAACCAGATGGCGGAAATTCGAGTCTACGAGGCCCAGCCGTGAGGAATTGAATTTGGGTATTGCCCAAGTCATCAAGCGCTCAGTCCGGGCAGACAGAAGGTGAGTGCGAGGCGGGTGTGGATTTCCAACTTCATGATAATTCTGCCTGCAGCTTGCTTGGCGGCAATCCCCCCGGAGGCAAAGATTGCTGAAAGATTCGTCTCCCTTTGAATTAAGTAACACCGCCATTTTGAGCTCACCTGACCCAAGAGGGCGTGACGTACGTGTAAAACAAAGTGATCAACCCGATCAGGGCTACCAGCAACACGCTGTGTTTTAGGGTGAAGCGAAAAAGTTTGCCCTCGTCCGAGGATTGCATGCCGGTGGCGGCGGCGGCCACGGCGATGCTTTGCAGGGAGATCATCTTGCCCATCACCCCGCCGCTGGAATTGGCGGCAGCCATCAGAACAGGGTTCACACCTAGTTGGTTTGCCGTGACTACCTGAAGATTCCCAAAGAGCGCGTTGGAGGCGGTGTCGCTGCCGCTCAGAAAAACTCCCAACCAGCCGAGGAGTGGGCTGAAAAAGGGGAACACTGATCCGGTTGCCGCCAGAGCTAGCGCCAGAGTTACCGTCGCCCCGGAGTAGTTCATCAGGAACGCCATGGCTACTACTCCAGCGATGGTGACGAAAGTGTGGAAGAGCTGGCGCATAGTGGAGGCGATAATGTGCATTGTTTGGGAGAACGGCAATTTCAACACCAGGCTCGATCCGAGCGCCGCAATCATGCACGCTGTGCCCGAAATCGAAAGCGAGTTCAGGGTATACTTTGCGCCGTAGGGTGAAACACCGGAGACCACAGGCGGGACTCGCAATACCAGATTATGCAAGTACGGCCAGTTGAAAATGAAGGTCGCTGAGTCCAGCCGGCCTTTCACAGAGCTGAGTCCCCAGACGAGCACCAGAACGACCAGCAGTCCATAAGGAGACCACGCGACAAGAATCTCCGTCACGCTGAATTCCATCCTCTTTTCCGGACTGCCGGCACTAGCCGCCCCCGCCAGGTCCGAGGGCTTCCAAATTCGAAACAGGATGATGAGAGCCGTGATAGCTGCAATGGAAGCAATGATGTCAGTCAAATATGGACCGATAAAATTGGAAGCCAGAAACTGCGCGGTCGCAAAGCTGATTCCACAAACGAGCGTCGCCGGCAAAACTCTTCGTAGCGCGCCCCACCCCCCCATGATCTTCACAAGATAGCTTGGAATGATCACGGAGATGGGCGCGCATATTCGTCCCACGTCACTGCTGAGTTTTCGTAACTCGAGTCCAGTCACGCCTGCCAAAGTCACCAGGGGAAGTCCAAGCGATCCGAACGCCACCGGCGCCGTGTTGGCTACCAGGCAGATGCAGGCGGCGTAGAAAGGAGTGAATCCGAGTCCGGTCAGCATCGCCGCCGCTACGGCGACAGGTGTTCCAAATCCGCAGGCGCCTTCGATGAATGCGCCCAGCGCGAACGCAATCAGCAATGCCTGTAGGTGAGGATCGCGGGTGAGGCTGCCAATCGAGTCCTTGATAATTTCAAACTTGCCGCTCTCGAGTGAGATTCGATAAAGAACGATGGCCCAGTAGACAATCCAACAGATGGGAAACAGTCCAAAGGCCGCGCCGTAGGCAATGGCGCTGGCGGTGGTGAGGACGGGCACGCGGTAGACGAGCAGCGCCACGAGCGTAGCCAGCCCCAAACCTGTCAGGGCGGCTTTCCAGGCCGCGATCCTCCTTACCCCCAGTGTGAAAAGGAGGGCCAGTATCGGGAGCGAAGCTAATGCGGCTGAGAGCGCCAAGCTTCCTGCAATCGGTGTGTAGTTTTGCTGCCACATGGGATTATTGCGCGCGCCGACTATATCTTTTTCGGCGGCGCAATCTCAACAACCAACTTCAAAAACTTGAAACATTTCCCCCTCCTTCATCCGCGCCGAACAAATTGGCGTACCCCTTCCGCGTTTTGAGATGTATTCTGGGTTGGTAGTTTTAGGTCCAATGCCAAGCGCGCCTCGCTTGGGGCTCAACTGCCTGCCCACGAATGGAGATTGTATGATTCACACTGGCCGACACATTTTGCAAATTCCGGGGCCCACCAACGTTCCGGACAGAATTCTGCGCGCCATTGACCGTCCTGTAATTGATCACCGCGGCCCTGAATTCGCCCAAATGGGTTTCGAGGTGCTCGAAAGCATCCGTTCCATTTTCAAAACCAAAAGGCCTGTAATTATTTATCCCGGATCGGGTTCGGGCGCCTGGGAAGCGGCCATCGTGAATACGTTGTCACCCGGCGACCGAGTCCTGATGTTTGAGACCGGACATTTTGCCATGGCATGGAAGCGTATGGCGGAAAAGCTGGGATTGATTGTGGACTGTGTGCCGGGCAACTGGCGCAGGGGCGCCGATCTCGATCAACTCAAATTGCGACTGGCAGCGGACGCGGCGCATCAGATCAAATCAGTGATGGTGGTTCATAACGAAACCTCAACTGGAGCGGTTAGCGACATTGCCGAAGTCAGGCGGCTGATGAGCGACGCGCACCATCCGGCTTTATTGATGGTGGATGCCATTTCCTCCCTGGCCGCCATAGATTACAGGCACGATGAATGGGGCGTTGACGTCACTATCGCCGGCTCGCAAAAAGGGTTGATGTTGCCCCCGGGACTCGGGTTTAATGCCATTTCGGAAAAAGCCTTGCATTCAAATGAAACAGCCCGAATGCCGCGGTCCTACTGGGACTGGCGCGATGTTTTGAAACAAAACGAGACGGGATTTTATCCTTACACGCCGGCGACAAATCTTCTTTACGGCCTGCGCGAGTCTATCGCCATGCTCAGCGAAGAGGGTCTGGAAAATGTTTTCCGGCGTCACGACCGCCTGGCGGAAGCGACGCGTGCCGCCGTACGCGCCTGGGGATTGGAGATCGTGTGCGAAAACCCCGGGGAGTATTCGAGCACAGTGACGGCAGTGTTCACTCCGGAAGGCCACAACGCCGATCAACTGCGAAAAGTGATACTCGAAAACTTTGATATGTCGCTGGGGGCTGGGCTTTCAAAACTCCAGGGCAAAGCGTTCCGCATCGGGCACGTCGGCCACATGAATGAATTGATGCTGGTGGGCGCCTTGGGCGGCGTAGAAATGGGGCTGCGACAAGCAGGAGTGCCACATCGGGCGGGCGGATTGATGGCGGCTCTCGAGCGGCTTTGCCCTACCGCGAAAGCTTCGAAACCTCAGGCGGTACCTGCCTGACCGTCGGCCTGCTGCACAAGTTCGGACAATAACGTTTTGATTCCAATTGCGCTTCCTCGGCCATCATGAGCGACCTTCCACCAAGCTCGCACGCCAAACCTGTTGACACTTTCACGGACGCACCCGCTCTTGAAATCGAATTGCGAAAAAACATTCGCGGTGAGGTTCGCTTTGACCGGGGCAGCCGCGCGTTATATTCGACCGACGCTTCCAATTACCGCCAGGTGCCCATTGGTTTAGTGATTCCACGCGACGAGGACGACATTGTGGCCGCCGTCGCCGTCTGCCGGAAATTCAGCGCGCCCGTTCTGCCTCGTGGAGCCGGCACCAGCCTGGCAGGACAGTCCTGCAACGTTGCCGTGGTGATTGAGTTCACCAAATTCATGAATGGGGTCATCGAGCTCGATCCCGTCCAGCGATTCGCTCGCGTGCAGCCCGGACTGGTGTTGGATAATCTGCGCGGCCAGGCGGAAAAACATCAGCTCACTTTCGGCCCCGACCCCGCCAGCCATAACCGCTGCACCCTGGGCGGGATGATAGGAAACAATTCCTGTGGCACTCACTCACTCTTGGCAGGGAAGACGGTCGACAACGTCGAAGAACTGGAAATCCTGCTCTATGACGGCACGCGGATGAAAGTTGGCCGCACCAGCGACGAAGAATTTCAGGCGATCCTCAGCCAAGGCGGGCGGCGCGCAGAAATCTATCAAGGCCTTCGTGAGATTCGGGACAAATACGCGACGCTCATCCGTGCGCGCTATCCCAGGATTCCGCGCCGCGTCTCCGGATACAATCTCGACGAACTGCTGCCGGATAATGGTTTTCATGTCGCTCGAGCTTTGGTAGGAACTGAAGGCACGTGCGTGACAGTGCTTTCCGCCAAGCTGAAATTGGTCGGAAGCCCGCAGCAGCGCTCGTTAGTCGGTCTCGGTTATGCGGACGCGTTTGCTGGCGCGGACGATGTCCCGAAAATTCTTGAGTTCGGCCCCATCGGCCTGGAAGGGTTTGAGGGCGCCATGGCGGATGCCCTACGAAGGAAGGGCGCTCCGAACCTCGAACTCCTGCCCGAGGGAAGAGGGTTGCTTCTTGTGGAACTGGGATCGGACGACTCCGGCGAGACCGAACGGCGCGCAAAGCTGATGATGGAAGCGCTCCAGCGCGGCCCAAACCCGCCCGACATGCGCCTCTACAATAAAACAGAAGCAAAGGCGGTGTGGCATATCCGTGAAGCCGGGCCGCGGGCTGCGGCTTTCACTCCCGGGGCGCCCATGCGCTGGGAAGGCTGGGACGACGCGGCTGTGGCTCCCGAAAAATTGGGCGACTATCTTCGCGGCCTTCGCAAGCTTCTGGACGAGTTCGGCTATCAAGCGGCATTTTACGGTCACTTCGGACACGGGTGCATTCACATGCAGGTAAGCTTCGACTTGCAAAGCGAGCCGGGCGTTCGGAAGTTTAACGATTTCCTCGAACGCGCGGCGGACCTGGTGTTGAGTTATGGCGGATCGCTCTCGGGCGAGCACGGCGATGGCCAGGCGCGCGCCGCCCTGCTGCCGAAAATGTTTGGCCCTGAATTGATCGAAGCGTTCCGCAAATTTAAAACGCTTTGGGATCCTGACGGCAGGATGAATCCGCATAAAGTGGTCGACCCATACTCGCCCATCGAAAACTTGCGACTGGGCGCTGATTTCAATCCTGCTCAGCCTTCGACAAATTTCAAATTTCCTCAAGACGCTGGATCCCTTTCGAACGCTACCCTGCGCTGCATCGGCATTGGCGCCTGCCGCAGGACCGATGCGGGAACAATGTGCCCAAGCTATCGAGCGACGATGGAAGAGCAGCACAGTCCCCGAGGCCGCGCCCACATGCTGTTCGAAATGCTGCAAGGCGAAGTGTTGACGGACCAGTGGCAGGACGAGCACGTGAAGGAGTCGCTTGAACTCTGCCTCTCCTGCAAAGCTTGCAAGAACGAGTGCCCGCTCAACGTGGACATTGCCACCTACAAAGCCGAGTTCTTGTCCCATTACTACGAGCAACACCGGCGGCCCTTGCGTGCCTACGCATTTGGCCAGATCGACCGCTGGGCGCGGCTGGGATCAATGGCACCCTTCATTTCAAATTTCTTCGCTCACTTTCCGGTCTCCAAACAATTAATGAAAAGCCTTTTGGGGATTGCGGGAGCGCGGGAGATTCCCATGTTTGCCGCCCAGACTTTTCAAGGTTGGGCCAAACGCAACATGGTCCCGGGCCTCGGCCAAAGGGCGTGGCCACAAACCGAGCCGCAAGCGCCGCACCGAGGCCGGGCGATCCTCTGGGCGGACACATTCACCAATCACTTTCACCCGGAGACGGGCCGCGCCGCATTCCACGTGCTTGCGCATGCGGGTTTCGAGTTGAAGGTTCCTCAGGGACCCATCTGCTGTGGGCGGCCGCTTTATGATTTTGGAATGTTGGACGACGCGAGGAAATACTTGCGCCGTGTTCTCGATGTTCTCAAAGATGAAATCCAATCGGGCACCCCGGTGATCGTTCTCGAGCCGAGTTGCGCTTCGGTATTTCGTGATGAACTCTGCAATCTTTTTCCCTCCGACCCGTTGGCGGATCAGCTCCGCCGGCAGACTTTCCTGCTCAGCGAGTTCCTGGAACGATACGCGCCGGATTACCAGCCGCCGCGGCTGGAGCGCAAGGTGGTGCTGCACGGCCACTGCCACCAGAAGGCCGTTATGAAAATGGGACACGCGGAGTCTCTGCTCCGCCAAATGGGCGCTGACCTGACCTCGCTCGACGCGGGCTGCTGCGGCATGGCCGGCCCCTTCGGCTTTGAAAGAGAGAAGTACGAGGTGGCGCAGGCGATCGGGGAGCGAGTGCTTCTGCCCGCGGTGCGAGCGGCCGGGGCTGACACGCTGATTGTGACCGACGGTTTCAGTTGCCGCGAACAGGTATTTCAAAGCACAGGGCGGCGCGCCTGGCATCTGGCCGAGGTCATGAAGCTTGCGCTTGAGGCAAGTCAAACCCAGAGTAAGACGTGACACCACAAGAGAATCTGAAACCTGCGCTTGATGCAAGGTTCTTGATGCTGGCATCGCATCAAATCGCCAAGGCGCGGGCGTGAAGAACCTCTTGGCAGTTTGGAATAGTTGCCAGTCGGCATTGAAGCTGGAAAGACCGAGTGATAGACTTTCCCTATGAAAAAAAAGAAACCGAATTCCAGGAAGAAAACTGCGCGCCGGTCAACAGCAACTCGATCGAAAAAGGCGGCCGTTGCGAAAAAGGCTGGGAGCGCGAAGAGATTGATCCGCCGTAAGAAGACGGCCCGGCCTAAGAAACATGTCCGTGGCAAGGCCTTGAGCGCCCGCCTGGAGGCATTAGAGCTAAAGGGTCCGGACGCTGAATCGGGCGGGCAATCCGGCGACGCCCAGGGACTCTCCGGCAGGGCGGTTGTGGACTCGGAGAGCGTAAAGGAACTGGCCGAGGAAGGGCAGGCCTTCGAGGCGGAAGTAATCAGCGGCGTGGAAAACGCCCGTGATGATGACGCGGAGGAAGTCACTACAAGGGAAGTCCCAGAAGACGATGTTCCTTCTGAATATTTAGAGGAGGATTAGGGATTGACTTCTCCGACGTGAACTGAAATTGCTCCGCCGAAGCGAGGTGCAGAAGCGCGGGGAGTTTACACAGATTTTACAGTGAGTCTTCCGGGTGTGGCAACTGACGGGAAAAGGGGCGCATCGAATTTAATGACTTCAGCCGGAACCAACATGGGAGGGACATGGGGGGGTTCCGCTGTCTAGAAGAATCAGGAGGAAACATGGATAGCATTCGCAGGATGGTAAGGTTGTGTTCAGGATCGCTTCCCTTAACAATTGCGGCAGTGGCTTTGTTAGTTTGTCTTGGCGCACTGCCTGCACCGGCGTTCCAGGACGAAGAGAGCCAAGGGCCGCCACCCAGCCGAGCAACGGCTGAGCCCCAGGACGCGGCGGCGCCAAACCGAGCGCCGGTTGTGCAGCAGGACGCTGCGCCTCGGGACGTGGCGCCCCATGACGAGGCACCTCGGGATGACAGCCAGCCTCCGTCGTTCCAGCCCCTCCCTCCCAAACTGACTTTGCCTGCGGGAACCTTGGTTACCGTGCGCATCTCGCAAATGTTGTCGAGCGATCAAAACGTAATTGGCGACACATTTACCGCGGAGCTGCAGCAACCTCTGGTAGTTGAGGGCTGGGTTGTAGCGCGGCGCGGCCAAACCATAATGGGCCGCGTGGCAGTGGCCCAGAAGGCTGGGCGGGTCAAGGGAACGTCCCAATTGGGAGTTGAACTTTCCAGCCTGGTCCTGGTGGATGGGCAGCAGTTACCCGTCCGAACTCAATTGCAACAGGATTCCGGCGGGAAGTCGGTAGGGCGGGACGCGACGGCCATTGGTACAACCACGGGTGTGGGCGCTCTTATTGGCGCCGCAGCGGGCGAAGGTAAAGGCGCTGCAATCGGGGCCGGCGCCGGTGCTCTAGTAGGCATCGCGGGAGTGTTGCTCACTCGCGGTCGCCCGACAATCATTCCACCCGAAACCGCATTGACGTTCCAACTCCAATCGCCGGTGGCGTTTTCAACCGAACGAAGCCGGCCCGCGTTTCGACCGGTGACTCAAGCCGATTACGATAATGGTCCCGGGCTTCGCCGTCGGCCGCAAGGCTATGCGGCGGCCGGTCCTTATCCCCCCTCATACTGGGGCTACAATCCGTGGGGTTACTATCCCGGCCCGGTTTATTTTGGCTACTACGGGTATGGGTATGGCCGCGGGTATGGTCGCTACCGCGCGTACCGCCACTAGAATCGTCCTAGGGTAATTTACGCCACAATCGCGGGAAGCGCGGGCGTCCACCGCCCGCTCTTTCCTCATCCTTAGATTTCCGTCGAGACGCCCGCGCCCCAGGGAAATTGGGATACCACGCTCAAATTTTCCCCTTGCTTTTTCGCTTTTTATTCGCCTAAAATAACTTCGATCTTGGCTTTGACCGGTTCCAAGTTGCGCATATCCGTTGATGCGCGCGCCCCGGGAGCGAACATTATTGGGCTTTTTTTCGGGCGGCATGGGGTAAGAAAATTCCTATCAATCAAAGGAGCGAGGGATGGCACTGACGCGGAGGCAAAAGCAGGTTTTAGACTGCCTGGTGGGGTTTATCAACCGGCAGGGATACTCGCCCAGCTTTGAGGAGATCGGAGAATCCCTGGGACTCTCGTCCCTGGCCACGGTACACAAGCACTTGGACACTTTGGAGAAGAAAGGATTCATCCGCCGGGGCTATAATCAGAGCCGGTCGGTGGAAGTAGTGGCCGTGCCGGGAACAGTGCCTTTCGCAAGAACCGCTCTGCGATCGCTGAGAAAGAAAAGCGGAGGAGACCCGCGACGTTCCGCGAGCCATGTTAGCGCGGCCCTTGGCGCGGGTTTAGCCGGCGCACTAGGGAGCTTGGAGTTTCCCCTGCTCGGCCGGATCGCGGCCGGCCAGCCCGTGGAAGCCATCAGCAATCCGGAAACTTTTTCCCTGGGCGATTTTGCCGCCGGCAAAGGCAATATTTTCGTTCTTCGCGTGAAAGGCGATTCGATGATCGACGACCACATTTGCGACGGCGATTATATCCTGGTGGAAGGCGCCGATAGCGCCAAGAACGGTGAGATTGTGGTGGCCCTGACCGAGGGGACGGATGCCACCCTGAAACGGTTTTTTCACGAAGGCGATGGCAAAGTTCGGCTCCAGCCCGCCAACTCCCAGATGGATCCCATCATCCTGCCCGGACGGAGCGTGAAAATTCAAGGCCGGGTGATTGGCGTTCTTCGCAAGTACGCGTAAAATGAATTGTGAAGTGTGAATTCTGAAAAAGGCTGCCATGAGAAACGCCTCTCAAGCAGTTATTGATATTGCGTCCTGCTTCCGTTTTTCTTCTCGTCACTCGTCACTCTTCACCCGTCACTTTTTTTGGGCCGTCGCGATACTTCTCGCACTCGTGGCCAGACCGCTGGTTGCCGATGATCTCACCCTTAAAGATGGGAAAAAAATCACCGGCACCATCGTTGGTTTTGAGAACGGAATGTTTCGGCTGGCCACAGAGTATGGATTTATCCTGGTGCAACGCGATAAAGTTGCTTCGATCAAGGTCACAGATAGTGGGGTAAAGAACGGGCTACAGAAATCCGAGTTGCATTCCGGCGCAAATGAAGTCTCAGGGAATGCATCGGGCGCCGAATCGATCCCCGCTTCCAGCGCCGCCACCAATTCGCCGACTGTTGCCCCCCCATCGCCTCCGCCCAAGCCTGTGCCCGTCAGCCGCGTTCTGGACGTACCATTACCGGCCCACATCGATGAGCACGAGGAAGGAAGCAACTATGTCAATGACACCTTTCATTTCTCAATGTTTAAGCCGCCGGGTTGGAAGATTTACCGTGAGGATTTGCCCCAGGGAAAGATTTCAGCGATTGTGGCCCTGGCCAGTGATGACGAGCAGACTTTACTCTTTGTCGACCGCCAGGTGTGGAGTGGGGCTCCGGACCTGAAAAATGATGGGGTCGAGTCCAACATTCGAAATGCCTATCAGGATTACAAGAAGCTTTCCGAGTCCAACACTGAAATCTCCGGCCTTCCGGCAATTCGCCACGATTTCACCGGCGTGATGGATGGCGCCGAGTGGCATGGCGTCGCCATTCGTGTGGCCCAAGGCTCGACCGTTTATGGAATTCTGGGGATGACATCGGCCGAGTCATTTGAATTTCAGGAAGCGGTGCTCAACAAGATTGTGAAGTCGTTTCGCTTCCTGGCGCAAACTGGCGCTGCGGACGCACCGCGCGGAACCAGTGCACATTAAGTTTCCCTCCCCTGCGAAGCCATAAGAGCTCAGTTACTTTACGCGGAAAGATGGCAACCCAGGCGTAACTGCGATATCCCACCGTTCGTAAGTCATTTCTATTCACCCGTCGGTTTGACGGAACAATTCATCCTCATATAAAATTAAGCTCTAGGCCCAGCGAGAAGAACCCTTACTTAAAACTCGCTCGCGACGATTTTAATATGTTCCAATCCTTGGTCATCACTTTACGCGAGGGCGTGGAAGGTACGCTTATCGTCGGAATCGTTCTGGCCTACCTTGCCAAAACGGGCCGTCTAAGCTGGAGCCGGATCGTTTGGGGAGGTGTGGCCGCAGCGGTTGCGGCCAGCCTGGCCGCTGCATATTTGGTCCATCGCTGGGAAGTGAACGAGGACGCCTATGAAGGCTGGTTGATGCTGGCTGGCTCGGTTTTTGTAGCCACCATGGTGTATTGGATGTGGACCACCGGCAAGCGCATGAAGCAGGAGATTGAGGCCAGGCTTTCGACTCTCTCCGGAAAGCCCACGCGAGCAGCCGCCACGGGGCTTTTCCTTTTCGTTTTCCTCATGGTCTTTCGTGAGGGGATTGAGACCGTCCTCATGCTGGCCGCGGTATCATTCCGTTCCTCTGACCTGCTTAACTTCATCGGCGGGGTCACAGGATTGGCGCTTGCCATCGGCCTCGGTGTCGCATTTTTTAAGGGCAGCCTCAAAGTTAATCTGGGAAAATTCTTCACCGTCACCAGCCTGGTGTTGGTTTTGGTATCTGTGCAACTTTTCGTGACAGGCCTTCATGAACTCTCTGAAGCCTTGGTGCTTCCCTCGAGTAAAGTAGAGATGAAATACGTCGGTCCAATTATCAACAACGACGTTTTCTTTTTTGTAGTGATTGTGGCGCTCTGCATGTTTTTAATCATCGCGCACAGAATTCAGGCTTCCGGCGAGAGCACTTTCGGCGCGGGAGTTCAAGCCGCGCCCGAGCGGCGCAAAGCGCAGGCGGAATGGCGGCGTGAGCGTTTTTGGAAAATTTCTGCGAGCGCGGTCAGTTTGGCAGTCATACTTTTGATCAGCACGGAATTCATTTACTCGCGCGTGGCCCAAGCCCCTGAGCCCTCGGTTCCCATCATGATGGTCAATGGGGTGGCCCGCATTCCCACTTCCGATCTGGCTGACCACAGGCTGCACCACTATGCGGTTTCCGCCGGTGGCGCCGAGGTGAAGTTGATCGCGATCCTTGATGACACCGACTCGGTGCGCGTGGGGCTGGATGCGTGTGAGATTTGTGGAAACAAAGGATATTACCAGGACGGCAAAAACGTGATTTGCCGGAATTGCGCGGCGGCGATTTACGTCCCCACCATCGGCTTGGTGGGTGGATGCAATCCCGTACATGTGACCTTCGTGGTCGAGGGCGGGGCCATAACTTTTTCCGAGAGCGCTCTGGCGGCGGGGGCGAAATACTTTCAATAGAATTATGCTCACTCGAATTATTCAGAAGTCATTGATGCGCCGTCGCCGCAGGAAACTCCTGAGCGTGGCGGCCGTGGCGCTGGGCATCGCGGTGGCGACCGCGGTGGGAACGATCGCCCTGGACGTCGGCGATAAGGTCAGCCGTGAATTGCGATCCTTTGGCGCCAACATTTCCGTGGCCCCCGCCGCCGATGGCCTGGCGATCAATGTAGGCGGCGTGGACTATCGTCCAGCAGGGGCGGGGTCCTATCTGAATGAATCCAGTCTGGTTAGTTTGAAGAAGATTTTCTGGCGCAACAACATTGTGGCATTCGCGCCACTGCTTTATCTACCGGTCACGGCCAATGGTCAAAGCGCCGTCCTGGCTGGAAGCTGGTTCGACGAATCCATGCGGGTGGCGAAGGATGAAGTGTTTCAAACAGGCTTAAAGGAATTGCACCCCGCCTGGAAAGTGGAAGGCGAATGGCCAAACGACACCGGCTCGGATTGTCTTGTCGGTCGTCGGCTGGCCAAGAGGCTGGGCATTTCGCCTGGACAGGAAGTCTCAATCGCGGGCGCCGGGAGCTCAAGCGGAGCATTGAAATTCGGAGTGCGCGGAATCCTGGAAACGGGTGGGCCGGAGGACGACCAATTGATTGCCCCGCTGGCGATTGTTCAACAATGGGCGCACCTCGAGGGCAAATTCCGCCGCGCCGAAGTGAGCGCGTTGACGAAGCCGGAGGACGCCTTTGGCCGCTCCGACATCAGCAAGATGAATCAGGAAGAATTTGAACGATGGAATTGCTCGCCCTATGTCAGGTCCATCGCTTACCAAATCGAGCAAGCGATTCCGGGCGCGGTGGCCAAACCCGTCTATCAGGTGGCCGAGACCGAAGGGAAGATATTGGACCGAGTGGGCATCCTGATGTGGGTTCTGGCGGCTGCTGCGCTGCTCACGGCGGGACTGGCGGTATCCTCCATGATGCTGGCCACGGTACTCGAGCGGCGCGTCGAAATCGGCCTTTTCAAGTCGCTGGGGGCCACGGACGCGCACGTGGCCACGTTTTTTATGCTGGAGGCATCAGGCATCGGCCTGGCCGGCGGCATTCTGGGTTACCTGGCGGGAAGCTTAATGGCGCGACGCCTGGCCCTGGACATTTTTGGATTTCCGGCCAGCATTCATTGGGTGTTTCTACCCGCCGCCCTGGCCCTGGCGCTGGTGGTTACCCTGGCGGGGAGCGCGCTTCCTTTGGGCCACGACTTGAAATTATCCCCTGCAATTGTGTTGAGAAATGAATAAGCAAAGCAAAGAACAACCCGGCGCGCGGCGGTCACTCTTCTGGCGGTTGTGGTTTCGCTCGCTTACCGTGAAGCGGCCCCAGGCCGCGCTGGCGGTTTGCTCGGTTCTGGTGGGCGCCACCGTGTCATCCATGCTCTTGAATCTTTATGGAGACGCGCGCCGAAAAATGACTCAGGAGTTTCGCGCCTATGGCCCCAACGTCATCCTGGCGCCCGTTGCCGATGTTAATGCCGGGGTCTCACTGGCTGCTGCCCCGGGCCTCGCGGAATCTTCACACGCCATCTCCGGCGTTATGGACGAGGGTGTGATGGATCAGTTGGCGGCTGTGAGTCAGGGCGGAAATCGATTAGCGGCCGCCCCGGTGCTTTACGCTGTGGAGCGCATCGAGCTTGCGGCTACGCCTTCCGAAAACACGCCCATCCGGGCTGAAGACAGCGCCAACGTGATTGCCGTGGGGACGGATTTCAGCGCCCTGCTCCGCTTGAATCCATCCTGGCGAATTGAGGGTGGGTCGAAAGAGGGGGCGGGATTATCTTGCGTAATCGGCGCGCATATCGCTTCGCAATTGAAGCTTCGTTCGAGAGATTCGATTCAACTCGGGAACATCGATGCCGGCGCGGGACGGACCCAATCGGATCATACCCAATTCCTGATTTCGAGTATCCTATCCACGGGCGCATCCGAGGACGACCAGATTTTTGTTCCTCTCGCCTCGCTGCAACGGCTGGGAGGCCTGGCGGGAAAAATCAGTTTGGTCGAATTCAGCGTACCGGGCGAAACGGTTGAAGTTGAGCGAGTCATGGGCGAATTAGCCCAGGCCTTGCGCGGTCTTCCGGGCATCGAGGTTCACCCCGTCCGACAAATTGTTTACTCTTCCGGGCGGGTTTTGGATATCATTCGCTGGGTGATGTTTTCCCTTACCGGGCTGATCCTGATCATCATTTCACTTTGCGTGATGGCCACCATGACGGCCATTGTGCTTGAGCGGCGGAAAGATATCGCTGTGATGAAATCACTCGGAGCCAGCGACCGCCTGTTGATTGAGCTTTTCCTGAGCGAAGGAGCCACCCTGGGTTTGATCGGCGGTCTGGCAGGATTCGTATTGGGGCTCGGGCTGGCGCACGAAATGGCCCGCCAACTTTTTAATGTGAGCCTCAGCTTTACGTGGTGGGCTTTCCCGTTGGTGTGTTTGGCGAGTATGATGCTGGCGGTCGGGGCCACCCTTTTCCCGGTGGAAATAGTGCGAGGCATTCAACCGGCCCGGGTGCTGCGAGGAGATTGATTACTTGGCGTCGTTCATTGAAATTCAAAATTTAAGCAAGAATTACAGCAGCGAGGTGCCCGCGCTCCATCGCGTCTCGTTCTCCATGGCCAAGGGAGAGTGGGTGGCCGTGATGGGCCCGTCCGGGTCGGGCAAAAGCACAATGCTGAATATTCTGGGCTGCCTCGATTCACCGAGCGAGGGCCAGGTGATGGTGGATGGCCAGGACCTGGCGAAATTTTCCGCGACCGAGCTGGCGCGATTCCGGGCAGAAAAAGTCGGTTTCGTTTTCCAGCAGTATCATCTGGTTCCTTACCTGACCGCGGTTGAGAATGTGATGCTGGCCCAATACTTCCACAGCCTGGCGGAGGAGAATGAGGCGACGGAAGCGTTGCGGCGAGTGGGTTTGGCCGACCGGCTGCATCATTTGCCTTCGCAACTCTCCGGGGGAGAACAGCAGCGGGTCTGCGTGGCACGAGCCCTGATCAATCAACCTAACTTGATCCTGGCCGACGAGCCCACGGGTAACCTGGACGAAGTGAATGAAGCGATTGTGATGGGCCTGGTGGCGGACCTGCACCGAGAAGGACACACCATCCTGATGGTGACCCACGATCCGGAAATCGGCCGCATGGCGGAGCGGCGCGTGGAACTTCATCACGGCAGGCTCACCGAGGTCTCCGACCTACCGACACATGAAGAGGATTTGATTGACAGTTTGCTCCAGTCCGTCTGGCACGCTTGCGAAGACTCCGGGCAGCGCGAAGTCGCGACTGAAGGGCTGGAAGAATTCAGCCAGAACCGGGCCACTTTCCTCCTGCTCGCCCAGGAAAATTGGGTATCCCTTTCCGATGGCCGACTGCTGCTTACTGGACGAGGCGAGAAACGCGCCCAAGCGGCGGTTCGACGCCATCGCCTGGCGGAGCGGCTGTTCTTCGACACGTTTGGAATGAATGCGGACCAGCTCCACGAGAGCGCGCACAAGATCGAACACAGCCTGAGCCCCGAAGTCACGGAGAAAATCTGCACGTTTCTCCACCATCCGCTGACTTGCCCGCATGGCTCGCCCATCCCGCGTGGCGAGTGCTGCGCGCGGTAGGACACTGTTCCATGTTTTCAATTTTTCCTGAAGTGAGTAGCGGAGCCTTCGGATCGCCCTCAGTCTGACCTTTCGATGCCAAGGGACTATGACCCATGAAAACCATATGGTTCTCGCATTCCCCCAATTACTTCCCCTATTTTCTTTGGCGCTGTGTTATAGTCCAGATGAGTTTGAAGAAGTCCGTTTGCTTGAAAAGATCTCGAGCTGTCGTTTGCTCCCTGCCTAATTGACTCCATCAAATATCCAATAGCCCTGTCGAAGCAATTTGCTGACGGCCGGCCTACGTGTCCGCTCCGCATTTGCGGTGCGGCAAATTTAGGAGAATAAGAGAATGAAGAATGTATTTGTCGGAAACATGAGTTTTGAAGCTACAGAAAGCGGACTACGCTCTATCTTCGAACCATTTGGGGAGATCACGCGCGTCCAATTGATCACAGACCGGGACACAGGCCGGGCTCGGGGCTTCGGTTTCGTAGAGATGTCTAATGACGAGGAAGCGGCCAAAGCAATTGCGGCCTTAAATGGAACTCAGATGGACGGCCGCGCCTTGAACGTGAACGAAGCGAAGCCCAAGACAGCGGGGAGCGCGCCAAGGGGCGGAGGGGGATACTCCCGCGAGCGCGATAATTACCGCGGGCGGTAACCGTACTGGGCGCCGCAAGTCTGACTTGGATCGGGTCGGGGACACGTGCTTTCCGAAAGCCACGGGTCCCTTTGCCCGGCAAGATACGCACCTTTAGATCAGGAATTCGGACTGGCGCTAAAGAATCTGCCAAGTCGTTCGGTTCGACAGTGCCAGTTTTGACCCGACAGAATATACTTCCAACACCCTCGTGGAAACAGAATCCAAGATTCGAAAAGTCGGGTTTCTCGGCGACTACTTGCCGCGCAAGTGCGGCATCGCCACTTTCACAACCGATCTGCTTTCGGCTGTGGCGGCAGAGCACCCCCAATGCCAATGCTTCGCCGTGCCGGTAAATGACATCGAAGGCGGCTACGAGTATCCGGACGTGGTGCGCTTCGAGGTTGTGGAGCAAGACCTGACATCCTACCAGCGTGCGGCAGACTTCATTAACATCACCAACGTGGATATCGTTTGCCTCCAGCACGAGTATGGGATCTTTGGGGGACCGGCGGGCAGCCACGTTCTGGCGCTGTTGCGCGAATTAAAGATGCCCGTCGTGACTACACTGCACACCATATTGCTGGAGCCAAACGCCGACCAGCGTCGTGTAATGCAGGAATTGGTCGCGCGCTCAACCCGCCTGGTGACCATGACCCAGCGGGGCCGGGAGATGTTACAGGAAATCTATCACGCGCCGCCGGCCAAGATTGATCTCATCCCGCATGGCATTCCTGACATCCCTTTTGTCGATCCGAATTATTACAAAGACCAGTTTAATGTGGAGGGGCGGGTCGTGTTGCTCACGTTCGGGCTGCTATCGCCGAACAAGGGCATTGAACATGTGCTCCATGCGCTGCCCCAAATCCTGGCAGAGTTCCCTGACGTGGTTTATATCGTCCTGGGCGCCACCCATCCCAACGAGCTGCGCGAGCGAGGTGAGGCCTACCGTCTCAGCCTCGAAATACTCGCCAAGAAGAACAAGATCGAGAGAAACGTCATCTTCTACAACCGCTTTGTGGAACTCGAAGAGCTGAAAGAATTCATCGGCGCGGCCGATCTTTACATAACACCCTATCTCAACGAGGCGCAGATTACCTCAGGGACACTCGCCTACACATTTGGCGCGGGAAAGGCGGTGGTCTCGACGCCTTATTGGCACGCCGCCGAATTGCTGGCCGACGGGCGGGGAGTGCTGGTCCCTTTCGGCGACGACCAGGCCATCGCGCGCGAGGTGATCGGTTTGTTGCACGATTCGCCGCGCCGGCATGCCATGCGCATCAATGCCTACAAGCTGGGCCGCGAAATGGTGTGGAGCAACACAGCCCGGCTCTACATGCGCTCCTTCGAATCGGCGCGACTTCAGGGAGCGGTGTTGTCCCGGAAAATCTTTGCCACCAAGACGCTCGACCAGCAGCCGCGGGAATTGCCGGAATTGAAGCTTGACCACCTTTCGCGCATGACCGATTCCACCGGCATCTTCCAGCATGCCATCTTCTCCGTGCCCAATTTTTCCCAGGGATACTGCACGGACGACAACGCCCGTGCATTCATTCTGGCTGTGCTGCTCAGCGAGTTGGAAGAACAACCGGAGCGCGTACGCACACTAGGCACTACTTACGCAGCCTTCATGAATCACGCTTTCGATCCCAAGACGAAACGATTCCACAACCACATGAGTTTCGACCGGCGCTGGCTTGATGACCAGGGGTCCGAAGATTGTCATGCGCGGGCGCTCTGGGCGCTGGGCCTGGGCGTGGGGCGTTCGCCGCATCGGAGTTTTCAGATTATGGCCGGCCAACTCTTCGCGCTGGCGCTGCCGGTGGTGACGGAGTTCACTTCGCCACGGGCGTGGGCCTTCACCCTCATCGGGATTCACGAATATTTGCGGCGGTTCAGCGGTGACCGGGTGGTGAACCAAATCCGCGATGCGCTGATCGCGCGGTTGATGGACATTTTCGACAGGGCCTCCCATCCGGATTGGCCCTGGTTTGAAGATGAGTTGAGCTACGACAATGCCAAGCTCGCGCACGCCCTGATTCTCAGCGGACGCGCCAGCGGACATCCAAGGGCGTTTGACCGGGGTATCCAGACGTTGCGTTGGCTGGAGAAAGTGCAAACTACTGAAGATGGCCATTTCCGGCCTGTGGGCAGCAACGGGTTTTACCGGCGCGGCGGCACACGCGCGAATTTCGACCAGCAACCCGTCGAGGCTCAGGCCATGGTGTCAGCTTGCCTGGAAGCATACCGGGCCACCTCGGATTCCTGGTGGTACAAGCAGGCCCATCGCGCCTTCGACTGGTTCCTCGGCTGGAATGATCTGGGGCGCGAAGTGTACTCCTCCAAGACCGGCGGCTGCCGAGATGCCTTGCATGTGGACCGGGTCAACGGGAACCAGGGAGCAGAATCGACGCTGGCCTTCCTTCTCTCGCTGGCGGAAATGAAACTCATGCAGAACACCGTCACGGCGTTCAACGAGCCGGCTTTGTGACCACGGCCATCCTATGAAAACGATCAACGTCAAACGCATCGATGTCACTCTGCATCCGGACCGCACGCGAGTGCTGGCCCGGCCATTTCGTCCCATGGGTGCGCAGCGCGCCGTGAAGATCTGCGCGCGAGTAATGGCGCTCCCGGAAGGTGAAGTTCATGAGCTGCTGGAGCAAGTTCTGGCTGAATTTGGGGATCGGCACCCGAAGGTTCCCGAGTTTCTAAAACGCCAGTTTGACGATGTCCGGCCCCATTTGCTCACCGGCCAGAGACTCTCTGAGGAACGGGAGTTGTTGCTCGGCGGATATTTTACGCACGAGTTTTCACTCGAAGCCGCGGCGTTGTTCAATCCCTCTATTGTGCCGCATCCGAATCAATCAGACGTCGCACCCGGCTCGCTGCGGTTCATTATGAGTCTGCGCGCCACGGCCGAGGGGCACATTTCCTCCATCACGTTTCGCACCGGACAATTGGATGCCAATAACAGCATCAAGATCGACTCGCCGGCCCGTTACAGCATCGAGCCGATGCAAGTGCCCAACACGACTTATGAGAAGTGCTTGTTTGAACGGAAGCTTCAGGAACTTGGCCTGGCAGGCGATTTTAACCGGCAGGTTCTGAAAAGCCTGGGGGACGCGTTCACATTGAAGGAACTTCGAACCAGCGTCGAAGTCATCTTGAAACAAGTCCCCACGCCGGACGAGGAGACCAAAAGAGCGGCCAGGGAAACCCTGATGTTGGCCCGGTCAAATTACGAAGTGCAATTTACGCCCGACTCACGCTTATCCGAGCGCGTTTTGTTCCCCGCCACCCCCTCGCAGAGCAACGGAATTGAGGACGCCCGCTTTGTCCTTTTCCAAAATGAAGACGGCACACGGACTTATTATGCCACCTACACAGCTTACGACGGCAGGATGATCCTGCCGCAGTTCATCGAAACCTCCGACTTTCTTCATTTCAAATTCATCACCCTCAATGGCCCTGCCGTGGAGAACAAAGGCATGGCGCTCTTTCCGCGGAAGATCAAAGGGCTGTATGCAATGCTGGGCCGGCAGGACGGCGAAAATATTTACGTGATGTTTTCCGACCATCTCCATTTCTGGCATACCATGCAGCTCGTTCTGGAGCCATCCTTCCCGTGGGAATTTATGCAACTCGGCAATTGCGGCTCACCCATCGAAACCGAAGCCGGCTGGCTGGTGATCAGTCATGGCGTGGGTCCGATGCGGAAGTATTGCATTGGAGCCTTCCTGCTCGATCGTGACGACCCAACCAAAGTCATCGGCCGCCTGCGCGAGCCGCTGATTAAACCCAACCAAGACGAGCGCGAGGGATACGTTCCCAACGTCGTCTATTCCTGCGGCAGTCTGGTGCACGGTGGGCAGTTGATTATTCCTTTCGGGATGTCCGATTACGCCACAACGTTTGCCTCATTACCACTCAAGGAAGTCTTGGCGGCAATGGAATAGCCGTGCCTTCGTTGATTCCAATCTAAACCCGACCTGGCGGAAGTGTCTCAGTTTGAATGTAGAGGCGGCTTTACACCGCCACTTGGCGAGATAAACTCGCCGCTACAAATTCAAACTGCGACACTATCGACTGGGCTTTGGAGAGCCGTGAAGATTGAGGGTCCTCAAGAATCGGATGAAGATGCAGTGGACTGGAAGGCGCCCATACAGGAGTGACGACGTATCAAAGTGATTTTGCGCGCTAAGGCCTCTTGAAGATAACTCATAGAAATCACGCGTAGAGCAAATCCAGCGGCATGCGAAGCCACGGTCGTCAGGCTTTATTCCGCCCGAAGGACAAACAAATGGCCATCACGGCTCAACTCGATCGGGCCGCGCCTTTGGGGGCGCCGTGACTGGCGGCGGAATCAAAGTGGTCTGGGGGTGCGCCGGGAGAATGAGGGGGGCCCTTGCTGGCTGGTCGAAATCGAAGTCAAGCCGCAAATCGCCCAGTTGCGGCGCGTCCTCACGCACCATAGGGCGCGGATCGGGCCGGCCGTCCTTTTTGGGGTCCAGCCGCTGGCCATCCAGGAAATCGTCCTCGATAAATTTCACGTAGGCGTCGAAACTCAAGTTCTGGTGATCGATAAAACCCCTCCGCGCAAAGGGGGAAATCACGATGGCGGGGACGCGCAAGCCATAGCCGTTTTCGTCCACCCGCACAGGGACAACGTGGTCGTAAAACCCGCCCCAGTCATCCCAGGCGAGGAAGATGGCACAATCTTTCCAGTTTGGGCCCGACATCACGGCGTTAATCAGAGTGGTTACAAAGGTCTGGCCGCGGCTAACCAAGTCAGGCGGATGCTCGCTAACGTCACCCGAAGGCACCACCCAAGCAACGGCCGGCAAGATCCCCTTTCTGGCCTGTTTCATGAACGCATCGACGGATTGGATGTTCGCCAGCTCCCCATCATTCTTGACCGTGTCAAAATAGGGCAGCGGATTCCAGATTCCAGGCGTCTTCGCGTTCTGCTTGACGCGCACACAGTCCATCGCCTCGTCATCCTCGCAATCCGGTTCGGCGCCTGCCAGGACGTAATAGCCCCAACTGACATGGTTCATGTGCAGCAGGTAAGTCAGGTCAGTCCAGGCATAGATGGGATCAGGCCACGGCTCACGGGGGTGCTCGGCGTAGTCAGGAGGCAGCCCGGGGCGATCCAGGGAATTCTTGCAGCTGAAAGGATCATCGTGCTTCGTGCATTTTGCGGACCATTCCGAAACCTGGAAGAGATGTTCGGGCAGGCTCCAGGAAGAGTTGGGCTCGAACATCCGGTCCTGCAAGACAAATTCCCGAGCGTACTTCCAGTAGTTGGGGATATCTCCTCCATCGTGGTAGCCCATCACGTCCGGAGTGCCTGTGCCGCTACAATTCGGATTGTCCACATCGGCGCAGGCTGTTCGGCCTAGTTCGGCAAGCTTGATGAACCCATCCATCTTCCCCCCATCCACATCCGCCACCGCGCTGCGCGCGGAGTGCGGGCCTCCGCCGTTCCGATCGTGGGCATCATGATAGGGCTTTACGCACGCTCCCTTGGCTGGGTCAGGAACGCAGACCGCCGGCTCTCCATTGCGCATGGGGATTCCATCGGCGCCCGGAAACGTGCCGAAGTAGCTATCGAAAGAGCGGTTTTCCTGCATGATAACGATCACATGCCGGATGTGCCTGATGTCGTCGCCGGGCTTCGTTTGTGCCTGGGTTCTCGCGCTGACGCCCACTGCGTGCAGGGCCCTAAGGCAACACGCCATCGCCATGGCCACGCCCATGGCCGCGTAAAGACCCTGCCTAGGTGTGATTCTAGTTGTCTTTAACAGGCCGCGCCGCCACTGGCTGAATAATTGCAGCCCGGCCGGTTGCGAGCGGGAACTTGAGGAGAAGTCTGCCATATAATAGCGAATCGACGGATAACGCGGAGTTCCAGAATTTATGCTTCAATTATACGCAAAGAAAATCCACTGTTTATTTTAATAGCTCAACGTGGCAGGATGGTGAAAAACTCGGCCATGTCGTTATTTCGAAGGGACCGCTCGCGATCGGTGAGCCGATTAATGCCGTGCGGTTCCGCCTGGCGCATTTCTGCGTGTGCCCGACTACAAGGCCAAGTGGCCACCAACGTTGAATGAGAAGCCGCGACGAACCGATTGCTATCGATTGGGCGACTACCATTTATTGAGGACTAATCCAATTTGTGATCCAGCCCAGGATGTCCTGGGCGCCCTGTTTTTTTGCAGCGCACTCGAACTGATGCGCCTGAATTCTTCCTGGGTGGGTTCCTTTCCCAGGTCATGATTGGAACAACGATTTCCCGTTACCGCATCATTGAGAATCCGGGCGGGGGGCATTCCTGCTGCGTGGCGCCGACCACGGCCATGTTCTCGAAGATTGGGTGCGTGCGTAAAGCGAAGTCCTTTTGCCCCTTATCGAGGAGAATTTTAAACTTTTCCTTAAACCCCCGGAAGGAACGGACAAAAACGTGACGCCAGCGAAACAGTCAGTTCGGAAGCCAAACTAGTCCAGCTTTCCGAAAATTGTCCACAGCGAATTCGGAAATTACTTCCGAGTGCCCGGCGTCCCGAATCAAAGTTTGGGCTGGGCAAAAATGGGCACTTTGGATCTCTTCCCTTGGCGGCTATAATCTAAGCAAATGCCATTACGAGCAGGCGCGACACTTGGCCCATATGAGATTGTCTCCCTTGCTGGTAAAGGAGGCATGGGCGAGGTCAATCGCGCGCGCGACACAAGATTGAACCGCGTTGTCGCCCTTAAAGTACTTCCCTCACATCTATCGGACAATCCATCGGCCCGGCAGTGCTTCGACCGCGAGGCGCAGGCCATTTCATCATTAAATCATTCCAATATCTGCACGGTCCACGACGTCGGCCAGCAAGATGGAATCAATTATCTCGTCATGGAGTACCTGGAGGGCGAGACGCTGGCGGACCGATTGACAAGAGGGGCGATGCCCCTGGAGCAGTTTTTTAAGTTGGGGATTGAGATTTGCAGGGGGTTGGACAAAGCGCATCAAAACGGCGTCATTCACCGTGATCTTAAGCCAGGCAATATCATGCTGACTAAGTCCGGTGCCAAGCTGATGGATTTCGGCCTTGCCAAGGCGGGGCCGGTAATGAACCGTGACTCCCCCTGCACGGACTTAACCTCGGCCAGCGCAGCAGCCATTAGCCCAATTACCGAGTCGGGCACGGTGGTGGGCACATTTCAGTATATGTCGCCCGAACAAATCGACGGAAAAGAGGATGACGCGCGCTCGGACGTTTTCGCGTTGGGCGCTGTTCTCTATGAAACGGCCACGAGCCGACGCGCCTTTGAAGGCAAAACTGTCGCGAGCGTGATCGGGGAGGTGATCCACCATGATCCTCCGCCCGTCAGCACCGGACAGCCGATGTCGCCACCCGGTCTGGATCGCCTGATTGAGAATTGCCTGGTGAAAGATCCGGTTGAACGCTGGCAAACTGTGCATGATACCCTTCTGGAGTTGCAGGGAATTGCGCTTGAAAGAACCCATACGAGTGCCACCACTCCCCTCCCGACGGCTGGAAAAAAGCGCTGGCTGGCATGGATGATTGCTTTTGGGTTGGCGATTGCAGTTGTATTCCTTGTCGTGCGGAATTCATTCCAGCCCATTCGCTCACCAAATCGTGTGCTCGCGTCTCTCCTTCCACCCGCGAAGTATTCCTTCGCCTCATATCATTTCAGTTTATCGCACGATGGCTCGCGCCTCGCGTTTGTTGCTGTCGCGCCCGACGGAAGCACATCGCTTTGGATTCGTTCCTTGGCTTCGGGTGCAACACAAGACTATTCCAGCACGGCTGAGGCTCGCTTCCCATTCTGGTCCCCCGATGATCAATGGGTGGCTTTTTTCGCGGAAGGAAGCATGAAGAAACTCGAGGTCGGAAGCGGCGCCGTGCAAACACTGTGCAGCGCTCCCAACGGATGGGGAGGCGATTGGAATTATAACAGACTCATCATCTTTGCGAGCCAGGTTAATGGGCCGTTGGCCCGAGTTTCCGCTGACGGTAGTGTCCCCTCACCGGCAACAAGAATGCTTCAAGAAGGAACCGCCGAGGCCCACCGTTGGCCTTCGTTCCTCCCCGATGGAATACACTTTATCTATCAAGTGGATTGGGTGGCTGCGGCTGGGACGTACGTGGGATCAATCGAGGACAAAGAAAGTAAGATGCTCTCACACGATCTATTGGGCAATGTTCAATTCGTGGGTGGGTACCTCGTGTATGTGCGGAACAGCAGTCTGATGGCGCAACCCTTTGATCCCGTGAACATGAAATTCACTGGAGAGCCTATCCCAATCGTGCCTGGGGACGTAGAAGCGGAAAAGGCCTTCTTGCGAGGCAACTTTTCTGCCTCCCAGGCCGGCGCGCTGGTATACCTGTCGCGTAAGGCATCGCTTTCACAGTTTGAATGGTTCGACCGCAATGGGAATTCTTTAGGCCAGATCGGGGTATCGGGCGCCTATGAACCCCGGCTCTCGCCCGATGGTCGAAGTGTTGCCTACTCCGCTGACCCTGGCTTTGACGGAAAGCGCAGCTTCTGGGTTTTTGATCTAGTGCGGAAAACGGCTACACGTGTCAGTGACGGAGACCGCGATGGATTTCCGATATGGTCTTCAGATGGCAAACAGTTTGTATATGGCGGCAGCCGGGGCGACGGATTTGGCCTTTACGTTCGCGCCTCCGATGGTTCCGGGGAAGCGCGGGTTCTGGCGAAAGGGATTTTTCTGCCTCCCGTCGACTGGTCGCACGACGGACGCAGCGTCTTGTATATGAACGTGTCGCAAGGCCGTCCTCGGATCTACTCACTCCCTATAGAGGGCGCGGCTCCGGCGACGGAGGTGACACCAGGCACAGAAGTCCAAATCTCTCCCAACGGACATTGGCTTGCCTACACAGACTTTCCAGGAGAGGTTTTCGTTCAACCCTATCCCGGCCATGGCGGAAGAGTCCAGATCTCGAACAAGGGCGGCGCGCAGCCCAAGTGGCGGGCCGATGGCACAGAGCTTTTCTACATCGCGCCAGATAAAAGGCTGATGGCAGTGCCAGTGCAGACAGGCAAGGATTTTGTTGCTGGAACGCCGCACGCCCTCTTTCTAACCCGCATCACCGGAGCGCGATTCTCGTATTTCCAGTACGATGTCACCCATGACGGCAAGCGATTCCTCATCAATTCCCTGGCGCCCGAGAATACGGCTCCAGCACTAACGCTCGTTTTGAATTGGAGTGAACAGTTGAAAAAGCAGTGAACGATCCCAAGACCTGACTCGGGCCTGGACTCCTCGTATCTCCTGAATTCCAATTTAGCGATGGAGCCTGCAAACTGGAGGTGGAGTGTTATTGATTACAAATGAACAATGTGCCTGGATCTAGACCTATTCCAACCAGACCAAGTGACCGCTCGTTTCTAAGGAGGGACGGGAAGGCGCTTGCCAAAAATAAAAACTGACGGATAAAGCCAGGCCTTCCATGGCTCCCGCTCCGTGACCATGTAACTTCAGGTTGCGCATGGGGTCCCCCGCGGAAATTCTCTTGCGAATATCAGGAATACCTCAGCCAGCGCAGCATTTCCACGAGCGACGGGCGCTTGCCGTACATCAAAACGCCCACCCGGTAAATCCGCGCAGAGAAATATATTACGCAAAGGGTCGTGAGGATAAGGAGGGTGATGGAAAGTGCAATTTGCCAAAGGGGAGGCATTTGGACCGAAATCCGCAACAGCATCAATATCGGCGAAAAGAAGGGAATCTCAGAAAGCACAACCGAGGCTAGTGAGTTGGCGTCGCGAAGGACGACGTTGAACAACATGAAACTCATGACGATGGGAATGGTGGCCGGCATTTGCATCTGTTGAGCGTCCTGCTCATTGGAAGCCGCGGAGCCTATGGCGGCATAGAGCGAGGCGTAGAGGAAATAACCTAGAAGGAAGTAGATTAGAAGGGCGGCGAATACAATGGCGGGAATGTGAAAATCGCTGATGGACGCCCCGGGACTGTACGTCGCGGCCATCGCTGAGCCGTAGGTGCTCAACAGCAATCCCGCCGTAATCCAGATAGCGTATTGGGTGCAGGCGACGGCGGCTACGCCTATGATTTTGCCCGCCAACAGTTGGAATGGTGTAACGGCTGAGATCAGGATCTCGACAATGCGCGTGGTTTTTTCCTCCAGCACTGAACGCATGGTCACAATGCCGTACATAATTAATGTGGCGTAAAGGAGCAGGGCCAGCACCATGGCCGTAACAAAAGTTTGGCCCTTTTCCTCGATCTCACCTGTTCCAGATACTTTGATCATCTTGATGTTGACCCGGTGTATGACATCGTCAAGTTTATCCACGTGGATGCCGCGATTGCTCAGGCGCATGGTAATGATGGTGTTACTCACCGCGGTTTGAATGGCGCCTTCAAGCGAAAAATCACCAGTGTTTCTGGTGTGGAATTCCGCGGTGTTGGCCTTGTCAGCGTCCTTGGGCAGAACCAGGTAGCCGTCCAAAGTACCTGCGTTGACCTGGTCCAGCATCTCTTTGCGGGCAGGCTCTCCAGAAGCCGGGCGGTCGATTGTTTTGACTACTTGAAATGCGGGCAGGCCGTTGGGCAATTTATTGTCCAACCCCTTGGTGATTGCGTCCGCGAGGCCGCCCGCGTTGTCGATAATTCCTATTTTCATGGTGCGATTATTTTGACGAGTCGCCATGTAAATTGAGAAACCGAAGAGGCCAGCGGAGAGAATCGGAATGAGGACGGTGGCTAAAATGAAGGCCTTGGTCCTTACCCGGGTCAGATACTCGCGCTTGAAAATGATCCACACTTTATGCATTCGCACCTCCGACCTTTTCAATGAAAATATCGTTGAGTGGGGGCTCCACCAGCTCGAACCGATTGATGCGAACGCCTTGCCCGACGGCGGTCTTCAAAATTTCCTGCGGATCGGCGCCCGGGCGAAGCTTCGCCTCCATCACTTCCCCGAAATGGTTGACCTTTTCCACCAGACCCGACTGGCTCAGGAAATTGCCGTCGCCGGAGCATTCCAGGCGCAAGGTGTTTTTGCCATAGGACTTTTTGATTTCCCGCAATTCACCGTGGAGAACGTTGCGGCCTTTGTTAATCAGACATATTGAATCGCACATCATTTCCACCTGCTCCATGCGGTGGGTGGAGAGGATGATGGTGGCGCCTTGCGCGCGCAGCTCCAGCATGATGTCCTTCACCATGATGGCGTTGACGGGATCGAGGCCGGTGAATGGTTCGTCCAGAATCAGCACGGGAGGCTTGTGGATCACCGCCGCGATGAACTGCACTTTTTGCTGCATCCCTTTGGAAAGGTCAATCACTTTCTTCTTGGCCCACTTGGTGAGTTCGAACCGTTCCAACCACTCGGCCACGCGCCGGGCGGCTTCGGGTTCCGGCACTCCTTTGATGGCGGCGAGAAACACCAGGACCTTGGCCACTTCCATGCGGGGATATAGGCCGCGCTCTTCAGGAAGATAGCCGATCAGGTCCTGCGTCTTGTCAGTCAGCGGCTGGCCCATAATGCGGATGGTGCCCGTGTCGGGGACGAGGATGCGCATCACCATTCGCAGCGTAGTAGTTTTCCCGGCGCCGTTTGGCCCCAGGAGCCCGAAAACCGCGCCCTGCCTGATACTCAGACTCAAGTCGTTGACCGCAATCACGGTATCGTAGCTCTTGGTGATGTGCTCGATGAAGACTGCATCCATGCATTACCCCGTGGGCGAAACTTCGGGCCGCAACATTGCCGGTATTTGCCGCGTATCCGGCGCCACTCGCCGAGTGTTGATGATTTTTAGGAAAGCGACGGCGTGAATCGCAGGAGCCTTTGTAGCATCAAATTGGCATGGAGAGCAACAGGGAAGTGTTCTGAAACACACGGCTGCAAAAGGTGTTGTGCTAAGTTTTGGCGTTCGAGTAAGATAAGCGACCGCTCCTTACGCGGCGATCTCCAGGGAAGGTGATGAGCATGCGCGATGTGGTGATTATCGGTTCCGGATGCGCTGGACTTACCGCGGCTATTTATACCAGCCGGGCCAAATTGAATCCGTTGGTGATTCGGGGCCATGAGGCTGGCGGGCAGTTGAGTCTCACCACTTTGGTGGAGAACTATCCCGGATTTCCTAAAGGCGTGCAGGGCCCTGAGCTCATTGAGATGATGCAAAAGCAGGCCACGGAGTTCGGTACGGAGTTCATGGAAGGCAACGTAACCCGGGTGGATCTTCAACACCGCCCGTTCACCATCGAAGTGGGTGACAAGAAATTTGAAACGCGGACGCTCATCATCGCCAGTGGCGCGACCGCAAAAATGCTGGGCCTGGAATCCGAGAAAAAGCTATTAGGACATGGCGTTTCCACTTGTGCCACATGCGACGGATATTTCTTTAGGGACAAGCCGGTGATCGTGGTCGGCGGCGGCGATACAGCGGCGGAAGAAGCGCTCTTTCTCACTCGTTACGCCACCGAAGTGGCTCTGGTGCATCGCCGGGATCAATTGCGGGCCTCCAAAATTATGCAAGACCGGATTCTTCGGCATGAAAAGATCAAGCCGGTTTGGAATTCGGTGGTGGCTGATGTTCTGGACGTCGAAAAAGGGCATGTAACCGGAGTGAAGCTGAAAGATACCATGACCGGAGAGGAAACGGTCATGCCGACGCACGGAATCTTTATCGGCATCGGCCACACACCCACTACCTCGCTCTTTAAAGGCCAGCTTGACATGGATAGCGTGGGTTACCTTAAAACATACGGCGGCGCCAAAACCAACGTCCCCGGTGTATTTGCCGCCGGCGACGTCCAAGACAGTGTTTATCGGCAGGCGGTAACCGCCGCCGGTTCCGGCTGCATGGCGGCGATTGATGCTGAAAGGTTCCTGGAAGCGGAAGGGTGAAATTGACGATTGATGATTGACGATTGCCGATTGAAGACTTAAGTTGGCTGATGGGAATTTTGCTCTCATCTTCAATCGTCAATCGACAATCGAAAATCGGCAATTCCTATGCTTCGTTCCTCCCTGTTGTATCTCTCCGAGCGCGAAAACCTAAAACGTCTCCTTACCAAGAGCTCCATGGGGCGGCGCATGGCTGCCCGATTTATTGCCGGCGAGAATCTGGAAGACGCCGTTCGCGCCGTCCGGCAGTTGAACTCGGAGGGATTTGAAGTAACACTCGATTTTCTTGGGGAGAGCGTACATGCCGCTGCCGAGGCTGAAAACGCCTGCCGGGTTTATTTGGGCATTCTCGACCGGCAGGAAACGGAGGGGCTGCGCTCGCATATATCGATCAAACCCACCCAGCTTGGACTCGCATTGGATGAAGCCCTTGCGGGCCGGCTGTTGGGGACGCTTGCCGGGCGCGCCGCCCTCCATCACAACTTTGTGCGCATGGACATGGAAGGCTCGGCCCACGTGGAAGGAACGCTTCGCGTTTTTCATCAATTGAACGCGCCACGGGATTCATTGGGCGTGGTCATCCAGTCCTATCTTTATCGAAGCGAAAAAGATGTAGAGGACCTGGTGAAGGGCGGGGCGCGGGTGAGATTGGTGAAAGGCGCCTACCAGGAGCCGCCCGATATAGCGTTTCCGCGCAAAGCGGATGTGGACGCCAACTTTGTGAAACTGATGGAAAAATTGCTGGCCAGCGGCGGATATCACGCCATCGCCACCCACGATCCGCGCATGATTGCCGCCACACAGAACTTCGCACGCGCCCGGGGCCTGAAGGCGGATCAATTTGAATTTCAAATGCTATACGGCATCCGCCGCCAATTGCAGCGCGACTTGCTGCGGCAGGGCTACCGCGTGCGCGTCTACGTCCCCTACGGGAAAGAGTGGTACGCTTATTTCATGCGGCGCCTGGCCGAGCGGCCCGCCAATCTCTTTTTCCTGATCAGAAATTTTGTTCGCCGCTGAAATCTTTCCCTCTACCAGAGGAATGTTTACTAGGAAATCTTTTCGCACACGGCCATGCCATCGCGCAAGGGGACAATGGTGGTGAACAAGTTCGGCGAGCGGTAGATCAGTTTATTGAATGTCTTAATGGCTCGCGTGTCCGCGTCGCCGTGGGCGGGGGGCCTTGCCACCCGGCCGGACCAAAGGACGTTGTCAGTAATAAAGAGACCGCCCACTCGAAGGCGCGATATCGCCCGCCGGAAGACCTCCGGATATCCTGTCTTATTCACATCGTTGAAAATCAAATCAAAAGTTCCTTGGGTAGTCCCAAACATATCGAGTGCATCGCCCACCAAAATCGTGACGCGGGGAAGAACTCCAGCGCGGCGGAGATACGCTTGGGCGCGCTTCGCATTGCTGGGGTCGCTGTCCGTGTAATACACCATGCCATGAGGGCCGACGGCCCGGGCCAGCCAAAGCGTTGAGTACCCGATGGCCGATCCCAGTTCGAAAACGCGCTGTGCTCTAATCGTCCTTGCCAACTGGTGAAGTAGACGGCCGCAAGCAGGGCCGATGATGGGCACATCATGCTGGCCGGCGTATCGCTCCATTTCACGGGTGACCGAATCGCGAGGCGGGAGCAGGGAATTGATGTATTTTTCAATTTTCGGTTCAAGGATATTCCTCATAACTTTCTCCTTTCAAAGTTGGAAATAATGTGCGCCCTACCAATCGTGAACGCTGCCGTCTTTGCGGCGAGCGGTGGGTAGGTACGCCCGCCGATAAGGGTATTTCCTGGCAGCTTCCTCATTCACGTCGCAGCCTAGTCCGGGAGAATCACCCACATTCATGTAGCCGTCTTTGAATTCCGGGGCGCCAGGAATAACCTCGCGGGCGACGTCGGGGAAAAAGACCATCTCCTGTATACCGAAATTCGGAATGGAAATATCCACATGAACGTTGGCCGCGTGCGTGGGTGGGCCGATGTCGCCCGGACCGTGCCAGGCCGTTCTGACCTGGAACAATTCGGCCAGGATTGCAACTTTGCGGGCGGCCGTGATGCCTCCAATATGCCCGAGGTCGCAGCGGATGTAGTCAATCCACTGTTCCTTGATGAGCGGGACGCAATCCCAGAGCGAATTAAACAATTCACCCATGGCGATGGGCGTGGTGGAATGTTCGCGGATGAGTCGGAAACTTTCTTTGTATTCCGGGCGCAACGGGTCTTCGAGGAAAAAAAGATGGTACGGCTCGAGATCGTGCGCCAGGCGGGCCGCTTGGATAGGGTCAAGCTTTTCATGGCAGTCATGGAGCAATTCCACTTCGTCACCGAGATTCGCGCGCAGGTGCTCAAAAAGACGCGGCACTGTGCGCAGATAGGGCGCGGGCTCGAAGATCTCGGTGCTCGGGAGGCTGGCCATATTGGCCACGCGGCCGGCGCTCGCTTCCGGTTTCTTCTGACCACCGGAAGTGCCATAAGTCCCTTCCAGGCCGGGAATGGCCACCTGGGCGCGCACGCACTTAAAACCGCGCGCCAGAGCTTTGCGCGCGACGTCCTCAACTTCTGCGAAATCCTTGCCGCTGGCGTGGGTGTAGGCCATGGCTCCGATTCGCGTCCGGCCTCCCAGCAGTTGATACACGGGCATGCCTGCGCGTTTGCCTTTAATGTCCCACAGCGCCAGGTCAACTCCGGCCAGCGCCGTCATTTGCACCGGGCCGCCGCGCCAGTAAGGGCCTCGATACAAATACTGCCAGGTATCTTCAATCTGTTCCGGATCGCGTCCAATCAGGAGCGGTGCAATGTGCTTTTCCAGGTCTTCGGCAACTGCAAGCTCGCGGCCGTTCAATGTTGCGTCGCCCACGCCATAGAGTCCGGGCTCACTGGTGAGGATTTTTACCAGCACGTAATTGCGGTCCGGGCAAGTGACGATCACCCGCACTTCGGTAATCTTGAGTGGAGGCAAGCCCGCGAGGGGAGAGAGTGCCGGGGAACTTTGCGGCGCTTGCGTTTCCGCGCCCTCCCATTTTCCAGTGTGAGATGCCGCAGAAGAGGATCCGCTCCAATTCAGCAGCTCAGCCAGGGAAGCTGCGGCGGAGATTTTTAAAAACGATCGTCGTGCGCTTTCTTGTTTGCTGCGGTTGGCGTCGGTCATCGCAACCTCCAAATTCTTGCGTCCCCTTGGGCTAGCTGCAAGGGCTCTGAATACCATGCGCGAGCTGCCTCACTTTCCGTCCACTGAAAACGCCAGCAAAACGTTACCCGGCATTCCATAGCCCGAGTTGACGTAAAGCATCCCTCGGGCGATCGTTGGCCCAGTCGCATTCAGCGATCCACCGTGCGCGGCAACTCCGTTCACGGTTGTAAAGTCCTTTAAAGTGTCGACGTCCCAGATCACGCCTCCATTGGCCGTGCTGTAGGCGCGCAAATGACCGTCCATTGAGCCTGAGAAAACCACACCTGGGATGACCGTCACCGGAGCAATCTGCGCCGCGCTGCAACCCTCAATCTTGACGCACGCGGGTTTGGCCGGAGGCGCGTACCAGACTTTTTCGCCAGTATCAATTCTCAAGGCGAAAAGTCCGCCTCCCGCCTCTGGCTTTGCGTCTTCAAAGTCGGAGAGCGGAAAGTAGACCAGACGATCATCGGCTGCGCCGCCCCACTCGATTCCGCCCAGCAGGCCGCCGTGGCCGATTCGAGTCTGCCAAACAATTTTCCCTTTCTGGTCAGGGTCGAGGGCGTGGACCACCCCCGATTTCTGCCCCACGATCACGAGAGCGTGGCCGTTGGGCAAGGTCCGAAAGATCGGAGAGGAGCCAAAGTCCACATCGTCGCCGGGACTTGTCGGACAATTGGTCTTATCCGGATTGACGCACGCCAGGTTCCACTGGTCGCCCTCCGTGAGCTGCCGGGTCCAAAGTATTTTGCCGGTATTCATATCCAGAGCGAGAACGGCATCGCTGAATTTGCTGGGAGGATCCGAATAACTGTTTCCCACCGCAACGTAGACCGCTTTTCGAGATGCCCCCAAGGTCGGCGCGGACCATACGGCGGCCCCCGACGGCCCCCAAAGTTGTGTGCCTTTCGCGTTACGTCGCGTCGGCTGCGGAGCATCCGGAATGATATACGATTTCCAAATCTGCTTGCCCGATTCAACTTCCAACGCGACCACGCTTCCGCGGAATGTGCAGCACGCGTAGGCAGGGTCCATTCCAGATCCCTCTTCGCCGGAGGAAACGGGCACAAAGAGACGCCCGAAATAGAGCAACGGCGCGCCGGTGATTCTGGCCGCGGGATGGCTATCTACCCGCGTCTCCCACAGGAGGGTGCCGCTGTCTGGGCGCAGGGCATAAATGACTCCGTTCACGTCACCGAAGTATGCGCCGTGCTCGCCGATGGAAATGGCGGTTCTCACCATGGCGGGCGCCTTAAACTTCCAGATGATGCAACCAGTGCGAGCATCCAGGGAATAGACCGTACCATCCTCGCTGCCCATAAAAATCCGGCCCCCGACGACCGTGGGCTGACCCACGGTGGAGGAAGCGCCAGGGAATCCAAACGCCCATTTAAGCTTTAAGTTGGGAACCTGCGAGGGCGCAATCCCGCCGGCTGCCGCGGATTGGAAGCGGCTGTTGGTGATATCCGCCCCCCAACCATTCCACCCGGCGAGGCCCGACATCGGCGCGGGCACCGGGGCGCAGGCTCCTGCGGAAGCCGCGACAGGAGCACTATCGGGAGTTCCGAGATAGGCCGCCACCAGAGCGCGCTCGCTCGGGGTAAGGCTCGCGCCCTGAGTTTTCATAAGACCCGTTTCGAGTGCAGACAGAATGGACTGTCTGGACATGTGGTGGAGAACTTCAGGAATTGGAGCGCGTGTGCCACTTCCCGCGCGGTGACATGCGGCGCATTTCTGATTGAAGATTTGAGCGCCGTCGTCGCAGAGCGCGGTTGAACACGCAAGAAGCAAGAGCAAGAAGGTTCGCATAGGCGTGAGAGCATATCACTCAATTGGAAAAAGCGGGCAATCCCTCGGTGCCTCGCGTGCGATCATCGGGGCATCCTCGTGATATGGCCTGCGTGCTACAATCTCCAGCGGCGTGTCCGAGTTGCCGAATCCAATCCACACGGTGGGCCGGCCCAAAACGCTTTCGCATGCCAGGCCATTCATTGAACGCTTTTTCAGGAGGGAGTCGAAATGAAGAAGATTGAAAATCAAACCTTGGTGAAGGAAACTCTGGTCCTCGAAGAACTTTTCTTCGTTAACTGTGTGGTGAGGGAATGTTCACTTTTCTATTCGGGCGGCGACTTCGATTGGATTAACACACGCTTTGAGAATTGTCAGCTTCTGTTTCGCGACGCCGCCAAAAGGACGATGTCCCTGGTGCAACAATTTGGGATGATCAAGAAAGAAGGCGAGCAGCAGACAGTCGGGGGAACGTCGTCCACCCGGGTCCAATAGGGAGTCGGGCCCTTCATTTGCGGAGTTCATTTCCGCCTCGCCAGGCCGGAAGGAATTCTTGCGTTCGATGTCTCAATCTGTATACTGTTACAAAACTTTCGAGTCAGGGAGAACCAGATGTATTCACGTTACTTGCTTCGCACCACGCTGGGTGTTTGCTTATGCCTTGCCGTGGCGTCGTGGAGTTTAGGACAAACCCAAGCAATCCCGTGTACGAGCAACAGCAGTCAGACCGGCTGTAGTAGCCGCACCGGCGTGGTCCTGATAATTGTGGGTGTGGCGGCTTTTGCTGCATCGCTTTACGCCTGGCGTCATAGGCCCGACAAAAAACAGACGCTCAGTCAAGCCTCGATCGTCGGCTGCGTTAACAAGACCCCCGAAGGCACTACATTGAAGAATGAGAAAGACAACCAGACTTACGGAATCATTGCGGACACGTTGGTATTGAAGACGGGAGAACGGGTGGAGCTTTCCGGGAGAAAATACAAGGACGATGCGGGAACACTGCACATGGACGTCCAATCTCTGGTTAAGGATTTAGGCCCGTGCACTCCCTGAGTGGCGCTTGGCGCTTTTTTTCGATAGTGGGCCAGTTTGACCTTGAGGCGGCTTTATGCCGCCGCCTTGGGAAAAGGGCGGCTTAACGACGCCCGATGGCGGGGTAAACCCGCCGCACCAAAAGCAAAACCGACCCATTACTTTTTTTGACGCTAATTTCGATCGCGCTCTTTTCAGTGGTAAGAAAAGTTTTCCACCATGGCCATCGAGCGAGAGGGAAATCCCGGAGGGAGCCGCCATCTTAGGTGGAAAGACGTCTATCGCGAGGCCGAGCTCTACAAGGCGGTGGTCCGCGTCTACACCAAACCGCTGTTCCATTGGCGAAAAGCCCTCTCCATTTCAACTGACGGCAAAACACTTTACGATCTTGCCGGACCCGGCCTGCGCGGGCTGGACGCCATTCACAAGTCCCTCCAACAGGAGCGGTTTCAGTTTCGTCCCGCCGTGGCGCTCGAATACAACTTCAACGGTAAACACCGCAAACTTTACATTTCTCCCTGGGAGGAGCGGATTGTCGATCTGCTCCTCTATCGAACCCTCACGCGAAAATTGCACTCCTGGTTCTCCCCCAATTCCTACGCCTATCGAGACCGAATTTATGGCTTGGACCGCTGCCAGTCCCGCATTGCGAGGCTGCTTCGGATCACGGCAGTGCCTCTGTTTCTGGTGAAGCGCGACATTGCGGATTACTTTCCCTCAGTTGACCATCAACTCCTGATTGAAAAACTTTCTCTCTTGGTGGAACCGGGCGACTTTCTTTTCAAACTTCTTTTGCAACGAGTGCGGTTTCCATATCAATGCGAAGGGGAAGTGATTAGAGCCAACATCGGCATTCCATTCGGTTCGGCGGTGGCGTGCCTATTAGCCAACATTTATTTGACCGCCCTGGACCGCGAAATCGAAGAGATTCCGTCGGTGGATTATTTCCGCTATGCCGACGACATTCTTGTTTTGTCCGCGAGCCGGGATCAGACATTGCGAGGCCGTGAATGTTTGGACCGCGGCCTGGCAGAATTGCGCCTCCATCAAAAAATGAGCCACCAGGCTGAGTGGGTGGTGACGGCCGTGCCCCTGGCGGATCCTGATTTTGTGCCCGTCAAGGAATTTCGCCATCTGGGACTGTTGTTTCGCGCCTGCGGCGGCGTGGCCCTCTCCCGCGACAAAAGCAGGAAGATTCAAAACTTGTTCCGGTTTGCTTTCCGCCGCGGCCGCCGACGGGTGAAGAAGATTGCCCATCCCGGAGACAGGATGCAGGCCGTAGTGTCGATTGCCGCCGAGACGGCGGAAAAAGGGCTGCGCAATGTAGCCATTCTTGATTACTACTTGCGGCACGTGGATGATGAAGCGCAACTGGTTCGCATCGATCGCTGGCTTGCTGAAGAAGTTTTGAGTGAAGTTTACGGCGGCCACAAGAAAGGAAATTTTCGCCGGACCAGTTTCGGCCAGCTTCGGTCTATGGGATTGCCCTCGCTCGTCCACCGGCGGAGGCTGATCCGCAACGGGCGAATCGAGAGTCCGTTTTTTATTTGGCAAAAACAGAAGGCCACCCGAGCATTCAGGGGGACGGTTGCCAGGCCGCCTCATGCCCAAAGCATGGCGCCGGCCTTCTCTCTAATCCCAGAAGCAGCAGCCAGCTAGAGCCCGTGAGGGAGGGCGGCTGCCTGTAGATGGGGGTTATGGAATAACCGCCGGCTAAAGCCGCGGTTCGTTTGCCCCAACCGTCCCCCTGAATGTTCGACGGCCGAAAGGAAGGAGCGACACCATGGCATTCCTGGACTTCCTGTCGGGCAAAATCAAATGTCCCAATTGTGGGAGGGAAGGCGCAAAAAAATCGGGGGACGGATACAAATGCCCGAATCCCCACTGCAAATGGTTTGACTCCGCGCTCGCTCCCGGCGCCTCATCCCAACAGGTGATGACGCCCAGCGGTATGACAGTCAAATCTGCTTCAGGCCGGTCGATAGGCATCAGCTATAGAAGTTTCAAAGGGGAATTGATGACGTTCGATGTTGATCCCGAGTCGGTAATGCGAAAGAAAAACCACTTAAGCGTTAAGACCTCAAGCTCGCGCAGCCGCATCGCATTGTTGGTCGATCGAATTCAGAACCTGAGCGAGGTGGAGGCTGCTTTGCCGCAGCGCGTTGCGCCCGGACAAGCTTACCCCACGGCGCGTGAACGGCAGGTGCTGGGCTATCACAAGAAGTACAAGACCGCTTCTCCGCTCTACGAAGAAATCCGCGCCAAGTATCCCAACTGGTAGCTGAAAGACTCGCACTGCGATCAAGCTGAGTCCAACGCTAAATTGCTTGCATGATTTGCTTCTCTCGAGACTTCAATGCGAAATGATGGGGGCTACATTCGTGCGTAGTTTCGATTTTCTTGCACGTCCTCCTTGTGTCATTCCATCCACTGGCTTATCCTTTAGCTTCGAACCTAGGGGATTTACTATTGAGCGCTTTCCGCCCCCAGGAATTCCGGAAAGCCGCTCCCGTAGTAGGGCCTTGGGCTCGCTCGAGAGGCTTATTGAGTTGAGGTTAATAATTCGCCTTGAGCTGTGGAGGACTTTGTGATTCGTCGAGCTGTGGTGACGGGAATTGGAGCGGTCAGTCCCAATGGCTTGGGCAGGGAAGCGTTTTGGGCGGCGACCTGGCAAGGCAAGAGCGGGATTCGGCGTATTAAATCTTTTGATCCCACGTCGCTTCCCGTTCACATTGCGGGCGAAGTTTTGGACTTCGATCCCCATCGTTATATCAGCGAGAAAGATGCAAGCCACGTCAGCCGGGTCGTCCCGCTGGCTGTGGCCGCGGCGAAGGAAGCCGTGGATGATGCCGGGCTTCATACCGAAGGTATGTCCGTGGAAGATCAACGGCGGGTGGCGGTTCTGCTGGGCTCGGGAGGAGGAGGCCTTGAATTTATCGAGCGCCAGCTTTCCCTTTATTTTTCCGGACAGTTCCGCAACTGCAGTATCTATGTGATTCCGTCAGCGACCATTGGCACGCTGGCCAGCGAAATCTCCATTCACTTCGGATTTCGAGGTTTCAGTCACGTCATCTCTACCGGTTGCACATCTTCCACCGACGCTCTGGGCTACGCCGCTCAGAATATTCGACTGGGCATGGCGGACACTGTGATTGTGGGCGGCGCCGATGCGCCTCTTTCGCCCCTGATCATGAAGGGTTTTACCATGATGCGAATCATGACCTGCGCGTGGAACGACGAGCCGGAACGGGGATCGCGTCCGTTCTCCGCCGACCGTGATGGATTTGTTCTGGGCGAAGGCGCGTGGATGTTTGTGCTGGAAGAATACGAACACGCGTGCGCTCGCGGTGCACACATTTATGGCGAGATCAGCGGCTATGCCTCCACCTGCGAGGCGTTCCACCGCGTGCGTTTGGATGACAATGGGGAAGAGCCCGCGCGTGCCATGACCATGGCCATGGAACAAGCCGGAATCGGCCCCGCGCAGGTGGACTACGTGAATTTGCATGGTACCTCGACCGTCCTCAACGATCGTATTGAAACGCGGGCCTTGAAGCTGACTCTTGGCGACCGCGCTTACAAAGTTCCGTCTTCGGCGCTCAAATCGATTATTGGGCACCCCCAGGGCGCCTGCGGGGCGGCGGGAGTGGCCGCCACCTTGCTTGCCATGCGCGACCACCGCCTGCCTCCAACTCTGAACGTGGATGTCCCCGATCCCGAGTGCGACCTCGATTACATTCCTCATCACAGCCGCGAAGGCGAGATTGAACACGCCATTTGCAACTGCATCGCATTTGGATCCAAAAACTCCGCTCTGGTGATATCACGGGTGGCCGCGAACTAGGGAAAAATGCGCCGAGTCACCGCCGCCGAATTGCTGGACGACGACCTGGGTACTCCAGAGGAAATCAGCCTGAGTCTCGACGACCTTTGGCTTATCAATCGCCGCCTGGGCGGAGTGTCGAGCAGTTTGTGGATGTTAGGTCACTTTTTTTCGCGTACCAGCGCGACTTCCGCGCGCATCTTGGACGTCGGTTGCGGCGACTCCCGGCTTGCCGGCCAACTGCGTTCGGACCTTCTTCAAAGGGGAATTCGGGCGGAATTTTTCGTCTTGGACCGCCGGCTGACTCATCTCAAGGCCGGCGACCCATCGGCGGCCGGCTTGGGACCCGTGGTTGCGGATGTTTTTGCCATGCCGTTTCCGGAAGGAAGTTTTGACGTGGTCATGTGCAATCTCTTTCTTCACCATTTCTCCGGCGAGAAGGCCCGGGACCTGCTTCGCAGCCTGGCCCGGATGGCAAAGTCTGCGGTCCTGGTCAATGATTTGGAGAGGCATATACTCCCCTTCCTTTTTATCCGCCTGGGATATCCATTCGCGCGCAGCCGCTTGACGCGGCACGACGGCCCGGCCAGCGTGCGCCAGGCTTATACGCGCGGCGAGTTGGCGGCGTTGGCCGTGGAGGCGGGCTTCCGAAACTTTGAGGCCCAACGCGTGCCGCCATTCCGCCTCGGACTGACAATATGGAAGTAGGACGCAACCACAACGGGTTGGTGGACCTGGCGATCATAGGCGGAGGCCCCGCCGGCACGGCGGCCGCGCTTGAGGCGCGGCGCCACGGAATGAAAGTGGCGATTTGGGACCGCGATCGATTCCCTCGTGACAAAGTTTGCGGTGAGTTCCTATCTGCGGAATCGATTCCGCTCCTTGACCAGGAGATCCCTGCTTTGCTCGAGCGCGCCTCGCACATCCGCCGCTCTGAATTTATTTCTCCCGCGGGGCGCGTGCATGAATTCGACCTGCCGCAAGCAGGCCGCGGCCTCTCGCGCTGGGTATTAGACGAAGCGATGTGGCAGGCGGCTGAAACGGCTGGCGCACGGGCTCGCGCGGGTGAAGCGATTCGAAACTTGCGCAGGCTCGATCCTTCCGCTCACCACGGAGCGAATTGGGAGCTGAAATCGGAAAATGGATCGTCGACTCTTGCCGGATCGCTGCTGGTGGCATGCGGGCGCTGGTGGAGCATTGATGGTTTGCCGTCTCCGGCGCGCGAATGCAAGGCTGACGCCGTCGGACCGTGGATGGGCGCCAAGGCGCATTTCTCCGAAGTGGCGCACCGTCGCGCGGTGGAAATGTACTATTTCCCCGGCGGCTACTGTGGCCTCGCTCCCATCGAGGATTGGCAGTACAACGCTTGCTGCCTCATCCATCGCCGTTTGGTTCGGGAGTCGGCGGCGGGCAGCCTGGAGGATTTTGCGCTCTGGTTGAGGAACGTGGCCCATCATCCCGCGCTTGCAGCGCGCCTTCATGGAGCTGTTCAAACTTCAATGACCGTATCAACCGCGCCCCTTCGGCCCGCAAGGCGGCGGGCGGGGAACGATGGCACCCTGCTGGCCGGCGATGCGGCGGGATTTCTTGATCCGTTTACGGGCGACGGCATCTCCATGGCCTTGCATAGCGGGCGGTTGGCCGCTCAGGAATTGGCTGGCGCCTGGTCGCGGATGGAAACGAGTTTAGAACGCTCGGCAGCTTCTTACCGGCGGCGCCTGGATGGGGCCGTGCGTCGCAGTTATTGGGTGGCGAAACTTCTGCGCGCGCTCGTTTCCGCTCCCGCAGGTCTTCAGTCTTCGGCGGCGGCGGTGTTACCGAAACTAGGCAGACGTCTGCTGGAAGAGACTCGATGGCGAGAAGCAGATTGAGTGTTCCTGGAATTCTGGGGATAACGCGATGAACAGGTTTGGAATCCAAAAGTGAAGGAGGAGCTATGAGAGCGAAGAATATTGCAGCCCTATTGTTCGCGGTTGTCATGGTCTGCGGGACGGGCGCCCAGGCGCAAGACGCAGGAGCAGGCGGTGCGGCTCCACGCGAGATTAGCATTTCGGCGAAAAAATATGAATTCAATCCCAGCGTCATCACGGTAAAAAAAGGTGAGCACGTAAAGCTCATCATTACGGCCACCGACCGCGACCACGGTTTCAAGCTCGACGCCTTTAAGATTGACCAGCACTTGAAAAAAGGCGAGCCCGCGACCGTTGAATTTACCGCCGACAAAGCTGGGGAATTTCCTTTTCAGTGCTCGGTGATTTGTGGGATGGGACATCACCGCATGAAAGGGAAGCTAGTTGTGGAAGAGTAGTCAAAGAATGTCCGGAGTCCATGGTCCGTGGTCCGGTGTCCGAAGTCCATCGACCTTTGAAGGTCTTACTTCAATGGGACATCGTTGCCACCCGACGCAATTTCTCCCCGGCTTGTTCTCAATTTCGAATTACGATCTTCGAGTTTCGAATTTCGAGTTTCCATTTTCCAGTATCATTCTTTCAGTCCGATTTTCGGCAATATCAAACCCTGGGCAGAATGCGAGGGATGAGCAACACTCAAGTGCTCACGCCAGGGTTCAATCTGTTGGCGAAGGCTGGCGAGATTGACTCCATGCGCGACCTCCCCAAATTGGTTCAATTTGCTCAGACCTTTTTCGAGTAACGACCGGAATCCAGCCGAATTGCTCTTCGAATGATGGTGAAATGCAGCCGCCACTTGAATCAAGCCGTGTAGAAGGATTTTTTCCTTCCCTTCGGTTTTCAACCACACTTCTTCAAGCGCTTCGTGAGCTTCGAAGAACTTTTGCGAATTGAACAAGTGAATGCCTTCGGCAACTTTTTGTTTCATGGTCGATCGATCTGCTCTTTAGGATGTGACTGTTCACGGAAGCGGCTGGAGCGTCGCGTTGGCCAGGAATGGGTCTTGAAATTCGGTTTGTTCGCCGGGTTTTTTCCCGAAGACCGGCTGCAAGCGGGCCGCGAGTTGTTTGTGCCACTTGAAGGCAAGTGAAGCCATGTCGCCGAGGATGCGCGCAATTTGGTCCTCGGTCACATCGCCGGGGAGGGGGACCGTATCAAGCCCGGTGGCGCAGACGGACGAATAGGCGAGAAGAGCATCGATCCCGTAGGTCCCTTCACTCCACCGCCGGGCGAGCAGCTTGTCTTCAAGGACGGGCAACATGAGTCCCGAATAACCTATTTGCTTTACCGGGACATCGCGAACCGCCTGGGTGATGATGGCGGCGGCGGTCAGTGTGCCGCTGGATCCAAACTTCGCTCCAGTGAATTTTTCAATCGCGTCGCCAATCGAAACATCCATGAGCGGCGCGGGAGTGGGATCCAGGCCCATATACGTCCAGCCCGTTTCTTTCTCCACCCGGCGCGCAATCGCTTCAACCGCCAGAGCATGTTCACTGAGGGCTTTTAGAAGTTGCGCTCGCGCGGCCTTGGGATCGCCTGAAGTTGCTGCGAATACGCGTTGGACCACATTGGCTGACTCGAGGCCGACCGCGAATTGATGCCCGGCGCCGGTATGGTACGAGGCAGGATAAAATGGTCCGTAGGGCGCGACCATCGCGGCGGCGCCAAAATTGAAATTGCCCTGGCTGTGCGGGCTGTGCTCTTCAACGTACTTCACCATCTTCGCCGCGGCGCGCACGCTGTTCGAATGCACGCCATCTTCGTCCGCAACGTGGAGGCTTGCTCCCAAGGTTTTTGTGGTCGACAGGATTTCGCCCAACAGTTCAGCCGGCGCCGTATCGTCATTGTCGTGAAGCATCGCGGGGCCGATGTTGGCGTCAAAGGCTTCCTTCACCGCCAGGTCATCATAGGCGCGGAAAAAAGCGAGCGCCTGATCTTTGGACAGACCGCGAATATATTCTGGAAAAGGTTGAGTGGTGATGCGAATGGACTCGACTTCATACCCCCCTTGTTCCATCGCGCTCTTCGCCCGCCGCAGCATCCTGAGGGTATCTTGTATTTGGGCTTCATAATTATTCCTGTCTAAACGAATGAAGGCGGTGATGGCTCGAACCTTGGGGCGGGCGAAATCCTCCGCTCCCCAGATGACAATTGGGCAGGCGATAGTCAGCATCAGAGAAAAAAGGATATTGAAGGCCCCGCGAACCTTAGCTTTCCTCAGTAGTTGCCGGGAGGATATCAATGGAGCGAGAATTCTAATCATGGAATGTCCGCCTTTTTCGCGCTGCATAGGGCCGTAAACATTTTCCTGTGGGTTCAAAGATTGTAACCGAACCCGAAGAGGATCAGAAGGGAAGTTCACATGCCTTAGCTTCTTGCAGTTAATGAGCTCGAACCCAATTTATGAATGCCGAATCTAATCACGGAGGTCAAACAAGTGGCGCGAGGAAAATCGAATGGACATCTTTCAGAACTACGCCGACCGAAAGCCGCTGGAAGAAAAGATGAAACGCGAGGGGCGGCTGCCGCCCGGCCAGTCCTTGACTCTCAAGTGGCCGGTGCTGCAATACGCTGACGTGCCGCGATTTGATCCTGACACCTGGGAGTTCCGAACTTCAGGTCTGGTCGAGGTCCCACTGAAACTTAATTGGAAGGAATTCCTTGCCCTGCCAAGGATTCAGGTAACTTCGGACTTTCACTGTGTAACCCGCTGGAGCCGCTTTGATAATCATTGGGAAGGTGCATCGTTTCGCGCCATCTTCGACCGAACCAGGCCGAAGCCGGAGGCGAGCCACGTGATGATTTACGGCGCCGAGGGTTATGCGACTAACGTCCCCCTGCCGGATCTTCTGGCCGACAATGTTTTGTTCGCCCTCAAACATGATGGCGAGCCCTTAACGCCGGAACACGGCGGGCCCATGCGATTGGTGATCCCCAAGCTTTATAGTTGGAAAAGCGCGAAATGGGTTCGTGGATTGGAATTCCTCAGTCAAGACCGCGCCGGTTTCTGGGAGCAAAACGGCTACCACATGTATGGGGACCCATTCAAGGAAGAGAGATTCGACACGGACTGAGGAAGGCAGAATGCAGTTGGCAGAAGATGTAAGTCTGAAGTCAAAATTTGGACAACAGTGCGGAATTGTTATGAATAAAGAGAAGCTGTTTCTTTATTCTGACTCCTGACTCCCGGCTCCTGACTTTTTTCCTTCAATATATTTCGAACCGTTCCTGATGCACGCTGGGGTCGCTCTTAACGATCACATCCTTCTTGGTCATGGATTCGAGTTCAGAAAGTATGACGCCTTCGCGGGATTTCAGCGCCTTGGCAACATCGGGGTGCACGCGCAGGGTGAGTGATTCGCCCTCATGTTCGGCGGCCATTTTGCGCGCCTCGGCCAGAATTTCGTAGGACAGCGTGGTAACAGATTTGATCCAGCCCGAGCCCGAGCAATAGGCACAAGGTTCACAAAGCGTGCGTTCCAGGGACTGCTTTACGCGCTTGCGAGTAAGCGCCACCAGTCCGAAATCGTTAAAGGAAAGAATTTTGGTAGGGGCACGGTCAAAGCGGAGAGCCTCCTCGAGTGCTTGCACCACTTTGTTTCGATTGCGGCGCTCGTCCATATCGATAAAATCGATCACCACAATCCCGCCCAGATCGCGGAGCCGAATCTGGCGGACTATTTCCTTCACGGCGTCAATGTTGGTTTTGACAATCGTATCTTCCAGCCGGTTTGTCTTGCCCACATATTTCCCGGTATTCACATCAATCGCCACCAACGCTTCGGTTTGATTGATCACGATATAGCCACCGGATTTCAGCCACACTTTGGACTTCAACGCCTTGTCGATCTCGGCCTGTATGCCGAACTCCTCAAACATGGGGGTGTCGCGCGTATAGAGCTTGACGTGGTTCACCAGCGAAGGCTGGCAGCGGCTAACAAAATCAAGGGCGCGTTCGTATTCGTTTTCGCTATCCACCCGCACCGACTTAAAATCAGGGGAGAGGATGTCGCGCAGAATTCTCTGCATCAAATCAAGGTCGCGATGCAGGAGGGCGGGGGCTTTGGTCCGTTCGGCCTTGGAGCGGATATCGGTCCAGAGTGTCGAGAGAAATTTCATGTCGGCCTTCAGTTCTTCTTCCGGCCGGCCCGCTCCGGCAGTCCGCACAATAAATCCGCCGGTTACCGAGCCCCTGTTATCCAGCATAATATTCTTGAGGCGCAGCCGCTCCTCTTCCGAGGCGATCTTGCGCGAGACTCCGATATGATCGACGGTGGGCATATAGACCAGATAGCGCCCGGGAAGGGCGATATGTGAGGTGATGCGAGCTCCTTTACGCCCCAGAGGTTCTTTGGCGATTTGGACCAGGATTTCCTGCCCCTCTTTCAGCAATTCCGCAATCTGCATGGGTTGATGATTGCCGGACCGGGGTGCGTCACGCCGCGGGCCCTGGCCACCGCCGGGAACGAAATCGCGATTGCCCCTTCCGTGCCGCCCTCTGCGGCGAGGCGCGAAACGAGGCTTCTGGTTGGGCTCGCGCAATGTATACGCGCGAGTAGTCTGCTCGCTGGTCGAACCGATTTCGGGATTCTGGCCGGGCGCACGGACATTTCCCGCGGGCTCCTCGGATGCCGCTTCTCCCGGCGCCAATTCGGAGCCTGCGTCTGCGAAGGCGGGCGTGGCATCGGTAGATACGTCCTCAGCTTCATTTTCGGATTCCGAGTTGGGAGTGAGATCTCCTTCTTCCGCGGCGGGTGTGATCGCTGGGACAGTTTCGGGGGCAGCGTTTTGGGCTATCGGTTCTTTTACTTCGTCGGAATTCGGGGACTTGCCGAGGACGGTTGAAACCAAACGGTCCCAAAGTGGCCGGGGTTTTGCCTCACGTGCCTGCTCGCTGGAATCGGACGCCTGCGCCGACGGTGGATTATCGACAACCGATCTGGCGTTACTTTCCGGGGATGCTGCAATTTCATTCTCGGGATTTACAAGCGCAGCAACGGTCGGGGCTTCCTCAACAGGCGGTGCAACCGCAGGTAATTCTATTGCGGCAGTCGCAGGCTCAATTTCTGGGACATTGGGCGCGACATTCGGATTGGCCTGTGCTTCATGCTCTGGTGCGACGTCAACTGGAATTGCCGCTTCGATTTCAGCGGCAGGCTGAACGATTGTTTCCGTGTGAGTTGCTTCAGCCGAACCATTCTCAGGCTCAGGTCGAATGGATTCCCTGGGCTCGGTTTCTTCCGAAAAAGTAGATTGACCTGGACCATCGGAATTATGGGCCGGAAACCCAGGAGTAGGAGTTTGATTGGACTGGTTCCGGTACTTCGCCAGGGACTCTCCGGGAAGGACTTCGAAGGAGGAGCTTGTGCTCACGGCAGGTGGCGCCGGGCGATCCACTGGCCTCGGGCGAAATTCGGGTTTAGGACCGAATTTTCGCTCGCCGAACGGTTGGCCGTGACGCTTTCGTCGCCGCCCACGGTGCTCGCCCCTTCGAAAATCCGATGAGGGGCCGCCGGGCCTGTTGTTGCGGACAAAAGGTCCCGTTGGAGCCGAAGTTGGCGGCTCGACTTCTGCTGGCGGAGTCGCCACGGGCGGGGGAGCTTCTTGAATTGCGGGAATTTCCAAAGCAATCGCTTCCGGAGGCGAAGGAGGAACGGGGACTGGGGTTTCGTCAACCGGCGCTTGTGGCGACTGCTCTATAACAGTTGCTTCCGTAGGCGGCGAAACGGCCAATGGACTTGGGGCTGTGGCGCCCTCGGCGAAGCGAGTGACGCGCGCTTCCGCCTCGGCCACTATTTTGTCGTACTCATCAGCGTCTTCAAAGAAGTCCGAGACATAAAGGAACGCGTCACGTTCCAGGCCGATATCCACAAAGGCGGATTGCATGCCGGGCAATACGCGGCTGACACGGCCTTTGTAAATCCCGCCGACCAATCCTGTATTGGTATCTCTTTCGTGATACACCTCAACCAGTTCGTCGTCTTCCAACACCGCGACCTTGGTCTCGTGTGGAGACGCTGAAATAAACAGCTCCTTGGACATGAAAACTCCTCTCGTCGGGCATAGGCTCGAGGATCAATCCCATCCGTCGATTGGCGGACGAGAGATCAACTCCCTTCCTTCCCGATCGGGCCGGGTCTTCCGAACATTGCGGAAGATCAACCGCGCTGCCGGCCAATGAATCTCAGGTGGTTGCCAGGACGCAAATTCCACAACAGAATCCTTGGCGCCACGCTTTACAAAATCCGTCCGGGCGAATTATGTGGGCGGACCGTTCAATCCGATGCCGGCGCCTGCCGGTCCTGCATTAAATCCCAATTAACCTCTATCCATCAAACAAGGCGACCGAACCTAATTAACCAGCCGCCGCATGTTCACACTCATCGCCAAGCCCAAGCCCAAAAACGTCGATAGGACCGAGGACCCTCCCTGGCTCATGAGTGGAAGCGGAATGCCGGTGATGGGCAAGAAACCGATCATCATTCCGACATTCACAAAAACCTGAAAGAAAATTAGTGAAGCGAAACAAACCACCAACAGAGTCCCGGCGCGATCTCCGGCCATCTGCGCTCCATCGAGCAGGCGCAGAATCATTGCAAAATAGAGCACCAATACGAACAGAGTGCCGGCAAATCCCTGTTCCTCCGAAAAAGCGGCGAAAATAAAATCGGCGTGGGAAACAGGAATGAATCCCAGACGGGACTGCGTCCCATTCCCAAGGCCTTTGCCCCAGATTCCGCCCGAGCCGATGGCAATTTTTGATTGTGTGGCCTGATAGCTGGAGCCCCGGGTATCCTGAGTAGGGTGAACGAAGGTCATTATACGTTCGCGCTGGTAAGGCTTCGTAAAGTGCCACGCCACGGGGAGCATCAACATTCCAAGAAGGGCCAACACGGCAATTTTCCGAAGTTGGATCCCCATCAGGAAAGCCCCAGCCAAGATTATCGGGAAGAAGGTTAGCGCGGTCCCAAGATCCGGTTCCAAAACAACCAGAACGGCAGGCACGCCCGCCAGGATTCCCAACTTAATCAGGTCTTTCCAAGTGACATACTTTCCTTGCTTTTCCGCCAGGATCGCTGCCACCCCCAATATTATAACCAATTTAACCAGTTCTGACACTTGTAAAGTTGCAAAGCCCCCAAGCGGGAGCCATCGCCGAGCCTTGTTGATGGAGTGCCCGCTGAACAGAAGGCCGGCAAGGGTCAGCACGCTCAATGCAAAAAACCAGGGAACCCTTTCAATGATGGCGTGGTAATCGATTCGGCTAATGATCAAGGCGGCCGCGCAACCCAAAACAATCCACTTGATCTGCGACTTGTATTCACCCGCCAATGCTGAATGGGCCGTGGTGCTATAGATCTCTACAACTCCAACCGCGGCAATAACCACAGCCAGCGCCAGAAGAAGCCAATCGGCATCTCTAAAATTTAAAGCTTTTCGAATCATAAAAGGAACTGTTTGCCTGCTAGCGCGCCGTCGCGCTTGGCCGGCCGGCCGGACTTCCGCTTACTTCGCTGACCAACTTCGCCTGGGCGCTGTCCGGCGCGGGTTTAGTTGGATGTAACTTATCGTAAAACGCTTTGATCACATCGCGAGCGATGGGTGCTGCCACCGCCGAATGGCCACCCTTCATCACCAGGGCAGCAACAACAATGTTAGGGTCTGATGGCGGCGAGAATCCGACGAACCAAGCATTATTATTATAGTCCGAGCTGTGAGCGGATTTCTGGAGCCCGGTGCTCACCACTTGGGCCGTGCCTGTTTTGCCCGCGATGTCGATCCCCGGGCAACGCGCGCCCGCGCCCGTTCCGCCACCCTCATTCACCACGCCCCACATCCCTTTTAACAGGATGTCCAATGTTTGATCTTTCAGAGGGAAGCGCCGCTCGGAATTTTCCTTTAGGTCCACGTGAAGCGCATTGAGGTCGCCGGGAAATGCGAGGTGCGGCCGGCGAAAAACACCGCCCGACGCAATACCACCCAGGGCATAAGCCAACTGGAGCGGCGTGACTTCCACTGCTCCCTGGCCGATGGCCACCGACATTGTTTCCCCCGCCCACCACTGCCGCTTGAACGCAGCCTCCACCCATTCGGGTGATGGAATCAAGCCGGAACTCTCAGAGGGGAGATCGATTCCAGTTTTGGCGCCCAATCCCAGGCTTTTGGCGAAGTACGCGATTTTGTCAATCCCGATAATTTTCCCCAACGTATAAAAATAGACGTCACAGGAATGAACGATGGCGTTATGAATGTCCACGCTTCCATGCCCATGCCCTTTATCGAAAGTCCAGTCATGATAAGTATGGCCGTAAATCGTAACCGATCCCGGACAATAAACGGTAAAGCCGGGCTTGATTTCCCCGGTTTCGAGACCCGCCGCTGCAGTGAAAATCTTGAACACCGACCCAGGCGCCAATTGGGCCTGAATGGCCTTGTCCATCATGGGTTTTTGCGGATCCTCCATCAGCCGATTCCAGGTGTCTTTGTCGATGCGCTTGGCAAAGTCGTTGGGATCAAAGGAAGGGTGGCTGACCAGGGCGAGCACCTCTCCCGTGCGCGGATCAATCGCCACCACAGCGCCCTCACGGTCCCCCAACGATTTTTCAGCGGCCATTTGAACATCAAGGTCAATGGTCAGGCGCAGATCATTACCGGGAGAGGCATTGATGGTATTCTCCGACCCCACTTCCTGCCCGCGGCTGTTGACCACTACGCGCCGCATTCCGTCGCGGCCCGAGAGTTCCGTGTCATATGATCGCTCGATGCCGAATTTCCCCACTTGATCGCCCGGCCGATAGTGAGTCTCATCCTTGGCAATCATGTCCTCGGAGACTTCACCCACGTAACCGAGTACCGACGCGATGGCGGCGTGGTAGGGGTACAATCGCTCTTGCACTTGAATAACCGCAAGTTCGGGGTACTCAACGCGGTGAGAATCCACAAAGGCGGCGTCTTCCAAGGTGGCGGATTGCTTCAACAGTAGAGGCTGGAAACGAGGGAGGAGCGCGGAGTCTGCCACTTGCTGCTTGAGTTCTTCGGGATCGATGTGCAAGCCGCGGGCGATGCCATCCATCCGTGACCCGGAAAGGACAGCCGAATTCTCCCGCATCAAAAGGACGCTGAAGGCGGGCGTGTTGTCCACCAGCACTTTGCCTTCGCGGTCAAGAATTCTTCCTCGAGGCGCAATGATGGGGAGATTGCGGATGCGGTTGCGTTCTGCCTGGTCCAGATAAAGATTATGCTGACCGACTTGGAGACGCCAGTAACCGATTAACAGGAGACAAAACGCCGCGCCCGCCAAATACTGAAGGAATGGAATCTTCCATCCCGCAAACCGGTCATCCTGCGGAAAATGAAATTGCATTCTCGTAGACATCCGCCCGCGCCTGCTTTAAGCGCGAGCTTATGAGAAAGGATGAAGAACCTTTTCCCTCTATATATAATTCCAAGCTTATGGGCTTAACCAAGCCCATCGTTTTCCTAGCGGGGAGAATAACATAGCGTCAATGGCAATACAAGTTGTGAATAATCTGTGGAAAAGCTGTGGAAATTGTGCCCATTTAGGTGTCTTAAAGGTTTGGGGCCGGAAAGCCGCGGACGGACAATTTTCACAATTTTTCAGACAGCTTGCGGAAAGTTGACAATACACAATTCAACGGTTTATCTTCGCTGACGGGCTGAATTTCCCGGTAGTGGAAATTAGCCTTAAGCTTCTTACGTAGCAGTTTCCATTCCACGTTTGAAATTTGCATCATGTCCGAAATCTAGAATTACTGATGTATGTTTTAGTATAATCAAGAGGTGAAAAAGACGGTGCCCTGCCGAAAATCTCTCGTCCGGACTTTGGCATTTCTCCTTCTGTTGGGCGCTGGCGGAACTTTTTGCGCAGGGCAGAGCCCCACCGGGGAATTGGTGGGTTTGACGCAAGATACGACGGGCGGCCGGTTGGCTGGGGTAACTGTTCGGCTGGACGCGGTCGGATTTCCCCTGACCCGGACCACCACCAGTAACCGAATTGGCGAGTTCCATCTTGGCCCGCTCCCACCTGGAAGTTATCGCGTTCGCTTTGATCTTGCGGGTTGGACCCCGGTGGTGTATCCCGATGTGGAAGTAACGGTGGGAAATCCCCGCAACCTGACCGTTGTCCTCGGCCTAAAACGCCAGACCGAAACAGTTCGCGTGGAAGAGTCCTCCGGCGCAGGATTGGACACGACGAGCAGCGTGGAAAAATCAGTGATCCGAGGGCAGGAAATCGCTGATGTTCCCTTATCCGCAAGGAGCTTTGCCAACATTGCCTACATTGCTCCCATGACGGCGCCCGTGGAGCCCTCAGACCCCACCAAGGCCCGCATCACGGCGGTTTCCTTTGCCGGAAGCTCGGGTTTGAACGTGGATCTTTCCGTGGATGGCGGGGATAACAACGATGATTACATCGGTGGGTTTCTCCAAAATTATTCGCCCGATGCCATGCAGGAATTTGTAGTCCGCACTTCGCAATATGACGCTGACACTTCGCGCACCAACGGAGGTTCAGTGATCATCGTGACCCGCCGCGGGACAGATCAATGGCACGGAGGAGGAGCATTCTACGATCGGTCCGCAAAACTGAATGCCCGTAATATCCTTGATAATCCGCCGCCCAATCCCAAGGCACCGTTCTCGCGGCAAAATGGCGCCATGAATTTGGGAGGGCCGATCGACCCACAGAAAGTTTGGTTTTTCAGCTCGCTCGAATTAGTGCGTGAAAACGCCAGCGTATCATACAGCGCGCCCAACCTTGCCGAGTTTAGCGCCTTGGGGCAACTTGCGGCGCAAGGCGAGATTCCCGGTGTTGCCTCCATCACGGCGCCCTCGTCCACGCCTGTACCATTCCGCGATCAACTTTTTGACAGCCGTGTTGACTGGAACGAATCCGAGAGGGCGCAGTGGTTTTTCCGCGGCGCGTTCGACCTCAACAATACAAAGAATAATCTGGTGCAGCAAGGTACTTTGCCTTCTACAGGGGTCACGACAGACGCCCATTACTACAGTTTCCTGGCCAACCAACAATTCCTCTTCAATCCCAGATGGCTTGGTTCGTTTACATTCCAGGCCGGCACTTTTACCAATCACCAGACGCGCAACTCAAATCTTGGCCTGGCGCTGGCCTTCCCCTTCAGTTCCACTATTATCACCACGTCCGGGTTCGAAACTTTTGGCGACAATCAATTTGTGACGGGCATAACCGCTTTCCCAGTTTATCGGGCGCAGGAAAAATACCAGTTCCGCTATGACGTCACTCGCTACGATCCTGACCAGGCAGTAAAATTCGGGGTGAACTTCATCCACGAACCCGTGCTGAGTGGGAGATTGGCGGACACGCCCGAGCAATTGGTGGTGTTCCCGCAGGATCCCAGCTTTTATTTGGCGAACGGCCAAAGCATCCTCCCTATTATTCAATCCACCCCCACCACGCCCGGCTATGACGGCGGGTTTTCGCAAAATGTCCAGCGGCTTGGCCTCTACTTTCAGGATGCGTGGCGGGCAAGGACCAATTTCACCGTTAATCTCGGTTTACGTTACGACACCACGTTCGGCCTTTTCACCGCGGAAGGGCAAACCCAGAATCAGAATCCCGCCGTCCAGACGCTACGCGCATTGGGCATTCCGCTTGCCCCCGGCATTCCTCATGACTATCGGGGCGCTCTTGCTCCCAGATTGGGATTGGTCTATTCACCCGGCGGAGCGGGCAAGACGGTGATTCGCGCCGGCGTTGGGCTCTACTACAATGACCTTGCGCAGAGCGGCTGGGTGCAGTCGTTTCAGGCTGTCAACACGCCCTTTAACGGCGCACTCCTGGGACCGAATGATACGGGCTCGGTGATTTCTCCCGACTATCATTCGCCCTACGATTTTCAGGCAAGCGCCGGCCTCGCCCATCAGATTAATTCTGCCTGGGATTTATCCTTCCAGTTTGAGCATCACAAGGGAGTGCATCAGTATAGGGCCTACCAATACGCTCCCGGCTTCACGTTGCCGGCCGATGCCCCCTTCATTAACCTCTATCGTACTGACAATCGGTCGCGGTACGACGGCGCCTCGATCATCATTCACCGCCGCGGGGCCCGCCTGGACTTGACCGCACACTATACATTGTCCAGCGCCGCAACCTGGGGCGCCGTGGTGGGTGAGCTTTTTGATTATGTGAACTTGGTGTCCGATCCTAGGAATGCCTTCGGTCCGGGCGATTACGGACCCTCCGGAGAGGATATGCGGCATCGATTGGTCCTGGCGGCGGAGTGGAACCTGCCGCACGGTTTCCAGGTCTCAACGCTTGGCCAGGCGGAGAGTGCAAGACCCTTCACTATGGTCACTCCGGTGGACGTCAATAATGATGGGGTGTCGAATAATGACCGTGCTGTGGTCAACGGCGTTCAAACCAAACTGGACCAATTTCGCGGCGTCCCTTATTTTCAAATGGACATGCGGGTGAGCCGTAAATTCAGCCTTACAGACAACGTATCGGTTCGGCCCTTTGTCGAGTTTTTTAATCTTTTTAACCGGGTCAATCCCGGAAATAATTTCTTACCCGATATCTCAGCCTTGCCTGTGCCGGTGAATGACCTTTCGAACGCCACGGCATTTTGCATAAACCCCTCCTGCACACAAACCTCACCCATTCGCTCGTTGAATGATTTGCGAGTTGCGGCGGGCGCCTTGGGAGATTTTTTTGGCCCGGGGACCACCGTCGGGATACCCTTCGCTGCTCAAATCGGCGTCCGAATCACATTTTGAATTCCCGGATCGCAAGAGCTTGGGGCGCGCCACTGGCGGAACTTGCTCCAACCGCACTTAGTTTTTCCTAAATCCTTTGTTTGAAATGATCGAGCAACTGGAATAGGACCAATCCCAGGGCCACGTTAATGAGCACACCGCCGAGCATGTCGAGAGGTTTGAAAGTCGGTGGAGGATCGAATAGCGCCCGCTCGAGTCCAAAGAGAAAAATCCGGTGAACGAAAATCAAGACTCCCGCGAAGACGAACCGTGGCGCCGGTTGTTCCAGATCAATTTTCACACTTACCGTGGCGGCAAGAAATCCCACTAAACCCTTGGCCATGCCGGAGGTGCCGATCAAGCCGTGTGCCAGCGCATCCTGGGTTAAGCCGACAACCGTGCCTAATCCGATTCCGAAGACCTGGCTCCTCCGCAATAAGGCGAAATAGATCGTAACCAGTAGCGGAAAATCAAATTTGCGTGCGATGGGGAGGATGGGCGGCAGGACGGTCTGGAGAAGCAGGGCGGCGAAGACCGTCAACCACAGAATTGCCGGATGTACTCGGTAAACTTCCACCCTTCGGTGGGCCGGAACGCCCATAACAGGTGAGATTATCAGAGATGAGCCGGAATGTTAACCCGGAAGATTTAAGCAGTCAGGAGAAGCTCGGGGCAAAAAATGGAGTGCGTGAGATAATTGCGAAAACTTTCACAATTTGTGGCAAACAGTTCGCAAATAGAAACCACCGGCACTCATCTTACAGGTGGAGAATCCGAGGGCTCCGCCTTTGCCATCACCAGGACGGATTCAAGCCGGTCAAGCTGCGCCGCGGGCGTCACATCGATATCTTTATAAATATTTCCCGCCGCCGTGCGGGTGACTGTCCCGACCGGGAGGCCTTTGGGATAAATCTGATCGAGGCCGGAGGTCAGCACCAATTCGCCCACGGAAACGTCGCGGTCATTCATCACATAGTGAAGATGGGTCAGGTTTTGCCCCGTCCCCTTCAAGACGCCCTGAACCCTGCTTTTCTCCAGTTCACAGCCGACACCGCTGGAGGGGTCCGTTACTAAGAGGACTTGAGCGGAGTGGGGAAAGACAGCAATAATTTTGCCCACGATTCCCATGGGAGTGATTACCGCAAGGTCCGTGCTCAGCCCGGAATCCGCCCCTTTTCCGATGTAAATGGCATTTGATCTTTCGCCGGGGCTGGACGCGATGACCTCAGCGGCGATAGTCTTAAAAGAAAGATGATCCTTGAAATCAAGTAATGTCCTGAGGCGATCCGCTTCGCCCGCCTTTTCGGAGAGTTCGAGCGCATTAGCGTGGGCAGCCGCCAGCTCGGCCCGCAGATCCTGATTCTGCTTTTGAGCGCCCCAGAGTCCCCAAAAGGTTCTCCATGACCCCGTGGTTTTGCTTACCGTCCAATGTATGGAGCGCTCGAATGGTTCGAAAGCTTCCACCGCCCAAACTTGAATCAAGCGGACATTTTGATTGCGAGTGATCTGAACCGATAGAAGGAGGAGTTGCGCCACCATCACCGCCAATAAAACGAAAAACGCGCGGTGGCGCGATACGAACGCCTGCATGGCTTCCGGCCCTTCATGGCTCAGATGATGAGCTGGAGAGAAGAGATGGGATGAATCACGCTCGACCATTGAAGAATCTTTTTCGATTATTGATTGTGCGATTTTGTGATTGAGTGATTGGGGAAAAAAGCTTTGCCGTCAAAACACGCCTTGAGATTTCCAGCCCTTTTAATTATCCAATCACCCGATCTTTCAATCACTCAATTCTTCCTCATTCTATCGCAACCCGGCGCAGGAGGTTGAAGTCGGTCAACATTTTTCCCGTACCCAGCACCACGGAGGCCAGGGGGTCCTCGGCGATGGAAACGGGCAACCCCGTTTCCTCACGGATGCGTTTATCCAGATTCTTGATTAGGGCGCCTCCCCCCGTCAACACAATGCCCCGGTCGGAAATATCAGCGGAGAGCTCCGGTGGAGTGCGCTCCAGCGCCACCCGGATGGCATTCAGAATGGTGGCAATACATTCCGAGAGTGCATCACGGATCTCCGAATCATCAATGGTGATGGTCTTGGGGACGCCTTCCAGCAGATGGCGCCCTTTGATTTCCATGGTCAGAGGTTTCTCCAGGGGATAGGCCGAGCCAATTTCCATCTTCACCTGTTCGGCTGTGCGCTCCCCCACCAGGAGGTTGTACTTCCGCTTCAAGTAGGCCGTAACGGCTTCGTCCATCTCGTTTCCGGCGACGCGGACCGAGCGGCTGTAAACGATTCCGGAAAGGGATATGACCGCGATATCCGACGTCCCCCCTCCAATGTCCACAATCATGCTGCCCGAAGGCTCAGTGATGGGAAGTCCCGCGCCGATGGCCGCCATCATGGCCTGCTCCACAAGAAACACTTCGCTGGCTTTGGCGCGCATGGCGGAGTCCTGGACGGCCCGCTTTTCCACCTGGGTGATTTCCGAAGGCACGCCAATCACAATCCGCGGATGGACAAACATTTTGCGATTGTGAGCTTTGTGGATGAAATAATTCAGCATCTTTTCGGTGACTTTGAAATCGGCAATCACGCCGTCTTTCAAGGGCCGGATGGCCACAATGTTGCCGGGAGTGCGCCCCAGCATTTCCTTGGCTTCGCGGCCCACGGCTTCGATCTCTCCCGTCAATTTATTGAGGGCCACAATGGAGGGCTCGTTGACGACAATGCCTTTGCCTTTGGCATAGACCAGGGTATTGGCCGTGCCCAGGTCGATGGCCAGGTCGGATGAAAACATGCTGAACAAAGAACGTAGATTCATTCCCAATTAAGTTTCAACCTCGAGATAATAGGAATCGCGGGCGGCGAGCTGCGTCATTCGATCACAATGCTCTTATGAATTGTATTTGTATCGCCCTTGCGGTTTTGCGCGGTGATGGTGATCTGGTTTTCCCCGGGCCTTGGAAGCGGTGAGGTGAAATGCCGAAAAGTTCCGTCTGCGGCTATCGAAAAAACCTGTTCGTTGTTAATGATCACCGTTGATCCGGGCTCAGTCTTTCCGGTCACTTCCACCACCCGGCCGTGGATGACAGGAGCGTTGACTTCCAGGAAAGCCTTGTTGCTCGAATCCATCTGTTGTACCAGATTGAATTTATTTGGCGCGCTGGGCTGGCTTTCAACCCCCCTGGCGTCCGTCGCGGTGACCTCCCAATAGTAGTTGCCTTCCTCCAGTCCCTCGATCTGGAAGGAGGTCTTGCCTTGGATTCTCTTGTCGACTACTAAATTTGAAAACATGCCTGAGGGCGAAACCATCAAGTGGTAGCTCACAGCTCCCGGGACAGCGTGCCAAGAAAACGGCACGGTAGTGGTCTTCGGGTCTTTGCTCACGGTTAGGGCCATATTGGGCGGGGAGTCAAGCGCGGGAGGAGCAATCACAGTTTTCCGCGTAAGTCCCGGCTCTTGGGAGTTGAAAGTGGCCTGTTCGTATTGGCCCAGGCGAAGGCTGGATGAGCCTCGGGTCACGTCAGCCTGGCCGGCGTCCACGGTAATCTCATGGACGTCTTTTTTGGGATCGCTGCGCACCACGGCGCGGCTGTCCTCACCCAGACTGGCGGTCGCGTTTTGAAACGACACTTGGGAAACCGAACCTTGCGCGCCAAATTTACCCGTTGAGAGGTCGACGGCGCCTGTCGTGACTTGGACCGCCACCTTGGTGGCCTTCGTCACGGGGTCCTCCTGGCTCTCTTCCACGACAATCAAGGAGTCTGGCTTCAGCACATAGTTGGTCCCGTCGGTGAAAATAATTTGTGCCACGCCGTCACTGGAGGTTTGGATAAAGTCCCCTTTCTCCAGGCTGGTGTTGAAGTCGGCCCGAATCCATTGTTGAGATTGGCCTTTTCGCACGCGAACCGTGCCGTCGATATTCACAAAGTGGGCATCATGCTTCTTGGAGGGCTGATCCTGCTGGATACGGGCGGAAACAAGCCAACTTACGGCCTGATCCAGTTTCTGGCTGACATAGTGGGGCGCAATCAGGTAGATCACAAGGCACAAAAGGAACAGGCCCAACAAAATAAAGAATATAATCGTGCGATAAGAGATAGTTGTCCACTCAACTTCATAAGCATGGTCCTGATCGTGGATAGGTGTTCTGGGTGTCCCACTCATGGCGATGACGAAGCGGACTGCCGCGAACATTGTTCATCAAATGCCATTTGGGGTCAAGGAATTTTGCGCGGGCGGCGCCATGGATTGGCCTTCGGCGAATTTGTAGACAGTGGTAAAATATTCGTCGCGGCGGGTTTCTGAGCAGCGAACTATATGGCGACTAACAATTATTCGAACATTCAGGCCCTCATTCATTGAATTTCCAAATGGCTGATCAGCCTCCATTCCGTTTCCGCCGACGATTCATTCAATGCCCTGGGCGTCTACCCAATGGACGATATCCATCATTGTAAAAATTGTGCGAAAGTACTGCTGTCTGGCGGGGAAATTCGCCCCCAAGGCCTGGCCGAAAATCGCCGGGGCAGCTTATCGGCGGAAGCCATACTTCTGATTTGTGCAATAGGATTGCTTATCCTCTTTATCATAACCGGAATAGCGGCCCGGAAATATCACGCCAAGGAAAGGGCGCTTGGGAATGAATGGTTTGAGCACGGCGAAATTGAATTGAAGGCGGGGCGGCCCGAGAATGCGATTACTGATTTTCGTACGGCGCTCGTCTATTCCCCCGCCGACGGTGCTTATGAACTTAGTCTGGCCAAGGCCTTACTGGCTGCCCATTATGAGGACGAAGCGAGCGCCCACTTGATCCGACTTTGGGAGCACGAGCCCGAGAGTGGCGAGGTCAATTTGGAACTCGGGCAACTGGCCATCCACAACAGGAATGTTCAGGAGGCTCTTCGCTATTTTCACAATTCCATCTACGGAGACTGGGGCCAGCGGGACGCCGCCGAGGAGCGCCGCGAAGCGCGGTTGGAACTCTACCAATTTCTGGTCGCACGGGGCGCCAACCCTCAGGCCCAGGCCGAATTGATGGCTTTGGCGGCTGAATTGCCTCCCCAAGCTTCGCTCCACGTTCAGGTCGGTCAGATATTCTTCAATGCTCGCCAATACAACGAAGCGCAAAAGCAATTTGCCCTGGCGCTTCAAATAGATAGGAACGACAAAGGTGCCCTGTCGGGCTTGGGGGAAACCGATCTTCATCTTGACGATTACCGCAACGCAGAGCTTTATCTCGAACGGGCGTTGAGGAAAGACCCGCACAATCCCAATCTGGAGAGAATGCTGGACGAAGCCAGGCAAGTTTTGAGCATCGACCCTTACGAACCCGGCCTGCCCAATGCCGAAAGAATGCGGAGAACCGTGCAGGTGTTCCAGCAGGCTAAAGACCGGCTCAGGGATTGTGCCCAAACAAAGAGCGGGGGAACCCAGGCTTCCCAAGCGTCAACCGATTTGCAGGATCTTTATGTTCGGGCCGTGAAAATGGAACCGATGGTTCAGGAAAAGATTTTGATCCGTGACGCCGACAAAGCCACCGTCGTCTTTTCTCTGGCCAAGGAAATGGAGGACTCTGCCACAACCCAATGTGGCGAGCCAACTGGATTGAACAAGGCGATTGTCCTCGCCATGGGAGAACGCGGAGGTAATCCGAAGTGACCGACCAGCCTGACGCTCCCGCCCCTGTGCCCAACCCCGGACTCGCTCCGGTGGGAAGGAAATGGTTCGAGATTCTTCGCTCCAAATCCGGCCTCGATAACTCTCAACTGAGTATCCGCGAAGCCCAACTTTTCCTGCTCCTGGCCATTATCATCGGCCTCTTCTCCGGGTTGCTGGTAGTGTGTTTTCAGATCTCCATCGAATGGGTGCGAATCACTCTCCTCGGTTCCTCCCTGGCCCCCTCGCCGCTGCGAGCCATCTTTATCCCAGCCCTGGGAGGTTTGGTGGTTGCCTTCCTAGTGATGAAAGTATTCCCCCGCGTTCGTGGAAGCGGCGTCAATCAAACCAAAGAAGCCGTGTATATCTATGATGGCTACATTCCCTTCAGCACCGTCATTGGAAAATTTTTTCTCTGCGCTCTGGCCATCGGCAGCGGCCATTCGCTTGGACCCGAAGACCCTTCATTGCAGATCGGCGCCGGTGTGGCTTCCGCCCTGGGACGCCGATTGAATTTATCGCGCGACAAACTCCGCCTCCTGGCCCCGGTTGGAGCCGCGGCGGGGCTTGCTGCTGCGTTCAACGCCCCGGTTTCCGCGGTCCTATTCGTGATTGAAGAGGTCATCGGGAGATGGAACTCAGGCGCCTTGGGCGCCGTGGTTCTTTCCGCCATTTCGGGCGTTGTTGTGGAGCGCGGCCTGATGGGTTCTGAGCCGCTCTTCCACATTCCGGTCTTCAACCTTGCCCACACCTGGGAGTTGCTGGCTTACGCTGGCCTGGGGATTGCGGGAGGGCTTTCCTCAGTGGTCTTTGTTAAATTAATCGCCTATCTGCGGCCGCGCTTGAAGGCGCTTCCGCGCGAGACACAATACGTTCAGCCGGCGATCGCAGGGCTACTCATCGGAGTCATCGCACTATGGCTACCCCAGGTGATGGGCTCGGGATACCACATCATCGATCAAGTGATTAGCGAGCAATATGCCTGGCGGATTCTTGTCCTGCTGGCTGCATTCAAAATACTTGCCACCACGATATCATTTGTCAGCGGTACGCCCGGAGGCATGTTTGCGCCCACTCTTTTTATCGGCGCGACAGTGGGCGGGGCAGTGGGCGCCATCGAGCGCCATTTTTTCCCGGGCTTGACTGGTTCCATTGGGTCTTACGCGTTGGTGGGCATGGGCACACTCTTTGCCGGATTTCTTCGGGCCCCGCTCACTTCAGTCTTCATGGTCCTTGAAGTTAGCGGAGATTATTCCATCATCGTGCCAGTCATGATTTCCAATACGATCGCCTACCTGATTTCCCGGCACTATCTGGAAACACCCATATTTGATCTGCTCGCCCGCGAAGACGGCGTCGACCTGCCCTCCATGGAAGAACAACGCGAGGCGCGGTCATTGAGTGTGGAGGACGCGATGCGGCCTGCGAAGGGACCGATTCTGGAGGCAGAGGATTCGGTCACCACCGCGCTCGATCGGATCAAAGAGTCAACGGATGGAGTATTCCTAGTGAGATACAAAACGGGCAGGTGGACGAATATTACTGGACCGGTCTTGCGCGGCTTGGCCGGGGACGCCAAAGGCGGCTTGCCTCTTGAGGAGGTTTATACCAGCGCGATACTACCTGTAGTCCATCCCGACCAACCTCTCGACTTTGCGCTGCGACAAATGGGCGCTTGGCCGCACCTCCCAGTCGTCAGCCGCGCCAACCCGCGAAAACTCGAGGGGGTCGTATCAATCGAGGACATTTTGAGCTGTTACAAGAACGCGCCCCGGCAGTGAAAATGATTAAGGCGCTAAGATGAATCACGTCATGCCAACCCTGGGACTACCACGGAAGCATCTCTGTGATGGTGTGAGTCCCAAAGCCGGAACCCTCCCACGAATGCATTCTGGTTGTTGCCCAGACGCGCCCCGGGCGGAAGATCCTTGAGCTTCTTGCAATTTCCGCCTCCCAGGACGACATATTCAACTTCCAGCGCTTCTTTGAGTTGCTCCACGATCTCGTCAACATTCTTCCGCCATTTCTTTTTCCCCAAGCGTTCGATGGCGCTTATTCCAAGATATTCCTCGTAAGTCTTCTTCTTGTAAGGCAAGTGAGCCAACTCCATCGGTTCCAGGATTCCATCCACCACCATGGCCGAGCCCAGGCCGGTGCCCAGCCCAAGAAAGAGCATTCGTCCGCCTTCATAGCTCCCCAGCGCCTGCATGGCGGCATCATTAATTACTTTTACGGGACAGTTGAATGCCTTGCGGAAATTGAATCCCACCCAGCCGGGGCCCAGGTTGTGCGGGTCGCGCAGTGGACGGCCGTGGATTACCGGTCCGGGATATCCAATCGATACTGCGTTGAATTCCCAATCCTTCACCAGGTTTTTCATTTGCCTCACCATCAGGCTGGCGGTAAGGGTTGGACCGGAGTCAAACTTGCGAGGTTCTGTTTGGCCCGTCGCAAGCGCTTTGACGTGAGTGCCACCAACGTCGATTACCAGGACTTTGTAATTTTCCTTGCCTTCATGGGTCGTCATCTGTGCGCCTCCAACGGCGCATTATGCCATGAATGATGCCTGTCAACGGGAGAATCATACGGTTGCTCCAATTCACAGGCTGGGACCGATATGCCGTAAGGTTCTTATAACCAAAAATCCTGGCAAACTTGGGAATATTCAACCCCGATATTGGTATTATCATTTTGAAGGGCGTTGAACCGAAAACCGATTAGACTTTGAAGTGGGAGCTTTGACGTGAAGCGTTTGGAGATGAAAGCAAAACATCCGTTGGCGATACGGTGGTGCCACTGGGTGAATTTTCCCCTATTGGCGCTGATGATTTGGAGCGGCCTTTGGATCTATTGGGCCAATGATGTCTACCGGATCGGTCTGGGCTCGGTCACCGTGTTCAAGTTTTTCCCTGAAAGTTTTTATCGCGAATTTGGATTAGGTCAAAGCCTGGCCAAGGGCATGGCATGGCATTTCTTTTTTATGTGGTTTTTCGCCATCAACGGAATTGTCTATGTAACTTACACTTTGCTTTCGGGTGAGTGGCGTTACTTGGTCCCGAATCGCGAGTCCTTCCGCGAAGCCATTCTGGTTTTTCTGCATGACTTCAGGTTATGGAAAGGAAAACTTCCGGAGCGAAAATTTAACGGCGCGCAGCAGATTGCCTATACCAGTGTAATTCTGATGGGACTCGGCTCTCTGGTTTCAGGACTCGCGATTTATAAGCCAACCCAGTTCTCCTGGTTGGACAGTCTCCTGGGCGGATACATGATGGCGCGTTGGGAGCACTTCCTGCTGGCCGCAGGTTACGTACTCTTCTTTATGATACATGTCTCCCAGGTCGTGCGCGCCGGGTGGAACAATTTTCGCGCCATGGTGAGCGGCTACGAATTGACTTCGGTTGATGAAGGCACCCATGAGTGAAATGAAAAAGCAACCGGATCAGAACGAAACTCCTGCCACGGCGGCAGAGAGCACCCCGCAAAAAACTATGCCTGCCACTGAAATTGGGGTTACGCAACCGGGCCCCGAGGCCGAGGCAAAGCCTCAAACAGCGGTGCCAAGTCCCGCCGTGCCGAGCGTCACTCCGCCCGATCCGCAAGCCATCGAAGAATGGAACCGCCAGGTTCGACGCCGCATGAGCCGCCAGACCCGGCGGGGGTTCATTGGGCTGGGCGCCGGCATGTTGGCAGGCTTGGGCGCATTCGAATGGTTCACGTCGCGCAGAATGATCAACGGTATACCATGGCCCTTTCGAAAGACACTGGAAGTGAATGAGCAGTTGGCGCACGACTATCTGACCACAGGCCGCCTGGCCCCCACCTTTCCCCCCGACCGCATCAGCGAAGACAGGGTGAACGGCGACGTGGGTTTGGATGACGACGTGGATGCGGCCGCATGGAAATTGCAGGTGGAAGGACTGGCGGCCGGGGACGAGCCACTGAAGCTCGATTTGGACGCCATCAAGAAGCTTCCCCGCATGGAGATGGTTACCGAGTTTAAATGCATCGAGGGTTGGAGCGTGATTGTGCAGTGGGCAGGGGCGCGTTTTACAGATTTCATGAGGGCTTTCCCTCCGCAGACACGGAGTGGAAATGAATTCAGCCTGAATCACGCGGATGACCTGCCCGCTTATGTCAGCATGGAAACGCCCGACGGCGAGTACTTCGTCGGGCTGGACACGGAAAGCGTGCTTCATCCTCAAACCATGCTTTGCTACGAACGCAACGGGGAGCCACTTTCGCAGGACCATGGCGCGCCGCTTCGCCTGGTGATCCCTGTAAAGTACGGAGTGAAAAACCTAAAACGCATCGGGACTATCCGCTACACCGAGTTGCGCCCGGCCGATTACTGGGCGGAGCGAGGGTACGACTGGTACATCGGTTTGTAGATGCCCGGTCCAGGAAAATATAAAAGGCAGAACGAGGCGAACCAATCGAGTGGGGAATTTCTGGCTGGAGTAAACGTTGTTCTTTCGTCCCAAGATCAGGGTTGAGGATTTTGAAGCCGTGGCTTTGCCCCACATGGCTGATTTGTACCGTTCCGCTTCATTGTTGGTATGGGATATGCCTGAGGCGGAAGATCTGGTGCAGGAAGTTTATCTGGAGGCGTGGAAATCATTTCACCGTTTCGAGCCCGGCACCAATTGCAGGGCATGGCTCTTCAAGATTATGTTTCACCGGCTTCATCACCTCCGCCGCCGGTTCTTGAAGACTTCCAAGGTTGAAGTGCTGACAAATTCAGCGGATGAGGAAAGGATAGCCGCCGAGCCGCCGGTCCCGCAGGAAATACGCGATGAGGAAATTCTCGCTGCCCTCAAGAAAGTATCCATCGATTTTCGCGAGGTCGTGCTGATGGCGGACGTAGAGGAGTTCTCTTACAAGGAAATCGCGGAGACCATGAGGGTTCCAGTCGGCACTGTGATGTCCCGGTTGAGCCGGGGTCGAATGTTGTTGAGGCAGGAGCTGGCCCAGGTGGCCAAGTCCTATGGCATCGGGACGAGTGAGGAACAGTCACGCAAGGGTGAGTCGGCATGAACTTGATGAAATTCGATTCTCTACAGTGCGAGCGGACCCGCGGCCAATTGGACGCGTATCTTAGCAACGAACTCCTGGTGGAAACCACCGGCGAAGTTTTGAAGCACCTGGAGAATTGCGCCGACTGTTCCTTTGAACTGGAGTCACGCGCGCGAATGCGCGGGGCATTGCGCAAAGCGGCGACGACCATCGCACCGCCGGAGAATCTTCAACCTGCGATTCAGCGGCGCCTTAGGCAATCGCAACCGGTTTTGATTTCGGGATTCCCCCGATCGACATGGGCGATGGCTTTGGCCGCCATGGTTTTGGTAATCATCACTGCCATTGCAACCCTACAGTGGCGAAGTTTCGAGCGTGGGAAGCAACTTGTGGCAGGCGTGCTGAGTTTGGGCGTTTCGGACCACCTGCAATGTGCGATCAAGGGCCACAATTACGCGGATGTGGCCCCTTCCCAGGAGAAACTCCGCGAAAAATTGGGAACGCAATACGCTGGATTGCTCCCCGTGGTGGAGGAAAAACTGCCCGGCTTTCAGGTGCTCGAAGCGCACCTTTGCAGCTTGAATGGGAGCCCGCGCAAATACATTCACTTCATTGCGCGAGGGAGGGGAACCATTCTTTCCGTCATTCTAACCCGCCGCGAAGGATCTTCCTTTCCGGCTGGTAATTTCTTGAAAGCTGGAGCTTCCCAAGGCCTCGATCTCTTCCAGGCAAGTTTCGAGGGGATGCATGCCGCAGGTTTTGAATCAAATGAGTTTTTTGGTTTTGTGGTGTCCGATCTCGGCCAGGACGAAGTTATGAAAATCGCAACGGAAATCGCTCCGCCATTACGGAATGCGCTGGATGGACCGGTAAGCGCGGCAGAGGTTGAAACTTCCCCGGTCTTTCGCCGGTCTTAAGGGACATGGCAGGGAAAATCAAATGAACATAGAAAATCTCTTACTGAAAAGGCAAATCTCGCGGGTGTTGGTGATCGCCGCAATCTGGTTCACCATCTCGTTTGCGTTGCCCGCTTGCATATTCACTTTGGCATCTGGGGAAGGGAATCCGTCCGGCCAGGTAGCGACTGGCCCTCGACCGGCAGTTGTGGTGGAACTGTTCACATCCGAAGGATGCTCGAGCTGCCCACCGGCTGACAAAATACTTTCCTGGCTGGGGCAAAACCAGCCGCTGGCGGGCATCGAAATTATTCCCCTGAGCGAGCACGTGGATTACTGGAATCACTTGGGTTGGTCCGATCCTTATTCCTCGCCTGAATTCACGCAAAGGCAGCGCGAGTACTCGGAGTCGCTCCATACCGGCACCTACACTCCACAGATGGTGGTGGACGGAAAGGTCGGATTCGTGGGAGGCGACAAGGCAAGAGCCATGGAAGCGATTTCCAGTGAGTCGCGCGCTCCCCAAGCGGCCGTTCGAATTCAGCCTGCGAATTTGGAGAATTCTACCGGCCAAGGGAAGTTCACATTTTCCGTTGAGGTGGGCCAAATTCCCGTTCAAGACACGAAGAAAAAAAGTCTGGTTTTCCTCGCCGTGACCGAGAACAATTTGCGGTCCAACGTGGTGGGCGGTGAAAATTCGGGCCAATCTCTCGCCCATACCGCCGTGGTGCGCGAGTTGAAACAGATTGGCAAGCTGGAGACGAGCCCGGAAGCGAGTTTTCACGCCCAGCCGCAAATCGTGGTCTCCAAGGACTGGAAGCGCGAGGATTTACGCGCCGTCGTATTTGTTCAGCTTCAGGGAAGCCATAAGATTCTGGGCGCGGCCGCGTCGCCGTTCCCCGGTCACTAAACGGCGGAACGTGCATCCAATGTAATGTAGATCGAAATCTTGAATGCAAAAGGAGAACTAAATGGCAGGTGCAAAAATAGTGGCGATTTACCCGCGGCCCAAAGACATTGACGCTTTCGAGCAAATCTACCTGAAGGAACACGTGCCCATGGCGGTGGAAAAGTTGGCAGGAAAGACAAAAATTGTTGCCACCAAAGTAGTGGGATCCCCGCAAGGGATTCCGCCCTATTATCGAATTGCGGAAATCCATTTTCCCAGCATGGAGGCCCTTCAGGCGTGCGCAGCATCGGAGGGCGGAAAACAGACCGTGGCCCACGCCGTGTCAATTTCCTCCGGCGGCCCTCCCGTCTTTTTGATTGCCGAGGAGGAGACGTATACATTTTAAGGTCTAGCCGGATCAAGCAGTGTTTGATTTGAGGTTGGAGAAATAGGAGGTTGCTATGTTCGAGTTCGAATCAGAAAAAAGCGGATCAATGCGTGCCATCGGGCGGCGAGTTTTCATCGGCATGTCGGCCTCGGCGCTAGGCTACTGGGCGCTCTGGAAATATTCGAGCTCCAAATTCGTCGAAGCCGGCGGAACTCCGGTCGGAAAGCCGAAGATGGTCCGGATCGTGGGATTCACCGACGCCGGGGTTCGTCAGGATGTTGTGGAAGTGCCGAAAATTGTGAAAACCGATGCCGAATGGCTCAAACAGCTCGGTACCGCTGCCTTCGGCGTCACTCGAAGAGCGGGCACGGAGTTTGCTTTTTCCGGCGACCTCTTAAAAGAACATGACAAGGGAGTTTTCCGCTGCATCTGCTGCGACACCGCCTTGTTTAATTCGGATACGAAATTTGAGTCCGGCACCGGCTGGCCCAGCTTTTGGGCGCCTATCGCTAAAGAGAATATTGTGGAAACCATTGACACCAGTTTTATGGAGATTCGGACCGCAGTCTCCTGCCGCCGCTGCGATGCGCACCTCGGCCACGTTTTTACCGACGGGCCCCGTCCCACCGGACTCCGATATTGCATGAATTCGGTGGCTTTACGTTTCGCCAAGGCGGCATAGAGCTATGCAGCCGCGAGCTGGTGTTATCTTGCGAAATTTCAAATGAGGGATCGATCGTTGCCCATTCCCCCAACGAAAATAAATACCGGAGGCTCGGCCATGACAGGAATCAGCACCAATCGTTTTTGCAATTTGAGGAATTCAATTATTTTGCTTACAGTTTTGGGAGCATTCGCCTGCGCATCAGTGCACGGGCAGGTTCCCGCGTTCACGGGCGAATCCGCCGCGCCCGCGCCCCACGGCGAGCAAACCGCCGTTCTTGCGGGCGGCTGCTTTTGGGGCGTGGACGCTGTGTTCAAGCATGTGAAGGGAGTGGCCAGCGTGGTGTCAGGGTATTCAGGGGGAAAAAGCTCCACGGCGGAATACGAGACGGTGAGCACGGGCACCACCGGCCACGCGGAGTCGGTGAAGATTACTTTCGACCCATCGCAAATCTCTTATGCGGAACTCTTGCGGATTTATTTTTCAGTGGCTACCGATCCCACCCAGCTGAACCGCCAGGGCCCGGATACGGGAACACAATATCGAGGGGTCATTTTCTATGCCAACGAGGATCAGAAGAAGATCGCGGAGGCCTACATTGACCAACTGAACCAGGCGAAAGTCTTCCCCCGGACAATTGTCACTCAGGTCGTGCCGTTGAAAGAATTCTTTCCTGCCGAGGATTACCACCAGAATTATCTGGCGCTCCATCCCGACCAGCCTTATATCGTTTTTAACGATCAGCCCAAACTGCGCGCGCTGAAAAAAGATTTCCCCGAAATCTACAAGAAATGATTGGCCCCTTCCTCTGAGACATTTCCTTGGGAGACTGCTCAGAGTTTTTTGAGCCCAAGTGACGGCAGTCAGATTTGGCCCGCACTATTTGATTCCTGGGGAGTATCCGATCAAAACAAAACCCCCGCCTAGCTGAGCGCGGGGGTTTATAGGATTCACAGTGGGGGCAACTTCACTATTAATTCATCGCCCCGTTTAGTGCTGCATGCCATCGATTCGAGGTTGCCGTGGACAGTTCGACTAGCTCTTCTCTTTCTGAGTTTTGTCCGCCTGCGTTGCCGTACCTTTCACTTTGGTTGGGGATACCACCGGTCCATGCTTCCTTACGCCAGTCGCTGGTTTCCCGGCGGCGGGGGCCGATTGGGCTGCGCCTTTTGATGGAGCCGCCGTCTTGGGAGCGGCAGTCTGTCCTTCTTTGTTTCCTTCGGTCGCGCCTTTCTTCGCCGCGTGCATCTTGTGCGACTTGCCCTTCGCCGGTGTGGCGGCGGTTGAAGCACTCATCTTTCCTGCTGTCTTGCTTGCGGTCGAGCCTTTCTTTGCCGCTTGAGTTGTTTTTGCACCACTTTTTGCTGTGCTGTTTGCTTCCTGCGCAAAAACTGGCATCGAAAGTGAAACCCCAACCAACGCTGCAATAACCAATCTTGATAGCTTATCCATAAGAGTAAAACCTCCTTTCGAAAATGTCTTACGGATATGGTTAAGAGCACGGCACGTGCCAAACCGCCGCCGTTCCAATCAGCAACCTATAAGCGCATGAAACTAATGGCGTTATGGCGAATCTCCAGGGCCGCGTGGATAACCGGAGGGAGTCCTCACCGGTCTTACGCTGCACGAATTCGTATGCTACCGCACGTCCTGATTCCCGGCTAGGTTCAAATGCGCACAGGGACGAATCTATATGAAATGTCGCGATCGCAAACCCCGCCAATTGCCCTGCCCCGCAATCCGGCAATCTGGAAGGCCCCGCCCAGCCGACTGGATAAGTCCGGCGAAGCTGGAGAGGGCCAACTTACCCGTTGTAACCTGCACCATCTTGTGTTATGAAAGGGGCCGCAGTCGACATACTGTTCTTTGGTTTTACAACACTAAAGCAGAAAGTCTAATTCGGTTTGTCCCAGGCTCTGCCTCGCTGATCATATGGGCGGTGGGAGGCACCCAACGGGAAAGGAGAATGACTTATGGCAGCTTGCGCAAAGTGTGGTGCAGAATTAAAGGAGGGCGCAACGTTTTGCGGCTCGTGTGGAGCGCCGGTAGCGGCGCCAGCCGCCGCGCCTGCTTCAGGTGGAGGAGCCCCCGCCGCTGGGTCTGCGAGTTCGGCCGGCATGGCCTCCAATGTTGCCGGAGCGCTCGCGTATTTCACTATCATCCCGGCGATCTTGTTCATCGTCCTGGAGCAGTTCAAGAACGACAAGTTTGTCCGCTTCCAGGCCTTCCAGTCATTGTTCTTCCAACTTGGGATCTTTGTTTGCTGGATACCCATCATGATCGTCGGCTGGATCCCAATTATCGGCTGGCTGATTCTGCTTCTGGGCATGTTGGTGCTCGGGCTGGGTGGGTTTGCCTGTTGGGTATTCCTGGTCTTTAAGGCCTACAGCAACGAGCGGTTCGAATTGCCCGTGATTGGAAAGCTTGCGGCTGAGCAGGCGGCTAAATAGAGTTCGTTCAAAACACTATGCTTTGCATTCTTAGGGCGGCAGGCATTCGCCTGCCGCCCTCTTGTTTTCAGGTCCGGCGTGAGTTCCCGTGGGAAGGCCAGCTTTGCCCTTGACAATTAATTCCGACGGGCGCAATTTAACACGTTCTGAGATGAATGTGGCCTTTCCCTGGACGGTTTAGTTCACGAGACCTGGTCAAAGTCTTCCGGGCTCGGATGGAACGATAATAACTGATGAGAGTCCGCGTCTGCTTCCACGATCAATGTTTTGATGGCGCCTGCTCGGCTGCCATCTTCACGCGCTTCTATCGCGCCTGCATCAATCCCCAGGCCCAATTGGATTATACCGGCATGATGCATCGCGCCGGGCAGCTTTTTGACGCGGGTGTTTTCGACGGGGACGAAAACGCCATCGTGGATTTCAAGTATTCCTCGAACGACCGCCTGACCTGGTGGTTCGACCATCATCAAAGCGCCTTTCTGACCGAAGCCGACGCTGCGCACTTTCGAAAAGATACGAGCGGGAAAAAGTTTTATGGCCCGGAGTTTCGTTCCTGCACGAAATTCATCGCCCAGATTGGCGCTACGAAATTCGATTTCCATCCCACCGACCTTCAGGATTTGATTAACTGGGCGGATTTGATCGACGGGGCGCTATATCCGGACACTAAAACTGCGGTGGAAATGCGTGACCCCGCCACCCAGCTCACCCTGGTGATCGAGAGCGCGCGCTCCAAGGATTTTGTTCCCAGCTTGATTCCTGAGTTGGCTTCGAAGTCCCTGGCTGAGGTTGCCGCTCTTCCGGACATCCACAAATCGTTCGAGCAACTCTACGCCCAGCACTTGAAAAACATTGACATCATTCGCGCCCACGCCAGCCTTCAGGATGGCGTAATTTTTTTCGATGCCGCCGATGAGTCTCTGGAGGGCTTTAACAAATTCATCCCCTATTATTTGTTCCCCGAGGCAGTTTACAGCGTCGCGGTAAGCCGTTCGCGCGAGCGCACCAAGATTGGCGTAGGGAGCAATCCGTGGAATCCGACACCTAAAGACGCCAACCTCGCCACCATTTGCGAGCGCTATGGCGGCGGTGGCCATGCCAAAGTCGCAGCAATATCCTTGCCGCCAACCGACCTCGAACGAGCCCGCGAAATCGCACGCCTGATTACCCGCGAATTGCAAGCCAGCCTTCAAAAGAAGTGACAGGTGACGAGTTGCGAGTGACGAGTGACGAGTAATTACCTTCGTGCTTCTGCGGCGGCGATGCGCAGCATGGCGGCGAGGCTCTGCTCAACATCCTCTTCCGTTGTAGCCCATGAAGAGACGCTGATGCGCATGGCAGCGCGCCCCCTCCAGACTGTTCCGCTGCACCAGCAGGTACCGTCGGATTGAAGGGCGGCAATCACGCGGCGCGTGGTGGCGTCATCGCCAAACGAAACCAACACCTGATTCAGACTGACTTCGTTGAGCACGGACCATCCCGCCGCGGCTAATACTTCCGCAAAGCGCTCTGCGTAGCGGCAATTTCGCTCGATGAGATCCGCCAATCCCGAGCGGCCGAGGCTCATGAGGGCGGCCCAGATTTCAACTCCGCGGGCGCGCCGCGACATTTCGGGCACCGTACAATTAGGCTCGCGTTCCTGCACGTGCACCAGGTACGCTGCGTCCATGGACATGGCGGCCATCAGGTTCTTCGCATCGCGTACCAGGGCAATGCCGCTGTCATAGGGCACGTTCAGCCACTTGTGGGCGTCCGTCGCCCATGAATCGGCTTCCGCAAACCCCTTGAGCAAATGGGCGCGTGCCGGAGCCGCGGCCGCCCAAAGTCCAAAGGCTCCATCCACATGCACCCACGCCCCTCCGTCGTGCGCCCGCGCGCAAAGCTCCGCTGCGGGATCGAACGCGCCGGTATTCACTTCGCCTGCTTGAATGCAAACAATGGCGGGCCCGGCAAATTTGGGTAAAGCATCGACGCGCATACGCCCTTGCGAATCAGCCGCCACGCGAACCACCCGCTCACGCCCTAGACCCAAATGCCCCAAAGCCTTGATCAGACTTACGTGAACGTCTCCACCAACCACCACCGTGATTGGTGGCGCGCCGAATAGACCTTGTGCCTCCACATCCCATCCAACTTGGGCCAGCACCGCATGCCGTGCCGCTGCCAGGCAGGTGAAGTTGGCCATGGTCGCGCCTGTCACAAAACCACCCCCGCTTCCTTTAGGCAGAGCAAATATATCCACCAACCACTTGAGAGCCACCTCTTCGAGATAAGCCGCCACTGGCGAAAGCGTGACGAGTCCCGCGCACTGGTCCCATGCCCCCGCCAGCCAATTTGCCGCCAAGGTTGCAGGCAGCGCCCCACCGATGACGAATCCAAAGTATCGCCGGCCCGTAGTGGCCACGGTCGCGGGAGAGCCGATCTCATCGAGGAGGGCGAGCACTTGGGAAGGATGCGCAGGTTGTTGGGGCATTGGGAAATTGAATTTCTTCAGATTCTCGATGGCCTGCATCGTGGGCGCGACGGGGCGGCCATCCAAATTCTCTAGGTAACGGGCGGCACGTTCAGCCGTCTCTTTTAACAGATCTCGCAATTTGTGTTTCTCCTTCACTTCGCTCTCGCCAAATGGCTGGTGAGCAATTGGTCGTACCTTCGGGGTCTACAATAATTGGATGTCATGCGCCGCGAAAGAACCAGTTGCAAGGATTTGGAGAGAGACAAGAATTCTGGAAGTAGGGCCGAGCGGCGCCCGGCCTTGTCGATCTTTAATCCAGTGGTTTTCTCAAACTTGTAAATCGCGCAGGTAGGGAACGCTGGCCTTCATCAAGTCCAAGTTCATTTCCACGAAGTAATTCTTGATCCCGCCGGTCTTGGCCGCGACAAAGATTCTCTTCCAGTCGAGCGTGTCCTGGCCCACTGCCACAATTTTCCTGGTCTCAGCGGACCAGCCTTGCACATGCATCGAGACAAAATGGCCGGGATACTTTGTAAAATATTCAGCGGCATCATAGCCCTTGCTGATGGTAGAAACCTGGAACTGGAATTTGACGAACTTCGGGTCGAGAAGTCCCAACAGCAAATCATAAGTCCGCTTGCCGTCCACCATCGAGAGTTCAAAGTTCTCGTTGTGAAGCCCCTGCTGAATGCCGGCCTTGGCGGACGCTTCGCCTATTTTGTTGTATTCTTCGGCCGCCCGCTTCACATCGTCCATGGTCGGATTTTTCGGCCCATCGAGGCTGGGCACCAACATTTGCATCAGCCCCAAATCGTGCGCCCAGGCAATTCTGCCCGGGAGATCCTGGCGGAGTTCATTGATGTCAAAGTGAGAGCTTTCGCATTTCACTCCTGCATCGCTGAATATTTTCCGGAGGTCGGCGCCGCGGTATTTGGCAATTCCGCCAAAGCCCGAGTCGGCATAACCCACGGGCGAACACAGTTCGATGGTCTGGAATCCGGCCTCGGCAAGAACCTTAATCGTCCCGGGAAAATCCTGGGCGATCATCTTCCTCACCGGATACGTTTGGCACCCAATGGGCAATCCGAGCGGGTTGGCGCGAAGCTCGCTTGCGTCTGCACAGAGAGCACCGGCCACCGCAGTATTAATTGCCGACTTTTTTAAGAACTCTCTTCTGGAAATTGTGGTCATTCACAGCCCCCTCAAACTTTTAATAGCTCCAGTACTGGTTTGGTCTGCGGTATTGTCTCACGATTCGCAGAAGATCGGTAAGCATCGAATCGAAGTGATTTACGGGTTAAACTTATGGGCCGGTCGAACGGCTATTTGCCAATGATCTCGCATGCAGGCTTGACTTGGCTGCCTGCAAGAAGGGTCAATCGAACCAGGAGGACTAGACATGACGCGAATTCAACAAACCACCAAAACACTTTTGGGGACGGCAGGTTTATCGATAGTTCTGGCATTCACCGCGATAACGTCTCCAGGTGCGGGGAGGGAAAACAAGGTCGCAGGGGCGGAACCAAGCGGGATATTGGCGTCGCAGGCGCAGGGAACTGGGGTGGCGGGTGACGAAATCAAGAGCATGATCGCGAAGTACGCGAAGTCAATCGATGATGCGGACACCGCGCTGGCGTCACAGATTTGGTCCAGCTCGACCGAGGTATCGTTCATTCATCCTCTTGGGCACGAGCACAACCTGGAGCAGATTAAGCAAAACGTCTATCGCCATCTGATGGGTGAGACTTTTTCGGAGCGGAAACTCAGCCCACGTGATATTTCCATCCACGTTTACAGTGACGCGGCGTGGGCGGAATTCTATTGGGATTTCACGGCCAAATTCAGGAAGGATGGCACGGCTATCACGACTCACGGCCGGGAAACACAAATTTATCGGAAGGAACAAGGCGGCTGGCGCCTGGTTCACGTCCACTACTCCGCGATGCCCGTCACCGAACAACCAAAAGGTTTCTAACCCGGGTTGACGGCGCATCGCCCTGCCTCTGAACAAATCTCGTTTCCATCTCCGGGGAAATAGTGGACAGACCCCTTGCACTTCTACACGTCGCGTGCTATATAGGTAGAAGAGCGAGGTATAGAGATGAAAGCGAAATCTGACCTTCCGCAGGGCACGTTGGATTTATTGATTCTCAAAGTTGTGGCTCTCGGCCCGGTCCACGGCTACGCGATAGCCCAACGCCTTCAGCAAGTGTCGCGCCACGTCGTCCAGGTTCCGCAAGGCTCACTCTATCCGGCGCTGCATCGCCTGGAAAACCGCGGCCTTCTGGCGGCGGACTGGAAGGAGACCGAGACCGGGCGGGAGGCGAAATTCTATCGCTTGACGCGCCAGGGCCGGGCGCAACTCGAATCGGAAGCCGCAAGCTGGGAACGGTTGACCAAAGCCGTTGGACTTATCCTCGGGATCGCCGAAGGAGGTTCCAAGTGAATTGGTGGCAGCGCCTGTCGCGGCGAAAGCAAATGGAAGCTCAACTCGATAAGGAGTTGAAATTTCACCTGGAGCAGCACATGAATGATTTGATCACGCAGGGGCTCGATCCGAACGAAGCCCGACGTGCGGCACTGATCGCGCTCGGCGGCCCAGAGCAAGTAAAAGAGGAATGCCGCGATGCCCGCGGAACCCGCTGGCTGGAAGACCTCTGGCAGGATTTCCGTTACGCCGTGCGCAGCTTATGGAAGAGGCCGGGTTTTGCGACTGTGGTTTTATTGACGCTGGCTCTAGGCACCGGAGTGACCACCGTCATGTTCACCGTGGTCAATGGGGTGTTGCTTAAGCCTCTCCCTTACGCCGAGCCTGACAGGCTAGTAGTTCTCAACGAACAGACGGCAAAGGTTGCCAGCCCGCTGTGGGGCAATCGGTGGGCGTTTGCCTACCCAAACTTTCTCGACTGCCAGCGCGCCAGCCGCACGTTGGCGTTGGCTGCATGGCGATACAACGGGGGTTTGGTGAGTGAGCACGGAGATGCCGAATACGTTGATGGCTTCCAGATCTCGTCCAACATTTTCTCCGTCCTCGGTGTTTCCCTTTCGCAGGGCCGCGCCTTCCTGCCCGAAGAAGAGCAGCGTGGTGGGCCGCCCGTGATTATTGTGAGTTACGGATTGTGGCAACGAATGTTTGGGGGCAGCTCGGGAGTGGTGGGCAAATCATTGTCTCTCGATGGAAAGCCGTACACGATTGTCGGGATAACGCCGGCGGGGTTCAAACTGAACCAGGACGACGCGGATGTCTTCACCTTGCTCGGTCAGGACCCTTCGCCGAATTTGCAGAATCGGGACCGGCATCCCGGTATTGCAGTTCTCGCGCGCCTTCGTCCAGCCGCAAAGCTTGCCGAAGCACAGACCGAGTTGGCGCTGATTGGCCGCCAACTGGCAGAGCAGTACCCGCAGTCCAACAAGGATCGAACTTTCGTCGTAGAGCCGATGCATGCCGATGTAGGTGACATTGGGTCCACGCTCTGGCTGCTGCTGGGTGCGGTGAGCCTGGTGCTGCTGATTGCCTGCGCCAATGTAGCCAGCCTACTTCTGGCGCGCGCGGTTTCCCGTGAGCGTGAGCTTGCCATGCGCGTGGCGCTGGGCGCAAGCCGGGGCCGCTTGGTGCGCCAATGCCTCACCGAGAGCATGGTGCTGGGCCTCGGCGGAGGCCTGCTCGGTGTGTGGCTTGCCGCCGTGGGTATCCGCCCATTTGTGGGGCTGTGGCCGGGCGCCTTGCCGCGGGCGGCGGAGGTTGGGCTTGATTGGCGTGTGCTGGGCTTCGCCGCCGTCATCTCCCTGGTGAGCGGAGTCCTTTTTGGACTTGCTCCGGCCATGCGAGCGCCGGCACGCAAACTCGAACAGGCGCTGCGCGCCGGTGCGCGGACCGTGGCGGGAAGCTCCCGCCGCTTGCATGGCAGTTTTGTAATTTCTGAAATCGCCCTGGCGGTGGTGCTTCTGGTCGCTGCCGGGATGCTGGGGCGCACGCTCCTGAAACTCTCAGCCCTTGATCCTGGTTTTGATTACCAAAACGTGCTGGTGGCCAGGATGGCGCTCTCGCCTGACGTGCTCACTGACCCGGCCAGGATCCGGGCGGCGTGGCAGGATGTTCTTGACCACGCGCGCCGAGTGCCCGGGGTGCAATCGGTGGCCACGGTTGACACCGTACCGATGCGCGAAGGGAACAACCAACTCGGCTATTGGAACTCACCCGCGATTCCGCCGCCGGACGAACAGCCGCTCGCTTTATCCAGCAGCGCGTCTCCGGACTATCTGAAGGTGATGGGCATCCCTCTTCTCAAAGGACGTTTCTTTGATGACCACGATCGCTTGGGCAGCGAGCACGTTGTGGTGATTGATGACGTCTTGGCTGAGCGTGCTTTCGGCAGCCAGGATCCCATCGGTAAATATCTATGGCTCCCCGATACGGGCAGTCCTTTTTCGCAAGGACCTACGGGGCCTGACGCCGCACGAATTGTGGGCGAAGTTCGCCACGTGCGTTATTGGGGGCTTGCGAGCGACGATCAAGCCAAAGTACGCGCCCAGTTCTATTATCCATTTGCCCAGGTGCCGGACGGCTTGATGCGCCGATGGTCCGAACTGATGTCGATTACCGTGCGCACCAGCGGTCCGCCGGCGAACGTGCTCGCATCTCTGCGACGCGAACTGCGTGGCGCTACTGGCGGAGCCGGTGGCGATCAAGCTCTCTACGAAGTTCACACTATGGAGCAACTGGCGAGCGATTCGCTCGCCCGCCAACGATTCCTTCTTCTGCTTTTCGGCATTTTCGCCGGTTTGGCTTTACTGCTGGCGTGCGTGGGTATTTACGGCGTGCTGGCCTATTTGACCGGCCAGCGCGTGCCGGAAATTGGAGTGCGCATGGCCCTGGGAGCCGGCGCTCGCGACGTGATGTGGCTGGTGCTCCGCCAAAGCCTAGGCATGATTGTCGTCGGAGTATTAATAGGCACCACCTGCGCGTGGGCGGCGGGGCGTCTGATGGCCCACTTGGTTGAGGGAGTACAGGCTCTCGATCCGGTAACCTTCGCCATCACGATTCCCATCCTGGTTGTTGCCGCGCTGGCCGCCAGTTTCATTCCGGCGCGACGCGCCAGCCGCATAGACCCCATGAGCGCGCTGAGGCAGGAGTAGCGCACCAAGGGCCGGTTTGCACTGGCGGATAGGCCTTATGTCTGTGTGCAAATTTGGGAATGAAACCTCACGGACCGCGAGGGTGCCTGCTAGGGCGACGGAGTGCCACGCAATCCTTCGAGTGTGGCGATCATTCGGCGCAACCAGTTTCTGACCTCTTGATCGATCTCTGCACCGGTTTTCGCCCCCCCGAGATTTTCGAGGGTTTTGCCTTCCGCGGTCAGCGGAATATGGTGGCAGGGGACCTTCTCGGCGCGCCGCGCAGCGGGGACCAACTCCATCAACAAGCACTCGTCACAGGGATGAGTTCGATTGGGCTCCTCGAAATTCAGGCAGATTGGAGTCCCTTGGAATGCTGACGAGGGCAGCCATGGCGCCTTATCCGGGTTCTTGTGCCCGCCTTTCTCGATAAATTCAAGTTCACCCTTGAGTAATTCAAGGACGTCCAGATCATCTTTATAGAATTCGTTCCATTCCTTTTCTTGCATGATGTGCCTCCGCCCATGTCCGCGCCGGGAATGTACTCCAGTTTTTATCATCCTGGCAGCCCTTTGCTGTGATCGCCGTCACCAGACCTAAGACGATTTGCAAAGGCGAGCTCACCAGGGAGCGAGAGGGGATTCTTAACTTTCCCATCCAATCATTTGTTTCGGCGAGAATGCACTCCCGCCGGCGAGGGATCGACTTATAGTGTAGTGCGGAAGGAATTGCAGCGATTCGCTTAACGATATAAGATTTTAGATCTGGAGGCCAACATGTCACTTCGTCCGGTCAAGCGACTGATTAAGTCAAAACCAACCTTGGAAGGCGCGGGCGTGCATCTGCGCCGCGCGTTTGGCTTTGGCAACACTTCTGATTTTGACCCGTTTCTACTCCTCGACGATTTTCGCAACGAGCGCCCGGAGGATTATTTGGCGGGTTTCCCCTGGCATCCTCATCGAGGGATCGAGACCATCACCTACGTCCTGGCGGGGGAAGTGGACCACGGCGACAGCATCGGGAACAGCGGTACCATTGGCGCCGGTGACGTGCAATGGATGACGGCGGGAAGCGGCATCATCCATCAGGAGATGCCGAAGGGCGATAAAGACGGCAGAATGCACGGGTTCCAGTTGTGGGCCAATCTTCCTTCGTCACTCAAGATGACTACGCCCCGCTATCAGGAGGTGAAGTCGCCGGATGTCCCCGTGATTACGGATGACGATGGCACCCAGGTGCGAATCGTCTGCGGAAACTTCTGGGGAAAACGCGGGCCGGTGGACGGCATCGCCGCCGACCCGATGTACCTCGACGTAACCGTGCCACCTGGTAAAAGGAAAACTCTGCCCGTGGAGACAACGCGGCACGCCTTCGCGTATGTCTTCGGAGGGGCAGGGAAGTTCTGCAACGCTTCCGGACCGCTCGCGGTGCCGACCGGAGGAGTGGGATGGGCTGACACCACGCCTCCCGCCGAGGCAGAGAACCGGTCGCTGGTCCTCTTTGATCGTGGCGATGAACTTACCGTCGAGGCTGACAAGGAAGGAATTCGATTCCTTCTGGTTTCCGGGAAACCGCTGGAAGAGCCCGTGGCCTGGTACGGTCCGATTGTGATGAACACGCAGGAGCAACTTCGGCAGGCGTTCAACGAACTTCAGGAGGGAACTTTCCTGAAGCACAAGTCAGAGCCATAGGATTTAAAATCAAGCTGTACGCGTGGAGAGGAGGTTTAAGGCGCCTCCCAATCGAGGGCGTAGATTTCCTGGGTCGCGGCATCGCGCAGCGTCAGAGGGTAGTCACCGGGAGCCAATCCGTACCAACTGCCGAAGGTGCCGCCAGCCAGCCGCTCGTCTTTTAGACTTCGGACGATTTCCAGCTTTTGATCCGCAGTACGAATCCTATAAAGCGCAGAGGGACTGTTGGGCCGTTCCATGACAAAGTAAATTACCTTGGAATCCCCGGACCATTCAGGCCAACTGACTGAGGTTCCTTTTACGAGTTCGACCGCCTTCTGGGTCGTCAAATCGAAAAGCATCAGCCGTCGATCATCTGCATGTAGTCCGGCCACATACTTGCCGTCGGGCGAAACGCGCGGGGCCCACAAATTTTCGGACCCAGGGAGAATGGAGGCTTGGCCGGTTTTCAAATCAATCGTGTGGAGACCCTTGGTGTGCATTACTCCTAATTGGCCAAGCGGCGACTCGCCAAAAATGACTGAGCTTCCATCTGATGTCCAAGCGGGATCAACCTGGGCAGAATCCTGTGGCGCCAACTCCTGGGGGGTGCCGCCATCAGCGGAAACGACATACATTTTGAAAGGTTGTCCGGGCTGGGCAGCCACGTACGCAATTCGCTTTCCATCCGGTGACCACCGGGGGACTCCGGCTTGCAGCGGAAGAAATGACAGCTGCAAGCGTTCGCTGCCGTCAATCTTGCTTCGCCATAATGTCCCCTCGGGATAGGAAACATAGGCAGCCCATTGGCCGTCGCGTGAAAACCGCACCTGCTCGGCAGAGAGGCCGCCCATAAACGGGACAGTCTGGTGGAGCTTTTCGTCGAACCGCACGAGCTCGCCGCGCGGCTGCTCCCCGACCACGAAAATCTTTTTGCCATCCTTGCTCGGGAGCGGCGCCCAGTAGTTGAGCGGGCCTGTCGTTAGGCGCGCGGGTTCGCCGCCAGACTTTTGGAATAGCCGCGCTTTGTCGTGAACCGCCCAGATGTCCGTCCTGCCGTTGCGCGTTGACTGAAAAACATAGTAACTACCGTCCGAAGCCCAGTCCCCGCAGCATTCGGCAGGCGTGGAGTTCCAGCCGGCAAGAAATTGGTGTGGGTTCGTGCCGTCCATAGAAACTTCCCACAAGGAGTGCCTGTGATTATTCGGGTCATACACGGTGAATCTGATCCGATCGCCATCAGGCGAAACGCGCGGCCACCAAGCTCGCCCGTCCACCGTCACGAGCTTGCGCTTTTCGCTCCCATCGATTTTTGCCGAATATATATCCGAGCCGGTGGCGTAAATCACCCGCTGGCCGTTCGGAAACCATGTTCCGTCCTGACCTATCAAATCGGCAAGACGTCGGGGCGACCCGCCCGGCAACGGCACAATCCATAAAAGAGAATCGTAGTAGCTCTGGGGGTTGAAGCTCGATATCAGCATTTCCGATCCCGACGGCGATATGCCCACAGGGCTTGCGTTCGGAACGTCGATTTTCACCGGAACCGTCTCCCCGCCTGAAGCGGAAACTTGCGACACCCCTACTCCCGCCTCCCAAAAATAGAGCCGCGAACCATCGGTTACAATTGGAGATGGAATACCGTCAGTAGTGAAACCCGACGGTTTCTGGTGTCCGTCGTTGGTGAGTTGGGTAAGACTACCAATCCTGGGCGGAGCAATCGGACGAGTTAGAAAAAATACAAGAATTGCCCCGATGACGATGACGGCTCCGCCGGAAACCACTGCCCAAGTGCGCCAGCCGCGGCGCGCGCCGGTATCGCGAGCCGCCTCGACAGGACTAAGTGGTGGGGCGGCGATTGCACCCGTATGGCCTGAAGTCGTATCCCGTTTCAACCGTTTCAAATCGCCGCGCAGTTCGGAGGCGACCTGATAACGAAGGTCGCGGTCCTTTTCCAAGAGCTTATTAATGATCTCTTCCAGTTTCGCCGGCAACTCTGGATTCAGTCGTACTGGGGAGACCGGCGCCCGGTTTAGAATCCCGTCAAAGACCGCTGCCGTGGTATTGCCTGAAAAGGCCTGCCGTCCGGTGGCCATTTCATAAAGCACGACGCCGAGACTGAAAAGATCTGAACGCGCGTCCAACTCTTTGCCCAATGCCTGCTCGGGCGACATGTAAGCCATCGTGCCCATCGCGGTTCCCGGGCTGGTCAGATGTTCCGGGGCCGCCCCTGAGGTAGGCATGGCCGACGAGCCAACGGCCTCTGTCGAATTTTGCGGTGCAAGTTTGGCCAGTCCGAAATCGAGAATCTTTGCCTGGTCTCGCTGGGTCACAAAAATATTGGCGGGCTTGATGTCCCGATGCACGATTCCTTTTGAATGCGCAGCGTCGAGGGCGTCGGCGAGCTGGATGCCCAGATCTAAAAGCTCTTCGACCTTGAAAGGCCGGGTGGACATGCGGTGCTTCAGCGTTTGCCCTTCGAGCAACTCCATGGCGATAAACGGCCGGCCTTCGTGCTCATCCACGTCGTAGATCGTACAGATGTTGGGATGGTTCAGCGCGGAGGCGGCTTGGGCTTCGCGCTGGAAGCGGCCCAGTGCTTGATGGTCCTTGGCCATTTCATCGGGCAGAAATTTGAGCGCGACTAAGCGACGGAGCTTGGTGTCCTCGGCCTTATAGACCACACCCATCCCGCCGCCGCCGAGTTTTTCCACAATGTGGTAATGCGAAACTGTCGTTCCTGTCATGATTGGGAGGTACAAACGCTTATTTGACAATCATAGCACACGCTGTCGCTCACGTATTCAACAAAGGGGCCACTCGCATGGCGAGGCTTCAATGTGGCCCACTTCCCAAAACATTGCAATGGCAAAAAGCTGTTTGACTCGTGCTAGAATCTCAAGCCCATACAGAACTGAAGCGACAGGGAGAAAGGAAATGAAAACCAGATCATGGCTCACAGTTGTTGCAATGTTGCTGGCGACCTGGGCGCAAGCGCAACAGGCTAAACCAGTGATCATAGCGGAAGGTGGCGCCCGGCCGGACGACCGCGGGTCGGCGCGGTTGCTTTATTGGAATACCAAAGCAGATGCGGCGGCCGGCCAGGTCGCGATCAATTACGGCCGGCCGGTTTGGAAAAAAGCTTACGAAGACAAGGCCGCGTTTGACAAGATGACCAACGGACAAGTTTGGCGGATGGGAAGCAATTTCTGGACCACCCTGGTCACCGATTTGCACGTCAACATATCCGGGAGAGATATCACACCGGGTGCTTATTACCTTGGGCTCCAGCGCTCCGCCGACGGGGCACAATGGAGTCTGGCGTTTATCGATCCGGCCGGGGCAATGGCGACACACCTGGATGCCTTTGATATCCGGAAGGCCAAGGTGGACTTTCTCACTCCCATGACTACCGAGAAAGCGGGAGAGATTGCGGACAAGCTGACCATCACCTTGACCCACCCCAAGGATGACATCAGGAACGTCACCATGAATGTGGCTTGGGGCAATCTCGCGCTCTCGGCGCCAATCAAGGTCACAGTTTCGGAGTAAAGGGCGGGGAGAATGCAGTTACGCGTGCTGGGCGCGTTTGGCCATTTCCGCAAAGACGGCCTGCCCGCGTTTCTGAATCTCATCCGAAGTGAGATCCTCGACGTGAGTTGCGATCGACCACCGATGGCCAAAAGGGTCCGCCAATTGGCCATAGCGATCTCCCCAAAACATGTCCATCACCGGCATCACCGCCGTGGCGCCGGCGGAAACCGCCTGCTTAAACTTGGCGTCCACATCTTCAGTGTATATGTGGATGGTCACGCTGGAGCCGCCCAGGGATTGCGGCGACAAAGCCTTCATTTCTGGAAATTCCTCCGACATGAGCACGATCGAATCACCAATCTTTAGGTCGGCATTCATGATTTTGCCGTCAGGAGTGTAATGGATGCCTCGCACTTCAGCGCCAAAAGCCCTTTTGTAAAACTCAACTGCCTTGGCGGCGTCTCGAACGACCAAGTACGGAGTAATGGTGTGGAAACCTTCAGGTACGGCCTTCGCTTTTGTGCTCATAATTATCCTCCTTAAATTTGCGCTCAATTAGATTCCCCCTGGCGATTTCACTTCCAACGGCCCGGGGAGGGAAAGGGAAATTATACAATCCGAATCGGCGGATGTTCCATTCCCAATTTTGTGGCCATTCCCTGTGGAGCCCGGGGTCGATGCAAGGTGCTTGCCACAAGAGTGGCGGTGTGATAAATAAGACTGCGCCACTTCAGGTAATCAAAGTCATCCGTTATCCGCCGGATTGGGATGTCGGCAACCCGTTCGCAGAAGTCGAAAGCAGGGTGAGGATGCAAGTTCGCCCTCTGAAGTTCTTAAGGCCGGTTTTGAACTGGCGTATTCGAAAATGATTTTGACGGGATTCCCGCCCGGGGAGCCGCGTGCCCCGTTGAGTGAATGAAGGGAAGAAGGGGAAAATGACTGACGTGAATAAAGCCAGCGGACAGGAAGTTGCCGCGATTCAAGTGAAGATTTCAGCCCTGTCAGACATGGGCCGCGTCCGAAAGAACAACGAAGACAATTATGTGGTTTGCAATCTGACCTCAGGCGAGGTGGGCTTGCCCGCCCTTTCCGACTACGTCCAGGGAGCGCGCGGGACGCTTTTTATGGTGGCGGACGGAATGGGGGGGGAAGCCTCGGGAGAGGTCGCCAGCCAGATTTGCACGGCCACGGTGCCCAAACGGATCTACGATAACCTGAAATCCGTGGGCAACGTCAGCGAACCGAATTTCGTCTTGTTGCTGCGCGAAGCCATCGAATACGCCAACCAAATTATTTTCCAAAAGGCGCAAACCAGTCCGCTCTATAAAGGTATGGGCACCACAACTACTGCGGCCGCCCTGTTTGGCCCATATTTGTTTGTAGGCCAGGTGGGGGACTCTCGTGCTTATTTGATCCGAAACAAACAAATGACGCAAATGACCCGCGATCAGACCTTCCTGAATTACCTGGCGGATATTGGAGCTGAATTGCCCGCTGATCCGGAGAAGGACAGCCGCAAGAGTATCTTGACGCAGGCAGTGGGCAGCAGCGAAAAAGTGGAAGTGAAGATGACCTACACCAAGGTCCGTCAGGGCGATTCCTTGCTGATATGCAGCGACGGGCTCTACAACATGGTGAAGATGCCGGAAATGACCGAGATTGTGAGTGGCAGTGATGGACTGCCGGGAAAATGCAAGATGTTAATTGCCAAGGCCAACGAACACGGTGGCACCGATAACTGCACGGTAGTGATTGCCGAGTTCAACGGACCCGGCCTCCCGCCCATGGATGCGAACGCCGCGGTGGAATTCAGGGAATTCCAGGAGGACGATTTCACTGCCGGCGCATGATTCGGCTGAGAGGGTGGAGAGCTGGCGGCAGAAGCAATCCGGCGAATAAACCAGGTGGGGACGCGCGGGAGAGTGTGATCCTGCCACTGCAATTATGTTTGTTATAGGCCGGTCGGTGGGGGATCCGACTGAACCATCGGGTTCCCAGGTGGGGCGCGGAGGATGTCGGGGATGAGATGTCCGAGGTGCGGAGAGAAGAACGAAGAAGGATTTAGATTTTGCCGCAGTTGTGGCGGAACTTTGCCCGGTGCCGAGGATGGCATCCCGACGGCGGCATTGGACGTACCCGACCAATCTCGCGCTTCCAAGCCCAATCGCGCCCCGCAGCCAGTTGCCGACCAGCGTGAATTCCTGCCCGATTACAAACTTGTGGCCACCGGCGGACTTCTTTCCGGCCGCACGTTTACCATTGATGAAAAGGGGTTGATTGTTGGCCGCGACCCGGCCACCTGCCAGGTGGTGGTGGCAGATGACGAAGTCTCGCGCCTGCACGCCTGGGTCGGATTTAATGACCAGGGCGAGATATTGGTGCGGGATCGCAGCTCGGCCAACGGAACCTACGTAAATGGGGTGCGAATCCAGGAGCGCATCCTCCGTCCTTCAGATGAAATTTGCGTGGGCGACGGCCACCGCCATCTCTTCAGGATTGAAGAAGTGCGGGCCGCAACGCCGGCTGAATCTGTCGCCACCGCGCAGGTCAGGACGCCCAAAGACGTGCCACACGCCGGCGGAACTTCCGTAATCAGCTCCAAGGATATTGCGGACGCGGAACAGGAGGAAAAGATATCCGGCGGGACGGTCAAAATGAAAGTGACCGACCTCCTGGCGCGCCCACACTTGGAATTGATAGTAGACAAGTACGCCGTGAGAACTCTGGACATTCCGGACGCCGGATTGATGGTGGGCCGCGATTCCAGCCGCTGCGCGTTAATGATGGACCATCAATCGGTCTCGGGGGCGCACGCCGACTTCAAGCCCGCCGACGGCAAAGTGGTGCTCACCGATCATTCGACCAACGGCACATTTGTGAACGGCTTGCGCGTGAAGACGGCAGACCTCCATGATGGTGACTACATTACTTTCGGACGGTATTCGGGCAAATCCTTGATTTTCCGGACCGGGCTGGAGCCTGAATTAAAGGTCGAGAAAATTGATCTATCCAAAGATCTGGTGACCATCGGTCGCGATTCCACCAATGACGTTCCGATTAATCATCCCACCGTTTCCAAGAAGCACGCCGAAATCGTGAAGGAAGCGGGGCGAGTTTACCTCAAGGACCTCGGCTCGACCAACGGAACCTTCGTTAATGGAATAAAAATCAGACGGCATCCATTGCAGGAATTGGACCGGATTGTGATCGGCCCTCTCGAGTTGCACTTCTCGGGCGCCAGCCTCTCCCACGCGCCTACCATGACCGTGGTGCGGCTGGACGTACGCAACGTCAGCTTTCAGGTCAGCGATGTGAGCACCGGAAAGCCCAAACTCTTGTTGGACGATATTTCGCTGGTGGTGAAGCCCCGCGAATTAATTGGGTTGCTGGGGCCGAGCGGAGCCGGCAAAACCACTTTGATGAATGCCCTCAACGGATTCGTGAAACCAACGGGCGGAAACGTTCTCTACAACGGGGTGGACCTTTACCAAAATCTGGGCAGTCTGAAGTCGACGATCGGGTTTGTGCCTCAGGAAGACATCATGCACAAACAGTTAAGCGTTCGCCGATGCCTGTATTATGCGGCCAAATTACGTCTGCCCGCCGACCTTTCTGAAGACGAAATCAACAAGCGCGTGGATGAGATGCTCGATATTCTCAAAATCGATCCACAGCGGTGGGACAATCCTGTGGCCACTTTGAGCGGCGGCCAGCGCAAGCGCATCAGCGTGGGCATCGAACTGCTCCCCAAGCCCGGCGTGCTTTTTCTCGATGAACCGACTGCGGGCCTCGATCCCCGCACCGAAACCCTGATGATGATGCTCTTCCGGCAGCTCGCCAATCAGGGTTCCACAATTGTTATTACCACTCACATGCTGGCTTCATTCGGCGTATTGGATAAAGTGGTTGTGATGGTCCAGGGCAGGCTCTCTTTTTATGGCCCGGGAACGAAATTCCTGAATTATTTCAAAGCTGAAGCGCCTCCCGATGTTTACGATGACCTCACTGACAACAACACGGTGGCTTATTCGCAGGAATTGAAGAAGCGGTACCAGGAATCATCTCTTTACAAGGAATTGATCGGTGACCCGCTGAAATCGGTGCAAAAGGACAAGAAAGAAGCTGCGGCCCCGTCGGCCGCCAAAACTCATGAGGAGAAGACTTTTAGCCTTCACCAGTTCAGAGTCCTGGTGGGGCGGAATTGGAATTTAAAGTTTGGCGACCGCTCCCAAACTTTGCTCCTGTTTCTCCAGGCCCCCATCGTGGCCTTGCTGGTAGCCATGATGGCAAGCGGCTCCAACCAGATTCAGACCATCTTCATGGCCATGTTCTCGGCACTGTGGTTTGGTTGCTCGAACGCAGTTCGCGAAATCGTGGACGAGCAGACCATTTATAAACGCGAACGGCAGACCGGCCTCAAAATCCCTTCCTATATTTTCTCCAAGGTTTTTGTTCTTTCGTTTGTCGCCCTGGTGCAGTGCGCCTCGGTGCTGGCCATCCTCATTTTCATTCCACCCGCGCATCCGGCTCTTTCGCTGAGCCCGGTGGAAATTTTGGGCGCCCTCGGCATCATGTTCCTGGTTTCGGTGAATGGCACTTTGATTGGCCTCGTTATCTCGAGCGTGGTTAAGACTCCGGAGAAGGCGCTCACCTTGTTTCCGCTCGTACTAATCCCGGAGCTTTTGCTTTCCGGATTGTTCCTGCCCGTCCGTGCCATCCACCCCATCATTCCGATTACGATTGGGCAGTTAGCGTCCGGCAAAATGTTCGCGCAACCCCAGGATAAGACTCGCGTTCAAAAAGAACTGAATCCGCCCCCCCAGGAGGCTCCAGCCGCGCAGGGTGAGATGGCGCATCAAGTGGCGGGAGCGGTGGCGCCGTCGCCGGAAGTCCAGAGGGCGCTCCAGAAATTCACTCCGGAGCCGGTGGACGGAATGCCCAAGCCGGTGGAATTATTGTCCGACCTCGCTATTTCGCGCTGGGGGATGGAGGCGCTATCGGACCTTTGCATCCATGGCTCCCACTCGACGCAGGATTCCGCTTACAAAATTATTAACACAGTTTATATTTCCTTCCATCCCGACGACCTTGAAATGCTCGAGCAGGGGCTGGACGCGTCCGCCGAGGCTGCCGCTGCTCCCGGATATTTTCCGTTACCGTCGAATTTCTTGAAAGATAAAGGGCCATACTTCGGAGTTTTGGCGGGTTATGCCCTGGTCATGATCTGGATTGTTCTATTCCTGATGAAGCGTAAGGACGTGGCCTGATCGCCCATTCCTCTGCACAAAGGAGACACTATGGAACCCGGGATATCTACTCTTCGCAATCTTCTTTATGTGGTGTTGGTCTTGGTCGCCCTTTCAGTGCTCTCCAATTTTTACGTGGCGTCGAAGCTATCAGCCAACAGTGACGAGCTGGCCAGCATGAGGGTGCTTTTGCAGAAGCAAATGATGGGTGATGTGTTGACCCAATCCGAGGCGCTGCAAAAGAAAATGGACGCCCTGAATCAGGACGCCGCCGGCATCGACGCAAAGCTGCAAAAGGCACAGGATGATATGGTGGCGCGCCTGAATGTGGAATTGCCCCGGATCATGGATAATTACGTGAAGAGCCGTACCCCCGGCATGGAGAAGCAGGCAGAGAAAGAACTAAAGAAGCGTGGCGTGCCTGTGCAGTAGTTCTGAGTCCCGGCCCGGCTAACTTTCAACCTCCTGGATTTCTACTCGAAAGAGTTGTTCGCCCAGAAAGAATTCGTCCAAGTTCTGCAGCTCCAATTCATTTCTTATTCTGCGGTAAACACCATTCCTGCTCTTCAGGTCTTGCAGAACGAACCGCCCGGGCTGAGCCACTACCCGGGCGTGAGTGCCCGACATGTAAGGATCATTCTTGAAAACCAGGTCCCCGGTGGAACGGCCAATGGTGATTTCGGGCTTATCCAGATTATATTCCTTGATCAATTCGCCGGTGAGTTGGATGTGTTCGAGCTTGGCAGTGACGGGGCCGGCCTGGAGGCTGGGCGCGCCCATCATCTTCAAAGTGCCATTGGCCGCCCGATTATCGTCAAGCCTCTGGGTGGTAAAACGAAAGAGTTCGCGGCCCAATAAAAAGATGTCGCCCGGAGATAACTCTGTGTCCTGGCGAAGTTTCACGAAAGTCCCATTGGGCGTACCCAAGTCTTTCAAGAAAATTTTTCCTTCCCGTTTGATTACCGAAGCGTGACGCGGGGCCAACAATGAATCTTCCGGGTAACTCGCGTCGCAATTCTCGCGGCCGATAAAGGTTTCCTTGAGGATTCGAAGACCTTTTCCCGTTGACCCGTCCTGTTTCACTTCCAATATTTTGGCTTCGATTTTCGGGACGCGGAGCCCAAGGAATACCTGGGTTCCTTGACCTTCGGGCGCGACAGGGACCACGGGCGGCGCCGGTCGAACTGGCGGACGGATAGCAGGCTGCGGGGTTCGAGAGGGAGTGAGCGCGGAAGTGGGTGCGTCCTGTCCTGTAGCTGGTGGAATAACTTTGGGCGGACCGGGGGGCTTGGGTGGCGCCGGCGGCGCAACCGCGGGCGTACTCGTCAAGCGCACTGGAGGCTTGGGGACTGGCGGCCGGGGCGCGGGTGCGGGCAGCGCCGCGCCGCAAAATCCGCAAAACTTGCTGCCCGGTGGAAGTTCCTTGCGACAATTTGAGCAAACCGTATGAGCGGGTGCGGGCGGTGGGACGGCTGTGGGCGCGGTCTTTCGTCTTGCCTCTTCGTGCAGTGGCTTGCCGCAACGGCTGCACAGCGCGTTCGGTACCTCAGGGTTCGGTGTTCCACAGGAAGGGCATCGGACGTACCGAACTGTTCCCTCTTCGCCAGGCTGTTGATTCATGACTCGCGGTCCTTTTCAAAATTCACTGAGCCATAGCATCAGTGTTCTGCAAGACGGATCCAAATGGGATTAGTATAACAGCGAAATTCCTCTCTGGCACTATTCACGGTTCTGGCCTCCAGGCGGACATAACCCCAATCCGATCCCAGTTTCGCGAGGTGAGGAGTTAAATTTATGGGAAAAAGGCCGGTGCTGCCTAGCGCCATTCGGGTGGGAATTTGGATTTCTATCGGATCGGATTCACCAGTCTTCGATCCGATAATGACGCTAAACGATTGGAGAGCGCCAAACTCTTCGCTCGACGCCCACTCGACTTGAAGAGGCAAAAAGCTTTTGGCAGGCGCAGCATAGTGCTGGCCAATCGTGACGTCCTCAGGATCATTCGTCGAACCATTTCCATTCACGTCGAATCCAGCTACTAGCAACGGACCATTGCTCAGGACGCTGCGACCGTTGCGAAGCGCCTCGAGAATGTTTTCACCGCGCGGCCCCATGCCTTGAGGACAATAAACCACCGTGGAAAGTTTTCCTAAGGCGTTGTCCTCCGCGTATCCGGATACTCCGCGCATGGGTTTGGAAAGGAAGTCGAGGGCGTCCATGGTGGCCTCAAAATTAAAATCCCCGTGAGCATCCGATCCCGCCGCCATGAAGACTTTGAAGGGCAGGGAGCCCGTAGATTTTTCGTTTGCTTTGAGCCCCTCGATGAGCAGCGGCCGCCATCCCAGTTCGATTCCTTTTTCAAGACGGGTGTATTGGTTCGCGTTCTTGTCCGGCTGAAAGCAGGCCTCGGGGTCGGCCTGCACTCGGAGGCAAAACGGGTCGCGGGCTTCGTCCGCTGTGCGAGCGGTTGCGCGATTCCAGACTTCCAAGCCTGCCAATCCAGCTTGAAGTCCTTGCCCGCCTGGGGCAAGAAAATCGGAGGCTAGGTCCCAACTTCCTCCCTTCAGGATCGGGCTAATGGGATCGAAGGGATGCGCCGCGTAGGCAAAACCGCCCGCCGCTGTTATGCGCGCGAGGGCATCCTTCAGCGGCATTGCGGCAGACCCTGGTGATCCGTCTCCAGTAACGATCGACGGGCCTGATTTTCCTGCCGCATCAGGAAACCCCCGGCCAGGATCATCCGGGGAAGGGAAGGCGAGCAAGTGCAAGGTCGTGAAGTTGGACTGACCCGCTGATGCAACCGTTATCTCCTCACCGCGGATGAAGATGAATCGACCGTCGCTGTAACCTTTTGCCTCCTTCAACTCTTTTGCGTACTCGTCCTCTCCCAGATCCGTGGAGTGGTCGGTGAGCACCACCCAATTCAGTCCAGCATCGAGTGCCACTTGTTTGCTGACGGCCAGGGGATGGCCGCGTTCGGCCGCGTTGTCTGTATAAGCGGAGTGGTAGTGCACATCGCCGCGATACCAATGCATTAATTGCGGTAGGGGCGGAGCTTTGGTGCGAACGCGCAGGTAGAAATCCTGGGTCGGCCAACCGGTTACGTAAAAGGATGCTTTGATATCGATGGAGTCGAATGGCCCGCCGATGAAGTGGCGGTCGAGATAGGTTTGAATTAAAAGGCGCGGAATCTCCAGGGTTTTCTTCAATCGATCGGGAATGGAGAGAGGCAGGTTATCCACGCGCCCGTCGAATGAAAAATCCTTGCTGGTCCCCAATTGCACCGGTTCATCGGCAAATTGCCGGTTGGCTCCCGTTGGCTTGAAAAATATCTTCACGCCTTCCAATTTCAGCGGGTCTCGATTCAGGTAAGCGGCCAGACTTCGCGCCGTTGAGTGCCCGCTTTTTTCAACCCCGTTGATGATTTCGAGATAGAGCGGGAGATCAGGATCGTCCGGATTGCGCAACACGCGGGGGGCGTCGGCGCGGAAATAAACTCCGGCCCGTAACAACTTTTCCTTTAAGGTCTGCTCGGCGGTTTGTTGTGGGGCAGCCCCGGTCGATGCTATGGCGGCGAGCCATGTTACAAGGACAATTGCCGATCGAAAAATCCGGTGATGGGACAGTTGTAACCTCACATGGTAAGCTTTGGCAAGGCTGCCACCGAAATGCACTGATTGGCGCTCCCGGCAATCGCCAATACCTTCCCCTCGGGAGTCAGAATTGGCGCGCCCGAGTCCCCTGTATTTAACGGTTGATCGAGAGTCAAGACTGAGCCAGAACCCGTCGCTTTGACGAAGGTGAGTTTGGGCGCTGCCAGAGGCTGGCTGAGCCCGTAAGGAAAGGAGAGAAGAGCGGTTTGCGCGTCCGGGGATGGTTGGGTACCAGCGTCGACAAAGGTCAACGGCACAAAACTTCCCCCAGTGAGCTGAAGTGTGGCAAGGTCTTCTTCGCCCTCGACCCCCAGGCTGAGTTTCTCTGCTGCGCCAGTGTCAGGGTCCTTGTATTCCTGTTCCTTCATTTGGTCGGGAGCGGTCAAGAGCACTTTCAAGTTCTGTTGGTCCGTGCTGCGCGCCAATTGGAAATTGAGTTTCCCATCCAGCGTCAGCACAGGGGCCCCGGCGGGCCACGCCGAAACCTTGTAGCTCTTATCATTAAGTTCGAGATGAAAATGTTTGATCAGGAAAGCCACCTGAGGGTCGAACTTCCAGGGTTGGATCACACGTTTTGCGGTCAGAAGTTTTCCATCCGCGCTTACCACAAACCCGGTTCCCGACTGCACAAATTTCTCTTCCGCATTGGTTTGTGGATTGCGCAATGAGTATTCGCAATAAATCAGATAGAGCGAGCTGTTCCCCAGTGATGACAGACTTCGCTCCGCCGTGAGCCGGGCGAGGTGATCCTTTACCATTTGGATGGCAGCGGTAGTCTGAGGGTCGGACAACATTTCCAATACTTTCGCGGCAGCCATTTGCAAAACAGGGTTGTCGGGCAGGAACTGCAAGGGAATATTCTCGTTTAGCTTGACGGGCAGGACAACCTGTTTTCCGCCCACCGCAAGCTTTTGCAGCGCATTGAGCTTAACCTCAATAAAGCTGTCCCCCGTAATCTGAACCTGCTTTTGATTTACAAACTGCGACAAGGGGGCCAATGACTCAAGGTCCGAAAAAACAATCGTGCATTTTAGCGGGGCAGGCAGGTCCACCACGTCTTTTTTCGAAACCTTGAACTCAGACTCGAAAGTGTCTATGTGCACCGGGAGGCCGCCCACCCGCACGTCTTGAAAATATATTTTTTGGATGGTGGCAGATCGATCGACAGGCCGGATGCTAAGTGAGAGATTCAGCAACAGACGGTCAGCCTTGACATCATCATAGGCAATGGCCTTGTAAATGACCGGACTTTCCACCGGCACGCCGGGTTGGGTTTTGTCGGGAAATTTATAGATTTTGGCGTTTTGAATTTCGGGCGGGAGCTGGCTGGCCGGGGGGTTGTCCTTCTGGCCGGCGAAGGCAAAGGTCGCCCAATTCGCCAAGATAAGGGCGGCTACCGTCCATCGTAGATTTAAAGAAGAACGCGCCAGTTTCATGGCCGATTGAGGGTGAAAAGTCTGATCCGCGGAGCGAGTGTCAGGAGGAGACCTTCGCGCCCGATGGACTGGAAACCTGCTCAGCCCATGGTATCTCGTAGATTTCGATCGGCGTCTCCTTCCCTTTGACCCGGATGGGTTCAAGTCGTTTGGCGGGCAAACGGTCATTCAGGGTGCAATGAGTCGACTCGGAGATCAGAATCTGCCCCCCGGCGGCGTTCGCGCAAAGCCGCGATGCAATATTCACGGCATCTCCAATTACAGTATAGTCCATCCGGCGGGCTGATCCGATGTTGCCGGCTGTCACCGGGCCGGTGTTGATGCCCAAGCCGATTTTCAAAGATCGCTGGCCGGCGGCTTCCCAGTCGCGATTGAGCCGTGCCAGCGCCCGCTGCATCTCCATAGCTGTTTTCACGGCTCGCGTGGAGTCGTCCGGTTTGGCCAGGGGCGCCCCAAAAACCGCCATCAACCCATCGCCCAAATATTTGTCGAGTGTGCCCCCATTTTCAAAAACCAGGTCCGTCATTTCAGTAAAATACTCATTGAGAAGTTCCACCACTTCCATGGGCTCCATTTTCTCGGACATGCGGGTGAAGCCGCGAATGTCGGCGAACATGACGGTGACCGTTTGGTTTTCGCCTCCCAGGTGGACCTGGTCTGGATTGGCGAGAATTTTTTCCACGATGGAAGAACTCAAAAAACGTTCCAGCGCCTGACGCTCGATGACGCGGCGGGAGAGTTCCTCATGGGAGCGCGCGTTATCAAAACTGATGGCCGCTTCGGCCGCGACCACGGCAAAGATGTTTAACTCTTCCTTGGTAAACGCCCAGGGTTTGGACAGGCAGTCCACGTAAAAGAGCCCGAAGACCTTGTCCTTGTAAATGAGGGGCGCGCACATGGCCGAGCGGATGCCGGAGAGCCGCAGGCTTTCGCTGGATGAAAAACGTTCGTCGCCCGCCACGTCATGGATGAGCAGAGGCACCCGCTCCGTGGTCACGCGGTCCACAATCGCCTTGCTCAAAACCACGCCTTTGGCTTCCGCTTTCATTTTTTCATCTTTGTAAAGAAGAACAGCGGCTTTGAAATTCTTTTTTTCGTCGACCAGCATGACGAACCCGCGTTCCACGTTTTCCATTTGGAAAACCAGCTCCATCACGCGCTGCATGATCTCTTCCGGAGTCAGGACGGAAGCGAGGGTTTTTCCCACGCCCAGCAGCAATTTAAGCAGCTTATTTTCTTGTTCCAGCGTGCGCAACCGGTCTTTTACCGCCTCCTCAGTCGGCACCCCGGCTTCCACTTGGATGCGCAGGGCGGTTTTGAGCACGGCCCCATCGATCAAGCTCTGCACATCGTCAATAGGTTTGGTTCCCGCTTCCACGTGGAGGGGCTGTTCGGCCGCCAATTCGAATTTCAACTCATACATCCCGATGCCCACTCTGTCCTGATCGGCAAGTTTGAACTCGTGGACCTGCTGACCATTTACGTACAACCCATTCAAGCTGCCCAGGTCTATTAACAGAGTGGTATCACCTGGGAGGATGGTGAGGCGGGCGTGGTGCCGGCTGACGCTGGGATGGTTGAGAACCAGATCGTTGGAGGGCGCGCGTCCGATGTTGACGGTCGAGCCGCGAATCTCAAAGATCTGAGTTTGCTGCGCCGAGTCGGTTATGAGGAACCTGGCCATGTCGCTGCGCTTGAACTACCTGAGTCGGGTATTTTCAGGAGACTTCCGGGTGGTACCCGCGCTTATGTTAGCAATTCGGCGCTTTGAATTCCATATATTCTTGGCTAGCGGTGTCATTTGCAAAACTCGAGCGCTCCCATAGGCAGTCTTTCCTGCGAAAGCGGGAAGCAATTTTCCTAATTCATTGGAAACTCTGTGACCCTGGCGACACTGGATTCCCGATTGCGCGGGAATGACCTGTCGGCCGGCGGGTTTCGCAAGGATGCCAGGTTCAAATGAAACCAGCACCTTCCCTTGTTTCAAATTGCAGTCGGTCGGATTATTCCGCGCAGTGGACCGTGTGGGTCGAGATTGCTCCCGAGGTGACGTTAATTGCCTTTGTTTGCGGGTCCGAAAACGGGCAAGTGAACGAGTAAGTATGTTTGCCCGGGGTGAGCAGGGCTGTCGTGGGACTCTTGCCCGCCGGCTTTCCGTCGAAAGCGATATCTATCCCGACGGGGGTGGTTTCAATGGTGACGCTTCCTTGTCCCTGAACGCCGGCGTCAGGAGCCACAGGAGTAGGCGTCGTGGGCGTTACATTTTGCGGGACCTTGGGCGTCGGTGTTGTCTCTTCCGAGAGCTCAATACTCTTGGAAACAGATTGCCCTGCTTCCACCGTGACGGTGATCTTGGAGGGATTGTACCCGTCCATTGATACGGTAATCAAATGGTCGCCCGGAGATAATTGCAAAGCGTGAGGCGTTACAAATCCCGTACCGCGCCGATCAACCGTAATATCGGCCCCGATTACATTTGAGGAGACTACCACCTCGCCCTTGGTAGCCACCGTAGGTGTGACAGGGGGCGGATTGTCGTGTGGCGCCTCTTGGGGCTTCACCGGCGGGGTAGTGATTGCATTAGGCTGGGCCGTTGATGGTGTGGTCGAGCTCGGCGCCACAGTCGAAGGCGTGGTTGTGGCAGCAGTTGAAACCGGCTTCACAGTGTTTTCATTGGGCGGGGGGGTGGAAACTTTAGTTTGTTGCTGGGGGACATAAACATTGGTGTAATAAAAGAATCCGCCCCCTCCCAACCCCGCGAGCAAGAGAACGACGATAAATGCCCAGGCAACCGACGAGCTGCGATTTTGCCGGGGCTGCACGGCGGCAAAAATCGGCGTCTGGGCAGCAGACACCGGAGGAGGAGGTGGAGTACGTCGCACCTCCACGGGCGGCTGTGTCGTCCTCGCTTCGACAGGGGGTGACGGCCGCACCGGGCGGGGAGGAGGCGGGGGTGGCGCTACAATTTCGGCGGCTTGCGGCTGGAGCGGCGGAACTTTGATCACCACGGTTGCGTTGGGCGCGCCCGAGCTTCCCAGATTCTTGTAATTCCTTAAATCCTCGGCAAGCTGGCGGCATGTTTGGTAGCGCTCGTCGGCGTTCTTGGCCAGCGATTTTGATATGACGAAACTCAGGCCGGGATGAATTGTGGCGTCCAATTGCCGGGGCGGAATGGGGTCCTCATTAATGATCTTGTATATGACGGTGGTAATGTTCTGTCCGCCGAAAGGCTTTTCTCCGGTCACCAGTTCGTAGAGAATTACGCCCAGCGAAAAGATGTCGGAGCGGCCATCCACCTGGCGGCCTTTCACCTGCTCGGGCGACATGTAATTGGGCGTGCCGAGAATCTGTCCGGCCTGGGTCATCCCCATGGACATGACTTTGGCAATGCCGAAGTCCGTCACCTTTACCAGGCCGCTTTCCAGAATCATGATGTTGGCGGGCTTGACGTCTCGATGAACAATCTTATGCTGATGGGCATGATCGAGAGCGCTGCAAATCTGCTCGTACATCGGAACCAGGGTCTCAACGGGCATGATGTTGTGCTTTTCCACGAGCTGTTGGATGGACTTGCCTTCCAGAAACTCCATGGCCAAAAACAACACACCATTGTCTTCGCCGAAATCATAAACCGTAACAATGTTGGGATGAGTCAGGATGCCGGCGGCCTGGGCTTCGCGTTGGAAGCGCTGCTTGTATTCTTCAAATTCGGAGGGAGGCAGCCCTTCGACCAGCATCGTCTTGATGGCGACGGTGCGCCCGATCATGGGGTCAAAGCCCTGGTAAACCACACCCATGGAGCCGCGGCCCAACTCGCCCACAATCTCGTACCGGCCCGCCTTCGTCAATGGTCCGGCCATCTTGTCCCCTCTCCTCGGCCGTCCAGCGGACTCCTCAGGAGATCAGTTTGAATTTGACCTGGTCGATTAGCTGATGGCCCCGTCGCCCGCGTGCACACGGCGCCCATTAAGCCATCTGATTCTAGACGGAAGTTAGCACAGGAGGTTTATGAAGTCAATGCGGCCCAGGGGCCCAGGGGCCCAGGGGCTGCGAAATCTCAACTATGATTAAGAGTGGATGGCCCATAAGAAGCATGGGCCGAGTTGTTTCACGCGACGATAAAATGAAATGCAGGAATGCAGCTTGACATTTCTCATGCCTTTCTGGTAGATTCTCTACCTAAACCCTAGTAGGGTGTCTACCTATGCCACCGAAAAACTCCGAACGCCAACGAATTGAACTCTTGCAGGGCACGCTCGACTTGCTGATCCTGCGTACGCTCTTGTGGGGACCTACGCACGGTCATGGCATCGCCAAAGCCATCGAGCGCACATCCAATGATGTCCTGAAGGTCGAGCACGGCTCCCTTTACCCGGCGCTCCAGCGCCTCCTGCAAGAGGAATGGATCAAGGCCGAATGGGCGGCCTCGCCGAATAATCGCCGCGCCCGTTACTACAGCCTGACCGCCACAGGCCGCCGCCAACTGAGGGCCGAGACCTCGCGATGGGAGCGCATGGCGCTTGCCATTACCAGCGTCCTGCGGCCGGTTGAGTCTCCGGAGGAATTATGAGTTGGAAAAAATCACTGGCCAAACTTCGTGGCTTCTTCGGATGCGATCGCAGGGACGAAGAATTGAGCGAAGAGGTCCGGGAACACGTGGAGATGGAGGAGCAGGAGAACCGCGAGGCGGGAATGTCGCCCGAAGAAGCTCATTTCGCCGCCCTGCGCAAATTTGGAAATGTGATGCAAATTGAAGAAGACTCTCGCCGGATGTGGCGCTGGGGCTGGCTTGAGACTTGGGCGCAGGACATTCGTTTTGCCTTGCGCTTGCTGATCAGGAATCGGAGCTTTACGGTGGTGGCGGTACTCTCCCTTGCCATCGGGATTGGCGTGAATTCGGCCTTGTTCAGCCTGGCGGACGCGTTGGTCCTTCGTCCCCTTTCGGTATCCCGCCCCAACGAAGTCGTCACTATTGCAAGCAAATCGCCAAGCAACCCGATGGGCAGTCTCTCCTATCCCGACTACAGAGATATCCGTGACCAGAGCAAGAGTTTTGATGGTTTAGTCGCGTTTAGCGCCACTGACTTCGGCTTTGCCTCGCGGCCGGACGACCTGCCGCAGATGAAGACCGGAATGCTCGTCTCGGGAAACTTTTTTCGCGTGATGGGAGTGGAGCCAGACCTTGGCCGGGGCTTCAGCCCGAAGGAAGACCAGGTGCCGGGCCGCAACGCCGTCGTCATTCTCGGTCACGACTTCTGGCAGACGCAACTGGGCGCCGACCGTTCCATCATTGGGAAAACCGTGCGGCTGAACGGCGTTGAATTCACCGTGATTGGCGTAGCGCCGGAGCGCTTTACCGGCATGGACCTGCTCCTCCGGCCCGCCGTGTTCGTGCCCCTGATGATGGCGCAACGTCTGGATTCCAACGCTGCGAGAAATATGCTCGAGCAACGCGATGACCGCGGGCTGAATGTGAGAGGCCGCTTGAAGCCCGGCGTCACTTTGGCGCAAGCAGAGGCGGAGTTGACGGCCATGGCGGAAGGCCTCGAGCGGACATACCCAACTACCAACAAAGGTCAAGAGATAAGAGTGATGACCGAAATGCAGCAGCGCCTGGCCAGCGATCCGGATGACGCGGGATTTGTGGCCATGCTCATGGCGATGGCCGCCACTGTGCTGCTTGTGGCTTGCGCCAATTTGGCCAACCTGCAACTGAGCCGCGCGCGGGCCCGAACCAGGGAAATCGCCGTGCGCCTGGCCGTGGGAGCAGGACGTATGCGCCTTGTCCGCCAACTGATGGCGGAGAGCCTGGTAGTCGCGCTGGCAGGTGGCGGCGTTAGCCTGCTCTTCGCTGAAGCCGGAATCAAGTTCCTAAGCCAGATACAAATACCCACTGATCTTCCGCTGGTGATTTCCATCAACTTGGATCATCGCGCCATGCTTTTTGGCCTGGCTGCATCTTTAGTGAGCGCCGTGTTGTTCGGTTTGGCGCCCGCCCTGCAAGCCAGCCGCACCGACCTGGTGTCAACCTTGAAGTCAACGGACGCCGACAGTTCCGGCAGGCAGCGCCTGTGGGGGCGAAAGGCCCTGGTGGTGGCGCAGATTACTCTCTCTATGGTGCTCATGGCAGTTGCCACCATGCTTTTCCGTGGATTCCGCTCGGTGCTCACCCACGGGCCAGGCTACCGTACCGATCACCTGGTGCTGATGAGCTTTGACCCCAAGCTGGTGCGCTATAACGATCAACAAATAAAACAATTTTATGACCAGCTTAGCGACCGCGCACGCTCCACGCCAGGCGTCAAATCGGTGGCGCTCACCGAGGTGATACCGATGTCGCCGGTTCAGGATTCCGAAAATATCGTGCCGGATGGTTACCATCTCCCCAAAGATCGGGCCAGCATCACAGTGCTCTCTGACACCGTGGATAACGGGTATTTCGAAACTATGGCGGTGCCGATCCTCCGCGGCCGCGGCTTTCGCGATAACGATACCGCGGGTTCGCCGCGCGTTGCCGTGGTGAACGAAGCATTGGCGGGGAAATATTGGCCCAATCAAGATGCCCTGGGCAAACGATTCCGGCTCAACGATGAGAAAGGCCCGTGGGTGGAGATCGCCGGAATTGCCAGGAACGCAAAGTATCTCTGGGTGGGCGAGAGTCCAACACCTTTCTTGTATTTCCCGCTTGCGCAACATTCCCAGTCGCGCATGACGCTGGTGGCCCAATCCTTTGGCGATGCCGCGAGCCTGGTGCCCCCGCTGCGCCAGATGGTGCACGAGATCGACGCGAATCAGCCCGTCTATAATGTGCGCACCATGAGCGAGCTTTACCGCATGCGCGACAGCATTGCGGTGGTGCTTAACGAGATGGTGGGCGCCATGGGCTTGATTGGACTGCTGCTTTCGATGTTGGGCTTGTACGGTCTGATGGCTTACACGGTGTCTCGCCGCACGCGTGAAATTGGGATTCGCATGGCGATTGGCGCGGACCAGGCATCGGTTGTCCGCATGGTCCTGCGCCAGGGATTGACACTGGGGCTGGTCGGCGTGGCCATCGGGCTCGCGGCCAGCTTTGCCGCCGAAACAGGCGTCAACGCCGTATTCAACTCGACAAAGCGGGATCCTCTCGCCTACTTGATTGTCACGCCGATTTTGCTCGCCGTCACGCTACTTGCGGCCTGGATCCCGGCCCGTCGCGCCTCTCGTGTGGACCCCACACGCGCTTTGCGCTTCGAGTAACTTTCCCGAATCCCGAAAGCGGTCCTAAGATTGAAAGTTAAAAAGCACTGTTGACCTTCACTCCCATGGTGGGATTTAATGACAACCCAAACTACTTGGGAGGCAGCTATGCTTACACGGCGTGATTTTCTCGGGAAGGCACTTCAGGGCGCGGTTGCGACTTCAGCGTTGGGTGCGACGCAACTCATCGCGGCGGAAAAGCTCGCTTGGACCAAGCCCATCGGCCTTGAGCTTTACACTGTGCGCCACTTATTTGAGAAAGATCCCGCGGGAACACTGAAGCAAGTGGCGGCCGCCGGCTACCAAGAGGTGGAGATCGGGCCGGGAGTCAAACCCGAGACCTTGAAGCCCGCCCTTCAGGCCGCAGGGCTGAGTCTGCCGAGCGGGTATTTCGACGAGCCAAAATCAATTGACGATTGGAAAAAATCCGTGGAGCTGGCGCACCAATACGGCCAGCGCTACATCGTGGTGGGTGATAACCCCAGCATGGATGCGGAGGCATGGAAACGCCGTGCGGATTTCTACAATGAGTGCGGCAAGGCTTCGCAGGCTGCCGGAATTCAATTCTGCTATCACGCCCACTTCCACGAGTTCGCCGATACCGGCGGCACCTGCGGCTACGACATTATGCTCAAGCAGTGCGATCCCAAACTCCTAAAAATGGAGATGGACATTTTCTGGGTCACCTACGCCGGTAAAGACCCGTTGCCTTATTGGAAAAAATATCCCGGCCGCTTTCCGCTGCTGCACATCAAGGACATGCGCAAAGACATCACCATCAACCCTCAGGAAGACCCGGGTAAGCCGAACCCATTTGTTCCCGTGGGCCAGGGGCGGATTGACTGGCCCAAAATCTTTGCTCACGTCCACGAAGCCGGCGCTCAACACATTTTCGTCGAGCAGGACGAGTGCGACATGCCGCCGCTTGATGCTATTAAGATTAGTTATGAATATTTGAAAAGCTTGCGGGTGAGCTGACATCTCCACGGGAAAATGTACGCAATCCCGGGACACGAAGTCGATCTTGAGTCACAAGCTTTATTGAAAGTGGAATGGAAGCCGAATCGATTTAAGCCCGGGGGGCGTGGTCAGGGCCGGTGATGTGCCTTTCCACAACGTGGATTAAGGTGTTGAGTCGCTCGTCGGCGGCCTTCTGAGCATCGGCAAGCTTATTTAACTTATCGTCGAGCCGGCTGAAACGCTCGTCACTTATCCTTATCGACTCTTTAACGACCTCAGCTAGTCCCGCCACGG